>NZ_JANJZT010000048.1 GCF_024622975.1 Blautia caecimuris | reverse complement strand
AGGGAGGTCAATGCTCTTTTTATTTGTAAACCTCCTGTAATTCAAGGTTTTAAAGGATTTTAGAACAATAAAAACAGGTAGTTTTTGACACTACCTTCATAACAGGGAGGGAAATTCAGATGAAAAAAATTTTGGCGGGAATCGTAGTGTTCGGGCTATTGGCAGGCTTCAGTGCATGTGCAGGAAAAGATTCGTTGATGAATAAAAAAGAGATAATTACTCCCTATGTACTTTCCGAGAAGGAGCAGCATCTTCTGGAAGCTTTTGGTATGGCAGACAATTCACAGATCCTCTCTTTTTGTACTCCCGAAGAAGCTGTCGCTGTAAAAGCAAGTGTTTATCAGTTAAAAAAAGATTTTTCCTGGGAAGAGATTGGAAATGGAGCGCTTTATTTAGATACTATGAATGAGTCCGGGGAGCAGGCTAATGGAACGTTTGCTATGGAAATAAGAGAAGATCGCTCCATGGATTTTCATATCAATTTTGCAGGTCAGATTTCTTTTTCAGTAAAGGATACAGAGCCGGGTCAGGAATATGTATCCAGTACAAAGGGATTTCTGAAGGAAGCGCAGAAGATTGAATTGAATCAGGAAATTCCGGTAGCGATAATGATATATGATAATGGAACTGAAATGGAGACCTGCACAGTACAGGATTATTTTACGCCGGAGAAATTTAAAAATATGGATCTGGTACAGGCTGTAACATTGGAGTTCTTGGATAAAGAACTCCAATAATAGACCGGATGGGTAAAAAGCAGATAAAACTCAACATGTGCGACTGTTGTTTTTGGCCCGGCAGATCAGCTGTGTCATAGTACCCATGGGACAATATACGCACCAGCTCCGGGGTTTATAGAGAAACATTGTAATAAAACCAAGGATCGTGGATGTGAGCATAACGCTGTAAAAGCCGAAAGCAAATTGGGCAGTGCCGGGATGGAACAGCGTACCGTGATAAGCCCAGTTCCATGGAAGTTTAAAAGTCCATAGAAGAGTTACGACCTGAGAAAGTTTGCGTGTTCCGGAAAATACCAGAAAGGTATTCCAAAGCATCTGAAAGAACATGATAAAAAAGAAAATCAGGAATCCATATCGAAACCATTTGTTTTTCATCCATTTTGGAATATCTTTTCTGCGGGAAAGTCCAAATCTTCCTCCAAGCAAAGAGAAGAGCTGGCCTCTTCCGCAGTAACGGTTGCAGTAGCCTTTTGTCCCTTTGACTATGGAAATAATCAGGGGAATAAAAAAGCACAGAAGTCCAAGCCACGCAAAAAGAATATTAAAAAATCCAAGGATCAGGTATGTAAGAGATAAAATCCACAGATAGTCATACCAGTGTTTTTTCATGGCTGTACCTCCTGGAGTAAAATTACGGATCCAGGACATTCTGTGGCACATTTTCCGCATCCGATACATTTTTCCATATGTATTTTTGCCATAATTCCTTTCCATATTTCTATTGCGTTTCTGGGGCACACCTTAATACAGCAGCCGCAGGCAACGCACTCCTGAGCGCTGACAAGAGCCTTTTTCTTTTTTCTGATTTTTTGTTCCATTCTGGTACCTCCTGAATTTAGTAGTATAAGTATAGTATGAAAATTGAGGAAAGTCTGTGATTTTATCACGGAAGAGGATAACAACCATGTGGCAATAGGCTGGGATTTTATTATGAATGTGGAAAAATATGTATGAACATATCGGAGAAAAAGATATTAATATGGAGAATATCTTCTGGAAATGGACAAGTCAGCCAGAGAACGGGAAGAAGTGATCCTGAAGCTGTTGGAAGAAAAAGAATCATTGCCAGATAAGGAAAAAGATCAGATGGCATGGGTAAGAGAGGCCAATCAGCACAGAGCGATTGCGGAAGAGATTGTTCTTAAGGAATTGATTTATGTTTAATTGAAGGTGATGAGGTCGTGGATTGCGACCTCATTATTATATGTGAGTATGAAATAGCAGTAGGCATAATGAGAAAAATAGGGTAATATAACAGCAAGCAGTTGGTATGGTTTTGAAATGCTACTTTGGAATTTCAAGTTATAGAAGGGAATCAACAATGAAAAAAGAGATATTAATAGCAGATTAATATTGATAACATTTATGATGAAATAAATGCGTTGATCAGAGAAAAGAAAACTAATGTAAAAAAAGTTGTTGCAGAAGTCAGTAAACGTCTGGAACAGGAGTATGGTTCGGGATTTGATAAAACATCAATTTCAAGAATGATTAAGTTTTATCAGGAATTTCCTGACTTCGAAAAAGTTGCGACACTGTCGCAACAATTGATCTGATTGCATTTTGTAGAGATTCTGCCAATACAAGATGAGTTAAAAAGAGATTTTTATGCCGCAATGTGTATGCAGGAAAACTGGTCAGTACGAACATTGCATGAAAGAAAAGAATCCATGCTTTATGAACGCACTGCAATATCGAAGAAACCAGAAGAAACGATTAAAAATGAAATTGCGGAATTACGAGATGATGGAAAAATGAGTCTGGACCTTTTTTACAGAGATCCATATATGCTTTATTTTCTCGGTTTACGTGATACTTATAGTGAAAAAGATTTAGAAAATGCTATTCTTGCAGAATTAGAAAAATTTATTCTGGAAATGGGATCGGATTTTGCATTTTTAGCAAGACAGAAACATTTTGTACTGGATGGCAAGGACTACTATATAGATTTATTATTCTATCATAGAGGCTTGCGAAGGTTGGTTCTTGTTGAACTAAAGCTTGGAGAATTTGGACCACAGGATAAAGGACAAGTTGAACCGTATTTGCGAAGGTTGGAAAAGAATGAAAGAGTGGAAGGTGAAGAAAGTCCGGTTGCACTTATATTATGTGCAGAAAAGTCACAGGAAACCATAGAATTAATGCAATTGGATCATGGAAATATCCATGTGGGACAGTATATGACCAAAATGCCTCCAAAAGAACTTTTAGAACAGAAGCTATCCCTTGCTATTGCAAATGCGAGAGAATTGTTAGAACAAAGGAAAGAAGAATAGAAATTTTCAATTTAATAATGAAGTGCAGAGAAAGGCGTGAGTCATAGAAATGTGGCTTGCGTCTTTTTCTGTCTGGAAAGGAAGTGAGATAGAATGGCACAGATTTTTCGTGTAGAGAGAACTAAGAATTTTACGGTAATGAATAATCACCATTTCAAGAATAAGAATCTGACATTGAAAGCGAAAGGTCTATTATCGCTGATGTTAAGTTTGCCAGATGACTGGAATTACAATATGCAAGGACTGGCAACATTGAGCAGAGATGGGATTGATTCTGTTCGTTCTGCAATTAAGGAATTAGAGCATCATGGATATGTGGAACGTCATAGATTGCGTAATGAGTATGGCTTTTATGGCGATACCGAATATATTATCCGGGAAGTTCCATTAGGAGAAGAAAATGATTAAGTGGAGAATAGAAGTGCCTAAGGGTGGATAGTCCAATTTTGGACAATCAGGTCATAGGAAATTTCTATCTCCGGACATCAGAAAATAGGAAAACCAGATATGGTAAATTCCTTTTTGTCATGTCACGAATTTGATATTTTAAGTTCTTATTTTGTATATTAATGTGTTCTGATTTGATATTCTTTTATCACAGTAAAGATAGAATTGCAGATAGTAGGAATGGCTGCAATTTGTTTATAATAAGTGTGATAGGAGAATGTGAAGTATGAAATATGGTTTTTTTGACGAATCGAAAAAAGAATATGTGATCACAAGACCGGATACACCGGCACCTTGGGTGAACTATCTTGGATCTCCAGAATATGGAGCAATTATTTCTAATAATGCAGGTGGATATAGCTTTGCAAAATCAGGAGCGAACGGAAGAATTTTAAGATATATCTTCAATCAGTTTGACCAGCCGGGAAGATATATCTACTTAAGAGATCAGGAGAGCGAAGATTATTGGTCAGCTTCCTGGCAGCCGGTAGGAAAAGATCTGAATTCTTATAAGAGCGAATGTCATCATGGTACAGCATACACAAAGATGATGGCTGATTATAGCGAGATCCATTCAGAAGTAAGATACTATGTTCCGCTGGATCAGTCTTATGAAGTGTGGAATCTTGCAGTGACAAATACCTCGGATCGCATGCGCAAGATCAATGTAACAGGCTATGCAGAATTTACAAACAACAGCAATTACGAGCAGGATCAGGTAAATCTTCAGTACTCTCAGTTCATTACAAGAACAGTGTTCCGTGGAAACCGTGTGCGGCAGCTGATCCATGCCAATCTGGATCAGCTGGAAGATGGAAAAGATGTGGATGACAAGATCGTTGTTGACCGTTTCTTCGGACTTGCAGGTGCAAAGGTTGATTCCTGGTGTGGAAGCAGGGAAGGTTTCCTTGGAAGATATCATGGATACAACAATCCTGTCGGAGTGGAAGATGGTATTTTAAATTGTGAAGGAAATTATAATGAAAATGGATGTGGAGCATTAGCTACAATCCTGATTTTATATCCGGGAGAGACAAAAGAAATAGCATTTCTTGTTGGTATGAAAGAAGATGTTGATGCAGAAAAAATCATGTCTCGTTATGAGGATTGTGAAACAGTCTGCAGAAATGAACTGGAAGAATTAATCCAGTACTGGCATGGACATCTGTCCCATTTCCAGGTGAAGACACCAAGCGAAGAATTTAATATAATGATCAATACATGGAATGCATATAACTGCTTTATGACATTTATCTGGTCACGTGCTGCATCCTTTACATATTGTGGACTGAGAAATGGATACGGTTATCGTGACACAGTACAGGATATCCAGGGTGTGATCCATCTGGCACCGGAGATGGCAGTAGAGAAGATCCGCTTCATGCTTTCTGCACAAGTAAATAATGGTGGAGGGCTTCCACTTGTAAAATTCACACACAATCCGGGACATGAGGATACACCGGATGATGCTTCTTATGTGCAGGAGACAGGACACCCGGCTTATCGTGCAGATGATGCGCTGTGGCTGTTCCCGACAGTATACAAATACATTTCCGAGACGGGAAATCTGGAATTTATCGATGAAGTGATTCCGTTTGCAAATAAAGAAGAAGGTACCGTGTACGAGCATTTGAAACGTGCAGTAGATTTCTCCATGAATCATCTTGGAAAGCATGGTATGCCGGCAGGCCTTTATGCTGACTGGAATGACTGCTTAAGACTCGGAAAAGATGGAGAGTCAACCTTCGTTGCATTACAGTTCTACTATGCAATGACAATTTTGAAGGAATTTGCTGAGTATAAGAAAGACACAGAATATCTGAATTATCTGGAGGAAAGTCAGAAGAAGCTGGAAAAACTGATCCAGGATCTCTGTTGGAACGAAGACCGCTTTATCCGTGGCTTCACAGAGGATGGTGAAGTGATCGGACAGCGCACAGATCCGGAGGCAAATATGTGGCTGAACCCACAGAGCTGGTCTGTGATCAGTGGGCTTGCAAATGAAGCGCAGGCAGATCTTGCACTTCAGAATGTATATGACAAACTGAATACAGAATATGGTGCAATCCTGATGGATCCTCCGTATCATGCACATGCATTTGACGGTGCACTGGCTGTGATCTACAATGCCGGAACAAAGGAAAATGCAGGAATTTTCTCACAGTCTCAGGGATGGATCATTCTTGCAGAGGCGCTTCGTGGACACGGAGAGAGAGCATTTAACTATTTTATTGAAAATGCACCGGCTGCACAGAATAATCGTGCAGAGATCAGAAGACTTGAACCATACTGCTATGGACAGTTTACAGAAGGAAAACACAGCCCGAACTTCGGCCGTTCTCATGTACACTGGCTGACAGGAACAGCATCTACGGTTATGGTGGGATGTGTAGAAGGAATTCTCGGAATGCGGCCAGACTTCTATGGACTGAAGATTGCTCCGTCAGTACCGAAAGAGTGGGAGGAATTTGAAATCGAAAAAGATTTCAGAGGTTCACATTTACATATCGTTGTGAAAAATCCGGGGCATGCAGAGTCAGGATGTGAAAAACTTTTCGTAAATGGAGAACAAATGAAAGATAATTATATTCCACAGGAGAAGTTAACAAAGACAACAGAGGTAGAATTATTCCTTTCTTAAATGACGAGGGACTGGACATGAGAAAAATCAATTTTACAGATAAAAACGGAACATTTACGATTACAAATCCGGAAAATTATAGTGGACTTTACTTACCACTGGCAGGAGAAGAAGGTCTGAAATCCAGTATTACACCAACTTTGGGGGGAGATAGTAAAACGGACCAGAATCATTTCCTTCTCGAACCTGTCAGCATTGAAAACCTTCACAATAACCGTGGCACCAGAAATTTCTGGTGTCGGGTAGAAGGAAAAGGCTACTGGTCAGCATGTGGAGTTTCAGCGGAGCAGGAGTTTGATAAATATACAGACAGACAGGATGAAAGCACTCTGGAAGCAGGAATGATGTGGCAGAAGTTGACAAGAACTTCAAAAAAATATGATCTTCAGTCAGAAATCACATCCTTTGTTTCTATTGATGGCACAACAGAGATCCAGCTGATCAAGATTACAAATCTTTCGGAAGAAGAACAGGAAGTAACACCGATCGTTGCCATTCCGGTTTATGGAAGAAGTGCAGATAATATCCGCGACCACAGACATGTTACATCACTTCTTCACAGAATCGACACGAAAGAATGTGGCGTAGAAGTTACACCGGTATTATCCTTTGATGAGCGTGGACATCAGAAAAATGATACGACTTATTTTGTATATGGTTTTACAGCAGAAGGAAATGCCCCGAAGGAGTTTTATCCGACTGTTGAAAGCTTTATTGGAGAGGGAGGTTCTTTCCTGATTCCGGAAGCAGTACGTGTAGAAAAAACGGGATGTACCGCAGGCTGCCATCTGGAGGGGAAAGAGGCTGTTGGGGCATTCAGGTTTGAACGCAGAAAATTAAAAGCAAATGAATCAATAGAGTATGTTGTTCTTGCCGGAGCAACGGGAGAAAAGGCTTCCATTTCAAAAATCTGTACTTTATTTGGTACGAAGGAGCAAGCGGAAAACGAGCTTGCCAAAGTGAAAAAGTATTGGACAGAAAAAGTAAATGTAGAGTTTGAAACCGGTGATGAAGCTACAGACAATTATCTGAAGTGGATTTGCTTCCAGCCAATTTTAAGAAGAATTTATGGATGTTCCTTCCTTCCATATCACGATTATGGAAAAGGAGGAAGAGGCTGGAGAGATCTCTGGCAGGATTGCCTTGCACTTCTGATTATGAATCCCTCAAGCGTCCGTCAGATGATCGTGGATAATTATGGCGGAGTAAGAATTGATGGAACAAATGCGACAATCATCGGAAATAAGCAGGGTGAGTTTATTGCAGACAGAAACAATATTACACGTGTCTGGATGGATCATGCATTCTGGCCATTTGTAACGACTCGTCTGTATCTGGATCAGACAGGAGATATGGAGGTTCTGTTTGAAAAGGTTCCGTATTTTAAAGATTTGCAGTCTATGAGAGGTACTGCACATGATAAGTTTTGGAACAGCGAATATGGACAGAAGCAGAAAACAGAAAGAGACCACATTTATTTCGGAACAGTTTTGGAGCATATTCTTTTACAGAATCTGTGTGCGTTCTATGATGTAGGAGAGCATAATGAAATGCGTCTTCATGGTGCCGACTGGAATGATGCACTGGACATGGCATGGGAGAAGGGTGAAAGTGTTGCATTTACCTGTGCTTATGCCGGAAATTTGAGAAATATTGCAAAAACACTCCGTCAGTTGGAAGAAATCAGTGGAAGCAGCAAGATTGAAATTGCACATGAGATGGAAGATCTTCTTGCAGGAAGCGTGGAACTGTATGAAGATGCAGCACGTAAGCAGGCACTCCTTGCAGGATACGCAAAGAAATGTGAACATAATATCAGTGGAGACACAATTGTTGTAAGACTGGATCAACTTGCTGCTAATCTTGAGGGAAAAGCAGACTGGATGATGAAAAACATCCGTGCCAACGAATGGGTGAAGGATGGAGAAGATGGCTGGTTCAATGGCTATTATGATAACCATGGCAGAAAAGTAGAAGGCGTTATGGATGAAAGCGTGAGAATGATGCTGACCGGACAAGTATTTGCCATTATGAGTGGAACGGCAACAGAAGATCAGGTGGAATCTATCTGCAGGAGTGCAGACAAGTATCTTTATGATCAGAAAGCCGGCGGATACCGTTTGAACACAAACTTCCATGAGGAAAAATTTGATCTTGGAAGAATGTTTGGATTTGCTTATGGCGAGAAAGAGAATGGAGCAGTGTTCTCACACATGGCTGTTATGTACTCAAATGCATTGTACCAGAGAGGATTTGCAAAAGAAGGAAATAAAGTACTTCAGGCACTTTTAGATGCAGCAATGGAATTTGATAACAGTAAGATGTATCCTGGACTTCCGGAATATTTTGATAATCAGGGAAGAGGCCTCTATGCATATCTGACAGGCGCTGCAAGCTGGTATATGCTTACCATGATCACAGAAGTGTTTGGTGTGAAAGGAGATTGCGGTGACTTGAAGATCGCACCTGCACTTATGCCGGAACAGTATAATCAGGATGGAAAAGCAGTACTTAAGATGATATTTGCCGGAAGGAACTTTGAGATTATATTCTATAATAAAGAAAAGAAAGAATTTAATCAGTTGAAGATCCGGAAAGCAGCTTGCGATGGAAAAGCATTAGAAATAACAGCTGAAAGGTGTACAATACTTTCAAAGAGAGAGATTCAGATGCTTTCAGTGAAAGAGACACATAAGATTGAAATTGAATTAGTATAATCGACAGATTAAAAAAAGATAAAAATACTGTCAGAAAGAGAATTGCTTTCTGACAGTATTTTTTGTGGGAAAATCTGAAAATTCTTCTGAGAAGAAATCTGATGTTACCACATGCTTTTATAGTATTTGTCCCGGTACTTCTTTGGGGTGAGCCCGGTAAAGCTCTCGAATGTCTGGATGAAGTGACTCTGTGAAGAAAAAGCAAGATAATTTGCGATATCTACAATTGATTTATCTGAGTATCGCAGCAGATGAGTTGCTTTTTCTATCTTCTGCTCACGGATATAATCGCTGACAGAGACTCCCAGATTCTGCTTGAAAATGCGTGAAAGATAATTCGTGGAAAGTTCGGTGTGGTCAGCAAGAACCTGAATCGTGATTCTTTCTTTGATGTGACTGTAAATATAATCAACACATTGCATAACGGGTTTTGATAAAATGGAACTCTTTTTCTGAAGAATCATCTTACCTGTAAAATCCTTTGCCATCTCATGGTGAAGATCTGCAACCTGACGGATCGTTGTGCAGGGATCCATCTTCAGAATATAGAAGTCGCTGAGCCTGTAAGCCTGCTCTGGTTCGAGCCCACCGTCGATACAATAACGGGTCAACATTGCAGCAGTGACAACAAAGTGGTATTTTATATTAGTAAGCGCATTACGGGACAGAACACCTGTTCCTTCCAGGCGAATAAATTCATCTTCGGAACAGTTTTTAATAACTGCTTCCATGTCGCCGGAGCGTACAGCATTATAGAAAGAACATTCTACAGTTGGTAATCTGTGAAGCGTTTCTAATTCGCTGTTTTCGAGTTCTGTATTGTACCATTCATTAGATAAAGCCATAAAAAACCTCCTTTTTTATATTATGACACGAATTTGATATTTTGTTAAGATAAATAATATAATCGGAGAAAAAAAGATGGTATATTTAGTTCAACAACAAGAAAAGCATAGCAGAGTGCTTAGATAAAGGAGGACTTATAAATGAAAAAGAGAGTTGTTGCGATTCTTATGGCAACAGTAGTTGCTGTTGGATTACTTGCCGGATGTGGAAGCAAAGGGGGAAATGGCGGAGAGGCCAGTACAGAAGAAGGAAAGGTAATTAACATTTATTCTTGGAATGATGAGTTCCGTGAGAGACTGGAAGCTGTATATCCTGAAGTTGAGTCAACATCCAAAGATGGAACTGTTACAACATTGAAAGATGGAACAGAGATCCACTGGATCGTCAATCCAAATCAGGATGGTGTTTATCAGCAGAAACTTGATGAGGCACTTATGAAACAGGCAGATGCTGATACAGATGATAAAGTAGATATCTTCCTGTCAGAGACAGACTATGTATACAAATATACAGATGCTGAAGCAGACGCTGCAATGCCACTGAAGGATCTTGGAATTGATCCGGATAAAGATCTTGCAGATCAGTACGACTTCACAAGAACAACAGCATCTGATGCAGACGGAGTTCAGAGAGGATCTACATGGCAGTGCTGTCCGGGAACAATGGTTTACCGTCGTGATATTGCAAAAGAGGTATTCGGAACAGACGATCCGACTGCTGTAGGTGAAAAAGTAAAAGACTGGGCTACTATGAAACAGACAGCAGAAGAACTGAAGCAGAAAGGATATTATGCATTTGCTTCTTATGCTGATACATTCCGTCTCTATGGAAACAACATTTCTGATTCATGGGTAAAAGATGGAGACACAAAGGTTACAGTTGATCCAATGATCATGCAGTGGATTAATGATTCAAAAGAATGGCTGGATGCAGGTTACTTAAACCCGACAGTAAAAGGTCAGTGGAATGATGACTGGAACAAAGCAATGGGAAGTCAGTCCAAAGTATTTGCATTCCTCTTCCCGGCATGGGGTATTGATTTCACACTGAAACCGAACTGGGATGGAGAAGACGGCGTATGGGCAGTAACAAACCCACCGCAGGAATACAACTGGGGAGGATCTTACATCCATGTTGCAACAGGTACAGATAATCTGGAACATGCAAAAGACATTATCCTTGCTATGACAGCAAAAAAAGATAATCTGTTAAAGATCTCCCAGGATTACTCAGACTTTACAAATACAAAATCCGGTATGCAGGAAGCAGCAAACGATGATGCTACATATGGTTCAGAATTCCTTGGCGGACAGAACCCATTCCAGTATTTTGCACCAGTTGCTGAAAACATCAAGATCGCACCACTTTCCGCTTACGATCAGGGATGTGTGGAGTTGCTCCAGAACTCATTCAGCGATTACTTCCAGGACAAAGTTGACTTTGAGAAAGCAAAATCAAACTTTGAAACAGCAATTAAAGAACGTTATCCTGACATTACAGAGGTTGTTTGGCCAGAATAATGTCTGGAATGAACAGATACTAACGCAGGGAGCTCTGTGACAGCAGAGCCTCTGTTCTGTTAGAAGATATTGTGGAAAGGAAGAACCATTATGAAGAAAAAGAAAAAAAGTATTGATTATGGAAAATGGGGATATATATTTATTCTTCCTTTTTTCGTAACATACATTATTTTCTCATTGATACCGTTGATCGATACAGTAAGGTATAGTTTCTTTGAATATTACCGATCAGGAATTAAAGAGGTTGGACCGAATTTTATAGGAATGGCAAACTATGTGAGTCTTCTTCATTCAGATATGCTGAAATATGGAGCGAATACTTTAATTCTGTGGATGATCGGATTTATACCTCAGATTGTGATCGCGCTGGTACTTGCAGCGTGGTTCACTGATGTCCGATTAAAGATTAGAGGGCAGCAGTTTTTCAAAGTTGTCATTTATCTTCCAAACCTGATTATGGCATCTGCATTTGCATTGTTATTCTTTACAATGTTCTCAACAAATGGACCGATTAACTCAATTCTGATGTCAATCGGAATCCTGAAAAAACCGATCGATTTCCTTGGATCTGTATTTGGAACAAGATCGTTGATCGGATTTATGAACTTCCTGATGTGGTTTGGAAATACAACTATTATGTTGATGGCAGCAATCATGGGAATCAGTCAGGACGTCTTCGAGGCATCTGACCTGGATGGATGTAACAGTATCCAGAGATTCTTCTATGTTACACTGCCTTTGATCCGTCCAATTCTGGCATATACATTGATCACATCCATTATTGGCGGACTTCAGATGTTCGATGTTCCTCAGATCCTGACAAATGGACAGGGTAACCCGAACAGAACATCCATGACTCTGATCATGTTCCTGAACAGTCATTTGAAGAGCAAAAACTATGGAATGGCCGGTGCACTTTCTGTATATCTGTTTGTCGTAAGTGCAATCCTCTGTTTCTTTGTATATCGTATGACAAATGATAACGATCCGGATGGTTCTAAGAAAGCAGCTAAGAAAAGAGCAAAAGCAGAAAGGAGAAAGAGATAATGAAATCAAAAACAAAGTCAAGTTGTGGACGTAGCATACTGGCACATACCGTATTGATTCTGTTATCTTTTATGTGTCTGTTTTTCTTCTATGTGTTGATTATAAATGCAACACGTTCTCATGCAGATCTGCAGAAGGGATTCTCAGCACTGCCGGGAAAATATTTCTTTACAAATCTAAAAAATGTAGCGAATGACGGAAGCTTCCCGATGTTCCGTGGTATTTTGAACAGTTTGATCGTATCAGGGTGTTCAGCAGCATTATGTACCTATTTTTCAGCTCTGACAGCATATGGACTTTATGCTTATGATTTTAAAGGGAAAAAAGTAGCATTTACATTTATTATGGCAATCCTTGTTATGCCTACACAGGTTACAGCAATGGGATTCCTGAAATTGGTTACGAACATGGGAATGTATGATTCTCTGCTTCCATTGATCATTCCATCAATTGCATCACCGGCTGTATTTTATTTTATGTACAGTTATCTGCAGTCTTCCCTTCCGATTTCTCTTGTAGAAGCGGCAAGAATAGATGGATCTGGAGAATTTAAGACATTTAACCGCATTGTTCTTCCAATCATGAAGCCGGCAATTGCAGTTCAGGCAATCTTTACTTTCGTTGGTTCCTGGAACAATTACTTCGTTCCGGCTTTGATCATTCAGTCAAAGAATAAGATGACAGTCCCGATCCTGATCGCAACACTTCGTGGAGCAGACTATATGAACTTTGATATGGGTAAAATCTATATGATGATCACAGTAGCAATCGTGCCGATCATTATTATATACCTGCTGTTGTCTAAATATATTATTGCAGGAGTTACTCTTGGTGGAGTAAAAGAATAATAAGAATTAAGTTGTTGGAGGAAGGCTGTCATTTAGTGGGCAGCTTTTTTCTTACAGTTGGTTTATTTAAGGAGATGTGTAAATGGAAACAAATTTGAAACATAGTGGAACAAGAAGTACAGAAGTTTGCCAGCGTGAAATAGATCATGCAGTGTTTGCGCGTGAGGCAGCAGAAGAAGGAATTGTCCTGTTGAAAAATGAAGGACTTCTTCCATTAAAAAAAGATACAAAGATTGCACTTTTGGGAATTGGGGCAGAGAAGACGATCAAAGGTGGTACTGGTTCCGGAGATGTAAATAACAGAGAAAGTGTATCTATATATGCCGGAATGAAAGAAAAAAACGCTGATATTGTAAGCGAGGAGTGGCTGAAAGATTATCACAACCGTTATGAGCAGGCGAGAACAGAGTGGAAGGAGCAGATCTTAGAAGCTGCAAAACATGTAGACAATCCGTTTGATGCCTATGCTGCCAATCCATTTGCCATGCCGGATGGCCGTGCGGTGACAAATGAAGATATCAAGGCTGCAGAAGCAGCGATTTATGTTGTAAGCCGTATTTCCGGCGAAGGAAAGGACAGAAGAAAAAGAAAAGGGGATTATTATCTGAGTGACCAGGAAGAAAAAGATCTGTATTTCCTGAATGAGCAGAAAATCCCAACTGTATTGATCATTAATGCAGGTGGACCGGTAGAACTTACAGACCTGCTGGCTGGAACAGAAAATATATGTGCGATCCTGAATATTTCCCAGCTTGGACAGGAAGGTGGAAATGCAGTTGCTGATATATTGTTTGGAGAATTTACACCGAGTGGAAAGCTGACGACAACATGGACAAAACGCTACGATGATTGTCCGGCAGCAGAGGAATTCGGCTATTTGAACGGAAATCTTGAGACGGAAGAATATGCGGAAGGAATCTATGTTGGATACCGCTATTTTGACAGCTTTGGAATTGAACCATTATTTTCATTTGGTTATGGTCTGTCTTATACAGAATTTGACATTCGACTTTGCGGTATAAATACTGCTTCGAAAGGTGTGACAGTAACTGTTGAGGTAGAAAACACAGGAACAACATACAGCGGAAAAGAAGTTGTGCAGATTTATGCTTCTCTTCCTCAGGATGGAAGCAGAAAAGAATTCCGTCGTCTGGTCGGATATGAAAAGACAGAAGAACTGAAACCGGGAGAGAAAGAGATGCTGAATATTGTTCTTCCTGCAAAGGCGTTCGCAAGCTTTTTGGAAGAGCAGCAGGAGTGGAGAATCCAGGCAGGTGCTTATGGAATATGGATTGGAAACAGCTTGTCAGAGGCAAAACTTTCAGCGGGGGTAAAGGTATCTGCTGATGTAATGATGGAGAAAACAAAGAAACTGGAAGATCATAGTGAAGTCGTTGAAATCAAAGACTGTGCAGAAGAATTATGCAGACGCGCAGAAGAATGGACAGCACTACTTGAGGAACTTCCGAACGTATCATTTGAACCAGAGGCAGAAGAAAAGAAAGTATGCAGATTTTCAGAAGAAACGGAGATTCCTGTAGAAGATTTGATCCCACTTCTGTATGGAAATATGTCTGAAATCAGAAGTACACTTGGAGCATCTGGAATTAAAGTGCCGGGAACAGCAGGAGAGACGAGTGAAGCACTGTTTGATCAATACGGAATCCCATCTTTGATCATGGCAGACGGACCGGCCGGAATCCGCCTGCAGCAAACTTATGAAGTAGACCGTGAGAAAGATACAGTTTATGGAACAGATGTGCTTGGTTCACTTGAAAATGGTTATCTTGTTGGAAAAAAAGACCATGAGGGCGCAGAACGTTACTATCAGTATTGTACTGCATTTCCGGTAGGAACAGCACTTGCACAGTCCTGGAACAAAAAACTAATGGAACAGTTTGGACGGAAGGTTGCGGCAGAGATGGAAGAATTTCATATTAATCTCTGGCTTGCACCGGGATTGAATATTCACAGAAATCCGCTGTGTGGAAGAAACTTTGAATATTATTCAGAAGATCCATTTCTTGCAGGCACACTGGCAGCAGCGGTGACCAGAGGAGTTCAGAGCAGACGGGGATGTGGTGTTACAATCAAGCATTTTGCATGCAATAATCAGGAAGATAACAGAATGGGGGTTGATGCACACGTATCAGAAAGAACATTGAGAGAAATTTATCTCAGAGGTTTTGAAATTGCCGTGAAAGAGGGTGCACCAACTGCGATCATGTCTTCCTATAATCTGATCAATGGTGTGCATGCAGCAAACAGCAAGGACCTTTGTACAAGGATTGCACGTGAAGAGTGGGGATTTGACGGAGTTATAATGTCTGACTGGAATACAACAGTACCGGAGGATGGAAGCATTCCGTGGGTTTGTGTGGCAGCAGGAAATGATATTATTATGCCGGGGAATCCGGATGATGATAAAAACATTCGTGATGCGTATAAAGAAGGAAAACTTACAGAAAAGGAAATCCGTCTTTGTGCAGACAGAATCCTGAAACTGATTCGCAGATTAAGCTGATTGTGTCAATTTAGTTGTTACGAGTCGGAGCTTCTGCCACAAGGCAGGGCTGGTTTGAAAAGGAAAGAACGAAAAAGAATTATATCCGTATGTGGGACTACCGGATACGAAATACTTTGGGAAATATTCGTGTTTTGGATTTTAAGACATCTCATGTAAGGACATTCTTTTCAGCATTGCCAGATGAAGGACTGGCACACAGTACGATCAAAGGTCTTTATGGCTTATTGAATCCCAGTTTTGAACTGGCAGTAGAAGATGGGATTATTCGTAAGAATCCGGTAACTGGAACACTAGTATAACGAATATTAAATAATTGCTATATCAAACGGATGCCGCTTCCTCTTCACTGATTTCATCCATTTTATA
>NZ_JANJZT010000047.1 GCF_024622975.1 Blautia caecimuris | reverse complement strand
TGCTGATGACAGTATACAGGTCAATTCAGAGACAGGCAAGTAAATCAGTATTTTGATAATTTATGAGGTCAACAACAATACTCGCCCAGCAACCGTTTTTCTATTCTGTTCGTTATTATTTCTCACTCTTTTATATATTTCCACACAACAGAAAAACCCCGGAAACCTTGCGGTTCCGGGGTATCTTACGTTTGGACACAATGTACCTTGCGGTACTCAATATATATTAGTCAGTGATTACTCGATGATTGTAGCAACACGTCCTGATCCTACTGTACGTCCACCTTCACGATACTTTAATATCATTTTACCTCATATTTTTTATGGTTTTCTCTCCAAAATACAGTGAAAAACGACTGATTTGTACTATTTATTTTTATTTGCCTGATTTCTTGGCACCGTTTTGGCACCGGAAGCCTCAGTCAAAAAGCTTCTCTTCTGCTGTTTATACTCTTCTCTATCAGCTTTAATTTATAGCCAAAAAGCAGCCAGTTTTTCATATAAATAATTTCTAATAACTTTTATCGCCTTTCTTCAAAGGAGAAAACGTAATCTTATTTGCCAAAAGAAAAAGAATTATTATTACAATACCAAATCCCACAAAAAGTGAACTTGTATCAACAACAGTAACTTTGTATATAATACTAATCACAAAAGATACCACTGGCGCGCATGCGTATGTAAGTGAAAATCGAATTGCAGAAACACGTCCTATATATTCTTTAGTAACTTCTTTTACAAATTTCACTTGTACATAAGTAATCATTAATCCCAATGCTGCACCAATTATTATCGAACCGATTAGCAACAGTAATTTTTGAGTTATAGGATTTGCAATATATTTTGAAACAAATGCAATAAAAACATAGTATACACCTAAAACAATTCCACAAAATGTAACAAGTGTATTATTTTTTTTCTCCTCTTTCATTTTTGCAAAAGTCAATGATCCCAAAATAGTACCAATAGTTACGCTTACACTTAGTAATGAAACAATTTTGGCATCTCCACTAAACATTTCTCTTGCAATCGGGGCGAGCAGTGCATCAAATGGAACCACTGCTGAATTAATTAGAATACATAAAAAACATAGTTTTAATAGCTTCTTATGGTCAAATACATAACTAAATCCATCTCTAAGCGAAATTAAATATTCTCTGCCAATTATTCGGTTTGTCTTCTTTTCTTCTTGAACAGAAAATTCTATTTTTACTATAAGCAACGCTGATATTAAAAATATCAAAGCATCTATCGCTAAAGAAATACCTATTCCAAATGAACTAATCACTATGCCTGACAAGCCAGTTCCAACTAATACTGCTATTTTGGTACAAGACACATTGACACTTACACCTTTATCATAATGTTCATTAGGAAGTACATGCTGAATAACTGCTACCCCTGCTGGCATATGAAATGCTTCTATTAATGAAATGGATATTGTCATAAAAACCAATATTAATGGTGAAAGCATGTTTTGTGTATATACATATAATATATACAAAACTAACAGAACTCGAGCTATATCTGAAAGTACTAACACTTTCTTTTTATTCATATTCTCGACTAATGGACCTATAAATGGTTGAATAATTACAGAAGTAGCTTGATTAATACCAAAAATAATCGCAGACCACCCTGCACTATTTGTAAGTAAATATACCAACCATGTAAAAAGTATTGTATCTAATGAATCACCACAGCGGTTAATAATATTAGAAGTCAGCAGATAAACATAATTGTGGTTATGATATAACTCATGTTTATTCATATCTGTTACCTCTCTAATCATAATTTAGATTGTTTAATTTCGCAAGCTATCTTATAAAGATCCTGATGTTTTAAAGCCGCTGCTTTTTCTATAACATTATCAATTTCTGATATATCATTAAGTGATTCCAAATATTTTTTCCATTTTTTCATTTCAACATTATATGCACAGTATCTATTTTCACTTTCAAATGAGCCGTTAATGCAATAACGACTATTACTACATCCTCCTAAGCATCGTTCTGTATAACGACATTCTCTGCAAAATCCTTTTAACTTACTACTATCAAAATTTCTATTCCACTTAAAAGAGTCCGGACTTTCCCAAATCGACTTTAAAGATTTTTCACGAATATTTCCCGCTACTAATGTTTTATCTCTAATAGAAGTACAAGCAACAATATCTCCATTATGCAGAATACCAATTACATGCTTTCCTGCTCCACAACCTGTCCAAGACCAATTATCATTAAGAAAATTCTCATTTACTTTTATATCTTTATTGCTATAATAACCTATGCAATCTGCCAAAACAATTAACAACTTACCTCCAATTTTATTATATGCAAAATCAATAATAGAAAGAATATCTTGAGGTTCTATAAGCCATTCTGGGCGTTTTGCAAAATTCCCCATTGGTAATGCAATCTGAAACTGCCAACTATTAACTCCCAAATCACTTAATAATTGATATAGTTCTTCCAATTCACATATATTTTCTTTATTTATTGAAGTTATTACTGATGTCGAAATATTATTTTTTCTTAATTCTTTCAATGCTTTAATACTTTTATTGAATGATCCCGATCTCCGTATAAAATCGTGAGTTTTTTCAAGACCATCAATACTTAAACAGACACTTCTAATTCCTGATGTTATCGCATTATGAATAAAGTTTTCATCAATCAACCAACCATTTGTAATAATACTTGTTATTATGCCATTATCTACTAATCTTTTCGCAATAATATGCCAGTCACTACGTGTCGTAGGTTCCCCTCCAGATAATGTAATAACTTTTAATCCCAAATCTTTTAATTGGTCACACACCCCAAGAGCTTCTGATGTATTCAACTCATCGGGTAGCGCTTCTGCACAACTTGAACCGCAATGTTTACAACGCATATTACAACCCATTGTTATTTCCCATACAGCTGTAGTTAATTTATTCATATATTCTCTCCTATAATCCTTTTTAAATAAAAAAGACCTACTCTATATTCCTTTTTACATAGAGCAAGTCTTTTCTACAAACTACATTCTCACACCTGTTCCGTACATAACTGGTCCAAATAAGTTCTTAGAGGTTTTTAATTCAGAAATCTCTACAAACTCCAAGCTCAATTCTTCAAGATTAAACATTTTTATCCACCTCCCGTTTATTGGATTTATCTTAAATATACATCTCTTATTTTCAAACGTCAAGTTATTTTCATTATTTTTTTCCAAATTTCGAGTTCAAATTCTCGTTTTATTTGTAACATATTTTCCATTTTCTACGCATACATCAGATCTCTTAACCACCTATTTATGTTCTTCTTATCTTGCATCTCTGTCATATCTTTTTTTCTGTCCCTTTCTTATTTCATATTCTTCTATCTCCCGATTTCTCTCTGCTTGAACAAGCATATCCGCCTTATTCTCGCCAACTGCTCGTTTCAATCGGTAATAATCCTGATTTTCTTCTTTAAGACTGTCGATTACCTCTATCTGCTCCTGATTCCGCATAGCTAACATTTTGTTTGAACTCTCTAATCTGTTATATTTATACTGAACTCTATCAACTTCTTCACGAATTTTGATATATGCCAGATATAAGCTATATAGTAATTCCTTCAATTTTCCAATCACTGGCTTTGCCTTCTTCTCTCGATAGGTTTTAGCAGATTCCAGAAAATCTGCTTCTGGAAGCACTTCATCTATGGGTTTAGAAAACTCCCCAGCATATCGCCTTATATTATCTGCAAGAGGAGCTATCCGTTTAAGCTGTTTTTCATATTTCTCGGCTTGTTTCTTTGATTTTTCTGCTTCTTTTTCTGTTTTATCCAAATTATCCTGAACCTTACAAATATCCTTCTCAAGTTCATCCAATTGGTCAAGCATCCTCTCATTTATTTCTTCCATCACCACTTTGCGTTCTTCTAGTCTGGCATTTTTTTCCTCCAACCTAGCTTTTTGAACTTCTAACTCTGCAACTTCCTTTTTGCGTTCTTTTTTCTTGAAATTGTAAACATCCAAATGCTCTTCATGTGTGCCTTTCTGCTCCCATTCAATTCCATATTGCTTTGCAATTTCTGCCAGCACTTCTTTTTCATGGTTTATCCACTGATTCAGTTCTGTATCATGCTTATTTCCACCTTGAAATCCAAGGCTTTTCAATGCCTGTTTCAGTGAAACTCTGGTATCCATTCCTTTTCCCTTCCAGTTAGTCACATAAGGCACAAAGTCAATATGTAAATGTGGTGTTGCTTCATCCTGGTGCAGATAGCAGCTAAATACACAAAGTGTCGGATTCCGTTTTTGGAAGTCTTTCACATATTCATCCAGTACCTTTACAGCCATATCTCCTTCTGTCGTTCCCACTGCCATATCCTCACGATTTCCAATCTGGAATATCACTTCATGAAACAACTTTTCTTGTTTGCTCTGTCGTATTTTTTCATAATAATTTGCAATCTGCCTGTCCTTTCTTTTCCCAACATTATATCTCTCCACAGCATCGTCAAATAGCTCTTTATAAACTTCTTTCAGATTCTCATTCTGGTAGCAAATATTCAGTTGTACTCTGTCTGGATCTACATTTTCTGCTATAAAATCCCGTCTGTTATGAGCCAGTGAACCGGCTCCGATCATACCACTAATCGTTCGTTTCATCATAAGTTTTCTCATCTCCTCTCTGTTCGAGTGCCAGATATCGCACGTGATTTTTATTTACGCCAGTTATGGCGATATTTAAGAAACTGTCGCCGGATACGGCGGTTTTGTTACTTTTGTCAAAAGTAACGCAAAAGCACTTTCGACAGCCGTACCGTCCATCAAAAGTACCCTTGCGCCCTGCCGGGGTGCAAGACGTCCGGAGGACGTCTGCCCTGCACCGACCGAAGCGGAGCGGAGACCTATTTTATCTCCTTCGTTACTCTCTCAACTAAATTATTCCGGTATTCTCGCCTGCACATATTCCAGATTTCCACAGTACGGCGTTCCCACCAGATACCATTCTCTTGCCGTATTCATCTCCATTCTTGTCCTTACCCACTTATCGTCAATCAGCACCTCAAGACCTTCTCCACAGTGAAATCCCGTATCGATCCATAAATCTGATGATAATAAGCCATATCTGTCATTGCTACTGTTATATCCTAATCTTCCTTGTTTCATTGTACCATTCTCCTTTCACAGCGATAAAATTTCCGTTAAATTCACAGTTCAATCAGAACCTTTCGTTTGCACCTTACCGGCATTCTCCTTGTTTATTTCTCACAGGTGCGTGACACGCTCCTGTAATAAAGTAATCAGTAAGGACTGTTACCATCGAAAGCTCTCTTGCATTCCCTTTCTGTCCAGATATTCCTGCCGGAATCTTTCCCTTTCTTCTTCCGTTGGTGCCGTTTTGGATTTGCTGTACACTTCACGATTCATCATTGCATCCAGTTTTTTCTCCAATCCCAGCCGGATTATTTCTTCACCATCGTAGTTATCCATCAAAAAATATTGCAGGAGTTGAAAAAATAACTCATATGGAATCTGTACACTTTTATTTTGCATCTGTTCTCCTTTCAAGGTGGTAAGATTCCCCCTTCTTAAGAAATGGTAATCTTGCCATCTTCCTTTTTTATTCTGGCAACATCCAATACCATTGTTTTCCTCGTTTTACGGAATCAATTTCAAGTTCCCGTTTGGCATTCCACAACGTTTTTCTTTTTATTCCTCTGGATTCTGCTTCTTCTGCAATTTTCTTTTGAGTCATTCCTCCGTTTGCCAGAATCTCAAGCAAAAATTCTTTTGCTTTCTGGATTTTTTGTCCTCTACTGTCTCCATTAAGAAGTTCATCGGCACTGATATCATATTCTCCAATCCATTCAAACCCATTATTTTTATCCAGTCTGAATGCAATCGACGTTCCTTCCGGTGCAAGAGAACTTTTCGTATGGCATACCACTCTTATTTCCGGTTCTTCCTTCACTCGCCCGACAATCAAAACACTTCTTGCAGCCGCCTGAAAATCAATAGAACCCAGTCCACGATAAGAAGATTTACCATTACTGTTTTTGTTCATATGACCAATTAAAATGATTGCACAGTGATATTTTTCTGCTAGCACTGCGATACGCTTCATCAGTGGTCTGATCTCATTTGCCCGGTGCATATCTACCTCTGCTCCCAAGAATCCCTGAATCGGATCAAGAACAACCATTTTTGCTTTTGTCTGCACGATAGCTTCTTCCAATCGAACATCTGCCATTGTCAGTGGCTGATCGCTATCATCAATCACCAGCACCTTTGAACAATCTGCACCTGCCGCAAGTAATCTAGGTTTAATAGTATCTCCAAGACCATCTTCTGCTGTCTGGTAAATCACATTTACAGGCGACATAAGAGAGTGTTCCTGCCTATTGTCTTCGGCATTTAAATCCGCATTCTCACTATCGACTTCATCACTTCGTTTTTCTTTTGTTTTCATTGTATCAGTGACAGGAAGAATCGGTTCCCCTTTGGTCAGTTTTGCGATAATCTGAAGTACCATCGTTGTCTTTCCTTCACCTGGATCTCCCTGTATAATGGTCACTTTCCCATAAGGAATAAACGGATAAAGCAGCCATTCTACCTGTTCCACCTCTACTGAATCCATATTAATCAGTTTCAGTTTTGGTTCTATTCTACAATTCTCAATTATATTTTTTTCATTCATGTTCATTCCATTATCTCCTCCTGCCCTTCCGGGCAAGTCTCTGATAAACAGATATTCGGGAATTGTCGTATTTCCCGATTCGTGATATACTGAATCTGCCAAGATGGTATATCAGTGAATCTGATTATCAGAGAACTTGCTCAGATTATCTATCTGGGCTTTTTCTTTTATCTTTTCAACCTTCATCTCTTGCTTCTCCCAAACCAGTAACAGCATTTCCATTTTCATTATCCAGCAGATTTGCAATCTTCCTCTGCTGATTTGGATAAAGATGTCCATAAGTGTTCAATGTGATACGAATATCTTTATGCCCTAATCTGTCCCGAATCAGTAATGGTTCCACGCCTTTCTCAATGAGATAAGCTACATGACTATGTCTAAGATCATGCACTCGGATTTTCTTTACTCCTGCCAACTCAATCTGCCGTTTCATCTTATGCTGTACCGCTTCCTGAACGACTGGAAATAATCTTTCTGTATCTGGCATTCCATAGTGACCATCTACAAATTTCTTAATTTCCTCTTTTAGAAATTCTGGAATTTCGATTGTCCGAAAAGACTGTTTTGTTTTCGGTTCTGTGATAATATCCTGCATTCCTGTTCGATAATAAGTCTTATTGATACTGAGCTGATTTTTCTCAAAATTAATGTCAGCTTTTGTAATCGCAAGCAGCTCCCCGATTCTGCATCCAGTCCAAAACAATACCTCAAACATAAGATAATATCGTGTTCCCGGCTCCATTGTCTGTATAAACTGTTTATACTCGTCCAGTGTCCAGAAGTTCAAACTTCTTGAATCCGAATTTCCCATTCGTTTCACTTTCTTACATGGATTAACCGGCAAATCATAGATCTTAGCTGCATGTGTAAACAGACTGGTCAACTGATTCTGAATCATTCTCAGATAAGAATCTGAATATCCTTTCTTCTGAATTTCATTCTGCCACTGAATAATCTGTGAAGCCTTAATCTCACTCATCATCTGATTTCCAAAGTATGGAATAATATGCTGTTGCATCATATATCTTTTATTTTTGATTGTCCGATCCTTCAGTTCATTCTGTTTGTCTGAAAAATAAATCTCAATAAAATCGCTCAGTCTCATATCCATACTTCGCTCATTGCTTAACTTTTTACTTCGTTCAAACTCCAATGCTTCTCGCTTTGTTTCAAATCCACGCTTTCTGCGTTTTTTCTTCTCACCCATAACATTAGTCTCAAACCACTGGGCTGTCCATTTTTTTGTGTCTTTTTCTCTGTAAGCCATATTGATCCTCCTTTAATTTCCTGCTATTTCATAGCCATACATCTTTTTTGCCCAAAATGCCTTTGGTATTCTTCCAGCCATCGTAATATATCCCTGTGCAGCCAGTTCCTTATTCATAGCTTTTACCAGTTTATAGGCATGAGATTTTGAACAGTTTAATTCCTGTGCCACTTCATCAGCACTCATCATATAATTGTAGCTTGCCATTTTGCATCCTCCTTTCCTCTTTAGACTTCAAATACGTTTACTGTATTTTGTATTTGTACGTTTTTCGTAAATTGATAATATCATGTATTTTAATCGTTGTCAATATTTCGTAATTACATTTTTACGAATTTCGTATATTATTTTTTCTTTATTTTATTCCAAATCTGTGATATGATATTTAATAGATTTATGTTTTTCGTATTTTTTTAATATATGAAAAAGGAGGATTCTATGGGTGACGGTAAAAATTTAAAGAAATATCTTGATGAAAAAGGCACAAATGTCCGTAAAATTGCAAAAGCAACTGGAATCAGTGCTACAACCTTATATTCAATCATTCAAAAAGATTCCAATATTCGATTTGATTTTGCTTTAAGACTTGCAAACGAATTGCAAATTGATGTGAATGAGATATGTTCTGCCAGTCCATTTTCTGGCACAATTAAGGAAGAAGAGATTTATCCTACACTTCCAGACGGTTTGAACGGAGCCTTAGACGCAAGTCGTGTAAAGACTTACTTAAAAAATTCTATGTATCCGTTGATGTATCTTTTTGGCAAAAATAGTATGCCTGATGTAGATAATCTACTTACATCATTCTATCAGCTTGATGATGAAGCCAGACAGGAAGTTGTAGAAACAATCCGTCTGAAACTGCAATATCATCGAGATCCGAAACGTGCTGAACAGATCAAGCAGATTAAAGGTTGGTAAAAAATCACTCCTGTGAATGGCAAACATTCGCAGGAGTTTCTTTTTGGGCACCGTTTTGGCACCACTGGTCTTATTTTTCAATTTTAAATTTATCTGTATTTTATCTTGCTGATAAATATTTCGCTATTTCTCTACTTATAATTTTTCAAATCATTCTCTCTTTAAGATACAGAAAAACCCCAGAAACACAAGGTTTCCGGGGCATCTTACGCTTGGACACAAAGTTATCTTACGATAACACTATATATAATTTATCTGATAATCAGTGATTACTCGATAACTGTAGCAACACGGCCTGATCCTACAGTACGTCCGCCTTCACGAATAGCGAATGTAAGACCCTGGCTCATAGCGATCGGGTGGATCAGCTCGATTGTCATTTCGATGTTATCTCCAGGCATGCACATCTCTGTTCCTTCTGGAAGGTTGCAAACACCTGTTACGTCAGTTGTTCTGAAGTAGAACTGCGGACGATAGTTGTTGAAGAATGGTGTATGACGGCCACCCTCGTCTTTTGTCAGAACGTAAACCTGAGCTGTGAATTTTGTATGGCATGTGATTGTGCCTGGTTTAGCAAGAACCTGTCCACGCTCGATCTCGTTTCTCTGAACACCACGAAGAAGTGCACCGATGTTGTCACCAGCCTGAGCCTCGTCAAGAAGTTTACGGAACATCTCGATACCAGTTACAACAACTTTACGTGTCTCTTCTTTGATACCAACGATTTCAACTTCCTCAGATACGTGAAGAACACCAGCCTCAACACGGCCTGTTGCAACAGTACCACGACCTGTGATAGAGAATACGTCCTCTACAGGCATAACGAAGTCTTTATCTGTATCACGCTGCGGATCCGGAATGTACTCATCAACTGCAGCCATAAGCTCCATAATCTTGTCGCCCCACTCGCCGTTCGGGTCTTCAAGAGCTTTCAGAGCGGAACCCTGGATAACCGGAAGGTCATCTCCTGGGAAGTCATACTCAGAAAGAAGCTCACGGATTTCCATCTCAACCAGCTCAAGAAGCTCCTCATCGTCAACCATATCACATTTGTTCATGAATACAACGATGTAAGGAACACCTACCTGACGGGAAAGAAGGATGTGTTCTTTTGTCTGAGCCATAACACCGTCTGTAGCTGCAACAACAAGGATAGCACCATCCATCTGAGCAGCACCAGTGATCATGTTCTTAACGTAGTCAGCATGTCCTGGGCAGTCAACGTGTGCATAGTGACGCTTCTCTGTCTCATACTCAACGTGTGCTGTAGAGATAGTGATACCACGCTCTCTCTCTTCCGGAGCTTTATCAATGTTCTCGAAATCTGTAGCGGAGTTACCAGCTACTCTCTCTGCCAGAACTTTTGTGATAGCTGCTGTAAGTGTTGTTTTACCATGGTCAACGTGTCCAATGGTACCAATGTTACAATGCGGTTTGCTTCTCTCAAACTTAGCCTTTGCCATTTTAAAATGTCCTCCTTAAAACTTGACTCTTTTGTCAGAGCATATTTTTCAAAATAAACTTGCTATCCTTGATTATATTGCAAATCAAGGATATTTGCAAGTATTTTATTAAGCGTCTTTCTTGGAAAGAATCTTTTCCTGTACGGACTTCGGAACCGGCTCATACTTCTCAAAGAACATGGAGTAGTTACCACGTCCCTGAGTTCTGGAACGAAGGTCTGTTGCATATCCGAACATTTCGGAAAGCGGAACGAATCCACGGATCATCTTGCCTCCGCCGATGTCATCCATACCTTCGATACGTCCACGACGGGAGTTGATATCACCGATAACATCACCCATGTAATCTTCCGGAGTTGTAACCTCGACTCTCATGATTGGCTCAAGAAGAATCGGGGATGCTTTCTGCATAGCATCCTTGAATGCAAGAGAACCTGCAATATGGAATGCCATCTCAGAAGAATCGACCTCATGGTAAGAACCGTCATATACATTAGCATGGATACCAACAACCGGATATCCGCCAAGCATACCAGCTTTCATGGCCTCTTCGATACCTTCGCCAACTGCCGGGATATATTCCTTCGGAATAGCACCGCCGACAACAGTGGACTCGAACTTGTACAGCTCTTCGCCGTTAGCGTCCATAGGCTCGAATTTAACTTTACAGTGACCATACTGTCCACGACCACCGGACTGTTTTGCATACTTGCTGTCTACTTCAACAGCCTTGGTGATTGTCTCTTTATAAGCAACCTGAGGAGCACCTACGTTAGCCTCTACCTTGAATTCACGAAGGAGACGGTCAACGATGATCTCCAGATGAAGCTCACCCATTCCGGCGATAATTGTCTGTCCAGTTTCCTGGTTTGTATGTGCACGGAATGTCGGGTCTTCCTCTGCCAGTTTTACAAGAGCCTCGCCAAGTTTGCCCTGGCCGGCCTTTGTCTTAGGCTCGATTGCAAGCTCAATAACAGGTTCCGGGAACTCCATGGATTCCAGGATAACCGGATGCTGCTCATCACAGATGGTATCACCTGTACCTGTTACTTTAAATCCTACTGCTGCAGCGATATCGCCGGCATAAACTTTGTCAAGTTCCTGTCTCTTATTCGCATGCATCTGAAGGATACGTCCTACACGCTCTTTCTTTCCTTTAGAGGAGTTAAGAACATAGGAACCGGAATTCATTGTTCCTGAGTATACACGGAAGAAAGCAAGCTTTCCTACGAATGGGTCAGCCATGATCTTGAATGCAAGTGCAGCGAACGGCTCTTCATCAGAAGAGTGTCTTACAATTTCATTTCCATCAAGGTCTGTTCCATCGATAGCCGGTACATCAAGAGGAGACGGCATATACTCGATGATTGCATCAAGAAGCTTCTGAACACCTTTGTTTCTGTAAGCTGTACCACAGCAAACCGGAACTGCTGCACACTCGCATGTAGCTTTTCTCAGTGCTGCTTTCATAGCCTCTACAGACGGCTCTTCACCTTCCAGATACTCCATCATCAGATCGTCATCCAGCTCGCAGATCTTCTCTACAAGCTCTGTACGATACAGCTCTGCATCGTCTTTCATATCTTCCGGAATATCAACGATAGAGATATCATCGCCCTTGTCATCATTGTAGATGTATGCTTTCATCTCAAACAGGTCAACGATTCCCTTAAATTCATCTTCTTTACCAATAGGAAGCTGGATGCAGATTGCATTTTTGCCCAGACGGGTCTTGATCTGCTCTACAGCTCCGTAGAAGTCAGCGCCGAGGATGTCCATTTTGTTGATAAATGCCATTCTCGGTACATTGTATGTGTCAGCCTGACGCCATACGTTTTCAGACTGCGGCTCAACGCCACCCTTTGCACAGAAAACACCAACAGCGCCGTCTAATACACGAAGAGAACGCTCTACCTCAACAGTAAAGTCAACGTGTCCCGGGGTATCAATGATGTTGATACGATGCTCAAGAGCACCCGGTTTTGCTTTGCAGTTTTCCTGCAGAGTCCAGTGACATGTTGTTGCTGCTGAAGTGATTGTGATACCTCTTTCCTGTTCCTGCTCCATCCAGTCCATGGTAGCAGTACCTTCATGGGTATCACCAATCTTGTAGTTAACGCCGGTATAGTAAAGAATACGCTCTGTTGTTGTAGTTTTACCAGCATCGATATGCGCCATGATACCGATATTTCTGGTTCTCTCTAATGGATATTCTCTTCCAGCCAATGGATTTTCCTCCTCTAATTAGAAGCGATAGTGAGCAAATGCTTTATTTGCCTCAGCCATCTTGTGCATGTCTTCTTTCTTCTTAACAGATGCACCTGTGTTGTTCATTGCATCAAGAAGCTCGTTCGCAAGTCTCTCCTCCATTGTCTTCTCGCCTCTTTTACGAGAGTACATTGTGAGCCAGCGAAGAGCCAGCGCCTGACGTCTGTCTGCTCTTACCTCGATCGGAACCTGATAAGTAGCACCACCAATACGTCTTGCTTTTACTTCAAGAAGAGGCATGATGTTGTTCATAGCTTCTTCAAAAACTTCGATAGCTGGTTTGCCAGCTTTTTCTTCTACTCTGGCGAATGCTCCGTATACAATTTTCTGAGCGACACCCTTCTTACCATCAAGCATGATGTTGTTGATAAGCTTGGTAACCACTTTGTTATTGTACATCGGATCTGCCAGAACGTCTCTTTTCTGAGTATGTCCTTTACGTGGCACGTTACTTCCCTCCTTAATCAATATGATTATATCATCGGTACTCACTTCAAAAACTAAGGTGTTCGCACTGGTAAAGTCCTATATTAACCCGCAACCGACAGGGTATATGGAATACCGTACAAAATTTATAGCCGTTCGTGATCTTACAAATGATAAATATGATGTTCCTGTCCTTTATTTATGATGGAAATTTACTGCCTGTCTGATGATCCGACAGTGGAATCCTCTCATTTCAGACGGGAACTTTCTCAATCGCCCTGCGACCGAGACTGATATCTTTAAAGTTTTCCCTCCCTCTTAAAAGGCGGGAACTTTCTCAAACACTTCATGCTCGAGAAATATCGCAAATTTCTTCACTACGCTACAAAATCTGCTTTATTTTTTCTTCGGTCTCTTAGCGCCGTATTTGGAGCGGGCCTGTTTTCTGTTGGCTACACCTGCTGTATCAAGAGTACCTCTGATGATGTGGTATCTTGTACCAGGTAAGTCTTTAACCCTACCACCACGAATAAGAACAACGCTATGCTCCTGAAGGTTGTGTCCCTCTCCCGGAATGTAGCTTGTTACCTCGATTCCGTTGGAAAGACGAACTCTGGCGATCTTTCTAAGAGCGGAGTTAGGTTTTTTAGGGGTTGCAGTTTTAACTGCTGTACAAACACCACGTTTCTGCGGTGCAGACTGCTCTACTGATTTCTTTCTTAAAGAGTTGAATGTCTTCTGCAGAGCCGGTGCTGTAGATTTCTTTACAGTGGTCTGACGTCCTTTTCTTACTAACTGGTTGAATGTTGGCATTCCATTTCACCTCCCGATTATTTTCTCCATGGATTCCCATGGGGTTGTGCGGTTGCTATTTCGTATTTATACGCACAAAAAGAAATGCATTCCTGTTGCACGCCTGCTCATTATATCCCGTAAAAATACGGCTGTCAAGGTATTTTCTGCATTATTTTTAATGTAATCGCCGACTTTTTCTCTTTTCTCACATTTCCTCATAGGACATCTCCCAGATATCCGCGAACACTGCCAGAGGACAGTCGGTCAGCAGACACATTAAAAGGAAACATTCATATGGATTTACAATATAAATCTCACTCATTCCGCATTTATGGAGAATTGCCTGGATCTCTTCCAGAAAATGACGGTATCTGCTGTAAGGATCATCATCCTGCATTTCCTGGGATACGATAAAAAACTCAAGGGTGATCAGATCAAAGCGTTCCACCGGAAACTTATGATTCATAATGCTGTTGATCCGCTGTCTGCTGAACCTTTTCTGACTGAAATGCTTTGCCAGAATAGAAGCTGACATTTTTTTCAGATTACCCATTTTATTAACAGGTATCCCGCTGCAGATTACTTTTTCCACATCGGAATCCGAAATATCAGAAACCTTCCACACCTTGCCCCGCTCTTTTTCCTCCTCGTCCCCCTGATACATAGAAGCAATAATTTCCTTTGCTCTGTTCAGAAGACGGCAGAATTCCTGGAACGCCTGACTTTTTTCTGACATGGGGTCATCTGTTCCGGCTTTTACATACGCCAGATACTGAAACAGCTTTTCCTCGCTGTCAAGACACAGTCCTCCCGAAAATACTTTGGAAGCCTCTGTGTAATTCTCATCCGGCTCCAGCCCACTGTATCTGTTTTTCAGTTCCTCCGCCTTGTGATATCCATATTGTTTAAAGTAGCAGTACCAGTAAATAACCTCTTCCGGATTATGGAAATCAAAATCCTGCTCCCTGAGCACTCTGGTAAGAAAATCCGAAACATCATCTGCGCTCATTCGCAGTCCGAATCCCAGAAGAAACACCGTTTCTCTTTTTACAGATGCCTGAGTAAGCCAGTTATTTACCAGGGAAGTCAGCTTTGTGGATGTAGGCTTCATGGACTTTGGCGTACAGGTTTCATGAAAAGATTCTATTACGATATCTCTGTAAATATCCTGAGTTACATCTGCAAACGGTTCTTCCAGCCCGGCTCTCTCATAAATATACCGTTTCAGATGGTCTCCAAAAGACACCAGTTCCATTTCTTTATACAGATAATGAAAGATCACATCTGCATCTTCATCCTCAAAGCCTTCCAGACTTACCACCTGACGAAAACGCTGAACTGCTTTTCTTGTAAACTCAAAATCCTCCACACGGTCAAAAGCAACCGTCTGCTCAAAATCCAGATCCTGCATTCGATTTTTCATTTTTCATCACCCTCATCTCTTTTGTGCATCCTGTCCAGCATTTTATGAAACCAGGTCTTTTCCGGCTCTCTGATCTCACAAAGCACCATCGTTGCATTATCTCTCCCGCCCTTTTTCAGCGCCCGTTCAAGCAGAAGCTCCACAGTCTCCTGAACGGGAAGCTCTCTTGTGAGAATATCTGCGATCTCTCCGTCTGACAGCATATCCGTAAGCCCGTCCGAACAGAGAAGGTATCTCATTCCCGGATGTACCTCCATTTTTACAATAGACGGCTCCAGCGCCATGCTTTCTTCCGGAATCCCTACATATTGTGTAAGAGGAGACTTTCCAAAAAGAGAGCCTCCCAGAACATGGTCACGGGAGACTCTCCGAAACTGACTGTCCTCTGCCTGATAAATTCTGCTGTCACCAAGATTACAGCCGTACACCTGGTTCCCGGCAAATGCAAGCACTGCCGCCGTTGTTCCCATACTCCGGATTTTATTTTCCGCACTGTAGTCGCACACAGCCTGATTCATCCGTATACAGGCATTTTTCAAAAACTGCTCCGGATCCTCGGAAATTTCCTCTCTGTACTGTTCATAATATTCTCCGCAGGAGGATGCGGCAATGTATGATGCCATTTCTCCACAGCTTTCTCCGCCCATACCGTCAAATACCGCCAGAAGCGGAAGCTCCTTTTGAGAAACGCTTCCACTTCTGATATGATCCATTCCCTGATTCTGTGCAGGAAGAAGCTCTCCGCAGCACCAGAAGTTGTCTTCATTATTATTTCGTATTTTACCTATATGACATACATAAGCATATTCAATGCGATACGCTGTCTTCTGCCACTGCGCCATCTTCTGTCCTTTCTGCCGACACTCCCACATTCAGTTCAGCTTCGTACTCTTCTGCTTTGTTCCAGTATTTTTCTGCCCGCTCTCTGTATTCGTAATTATCTGTCTCATTATCATGACAGATATTATTTTCATCTATCCAGCGGATCATTTCTCCCTCATCATAATAATAAAGATTTGCCTTCTGCTCGCCTGTTTTTAATTCCGGAAACACATTGTGATCTGCCCACACATATGCAAAAAACAGATCTCCGTCCCAGTAATAGTATTCTTCATAATAACCATCCTCAGAAAGCTCCGGATAAATAAGGACTTTCATCAGTTCTGCTTCTGTACCTTCTGATTTCAGATAACTGATCTTTCCTTCCTGTTCAGATCCGATCCAGTTATAGTGATTCAGATTTTCCGTAATTTCTGTTGCCTGAGAGCCAATCTTTTTCAGTGTATCCTGAAGCTGTTTGTTTTCTGCAGACTCCATAGTTTCAGTTACAGACTGCTTCAGCCTCTGAAGCTCTGCGTTCTCTCTGATCAGCCACACAAAAACACTGACTGCAATACACACAGCAATAAACATTACAACCACTGCTGCAATCAGGGGATCAAAACGCTTTTTCTGTTTTTTTCTGCCGGAAGTTCCTCTCTTTCTGCGATTTTGGTTTCCGGTTTCAGACTGTATGGTTCTTCTTTTTGCAGATTCCGTCTTCCGGTTTCCGGATCTTTCGCCTTCCTGCCGAAGCACAATAGTGCCTCCTGGCTCCGGTTCTCCATAATGGACTTTTTCGGAAACAGGCTTTCTTTCCTTTTCTCTGATCTGCGTTTTTTTTGCATTTTCCGTTTTTTCAGGTTCTTCCGTATGCTTTACTGGCGTTTTTTGTTCCTGATATCTGACTGCTTCCAACGCCTCCCGAAATTCTTCCGGAGTCTGATACCTGTTTTCACGTCTGTACGCACAGGCCTTTAAAATAACCTGCGCCAGCCCGTCAGCAGCCTCTGCCGGTGCAGGAAGTTCCTCTCCCGACATTCTTCTGGTCAGTGCATTTTCTTTATCACGATATGTAATAAGCTGTTTTTCCAGATCAATAAATGGAAGGCGATTGTGATTTCTTAATCGGTACAATACAATTCCAAGCGAATAAATATCTACCCGCTGGTCATAGTCTTCACCCCGATACATTTCAGGCGCCATATAGGAAAACGTGCCTTTTTTGGAAAGACCATTTACATTTCTGTCCAGTTCCCTGGCGATTCCAAAGTCTCCCAGCTTGAATTCCCCGAATCTTGATACAAATATATTTTCCGGTTTAATATCTCTGTGGATGATATTCTGTTTCTGGCAATATTCCAGAGCTTTGCACAGATCGATTCCCAGCCGGATAACTTCCTTCTCTGTAAGTTCCTTGCCCATACAGTAATCCAGAAATCCTGTCAGATACTCCATTCGAATATAAATATCCCACCCGATATCATCCAGATATTCCACAACCTTGTAATCTTCTACTGATACTACATGAGAATTTCCACGAAAATACTCCATGGTACTGACTTCCTGAATACAGTCTTCCACAAGGCTGTGAAAATATTCTTTCACTGACTGTTCATCAGGATTCTCAGAACGGACACTGCTCAGTTCTCCCTGGCTGGAAGGAATGGTAATAACCTTGATAGCAGAATAAAACGTCTTCCCCTGTACGATTCTCTGCGCTTTATAAACCTTTCCAAAAGAACCTTCACCGATTTTTTCGATGATCTTCCATTCCGGCCATACCGAAATCGGAAGCTGTTTTTCCATTCCTCTTCCCTCCCCTCATGATTGGGTAGTGTCAAAAACTATCTGTTTTTATTGTTCTAAAATCCTTTAAAACCTTGAATTACAGGAGGTTTACAAATAAA
>NZ_JANJZT010000046.1 GCF_024622975.1 Blautia caecimuris | reverse complement strand
TAGTAAAAATCTATTTGCTATCATTATGAGTTCAAAAACGTAGACAGTAAAGCTACCCAAGATTTAAGCGCTTACGAAAACTATTCATTTTACCACGAATTTACCACGATTGAATGAGCCTTGATATGATAATAAAACAACACTAAAAAGACACCATTGACCTACATGGTGTCTTTTGTTAAAAAGCAGTCAATCCTAAGACTAACTGCCTCTATTACAATTTATATTTTATAATTTCACACTGTTTTTAGATATTTTATTACCAAATCATAAGTATAAACCTTTGGTAAATCCGAGTCCCTAACTATCTTCCAAAGGATAGACGCAACTTTTAATTTGTTTTTAAATTGAGTGTTTCTTTCATCAGCACAAAAATCTTTTAAGAATTTATTCCATTCGCAAGTGGAATTATCATATTTTGCATAATCTGATTTACAATAGTAGACGTTCAGCATATCTTGAATTGTAAAAGACGTATCATTCTCTTTTTTTACCTTTCGCCATGCTGTTGCCATATCTGCTGTAAACTTGAAATTATCAACTCCGGTTTGTTGTGAAAAAAATTCTCTAAACTTTGTATTGAATGAAAATCCACAGTCAAGTAAAGGACTATTTAATGTAACTTCTGCTATCAAGTTTGTTCGAGAACGGCTCTTTTTTTTCTTGATTAAGTTACCATTAAAATATTCCTTAATATTTTGATTTAATTCTTGTTTTGTTCCTGTATTATCAATACCAAGCTGTTTACATATTTTTGATAATTCATCACGATACCAATAATATTTAACAAATTCATCGTATGATTTTATCTCATTAAAAGTAGGACGATTATTATTCATTGTTACCACTCCATAATATTTATTGTGAAGTTCATCTAAATATTTCGTTTTTTCTTCTTCAGGAATTTTCAGACCTTCCATTGCCTGTTCTACCGACCACCCCATTGTTTCCATAAGGTTTCTAATTGAAAGAAGAATTCCTTTCTCAATTCCTTTTTCTTCAACGCCTTTACTCAAATTACACATAATAGACACCTCTCTTTCTAATGTCTTTGTCATTTCAATTGAAAAATCATTCAATGTGCTCTGAAGCATCTGAAGACGAAGATACTGATAGTAAAGATCTGTTGAAATTTCCTTCATTTTCGGACTTGTCTTTGGATAATACTTTACCTGAATAATCTCAAATGTATCATCCTCTAAGTATTCTAAACAGATATACTTTACTTGGTTTTTAAGAAGACTCATAATCGCAACATAGTCCTGAAATAAAAAACCCCGAATTTTACTCGTAGCATCTCTATTTTTATCTCCCTCATACATGACCGATAATTTTTCAAGTTCCGTTCTCGTAAGTACACTCACAGATTATTTTCTCCTTTTATTGCGCTAAAATAAGTTCCGAAATTTACCAGAGCTGAAAAACGGTTTTTCAAAAATTCAAAATGAACCAAATCGCTGCGCAATGGTCTGCTATAGGCTGTGGCGCGGTTTTCTATTAGCAAAAGCAGTAGACGTTTGTCTAAATTCTATCATTATGTTGCTCCTTTATTCAAATAAATTTTTATTCAAACAGACTCTATCAAAATCACTTTGATACAATTTATTCTGCTCCCGTGACTAGATATCTCTTTTTTTCTTTTTCGTTTTCTTCCATTTTTCATAGTGTTTTCCATTCCCATGCATAATTATAAACACACTCTCAACTCAATTTTCATGATACTAAATTGCAACTGCACCTTAAAAATCTCCTATTTTCTTCTCAAGACCCTCTGACGAATACAAAAATAATCATCTCTATGTACGAATCGGATCACCCGTCCATCTATTTTTATTATTCCATCTAGTATTTTCTGTCCCTACAGTCCACAGAAACAGTTTAAAAACGAACAAAACAGCTCTCAATACCACTCATTTTCTGCCTTATAAATAAGTATGACACAAAATATTCCACGCTCGTAACTGGTCCAAAAACTTTCTTAGCATCAATTATTCTTTCCACAACATTTTTTATATTTCTTTCCTGAACCACATGGACACGGATCATTTGGATATATTTTCTTTTCTACTCGTATTGGTTCCTCGTTCAGCCCTCTCGGAAACATTGTTGTTTGAATAACATCTGTATTTCTATTTAAGTCAACCGGCACCCCCATAGCCTGCAACTGTGGTGCGGCATCCTTTAAAATTGCTGCTGCTTTAGAACTTGCCGGAACAATTGTTGGCATTTTATCGATAGGCATTTTTCTTGCTATTTCACTTGGTTTGTACCCTCTGTTCTCTTTCATTCGAGTATTGTTATGTGCCGCCACAAGTAACTCTAGCAATTCATTTATCATTTTTTCTTCAAATACAATATTGACTTCCGTCATTTTATTAATAATTTTTGATGGTGATTCGCCTTCATAACTATTTGCCCATACTTGCAGACACCATGTCACTGCCTGTTCATAAGGAAGCCTTAATTTCTTAATGAAAAAAGATTCCAACTTTTTATATTCAGAGGAACTTGCCTCATATCCAGTTCTACATATCTCATCTATCTGCTGTGCCGATGGAATATAAAAATCTTTATCCATCTGTTGTCGAAGCAAGTAAGCAAATTCTTCATTTTCAAACAACTGTAAGTGAACAAATATTCCTTTTTCTGAGTATAACGGGTTCTCTTTTGGCCATCCTTCCATCCCAAGTTTATCCATTGTAAAAAGACACGATTCCACAATATCAACCGGCATTTCCCACAGTATTTCTATCATTTCATCTATAGAGTCCTTCACTTTCTGCCTATACATTTCATAGATAACTTCGATTGGTGCTATTCCATAATATTGTATAAAGAAATGTATGCACTTTACCAGCCAGCCTTTTCTGCATTGCTTCAATTGAAATGCTTTATCATCTATTTTAGAAAAGGCAACAGCAACATCTTCAAATACGCAAAATCTATCAGTTGGATTTTCAAAATATCCAATCCAATATCTGTAAAGCTGCATCGCATCTACCACTTCATTTACAGAAACAGCGGTAGGGGAAATACAAGCTTTCCGAAATAAGTCCATCTGTTCTTTTGTAAGGCATGCCAATCTGCTTCTAAGCATTTCCTCGGCACAAAAAGTATCAACAATTCTATCTATTAAATCAGCTTTTCGAAGTCCCGAGCACTTTTTGATTTCAAAACTCCTTGCCTGATCTAACAGTTCTTCTTTTGTATATTTTGTCAAATATTCTCTTAAAAACATTTCTGCTCCCTATCTATAGTAACTTATCTTCTATAACGAAATCCATATTCTTCTTTTAATCTCTCATATATTTCAAATGCGATCGGACAGACTTCTACTGTTTCCAATACACTGTACAAACTATGTAACCTCTCTGGCTGATCCGTATATGGATATTTCCTGCAATTTTCAGGTTTATATTCTCCCAGCTTACAATTTCCGTCTTTTTTCAGAAAATCACATGGATGATGCTTGGTTACATATATGTTTTCACTTTCTTTTTTTATCAAATAAGACTTTATAAGCTCTTCTTTCGTAATTCCCAAATATTCTGCATCTTTCTCCAAATCTTCTTCTGGAATACTTCCGCAGTACATCTTACAACAGTTCCTACATCTGCTGCAGTCATATTTTGCAAACAACTCTTCGTGAAGTTTTTTGAACTGCTCGTCCAATTCTTTTTCATCTGCATTACATTTTAAAAATGTACGGAATTCAATATTTTCATTTCCCTTTTTCTTCGCTTCAAATTTTACTTTTCTTGGTGCAATCATATTATCACCTCATTTTTCTCATCTTTTGCTGACACTGAGCCTTTTCTCACCCAACTCTGTCCCGTCAAATTTATCCTTTACATATTGACAGGTTGCAAAATAATAATCCTGATTTCCTTTCCATCAAAACTCCTGTTAAAATTTGTTTCAAAAGCATGCCTGTCTTTTATAATTTTTTCTTTGTCGTAGATATAAAAGAATATATAATCCGCCTTATAATGTACAATATCAGCTTCTATTTCTTCTGTCAGCTTTTTTAAGTTTGTTGATGTTCTTGTACACTTTGCTTCTATGATTGTATTTAAAGAAAGAATTTTTATATCGCTTCTAACTGTTCCAACTCCCGAATCATCATTTACCTCTCTTCTGGCGTCTGGACATAGTGGTTTTATAACTGCATAAAGCAAATGCTGTAAATCATATTCATTTTCAATCTGTATTTTTTGCAAATTTTCTGTGGTAAGTGATGCTCTCTTATCCGGTTTTGCTTCCCTAAACGCTTCTAAAAAGAAATAAAAATTCCTCAGAAATCTCTCAAGCTCCCTTTGAATAAATTGTGATGATTTCTCATACTCTTCACACAAAATACTATCCAAATAGATTAACAGATTTTCTTTTGCTTTTAACATATTTTCACGGGTAGATTCTTTCGAAAATTTGTTTACCATATATTTCTGCTTATTCCTGATATTTTGAACAATATCATTCTTATATGTTTCTTGTTTCATCATCTGGTGCAGCTTCGATATAAATTCCTCATATTCCTCTACAGTATCCACTAATTTCAACTTTTCGATATACTCTTTCAGCATATTATCCATTCATTCTCCCCCATCTCAGATAAAACAAAAATAATGGATCCAAAACATACACTTTTCCGTCTTTCCATTCTATTGCTTTATAAATTTCTTCTTTTTCTTTTAGGATTGTTTGTAAATTATTTAAATGACTTTTTACAGAATTTCTATCCGGTTTTCCTTCTGTTTTAGGAATAAGGTTTATGATTCTGTCATAAACTGTGTCAAAATCTAATTCCATAATCGGAGGATTTTTGGCTAACGATTCCACGATCAGTCCATACAAATCCAATTCTTTTCCATCTAATGTTTTGTATAAATTTCTTTTCTTTCCACGCGGATTTGGACCTTTAGACATTACATTTACCACATCGTAATAGTTAAAGTTAACCGTTGTAAATTTATATGCCATTTCCAACATATCAAAATTTACAATATGCTCATTTTTGTCTTCCAACAATGTGCAAATGCTCAGACAAATATACTGCATTAACTGTGGTGATGTAAGGCATTCAACTGCCAACTGTTCTGCAACTTCATCTGTTATCTTAATGTCAAGTTGTTTAAATCCTTTTAAAGCAATCTCTTTTAAATCCTTTTTTTCCCACGCTTCAATATTAATTAAACTCAATCTTCCCGATAAATCTGCATTCTGTCGAATTGCATCGTCTGCCCTATGCGGAAGAGAAACTACGACTACCTTTAATTCTCTTCTAATTGCATCTTTGAGCTGTTGTGCCATTTTTGTCTGCATCTCTTTTGAAGCATAATGAAAATCATCAATTACTAATACTTTATCGTGCTCTTTATAATATTGAATAACGGTATCTTTCGCTAGAACATACTTTTCACTTTTACTATCTGTTTCCTTACTATTTCCTTCATTAACCTCTCTTTCTGTTGTCAATTCTCCTTTATAAGGCAACCCCACTTTTGCAGCAACAATTGCCCAAAAATCTGTGTTGCTGTTAAAATCCGCACCAGAAATTTCAACAATGTTGTCAAATCCAATTACCTTCTCGCATAAGATTGTCTTTCCCATTTTTGATGGTCCAATTAATGATGTAAGGCAACCCGCTGTTCTCAATGCCTGCTTTAAACGCAATTCATATGATATACCTGTATTTTCATAATTCCTGGAGACATATGTATATTCCGGATACGCTCCAGGTTTAAATACATTTTCTGCTTTTAGTCTCATATTAGCACCTCCAAATATTAATTACTCTAATTATAACACATTTTATTACTTTTTAAACATTTTATTACTTTTTATTGGTCTAAATATCATTTGACCATAATATAACTTCATTGTTATACTCCAGCACAAATGATTTTGTTCTCTAGCATACTTAATAGAAAACAAAAAGGCTGAAGCCCATGATGTGACTCCAACCCTTTAATTTCTCTCGACAAAAGAAAACATATAACCCTTGCATTTATATTTAATTATTCTGAATGATATTCACTCCAAATTACCATTTTTGCGTAACAAATTCAATTTCGTAACAATATCATTCTTTCATTTTCAGTTTCGTTTAGTTTCATCCAATCCATACATCTAGTACTTCAAATCACAGAACAACACTATATATTGTTCTTTAGCACTGCTACATTATAGCACTTCAGAAACGTCCGGAAAACACATAGCGAACCTAATATCCACTTTTTCCGGGTCTTTCATGACACTATTGACTTCATTCCCGATATACCGGGCGGGTTTCTCGATTTTTAGTAATATTTCATCATTTAATGCAAGTTTTCTCATATATTTCCTTTCTGTTTTTGTATATATTTCACAAATTCTTTCGAACCTGTTTTTGACTTTTCAAGGTGAAAAATCGATATTTTTTATGTTGTTTTTCGTATGTAAATTTTATTGATTTTACGTGTTTTTCGCTCAAAAATCCGGTTTGGTCATTTTTCTCATATTTCCCTTACTATTTATCACTGGAAAACACCATGCATAATTATACAACACGATACAACATTACAGAAGCATCTGCTATGTGATTGACTCATCCAATCTACACCATTATATACATTTTAGGGAAGAACTTCAAGCAAATATCTTTCGTCAAGCGGAATCAATTGTGCGGCGTTATTCTTAGGCAAAACTTCTAGAGCAAAGGCGATTATTTCGCAGTCGGCATTGTATACAACTCTTTCCGTATTAACATATATTTCTTGAGTAAAATCGGCTGAATAATGCCCTAAGCTTGCAGCAATAGCCTTCATGCTTATTTCAAATTCCGCCAGAATTGTTGCGTATGTATTGCGTAGTTTTCTCCAAGGTATTTTTGTAAAACCACATTTTTCCATTAATCTTGTATATGCATCCTGAGCAAAACCCCGATGGTATGGTTTGCCATCGTCTTGACAACACAGATATCCATAGTCATGAAAATCTGGGATATTTGCACGTAATTCTTCATATTTTTGTCTTTGAAGTATAATTTCATCAATAACAAAGTCAGCCAGCGGGGTTCCTCGGACACTGTTTTTGGTTTTTGTCCGTAGTTCCTGGGTAAGAAGTTTACCATCTTCCAATCCTTCGTTTTTTGTGCTTCTTCCTAACTGATGTTCAATATAAACTTCATGATTACCGAAATCAATATCTTCATATTTTATTGCAATAATTTCTGATATGCGTAAGCCGGCTGTCAGTGCCAATAATAATGCTATAAAAATTTTAGGTTCTTCTTGTTTGCATAGGTATAACATTATCGTAACCTGCTGAAGTGTATATACTGCCGGTAAAGCTGGAGGCTGATCAACATGTTCTTCCTTCTTATTATTCTCTATTTCACATTTTTTCTCTGTTTTTCGTTTTACTTTTATTGCAGATTTTACAGGATTCAAATAGATAATATGATTTTCCAATGCGTATTGAAACGATCCACCAATAACGCCATATGCACTTCTCAATACGGAGTCGTAGGGGATGCTATCGAGCGCTGCAATCAAATCATCTCTTTGTATAGCTGTGATTTTTTTATCCCCCCAGACTACCAGAAAATAATTATATATGATATTCCGATATGCCGTATAGGTGTTATAAGCAATATCAGCTTCATCAATCATATAATAGTAAAGCCAATAATCAAAAAATTCTCTGGCTGTATATTCAAATGGCACAAATGTTTTTTCGTGAAGTTGTTTGATTGTATTTTCTCTTGCTTTTATCGCTTCTGTTTTAGAAACAAATCCCCCTCTTTGCATTGGACAAACTTTTCCCGATTCAAAAACAATTTCAAAACGAAAACAGTATTTTTTCCGAGCTTTGACATAAGTTACACTATCACTGAATTTCCATGAAATAATTTTACCGTAGAAGAAAGTTTCACTGACCGGAGGTTTTATGATAGGTTTTACATGCATACTATCCCTCCTTTGCTGCGAACTTTGACGGCATCAATTGCCGGATCCATTACAGAATCAATAGTTTTTGCTATTTCTTTCTTCGCTTCCATGATTCCACAATAGATTTCAAATGTTGTAGCTACACTTTTATGTCCCATTAATTTTGATATCTTTTCCAATGAAACACCCTGCTCGATCAGTATCGTAGCAAACATATGACGAAGCCCATGCATTGTAATGTGTGGAAGTCCATTGCGTTTGCAAATTCTTTTTATTGCTTCAGTGTAAGTTCCATCTGACTTTATATTTCCCTTTATGCCAAGACAGATATATTCAGCCCATTCATGATTTTCTGTAAGTTTGAGAATTTCTTCATTTTCCTTTTTCCTTATTTCCAATTCATCAAAAATAAAAGCTGAAATGATCAATGTTCGATAGCTGCTATAAGATTTTGGCGGTTTGGTGGATAATCTTTGAGTAGCGATTTTGTATGTACGATCCTCTTCAATAACTACATCGTAATCACGTGTTATTTGTCGATTTATGGATACTGTGTGTTGCAAAAAATCAAAATCTTTGTATTTTAATCCCATTATTTCCCCTTTTCTAAGACCGCAAAACAGTGCTAGCAACACCTCTAAATAGATGGAATGGTATTCCTTTGCTGCAGCAAGAAAGATCTTAACTTGTGCCTTGGTTAGAATCGTAATTTTAGGGGAATTCCAATATCGTTTTTTAACTCCTGGTAGTGGATCATTTTTTAAATATCCGTCATTTAATGCATCAGTTAATGCCAAATGAATGACTTTATTTTGAATATCCATCACATTCATCAATCAGGTCGTCTAAAAACTTCGTGGTAACCATGCCTAATAAAACATCTCGTTTTACTTTAGGTAAAATGATCTGATAGATGGTCCATGAATAGCCAACTTTGGCAGAACTATCACTATATGGCAAATATAAGTTTTTCATCCAAAAATCCAGATATTCCGTAAAAGTATATTGAATATTGGTTAGTCTTTTTATTCGCTCTATATCTTTTTGAAACTTCTCATTGAAGAAAAAATAACTTTGTTCAGCCTGCTCTTTGTCGGAAAAACCGCTTTTTATTTCATATTCTATTGTATAAGTATAAAGATTGATTTCTTTTATAATATGATTCCATGTATTATTTTCATAAAACACAACCTCTTTTCCTATAATATCGTTGTTCATATATAAGCCTCCTCATGTGATGACTTAAATACCTCAATGAAACCTTATCAAAATGATAAAATTTACGTCAACAGAAACGTATGTCCGGCTAAAGATCATTCTGTCTCTCCGTTCAACCAGTTATCAAAAGGTACTTTAGGAACTCTATATAGATTTCCTATTTTCAAGACTTTAAAAGGATGCTGCATTTTATAGGTTTCTCTAATCAGTTCATATGCGGCACTTCTGCTGATTCCCAAAATATTTTGTATTTCTTCTACCTCATAGACTTTTTTTACTGTTTTATTTTCCACTTGTCCTCCTTTCCAAGTTTCTCGTTTTATATGTTTTTTATTAAAAGGAGTCTTATACTATAATTTCTCGTAAGCCCATTTTGTGTTATAGAAACAAAAAGTCTATTACCGGACATACAAAAACAACTATTTACCCGAAGTTGTTTCTAACAAATAAAAAGTTCACCACTCTCCTTTTTCTGTAAATAAATAAAAAAACGGTCCAGCATTTTTGCCAGACCGCTCATTTTACATAAAATTCACTACAACAAATCCAAATGTATCTATAAAACGTAATTTTATGGCAATTCAATAAAACAGCTTTGCGCCTTATTAAATTGCCTGATATTTTTAAGTTTACATGTTGTACCCAAGCCATGATTTCAATTGTATTTCAGTATTTTCCGTATATCCCCAGTCATCAGTTCCTATATATCTCCTATCTTCCCCATTATTAATGAGCGATACTTTAGATATTACTGTTCCCCAAAAATTTACTAAAACATGAGAACTTAATTCACATGGGATCCCCATGCACTCATCATCATGTCGCACTTCATAACAGTAAAAGCCTTTTGGAACACTTTCTCTTTGAATTCTTCCCGAACAGAAAAGTGCCAAAGTATCAAAAATTTCTATTTCTTCAAAAGTTTCTTTCCTTGCATCATATCTTTCCATATTTACCTCTTCTTTCTACTACAAAATATCCGTCTGTCAGAATAATGCCTAAAAGGTATCTCTATTTAAGACCTTTTAATATAAACATGTATTCAAATACTGTTTCACCACATTCAATCCAGCCTGGTTTTCAGATGGTATTTTACTTTCCTCTTCCAGCCATTCAAGAAACACTCTTCTTTTTTCTTCATATTCCCGCACAACACCCCTAAGTCTTCGGATTTCCTGTTGGCAGGAAAACATTCTTTCTTCATCTGTCATATCAAACTCCTATTCTCTTTTTTCGTAATGAAAGTAATAACCCTAATCCATTTTGCAAATCCAATTCTCTTCAGTAGCTATTTCGTTTGCTTTCAGTTGATGTTCCACCTTTGGTCCAGCAAGTAACAACATTCTGAACAATTCTGGAAGATGCTCTTTTCCCAGCTTTTCCTCAAACTGCTGTATCCACTGCTCCTGAATTTCATTTGAAATACTTATCTTCCGGCAGTCAAATCCATAACCTTCTGGTGCTGTTGTCTGCAATTCATCTGCCACTTTTTCATAAAAGATTGTCAAACTCATCGTTTCAATGAAAGAATCTACGGTTTCCTGTGTTATTTCTTTTACCGTTTTCATTTGTAATCTCCTCCTATCAGATTAACAAGGTCCTCCTGCTGCACCATGAAAAGCTCCTGCCGGGTATTTCCATTTGCCGTTCACATAAACAGACTCGACTGGAAACTCACCCGTAAGCAGACTTTGAATCGCTTCTTTATCGCCATGATATACACATGAGTCCGCACTACCGATATATGTTTCCAGATCGCAATGGTTGTCCAGCGTAAATCCAAGAACTTTTTCATCCTGGCATAAAAGAGCATATTCTTTCGGATACAGTTCCCTGATTCCAGCAAATAATCGGGGCGTAGAGAAAATACACATTGCACAACTACAGCGGTTCCAACCAGCCCGATAACAAGGATGTGGGTTTACTTTATGCCGCTTCCGCACTTCCCAAATATCTCTTTCACTGTAATCAATAACCGGACGCCATTGGTGTACAGTACGGTGGTGTTTGGAAACTGCATTGGTACGATGAATTTCTATTTCATTATATTTGCTTCTACCTACGGATTCACCACGCCTTTCCCCCGATACAATTAATAATTTTATATTCTTTCGTGTCTTTGTTAAATTAGCAGCCACACTGTTCATGTTTCGCAAAACGGTATCCGCTACCATGATTTTTAGATAAGCAGAACACCAGCGCCGGCTCAAATCTCCACTTTTCATTGGAAATTTCATTCGATAACCGAATTCCGCCAGTTTATTTTCCATTTCTGATATTGCTGCCACTTTTAACTTTTGACATTCCATATACTTTTTTGATGGAGGACATTGATAAATTTCCCCTGTCTCTGGATCTACCCATTCAATTAATTCCGACGCCCCAATACGATACAACTCTCCGAAAAATCCATTTTTCCTCCAAGATACCCGAAGTGGAATCTGTTCTGCTTCGGCAAATGAACGTATATAATTTGCAGTACATCTCCAATCCATAGTTCGTGAGGGGTGTCCACCGTCTACATCATGATGCCAAAACTCGATTTTGGATTTGGGTACGCCTAACTCCAATAGTTTGTAATAACAGGCAATGCTGTCCTTACCGCCGGATATTAAAACTATAACCAAATCATACATTTCCAAAGGCAGTAATTCTTCAAGATACATTTTTTTCATATACTCTGTGTCTTTCCTTCCAGAAACTCGTGGGTGAATTCTTTTACCAGTTCCATATATCGGAATATCCGATTTTCCATATATAACTGGAGTCTCTTTGGTACAATCTGCATCCCGAATGAAATCCGGCTGGAACAGAGCAAGCTGACCATTTGACTGCTGAAAATATCCTTCCTTTTTCTTCAATACTATCCACCTCATTTTTAAATCCTATTTCAAACATTCTTTTTCTACCAAAAGCGCTGTTTTCCTTTGCCTTGAAAAATATGATTTTCCATTGTAGATCCAAGTACTCCCACGCGGCGCAGTCATTGAACCGGTAATCTTTTTCCAGCCTGAAGGCATTGCTGTATATAGTTCTACATCTGTTCTTATTGCAAACTCTATAATCCTGTCAAATTCTTCCATCCTTTTCACCCTTACATTGTCACATTTGCTACTTTGTGTAAAAAGGAAAGAATTTTATCTTTCCTTTTTACACCTCATCATATTTCCATAGCTTTATGTATGCTGACAGTTTTTCTTATAGCCTTTTAGGTACAGGTTATAATCATTCGCTCTTGTTATAAATCTAATCCAGTAGTCTGCTACGTGACCATTCATAAAAAAATTATACTCATTTTCACCTACATGCGAAGATGGATGTCCCTTACAAAATTCTCTTAATATTTCCAGATTATAAAACTGCGTCACCAGACAACGATAAATATCCTGTGATTCTCGGTTAAATGCTTTCGTCCAAAGCTCACCTCTACAGGGAAAATAGTTTCCATGCCATCCGTCTCCATTCCAGTATGCACGAATATGTCCTATTTGGGCATCTGGATGTTGCCCTGACTGTAAAGAATCCGGTGCTTCTAAACAATGCTCGAACACATCAAGAAAATTGCAGGTTTCCATCAACTCAAACAACATGCTTTCTTTTTTACTCATATAACCCCTCTTTCTATGCGGCATTGTTTTCCGTCATTTGTGTATCACATTCCGGATAAAAGTATAGTTTCCCATTTTCCGTAATATGTTCACAAAGTTCTTTGTTACCAACCATGTTCCATAGCACATTATCTAAAATGCCTTTTAGAATCATATCCTCATTGCTTTTGGGAAAAGAAGTATTATATCTTGCTTCTAATTCTTTATAGAACTTGTCATACGCAACCACACCGGTTTCAGAATTTTGAATAAGCTCATGAATTACCTGTTGCATATTTTTTCTTTCCGACCATAATTCAAGAAGATGTTCTTTTCCTGTCATATCTATATTATTATTCATAGTCCTCCTTTCCAGCTTATGCTGCCTGTTGAAGAGTATCCGGCATTTCCATAAGATCTGCTTCCAAAACGTCTGCCAGATATTTTCCTTGAAATAATCCGCCATTAATTTTGACTTTCTTTTTACGCATTTCTGCATAGGATTCTATTCGGAGCTGCCGACTTCGGTTCGCAAGCTCTCTGTCATTTTCAGTAATCCTTTTCTGAATTTCCTGCTGCCACTCTCTTAAAAAAGCTGAAGCTGCTTCAATATCTTTATTCTGTCGGTCATATTCTGTCCGTTTCTGCCGAATGACTCCGCCTGGTTCTACTTCCAGGGTATAGTACGGCGTGTCAGGCTGTTTCGTATTTCTCAAAAACAAAATATAAGTTTCCTGCTCATTGATACGTTCCAGATATTCTGTTTTCTTATCAATACAATGATGAAGTGCCTGTCCCTCTTTTAAAATATCTTCAATACACCGAGGTGCTAAAATAGTAAACGTTTCGTCGCTGTATTCGTATTTCTCCCTCAAACCAGAAAGTACACTATTTATATTCGGATATTTATCAGCCAGTTCTCCTGCTGTTACAGATAACTGATTATCCTCAATATATTTGATTAGATCATTGTGTCGTTTATATAGTTTCGTTGCCCGATAAACAATCTCATCATTGATATTCATTTTCACACGTTTTGCCATAGAAATGTAGTCTTTCCATGTTGTGAGAACTTGAGAAATACTGTCTTTTCTTTTTCCCTTCTGACGAATGAGATAATTTCTGATCTGAACATAACTCATTTTCGAATGAATAAAGTTTAACTCATTGGGTTCTATGTGATTTTCCATATACCAAAAAATTAATTCATCATCCAGATAATGTGGTGAGCGATTTTCTTCTTGAAGCCACGTAAGATATTTCATATTTCCATCATTCTTTCGAAGACGCTTCAATGCATCTTTGTTGATTCCAAGCCGCGAATGCAAAGCACCATGATCTTGAAAAGAAGATATTTTCAGTGGATTTTCCAGAACTTCATAAGATAGCGTTTTTAGCTTTGCCTTAACCAGTTGCTCCAATATGGGTGCTTTTCTTAATGAGCGCAAATAATCTCGTGGCTGAAAATAACTTTTCCCCTTTAATATTTCAGGAAGACCGGTCATTTTTAGTTCCTTTTTAGAGAGATCCGGAATTGTCCTTGCATATACGGCTCCAGAACTATTATCTACATAACTATAATAATAGTACCAATAGTTGTTACTGTGAGTTTCTCCACGTATCCAACGATTACCACGATGCTTATAATCTCCAAAATAAAAAGGTGTTTCTTTAAAATCCATGTCATATAGATAGCGATTTTTTTCAGAACAGATTGCTACTGGATTTTGATAACTATTTTTTCCTATAGCCATGCGTACCGAAAATTCCCTTATAATAAAACCTGGATAGCAGCGTTGAAGTAAATACGCCGTTTCTTGTTTTGTCCAAATCGGTCCGAATTTTCCGATAGATTTAAACTGCACCTTCTGACCACAATTCGGACAGACACCTTTTTCGTTATATTTTGGTTTTTCTATCACAACCTTTTTGCCACAACAAGTGCAATAGCCATCTGTCGGACCGCTTCTCTTATACTGATAAAATATATAATGTTCCGAGATTGCCTTGCGGAGAACCCATTTTTTCCAGTCTTTTGGAAGGCTGCGCACAGGTTTTAACATCCTATCCCATTCATCTGTTATACGTTTGTATTGCTTATCCCGGTGTTTTTCTAAAACAGATGATTGATAGTCGCATATTGCCAAAAAATTACCACGTTCTATCTTCAAGTACTTTTGGATTTTTATCCCATCCTTTTCAGAGATATAGTGTTGAGAAGAATAGTACGAGAAATCTGTATCCAGATTGTTTAACATCGCTGTTCTCCATTTGCCTATCTCAGTTTCAAATGATATATATTCTTCAGACTTTCTATTAAAATAAACAACATACGTTGGATATTTTGAACCCGAACGTACAAATTCAGTTTTAAAAATAGAAAGGATCAAATACCCTTTTTCAACTTTTGCCTTTATATAGCTGTTATATTTATATGCTTTTCTTTTTCCCCATAGTTTTTGGCTAACAATGGGAACATCCTTTTCAATCTCCTCCTTCAACTGTTTTGTTAATTTAGGTGGAGTAAGAGTTACTAAAAATTTTTTCTTCATGCACAAATCTCCTCCTGATGATTTTCGATTCCTTTTACCGTATAGCAGATTCCCGGATAACACTTTTTCCCGTCTATCTTTAAAAATGCCACTTCTTCTATTGCAGAACAATTATCCTCTTCTTTCAAAAGAATAAGAATATCTCCTAACTGTCCATGTGCATTCGGATTTTTTCCTCGAACAACAGCAAAACCGTTATGGGCTTCTGCATATTCTTTTTTTACATGCCCATTCCAAGTACGTTCTGGATGTTCTACCATGTAAATAAGTGCCTCAAACAATAATTGTTCTAAAGTCAGTCGTTTTAGCAGATATATCTCCGTACAGGATATTTTACTGTCAAATTCATCTTCATCAAGATCACCTGCGGCTTCTACTTCATAATAAACGGAATTTCTCCAGTTTCTATAATAACTCAGACAATCTAGCGGATTTTCTGCACAATGAAATCCATTCTCTCCGCAATTAGCTTTATCCGTTTTATTCCATGCATTCTCTTTAAATTTGTATCCTAAACAAGACAGATCCTTATGAAATCCCTTATATGCTTTCATCTGTACATTCCTTTCTATTCATTATCCAGTTGCATCATATCAAACATAGAAAGCTGGATATTCTCTTCTTTTTTCTTTTTAGCTGGTGCCGGAGCTGAATTCTTTGCAGGAATTGTAGGTGACGTTTTCACAGAAGTCTTTTTCTTTCCGTTCTGTTGTACGCTTTTCTTTTGCTTAGAGATTCTTTTCTTCTGTTCTTTTTCTTTTTTATCTGCTTCCTGTTTAGCATCATCCAACGCATAATAATCTTCAGCCCATTGATATACCTGAATTTCAGAAATTCCAAGCGCTACATTTTGCTCTCTTCCTGTTACAGGCTGTTTCCCATTAACTCTCTTTTCATGCTCCTTCTGTGCTATACTGTAAGCCTGTTCCATAATATAATTCATACATTTTTGAATAGTTTTATGTTTCTGAAGCACCTGCATACTAAACGCCGGATTTTCTTCTGCTTTTTGAATTAGATAACGGGAAACGATATCTGTAAACATCTGATCTTTTAAAAGCCACATTTCTTCTCTTAGTTTCTCGACGGCAGAAGAATATTCCTTTTCTTCCAATGGTATCTCTGCAAGTTGAGCTCTTTTCCCTGAAATAAAGTCCTGTATATGATCTTCCGGAACCAGCCATTTGGCTGCGAGTGACTTTAATTCCGAAAAATTTTGCGAAAGCCTTAAGTGAACAGCCATTGCGTTTAATTCCTCTGTATTATGAATCATTTTTTCAAACAATATAAAATCCTCCTTTATAAAAACGGAGAGCCGAAAGACTCTCCATTTAGATATCAGGCTGCTGCATCATTTTGCATTGCCTCTTCCATTTCTTTTTCTACTTCTTTTGCAATTCTTCTTCGTTCTTTATCGTCTTCCTCCAAAAGTCCGATTAACTCAATCAAAACACGAACGCACCATGCATTTGCATTCCATTTTTCAGAAAGAATACGTGTTTCTTCTACTACAGCTTCCCAGTCTTTTCCTTCTAATTCGCGATCCCGATATTTTTTATAAATTTCATAGCATTCTTTCATCACTTTTGGAACCGGAATTGATGTCGCTGCATCCAAATTTGCAAGAAGTCCGATTAACATTCTATGGTTCTCATACTTCTTACAGATTTCTTGAATTCCTATCTGGGATGTTCCTCGATAAAGTGCCATAAAATCATTGAAAATTGCCGCTATCTTTTTCTGATCTGTCATTCGTTTCCTCCTTCCTAAGATGCTTCAAGGTCGTAGATGCTTAATTGTCCTTGAACTTGATAATCGTCCTCTTTTTTTATTACTTCCTTTTCAGGTGTTTTTGTTATTTTGAAGGGGATAGATCGAACTCTTTTTGCACTCTCCTGGATTTGTTCCCATAACATTCCAGGTGTTCCCAATTCACGCATCACAACCAGATCATCTTCAGCAACAGCATTTAAAAGACTTTGGACTTTACCATATACCTCTGTAACTCCTGTCTCACTTCTCTGCTTTTTATTCAAATAAGAGAATTTTGCCATTAGGTATCGATAATCATCTGAAGAAAAATAATCTTCTGCTGATTTCTGTGCCTGTGTCCGAATTGTTTCAGCCTGTGCCATATATTTTTCAGGCATTTTCTTTGGAACTGTATAAGAAAGTTTGCTTCCAAGGTTTTCCAGATGACTTTTTGCGTGTAAGATTTCCTGTCGATATCTATTCAGAACAATCCCATCCGTACACATACTTTCTGCATCTCCATAGGTATAAACTTTTTCCCATGCATACAATAGTATTTTTAGTTTCTGTTCCCAGATTTCCAAAGAACAGGAATCTATCGTTGTCCCTCTCTCTTGCATTTTTGCAGGCATACATCCACCTCCTGCTATCTTCTATGTTTCCTCTTTTTTTCCTTTTTCTCTTTCTATCCGTCTCCGTACGGTAGAAGGATAGCAATGAAAAGCATTTGATATTTCTTCCAACGTATAACCGGCTTTTCTAAGTCGATACATCATTGCACCTACTTCGTTATCCGTCATCTTGTCAGTGTTTTCTATCCGTACTTTCTTTTTTAGGATTTTCTGGCAGAGTGGATAATCCGGGCCATACTTATACATCAGAATAGATTCATATACATCAAGATTACAAAGGATTGCAATCAACAAACAATAGTAACCACTGTCTTCATCCCAGTTTGCCATTCCTGCACCTCCCTACATATAACTCAGCCGATATAAGCCCTTATGATTTGTAAGAAATATATTTCGGTGCTCGTAGATGGTGGCGCGGATACGTTCCTTATAATGCTTGTTCTTTGCTGATTTAGGATGTTCCTTTAACTCCTCATAAAGCTGAGACAAAGACAGGATTCCACCGGATTCTTCCATGACTGCACAGATAAGATGAAACCAGGTAAGAGCTTTGGAGTCCTGTGTCCGAAGACAAAAAATGCCGCCCCTTCGAAAAGAATATGGTATCTGAAACACATCTTCTTTCTGAAACAGCAGCAAATGCTCTGTCACAATCGGAATAAACGGATGCCGGCTGTGATTACATTTATTCTGTTATTCTGCAATCATCACATTTCTGTCACAATCGGAATAAACGGATGCCGGCTGTGATAGCTCTGTCCACTGGATGAACATCCAAACTGAGCTTTTACAATCCATGATTTCATTGTGCCCATTGTCATGACATCATTAGCAATCGAATGAAATTCGCCCTTTTGACGGATATCACCGACTAAAAGAGCTAATGCACCTCCCGACCGCAGACTGAAAAACATTTTTTTAATCACAAGATTGAGCTTTTCAATAAAATCTTCATAGTTTTCGCATCGGCTCAGGTCATCTGCATGAGGCTTTCCCCACATATTACCGGAATATCGTATGATGGAATGATATGGGGGATGTAAAAATATAAGATCTGCACTGTCTTTTACATCATCCTTTAAAGCGTTCCATCCACCAACCCCACAGGTTAATTCAGGATTCAGATCATATTGTACGCATTGTATCCCTAAATTTGATGCAACGTCACCACTGGTTCCTGAACCGCACATAGGATCTAGTATAGAATAAATTAAATTTCTGCTATATATTTTTGAGATGATGTATGGTAAAATAGTGTTATCAAAGAAAGGA
>NZ_JANJZT010000045.1 GCF_024622975.1 Blautia caecimuris | reverse complement strand
CTATTCCTCCTTAGCTCAGTCGGTAGAGCATGCGGCTGTTAACCGCAGTGTCGTTGGTTCGAGTCCAACAGGGGGAGTTTGGGCATGAAGCCTAACCTAAAATAAGAATTGGCTCCATGGTCAAGCGGTTAAGACACCGCCCTTTCACGGCGGTAACAGGGGTTCAAATCCCCTTGGAGTCATTTTCCTTTAAGGGAATGCATACAATATTATATCTGGTGCCATAGCCAAGTGGTAAGGCAAAGGTCTGCAACACCACAAACTAGGGAGCCGAATAAGATAAATATTCCTCCTTAGCTCAGTCGGTAGAGCATGCGGCTGTTAACCGCAGTGTCGTTGGTTCGAGTCCAACAGGGGGAGCTACAAACCCAATAATTGTGCAAAATAACTAAATATGGCGCAGTAGCCAAGTGGTAAGGCAATGGTCTGCAACACCAGTATTCACCGGTTCAAATCCGGTCTGCGCCTCTTAAAAAGCCCAGAAAATCAAGGTTTTCGAGGCTTTTTTTTTTCAAAATCCTATAATTCTGTCTGAAAAAATAAGGTGGCAAAATTATAGGAAAGAAAAAGTTCACAATTTTTTCTACAAGTCCATTTTTCCATAATCCAATTCCCTTTTTTAAAAAATTAATTCTAAAATACAAGTTTTCATGCTTTAATATTTATAGATATGTCCGCCAAAAACCGTTAAAAACCTTATAAAATCAAGTAAAATCGTTTCGTAAGGTGGACGATAAGGTGGCAGAATTTTGGTTGTAACAGCCTGTGCCATCATACTGTAGACAACCATTTCCTCTGTTAAGCGGAAGATTTATGCAATCATAGCATCAATTAAACTTACCTTACGTTCACTGTCTGTATGAACATAAGTACGCATGATCACCTCATAGTTATCGCCAATGATTTCAGCAGCTTCCTTTATTTCTCCCATATTGTGAGTCTGCCGGATCAGATTTGTTGCAAAAGTGTGCCGTAGTGCATGAAGATTATATTCTGGAATCTCAGCACGCTTACAAATTTTCTTTAGCGTATTGGCTAAATTTTGGATTGTAGGGCTGACACCATTTTGCGTAGATAATATCAAATCTGGAAAAACCCGATTTTTATCGTATAGCTCCATCATACATGATAGTGAAAATTCAGCTTCCTTGTTTAATGGAATAGTCCGTAAACTATTTGGGTATTTTGGAGGAGTCAAAATCATTTTAGTTCGTTTTTTTGAGCCGGCCTCTCTGTTTTTAACCCTGCTAAGCGTATGTGTGATTTTAATGCCACGCCGTCCTAAAAAGGGCACGATAGAAGATTGACCTAATGCAAGCAATTCACCACCACGTAAACCTGTGTTTAAAAGGAATACAATGGCAGGGCCATATCTATACAAATAGCGTTCATTTTTATTTGGACTGGGTTCCATTGCAATTTCTTTTATGATCTGCTCATGTTCTGGTGGGATGATTGAGATTTCCTTTGTTTCTACAGGAAGAACGGATTCTTCCGGCATTATCACCCGATTTAAAATATCAGAAAAGTTTTTTGGCAGTTCGCCGAGAGAAATTGCTGTTTTAATCATTGCAGACCAAAATAAGTAAATTTTCTTTAATGATGAATAACTCAGGATTTCCTTTTTGGCATTAATCGTTGCTGTAATATCATCAGCAGTCAGATTAGAAAATGTTTTGCTAAAAGCATCCGTATCTTTTAAATGATTTTCGTATGTTTTTTCTAATCGATCCAGGCTGGTTTGTTTGAATTTGCCAGCTTCAACCATGAGACTTTTGCGGAATAAGTATTTGTTCGCATAGTCCTGTACTTTGATGTTTGAAGTAATTGCGTCTTGTATTGCGACTTTTATCTTCCAGTCATCTAATAATGCTTTCGCCTCTCCTTTGGTAGGAGCATTAAACTCCTTGTCCGGTAGCCCTTTTTTTCTATATCGGGCAGTCCATCCTCCTCTCCTATTTGGAAATAGTGATCCATCCCCTTTGGATCTTCTTTTTTGTTGTGTACCTTTCGTTGTTCTCGCCATGAATAGTTCCCTTTCTTTAATGAGATATTCATGCCAAATCAGGTATAAGGTCTATTTTAATATAGCCAAGCCTGATTGACAATAACTTTCTAAAGGGTCTAAAAGAATATTTGCTTTCCTATGTTTTTCTTGAGAAACTCCTGAATAGAAGCTGGTGAAGTAAAATATTGCCGCCCAACTTTTGTAACTGGAAGAATTCCACTGTCAAGAAGTTCCCTGGTTTTTGTTTTTCCAATGCCGAGCATGGATGCTATCTCCTGAACGGAGTATGCTTTAAAGAGATTGTCTGTTTCACTCAATATAATCACCTCTATAAATTAGATTAATGAAAGAGTAGACATATCAGGAAACCGTTTCCTATGCCATGTTTCATGCACGTATGAGGTGTTACTATGTAATCATCAAGCTGCAGGCGTGCATTTATGCGACACTATCTGCAGCACCTATATACATTTCCTGATAAGGTATAAAATTATCAAGGTACAATAGCGTAAGACTTGGTTTTGTCTTAACAATTTCATTAAGTAATTAACTGAGATTTTTTCAGATTGAACAGATTATGTACTTTTTATTAAAAAATTTTCTATAAACTTGAAAAAAGAGAGGTGGGATACGTGATATTTCAATATTTTAATTGAAGTCATATATGCAAAGCAGAGTATTTAAGAACATACAATATATTGTGCATGAAGATTGACATATACTATATCATGTGCTACTATACTGCTATAGTTAATTTTATGCGCACCCATAGGGGGAGTTTTGGATTTGTATAAATCCGAAGACTCAAGGAGAGCAGTAAGGCTGCTTATTCCGCATAAGTTGTTTATGATTGTATAAAGTGTCACTATCTGTCCTTATGGGGCAATAGCGGCACTTTTGTTTTTTTGGTAATATTATCAGGGATATGAGAATGGATAGCGAAGGAATACTTCTCTTTTCATTCTTTTTTTATGCCCAAATGAAAGGCAGAATTGCCACAATCAGCTTTGGCTGTTTATGGATAAATAAATTTAAGAAAGGTGGTACACACATGAAAGAAACAAAGATTTATGCAGATGAGTTTTGCACTACATTTGCAAGCACAACGGAGATGCTGGAATTTCTGGCTGAGAGGGCAAAGCAGTCCAAGTGGATTCGTAAGCCTACCAGGATGCTAAAACTGGTTCCATTGGAAAAGGAGGCAGAAACCATTGAAGAAGCCTGTGAAAAAGAACTGGAAGGAATAGTAGAGGATACAGAAAAGAATACCCAGTTGGTATTAAAAGTGAACAAGGATTTTTATCCGGTTCGTGACTGTGCTATTCATACAATTCTGAAAAGAGCCGGCATTAATGGAACAGGATTAAAGAAACTGGAGAAAGCTACTTATGCAAAGGTAGTAAACTACTGTCTTCAGGTAGCGAAAGGAGATGCCTTAATCAAGGTGGCAGATGGAAAAGTATCTGCAGTACATGGTGGTGATGATCATGATTACTGTGTACTGGATATGCAGACAATCTTCAATATGACAAGTGATTATCTGAAAGCACATTTTAAGGGAAGTACTTATCTGGAGGGATCTGGAAGTTTTGACCATTCCATTGTGTCCGCTATGTGGACTTTAGGAGGAAATCAGGAACTTTTGGATACGTATCACCAGGCTTTGGAGGATCATGGAATTGAGGATAAGAGCCTTGCTCCTGCACTGCGCCTGACTACTTCTGATGTAGCAGTAAGTGGTGTGAATCTGTATCCCATGATGCTCTCACAAACCAGTAACCGTGTCATTAACCTGGGCAGTCCTATCAAACTGTCACATGATAGAGGGGCGACCTTACAGGATTTCCGGAATAATCTGGACAAAATTTTTTCCCGTTATCAGGAAGCAGTTAAAGGAATTGTTGGTTTGATGGATATAGATATCCAAAACCCTGTAAACTGTCTGCATCTGATTATGAAGGAACTCAAAATCAATCAGAAAATCCGAAATGAAGTAGTAGATCTTTTTGTGGGACAATATGGGGAAGAACCATGCACAGCTCATGATCTTTATTTTGCCATGCACGAAGCTGCTTTCTTTGCTGCTTGTGAAGGATTTTCTGCACCACGGATTTTAAAATTGGAAGAAGATATTGCAAAAACACTGGCCTTTGACTGGAAAGGGTTTGATGTATATGGAACGATTAAATTATAAGGAGGAAATGAGATGAATACAGCATTAAATTATCAGCCGGAAGTTCTTGTTGATACAGCAGATTTGAGCCGAGAAGATTGGTTGGATTACCGGCGTCTTGGTATTGGTGGAAGCGATGCAGCGGCAATCATGGGCTTATCCCCATTTGCGACAATCAGGGATTTGTATTTCGATAAAATTGGTGTTACGCCAGTAATCGAAGAAGAGGAAGAAAACTGGGTAGCGAAAGAAGTGGGACACCGCCTGGAAGATTTGGTTGCCATGATTTTTGCCAAGAAGACTGGACTTGAAGTTTTCCCTGTACGAAAAATGTTCCGGCATCCGCTATATCCGTTTATGTTAGCGGATGTGGATTACTTTATCCGTTTTCCAGATGGCAGCATTGGGATTTTGGAATGTAAAACCTGTAATTACAATGCAAAAGACAAATGGGCAGATGATGGGATTCCTGAAAACTATGTTTTGCAGGTACGTCATTATCTTGCAGTCATGAATATGAATAAGGCATATATTGCTTGCCTTTATGGAAACAATGAAAATGAATTTGTTTATCGGTGTCTGGAACGGGATAGAATGGAGGAAGAAGAACTCATTGACCAGGAGAAATACTTCTGGGAAGAATATGTGGAGAAGAAAATAGAACCACCGTATTCCGGAAAGCCAGATCTCATTTTGGCTAGTATCCGGAAATATAATGGTTACGCAGACAAATCAATTCCTGAAATCAGCATATCTAGCTTGGAATCACGCAGTCTTGAAAAATATCTCAAATTATCTGAAGAAAAATCCCAATTGGAAAAAAGAAAAAAGGAGATTGAAGCGGAACAACGTGCATTGAGCGTACCGTTTGTCGAGCTTCTTGGACAAGGGTGTAAGGCAGTGATCGAGGATGGGAGTTTCCGTTACCGGATTACTTATAATCCTACGATACGCACCCAGATTGGAAAAGAAAATATGGAGAAACTGAAAAATCAGCATCCGGATATCTACGAAGAATACACAAGCACTACAGAAAGCAGGATTTTCCGGATTAAAAAGGAGGTTGCATAATGTTACAAGGAAAAAAGGCATATATCTGTTCTCCGCTGTCTGCCCCGAATCCAGAGGGAGTGCAGCATAATATGGAACTGGCAAAATACTATCTCATGCAGATGAAAAGGCTGTATCATTGCCGTACTTTTGCTTCACATGCTCATCTTCCGTTAATGTTGGATGACCGTATCCCAGAAGAGCGTGAGACTGCAATGCAGATTGGAGCTTTGATGCTGGATTTATGTGAAGTATTAATAATTTGTGGTTCCTGCATCAGCGAGGGAATGAGAAGAGAGATTCAGACAGCATTTGAAAAAGGAAAAGACGTTTATTGGTATGATTCCAAGATGAAACCAGGCGAATTGATGAAAGTAGAGAACTGGAGGAGCATAGACGATGAGGTGCAAATATATACGTAAGATTTTTCAAAATGAGGAAAACGGATATACGGTTGCGTTATTTTCCACGCTGGATCATGAGGTTCCTCTTTCTGCCAGAGATAAATTTTGGGCAGACAAAAAAATCATTGCGTTTACTGCAAAAGGATATGACCTGCCTCTTACGGATGAAATCGAAATAGAGATGGAAGGCGAGTGGGAGACAAATTCCCATGGAACACAATACAAGGTAGAAACTTTTTTGGAAGTTGTACCTAGAACAAGGGAAGGTATCTTAGGATACCTTTCTTGTGGTTCTTTAAAGGGAATTGGTCCCAAAACGGCAGAACGGATTGTCGATCGTTTTGGTCTGGATACCTTGGAGGTAATGGAAAAGTATCCACAGGAATTATTAAAGATTCAGGGGATATCTCAGAAAAAACTGGACCGTATTGTGGATTCTTTTGGAAAAAACAAAGTATTCCGGGAATTGATGACTTTTTTATCACCGTTTCATGTTACGCCTAAAAAAGCAAATATGATTCTTCAGAAGTTTCGGGATCAATCCGTAGAAATCATTCGGAAGCAGCCTTATATACTCTGCTCAGTCAAAGGGTTTGGTTTTCTCACTGTGGATGCCATTGCAAGGCAGTGCTGTGCTGCAACAAATGATCCTATGCGTATTTCCGGATGCGTCAGCTATGTGTTGCGGGAAGCCATGAAGCAGAACGGACATTTATATCTGGAGCAGGAAATTCTGGTGAAAGATGCATTGAAGGTTCTGAATAAAGAACCGGATCTTCAGCCGGTGACGGAAACAGAGATTTTAAAAGTGTTATATCGTCTGGTCATGCAGGACAGTATCGTAGTAGAAGAGAATAGGGTTTACATTACCAAACAGCATCAGGAAGAAGAGGATACAGCCTCTATGATTGCAAGAAAATTGCACGAGCAAATTCCAGCTCTTACGATTGAAAAGGAACTGGAGGAAGCACAGGAGGATTTAAACATAACATTATCCGAACAGCAGAAAGAAGCAGTGCGTATGGTTTTTGCAAACCCGATCTGCATTATTACTGGAGGACCTGGAACCGGCAAAACAACGGTTTTGAAGGTCATTTTGTATATCTATCAGAAAAAATGTGGGAATGAAGTCAAACTGATGGCACCGACTGGACGTGCTGCAAGGAGAATGGCAGAGAGTACTGGAAATGGAGATGCAACTACTATGCACATGGCACTGGGGCTTTTTGGTGACGGTGATTATGAAGCACTTACGGATAAACTATCCGCAGATTTTATTAATGCGGATGAGGTATCTATGGTAGATATGCACCTTGCCTATGAATTTTTTTACAAGATAAAGGCAGGGGCAAGGGTGCTTTTGGTCGGGGATGTCCATCAGCTTCCTTCAGTAGGAGCTGGGGATGTGTTCCGGCAGCTTATCTTGTGCGGGAAAATACCGGTTACTGTTTTAAATCTGGTATATCGCCAGGGGAAGGACAGCAACATCCCCATAAATGCTCAACTTATCAATGAAGGAAAGACAAACCTGCAATGGGGGGATGATTTCCAGATGGTTGAATGTTCAGGAGCAGATGCGGCGGCACAAATTGTTAAAAATATCTATCTCAAGGAAATTCAGATGTATGGTATGGAGCAGGTACAGATACTTTCTCCATATAAAGTGAGAAGTGCAGCCGGTGTCTTGGAACTGAACCGCAGTCTGCAGGACGAGGTAAATCCTCCTGTATCCGGAAAAAGGGAGCTTCATCTTGGCGGTGAGATGTTTCGGGAAGGTGACAGAATCCTTCAAAACAAGAATACAGAATTTGCCAGTAACGGAGATTTGGGTACATTGGTACAGATTGCTGAAGATGAGGACAATAACCCTCTGGTTCAAATCGTATTTACAGATGGCCGCAGGGTGAAGTATGAGGCAGAGCAGGTGGAAATGATTGAACATGCAAACGCCATAACCATACACAAAAGCCAAGGAAGCGAGTGCCAGGTGGTCATCATTCCGTGGCTAAAAGCTTTTTATCCCATGCTGAAGCGGAACATCTTTTATACGGGAATCACCAGGGCAAAACAGCGTGTTTATATTGTTGGGGAATGGAAAGCCGTTTGTCAGGCAATCCACACAGATGATACGGGAACCAGAAAGACGATGCTGGCAGTAAAAATACAACAGTATTGTGAACGGTATCAGAGACAGGAAAACAGACGGATTCCTGCAACAATTTGCAACCGGGCTGTGTAAAAAAATAGCAAAATAGTTCAATGTTGAGAATTGGCAGGTTATTACTTTATGAAGGGATGTCCTGCCGGTTCCAAAGAAAGGAGCAGGCAATGAGCGAATTATTATATAACAAGTCAAAAGCAGTAGAAGAACTGAATAAAGTGGAAGGATTTTATCCTCTGGAACTTGCCAGAGTTATTTCTAATGAAGGGCAGGAGGAACAACGGTATCTGGATGTGAAATATCGGAAGCTGTGGTTCCGTCTGGTAAATCCTACAGGCAAGATTATCAGCCGGATTGTTCACTTTACTGAAAATATGGCAGTCGTAGAAGCCAGAATTTATCTGGATAAGTGTGATCAGGAAGATAATTATATTGCAAATTCCTTTTCACAGAAGTTTCGTACAGCAGATACACAGTTTGGGGATAAATTTCTTGAAATGGCAGAAACTGCGGCAATTGGGCGAGCTTTGGCAGATGCGGGGTATGGCCTGCAATTTGCTGATGTAGGGGAAGGAAATGATCCAATGCAGGTAGATGCAGGAATTCCTGTAAATCAGGGAACACAGATGCAGACTGCGATGCCAGCACAAACCCCTGCATCAGGAATGCAGCAGACTCCCAATCAGTCAGCAGGAACCATGCCATCATTTCCGCCTCAAGCAACTCCGGGGCAGCAGATGATGGAACAGTTTTATCAAGAAGCACAAGCCAATGGAAATACGATTGGCGGGGGAACGGGTACAGGACAGATGACAAATCCGGTAATGATTCCGGCAACTGGATCTGTACCAGTTATGCAGCAGATGCCTTCTAAGCCGCAATTTCTGGATCCCAATATGCCAGTGGAAGAACTGGTGAAAAGGATGAGTTATGAGCAGGCAATACAAGTAGACGTAACAGGACAGGGAAAATTTAGTGGAAAAACCATGGGACAGGTTGCAATAGAAAGTCCTTCCAGCTTGCAATGGTTCGCAGAACAGTATCATGGACAGAACCATTTCATACCGGCGGCAGCCAAAGTAATTCTTGCAAAGGCATAGCAAATAGCCGGCTTAACATTCTTTCCACAGCCAATAAAGGCTGTGGAAGAAAGGAGGAACCATAGAGTGTATGATATGTCAGGCTTTAGCTACGATATCACAGATGTCGTGCATTTACTGCAGCTTAGAGTACGGCATAAAAATTCTTCGTCAATGGATGTGAATTGTCCATTTTGTGGAGAAACAAAAGGGAAAATGAATGTTAATCTTCAGAAAAATGTGTTCCGGTGTAATCGGTGTGATGCTTCCGGCGGAATGCTGGAATTATACAGAAGACTGCATGGTGTTTCCAGTGCAGAGGCAAACCGACAGATCCGGGAAGCTCTGGGAAAGGGGGAATACCGAACGGATTATCAGGTGGTTCATAAAGAAGAGCCTGTAGAAATTTTCAATGCCGAGTTAGCGGATGCAGATGTCATTGACCGAACATATCAAGAAATGTTGTCGTTATTGACCTTAAATGATAAACATCAGGAGGATCTTAAAAAAAGAGGGTTGACGAAAGAACAGATCGAGATACAGAGGTATCGTAGTGTACCGTTGTTTGGAATTAAAAATATGGTACAAAAACTGTTGGAATCCGGACAGACGGTAAAAGGTGTGCCGGGATTTTATGAAGATCAAGATGGGAAATGGACAATTAATTTTACTTCTAAAAATTCTGGGATTTTGATACCGATTCGATCCATGGAAGGAAAAATACAAGGATTTCAGATACGGTTGGATCAGGTAATGGAGGGACGGAAGTATATCTGGCTTTCCAGTGTGAAATTCCAAAATGGAGTATCATCAGGGAGTCCGGTACATGTCATAGGAAGTCTGGACGCAGAACAGATCTATTTAACGATCTATTTAACAGAAGGTGCATTAAAAGGTACGATAGCCCACTATTTATCTGGAGATACGTTCATTTGCGTTGCTGGTGTCAATCAGTACAGAAATTTAAAGCCAGTTTTGGAAACGCTGAAAAGCAGGCATCTGCAGCACCTATATGAAGCTTATGATATGGATAAAAAAATGAAGGTATATTGTGATGGGGATTCTGAGAAATGTGATGCCTGTCAACGTAAACCAGCCACTTTTTATTGTCCGCATAAGATGCAGAAACGGCAGATTCTACAGAACGCTTGTAGAAAGGTGTATGAAATCTGTAGTGGATTGTCTATTTCCATGAGCCGTATGGTTTGGGACATGGATTCTTATGGTGAGTGGAATGGGCAGATCAAAGGAATTGATGATTATTACTATGTATTGAAAAATACGGGGTGAATATGGACCGGGCAAGTTGTCCGGTCTTATGGAAGAGGAGGATTCGATGAAACGAAAGAAAATTTACGGCATATTTATGCTTGTAGCCATTGCTGTTTTTTTATTTGCAGGAGGAAGGATACTGCAAATTTATTTGAATTATCAGGAAAGTCAAAAAGTCTATGAGCAGATGAAAGAGTTTACACAAAAGATAGAGAATCAAGACCTGTCACCAGAAGCGGTTCCAGGGGAAACGCCAGAGGAGGTCGCAGAGCAGGGATTCCTACAGGTGGATTTTAACAAGCTGGAAGAAATCAATCCAGATGTCATTGCATGGATTGAGATTCCTGGCTTGGAAATTAGTTATCCGGTAGTCCAGGGGAGGGATAATGACTATTATCTGCATCACCTGATTACGGGAGAAAATCATAAAAGTGGCAGTATTTTTATGGACTTTCACAACCAGGAGGATTTATCAGACAGAAATACCATTATCTATGGGCATAATATGAAGGATGGGAGCATGTTTGGAACCCTGGATCAGTATCAGTCACAGGCACTTTATCGAAACTATCCCTATTTTTATATGTATGTGCCAGGATATATTTATGAGTATCAGATTTTTTCCTGTTATGCAGCACCGACGGATCATCCAGCATATACTTATGATTTTCCTACTTCTGAGGACTATGAAGTTTTTCTGGAAACACTACAAAGAAGTGCTGCGTATAACACAGGGATGACAGTTACCAAGGAGGATCAGGTAGTGACCTTATCAACTTGTGTAAATACCCGAAAGGATTATCGCTATTTAGTACATGGAAAACTGAAACAGAAAATAAAAATGGAGGAATAACAGATGTTAGATTTTGAGTATGCAAAGGCATTGGCAGAGGTTGTGCTGGATACAACTTGCAGCGAAAAAGAAAGAGAAGTACGGCTGGAGTGTTTAACCCAAATATTTGGCAGAGCAAATGCTTATTTAAAGAAAGGCTTCTTACCCGATGTGGTAGAGGCTTTTTTTGTGCGAAAAATGAAAGGTTTGCCACTGGTATCGACAAAGCAGGATATGCAGGATTTTTTGAAAGTCAGTACACCCCATTATTTTGGCGGGAAATTTACAGTTAGTAATATTCCGTATTATTCTGAGGAAGAAGAACTGCTACTTTGGTCAGAAACATCACTTCGTGGTCCATTGATTTCAGCCGGATATGAACGCTATATGGAACTGTTTAAAAAGATTTTGCCTCAAAAGGCAGAACAGATTAATTTTTTATAGGAGAAGGAATATGTACATACAAAAGAAAGATTTAAAATATCAGGATTGGGCGTTTGCCCAGCGGAAAAATCTGCCTTATGAAGAAAAAGTAAAACTGGCAATACGCCGCATTGAAGAATGGAATGAGTTTTGGGAAGGACAGGTATATTTAAGTTTCAGTGGAGGCTTAGATTCTACTGTTTTGCTGGCTTTAATTCGGATGACTTTGGGAAAGGAAGTGCCGGCAGTATTTTGTAATACAGGGCTGGAATATCCGGAAATTGTTTCATTTGCCAGAAAAGCAACATTATATGGGGCATTTGAAGAAATACGTCCGAAAAAGAATTTCCGGCAGGTTATATTGGATGAAGGTTATCCTGTAATCAGCAAAGAAAATGCTGCTAAAATAAGAAAATTGCGACATGGAAATTTATCAGAACGTTACCGTAATTATTTATTAAATGGTGACGAAAGAGGAAAATTTGGTATGTTGCCTAAGAAATGGCAGAGATACATAGATGCTCCATTTGAAATTTCTGAACGTTGCTGTGATATTATGAAGAAGAAACCATTCAGGCAATATGTGAAAGAAAAAGGAAGGGTTCCTTTTATTGGAATTACCCAGGACGAGTCTTTTCACAGGGCTCATCAGTATGAGAAAACAGGCTGCAATGTATATACAGGTTCCATGGTTAAAAGCCAACCGCTTGGACCATGGACAAAGCAAGATATATTTCGCTTTGTCTATGAACACCTAGGAAAACAAATTCCGGTAAAAGGTGGAACTTCATATCCATTTGAAATTTGCAGTGTATATAAGGAGGTCAAAAGAAACCTACAGGGATATTATCAGCTTATGGGAGAACAAAGAACTGGCTGTATGTATTGCTGTTTTGGTGTTAATCAGGAAGAAGAACCAAACCGCTTTCAGAGAATGATGCTAACCCATCCAAAGTGCTATGCTTTTTGTATGAAAGCGGTGGAGAAAGGTGGGCTGGGATTAAAGGATGTGCTGCGATACATGGAGATACCGTATGAAACTTGGGAATCCGTTGGTCAGATGTGCCTGAATTTTGATGAAGATAGAATTGCATAGGAAAAGAAAGCACCTGTCTGTAGCAAAATGCTGCAGACAGGATATTTTTTTGAAAAAAAGTTGCTTTGTACGGAAGCTCTGCGTACAAGAGAAGTATAAAGAAAAAAGGAGAGATGATTTTATGATAAAAAAAGTTCGGATTGCGGTAGACCATGGCAATAGAAATATGAAAACCTGTTCCCAAGTATTTACGACAGGGCTTACCATTCAGGATAAAAAGCCTGCCAGAGGGGAAAGGTTCCTGTTCTATGAGGGAAAGTATTATGTGCTGAGTGAAAATAGGATTCCTTATCAAAGAGATAAAACGCAGGATGATCGGTTTTTTATCCTTACTCTATTTGCAATCGTAAAAGAGCTGGAGGAAAACCCTCAAATTCAGCCAGAGGATGTCATTCAGGTGGATCTTCCGATTGGGCTGCCACCCAAGCATTATGCAGAACTTTGTGAACGGTATGAATCATATTTTAAAAGGCAAGGGAAAATCCATGATATCAATTACTGTGGTAGTACATATCATATCACCATTGGAGAGGTAATGGCATTTCCACAGGACTATGCGGCTATGATGACTATGATTGAAAAGCTGCAGCAGATTCCCAAAGTAGTAGGAATTGATATAGGAGGATTTACTACAGACTATCTTCTGATGCGGAAAGGTAATCCGGATATGGAAGCCTGTGATTCCATGGAAAAAGGCGTGATTACCATGTATAACAAGATTATTTCCGGGATTAACAGTGAATATGATATTTTGTTAGAGGAAAGTGATATTGACAGTATCCTTCAGGGAAACACGGAGTTTTATGAAGAGGCTGTAGTCCGTATGACAGAAGGTATGGTGCAAGATTTTGTAAAGGATCTGCTGAACAGTATTCGAGAAAGAGGCATAGATACCAAAGCAGCATATACGGTATTTATTGGAGGCGGGGCAAAGCTATTGAGCCATTTCTTGGAACAATCAGACCGTCTGGGGAAATATACCTTTATTGAGGATATTTCTGCCAATGCCAAAGGATATGACAGACTGTTTCAGATTATGTAGAGGAGTGTGATAAATGTGGAGAAAAAGAATCCCTATAAATTCACACTTGGATTTGATAAAACAAAGCCTTCACATGTGAGGGCAACAGAAATCCTAAACTCTGTAAAGGATAAGGCAGATTTAATCGCTTCAGCGTTGGTATCTTACATAGATGATGTCCGACAAGAGGAAGGGGCTGTTTTAAGCAATGAAGCTCTTCAGGTTCTAATGCAGGAGATGGTAAAGCAAGAAGTAGCAAAAGCAATGCACCTGCATTCCATAAAGCCAGAGGAACCGAATCATAATTCAAATAGTGTAATGGCTGTGCAGCAGGAATCACTTGAAACCATTACTCCGGAAGTAGCAAAAAGTGTAAGAGATGCTATGAGCATATTCCGTAATCGATCATAAACAAAAAAGAAGCACTCTGATTTTGAGATGCTTCTTTTTTTGTGTATTTTTTATCGTCCACAGGAAACGCACAGATTGGACAAAGGTTTTTCACAGATTCTATCCATATACTCATAGGTTAGATATTGTTAGAAAAAGTTAATCGGAATGCTCTGTTTCTTTTAATGCAGAAAGAAGTTCACGCAATGTACGAAGGGCAATCTGGCGATCATCTTCGGAACAGGTTTGCAGCTCTTTCATGATTTGATATGTGGTAGTATCTGCTTCATCTTCCTGAACAACGGAATCAATAGAAATTCTCAAATACTGGGTAAGAGGAATCAAAGTAGCAAGCTCTGGATTTCCATTGCAGGTTTCAATATCAGAGATTGTTCGTGTGGAAACTCCTGCCCGTTCTGCCAGACTGGACTGTGACAGGCCAAGCCGTTCTCTTTCGCTTCTTACCGTGTAGCCTAATTTTTTCTTGACGGTATCCATCCGCATCCGCATCACCTCACTTATTGTTTTATTTTAACGTAGATTGATAGTAAGAGAAACGCATTATAGCACATGATAAAACGCAATATAGTGTGAGTAAGCGGTGCTTTAGAACCTGTAAAAGGAGGAAAGCACCCATGCTGCAAGCAAGGAAAAGGCATTCGTGTAGCGATTCATCAAAAAAATTCTTCCATTATGGGGAAACGAAGAGAGTCATTTATATGCAGGATATGCGTTAAGTGTTAGATGTTCCGTGCAGTATCCTGCATGGTTTAGAAGAAATGTCGGATTAGTTGAATGCTGGTTCGGCTTTTTCTTTTATCATGGAAGGAAACTATTTTTTTATCCTGGCTGCAGATCGCCACCTTTAGAAATTTGGAAACTAATTCATTTTCAAATTTCGGAGGTAAAGGATGAAAGAAGAGAAAAAATACAGTGGATCTAAAACAAGAAACTATTTTACGGCATATTTGTTGGCATCTATCCAGGGGAGAAGGCTCCGGTATCTGGAAAAGCAGCAGAAAATATTATTTGCGGAGGAGAATCTGGAGGATAAAGAAATCACAGATATAGACATTTCTTTGGAGGAACGATTAGAACTTGAGAAAAAGGAACAGTTACTTCTGGATGAATCCAAGGGAATTTATCCAGAGTGGAATGAGATGACGGACATAAACCTTATGGAAGCCATGTTTTCTTTGCAGGAGGAAGAACGAAAGCTTATCTATCAGCATGTATTTGAGGAACGTACATTTAAAGAAATGAGCATCTTGAATCAGATGCCGGAAGAACGGTGTAAAGGTGCATATTATTGGGCTATTCGGAAAATACGCAAGAGAATGGGAGGAAAGAAATCATGAATTTTAAAGAATTGTTATACCGAGCAAGGAAAGGGGATGAAGATGCTATTCTGGAAATATTTGAAATGTACCGACCACTTTTAATTAAAAATGCTTTGGTGGATGGAGTTTTTGATGAAGATCTGTATCAGGAATTGACAGCAGAATTGCTGAAGTGCATACGGTATTTTAGAGATGTAGAATAAAAGAATAGGTAGGGACGCAGCTTAAAAGTTGCGTCTCTATTGTAGATATTTATTAGAGTACAGAAAGCAAAGGAAAATATATTTGAAATGTAGCAGATGTAATATTGACACAATATTATCATTGTGATAATATTATTATAAAATAAATAAAATGAGAATATATGGAGGTATCTTATGAAGAAAAAGTGTATAGTTATTACCTGTCTTACCTTTGCTTTTTTGCTTTTAGTTGCATTTGTGTTGCCACCCAAAATTCCTATAAATTTTGGTTTTAATGGGAAAAAAGCAGAAATTAGTGTTTATTTTATTCTTTTGCTGAGTCCAATACCAGCACTTTGTTATTGGGATAGAAATAGAAAAAATAGAAAGTAGAGGAGAAATATGAAGAATAATATATTAGAAATACAAAATTTGAGTAAATCATACTCCAAAAAAAAGGCAGTGAACAATCTATCTTTGACTATTCAACCAGGAGAAATACATGGTTTTATTGGGCATAATGGAGCTGGTAAGACAACTACAATCCGTGCAGTTGTTGGTATTATGGACTTCGAGGAAGGTAGAATATTAATAAATGGGCATTCTATAAAAGAAGAACCGGTGCTATGTAAATCTTTAGTTGCATACATTCCTGATAATCCAGATTTGTATGATTACATAACTGGTATACAATATATTAATTATATGTGTGATATGTTTCAAGTTCCTATAAAGAATAGGGAAAGAGAAATCTGTAAGTATGCAAATATTTTTAAAATATCGGAAAGTTTAGGTGATTTGATAGCTTCTTATTCACATGGAATGAAACAAAAATTAGCGTTGATTGGTGCATTTGTGCATCATCCTAAATTATTAGTATTAGATGAACCTTTTGTAGGACTAGATCCGGAAGCATCATTTAATTTAAAAAAGTTGATGAGAGAGTTGTGTGATGAAGGAAGTGCTATATTTTTTTCTACTCATGTTCTTGAAGTGGTCGAAAAATTATGTGATACAGTATCAATTATTAAAGCTGGAAACTTAGTAATGAGTGGAACGACAGAAAAAATACGTGGTAGTAATAGTTTGGAAGAAATCTTTATGGAGGTTGTTGAGGATGATAAAAAAATATAATGCCTTATTAAAACTGCAGTTCTACAATTTTTTTGGAGTTAACCGCTTAATTCATTCTCATGATAATAAGAAACGAGGACAATTTGTCATAATTGCTTTTGCTTTTATTACTATTGTAGGAATAATATCTTATGTGAACTATATATTTAGTGATATGATGGCAAAAATAGGATTGGCAGAGTGCATTCCAATTTTTATTCTTATCTTATATTCACTTATTATCTTATTTTTTACTTTTTTGAAGGGAACAGGAGGTTTAATAGGCTCTAAGGATTATGATATTGTTATGAGTTTGCCAGTAAATAATATTACGATTGTATTGAGCAGACTGTCAATATTATATTTAGTAAATCTTGTTGTAGGTGGAATTATTATAGGTCCTGCGATGTTTACTTATAATAAATATAAAACAATGGGATGGCAAAATTATGTAATACTATTTATTGCTTTTTTATTTGCCGCTTTGATTCCTATGATTCTATCTTTATTGGTAAATGTTATAATTGTATCAATTTCTACAGTGTCAAAACATAAGAATCTGATAGCACTGTTTTTAAGTACTTTAGGAATTGTAATATTGGTTTACTTTTCCTTTAAGATCCAAATAGTGGAAAAGAGTACAATTATTTCGGTTAGCAGTTCAATAAGTGATTTAGTAGAAAAATATTACTTTCCTGCGTATTTATTTTCAGATGCTATTGTACATTCTGATTGGGTAAGCTTAATATGGTTTATAGGTATAAACGTTATTATAGCAGTTGCTTTTGTTGGAGCAGTGGCATATTGGTATAAAAAACTAAATACTATAGTTTTGGCTCAACATACACATAGAAAGGTTAAGATAAGAACTGAATTATTCGCTTCTCAATTTAATGCTATGTATAAAAAAGAGCTCAAGCGTTTCTTTTCATGTACAATATATGCACTAAATTCATCAATAGTCATTATACTTCTTTTTGTAATTGCTTGTGTAGGTTATTTTATTATGCCTAAAACGATTATTAGTACTTTACAAGATATGGGGATGTTGGATATAGTTGTTGATATTTTGCCATTACTTATTTCTGCATTTGTAAGTATTTGTTGCACAACTTCTGCATCATTATCCTTAGAAGGAAAATCCAGATGGATTATGTGCTCAATTCCGGTACAACCAATAGCAATTTTTAATGCTAAAATAGCAGTAAATTTGACAATTGTATTACCAGTATTATGGTTGAGTCTTATTTTTATCAATAACATATTTACACTGGAACTTATTCAAACGATTTTATTGTTTGCTGTTCCTACAGTAATTACTTTTTTTATTTCTATTATGGGAATGTTTTTTAATATAAAGTTTCCTAGATACGATTGGACCAGTGAGTATTACGCAATAAAGGGTGGGGCAATTTCTGTGTTGCTTACTATCGGAATTGGAGTAGTAGTGAGTGTTTGTCCTCTTTATCTGTGCATATTTTTGAGAAAATATTCTGAAATAATAATCAGTGTAGTTGCCGTGTTGGTTTTACTAGTAACAATTTTGCTATATAGAAAAATTAAAGCTTTTACAGAGGTATATATGTGATAGATAGAATGGAAAATGAATTAGATAAAAAGTTTAAAGCACTGGCAAATTCTAACAGAAGAAAAATATTATTATATTTAAAAGATAACCAGAAATGTGCGGGGGATATTGCAGGGCAAATATCGTTATCCATGGCATCGGTTTCATATCATTTGAGCGTTTTAAAAAATGCTCAAATAATATCTTCTAATCAAAAAGGTGGATATATTTTCTACCAGTTGCAACATAAAGAAATTGAGGAGCTTTTGGAATGGTTAACTACATTATTTGCATAGAGAGAGGAAACAAGATGACAAGCAGGAAGAAAAGTGAAAAATTAAGAGTAGCAAAAGTGTTGAGTGAAGAACGGAAAAAAAAGGAAAATCATCAAAAAGACCTCGCAAAATATTGTGGTGTATCAAAGTCTGCGGTGTCAAAATGGGAATCAGGTCTCTCATACCCAAGCATACCACAATTACCTTTAATTGCAGATTATTATGGTATTACGATACAGAAGCTACTAACTGGAAGAGAAAAACAATAGAGGAAATGCCTGGCTTATGTAAGGTCAGGCATTTCTCCTTTTACAATATAGAGAAAAATCATTTTTATTATCTTGAAGTCCATAAATTATAGCACTGGCTTCAAAACGTTTTGCTTCATCTTTGAATTCGATCACACCATCGTATTTTTCTACAACCTTCCGTATACTTTTAGTCCCAATTCCATGTTCCGGAGTTTTTCCCTTCATTGTTTTCAAATCATTGTCCTCCATTTCGTCTTTACTGTTTTCTATTATCAATACTAGGCCGCCTGCAGAATAACTGATGGTTACACGTATCCATCTTTGTGTTTCAGGTATGCGGCAGCAGGCTTCAATAGCATTATCCAGAAGGTTTCCGAACAGGATTCCCATGTCCCCATATTCGATTCCAAGATATTTGGGAATCATGATGTCATAATCTATGTTTATATGTGCCTTTTCAGCGGTGGAAAATTTTAGTTTTAGAATGGAGTTCAGGATTTCATTTGAAGTATAAATCTTAGTATGAGTAGCCCCTAAATCTCCCAGTAATTCATGGAGCTTTTGGCGGGCAGCAGGTGTTCCATCATTTAGGCTGTCAT
>NZ_JANJZT010000044.1 GCF_024622975.1 Blautia caecimuris | reverse complement strand
TGGCTTATTCACTGAGATATGAAAGGTTGAAAAACCTTGAATTTTCAATAGAAAACACTTGATTATATGAGGAGGAATATTATGTCTGATAAGAATAACAAGGTGAAGTATAACCTGAAAAATGCGCATTACGCTTTACTGACGGTCGGGGAGGACGGGGCGGTGTCCTATGCAGCGCCGGTGCCGCTTCCTGGCTCTGTATCACTGTCCCTGGATGCCAACGGGGAACCGGAGAATTTTTATGCGGATGGTATTGCGTACTATGTAATCAACAACAATATGGGCTATGACGGGGATCTGGAGCTTGCACTGATTCCAGAGAGTTTCAGGACGGATGTGCTGAGAGAAAAGCTGGATGCCAAGGGCGTTCTGATTGAGAATTCGGATGCAGAACTGGCACTGTTTGCCCTGCTTTTTGAGTTCGACGGGGATGTGCGCCATATCCGCCACGTGATGTATAACTGTTCGGCTTCACGTCCGAAGATTGAGGGCAAGACCAACGAGGAGAAGAAGGAAGTGCAGACGGAAACACTGACTATCAAGGCCACACCATTGTCGGATGGAAAGATAAAGGCAAAGACAGGGAATACTACGGATGCAACTGTTTATGCAGACTGGTACAAGGCGGTGTATCTGCCGGCTGCGGATCCGGCTTCCTTGCAGGCAGCTGATGGTGGAAAGTCTGTTGTGGATGCTACAGGAAATGGAAAAGCACTGAGCTGAGGGGGATTCGGATATGAGCATGATGAAGAAGATTGAGATTGACGGGAAGGCGGTTGCTTTTAAGGCATCTGCCGCCATTCCGCGTATTTACAGGATTAAATTTCAGAGGGATATCTACAAGGATTTATCTGTTCTGGAAAAGAGTATTGGGGACGGGGATCCGGAAAAGTCTTCCCTGGATCTGTTTTCCCTTGAGATGTTCGAGAACATTGCGTATGTGATGGCGAAGCATGCGGATCCGTCGATTCCGGATAATCCGGAGGAATGGCTGGATGAGTTTAATACATTCAGTATTTACCAGGTTCTGCCGAAGCTGATCGAGCTGTGGGGAATGAATATCAGGACGGATGTGGAGGCTAAAAAAAACTTCATGCAACAGACCGTGAAATGACAACTCCCCTGTTTCTTCTCCGGTGTGTGCAGCTGGGGATTTCCATCCGGGATCTGGATCTGCTGACTATCGGGATGGTGAACGATATGTTTGTGGAGAGCAGGAACGATGAGTATAAGGGATGGAGACAGGTTGCCACACAGGAGGATTTCGACAGGTTCTGATCTGATGAAATGTGGTGACAGGATGATTCAGAAAGGGTATAATGGGTTTATCAAATCAATATTTACTGAATTAAGTTAATCGTGCCATATGGCTTGATTATAAATACAAAGATAAAAACGCAATGTACATTAAAAATGTATTAGAGCTGGTAGGTAGCCCAGCCGTCCTATGTAAATAGGGTAAGTAACCTGCCCCTCCGGGTTGTCCATTCTTTGTTCATTTTATTTTAGGAGGGATTCTTATGGACAAAGTAAATGGAAAACTGACGGTATATTTTGAAGAACCATTTTGGGTAGGCGTATTTGAGCGTATTGAAGATGGTAAACTATCTGTGGCGAAGGCAACATTTGGTGCAGAACCAAAAGATTACGAAGTACAGGAATATATTCAAAAATACTATTTCAGTTTGAAATTCAGTCCGGCTGTTGAAACTATTGTAAAGGATATCAAAAGAAATCCGAAACGGATGCAGCGAGAAGCAAAAAAGCAGATGCTGGAAACCGGCATTGGTACAAAATCGCAGCAGGCATTGAAATTACAGCAGGAACAGAACAAACAGGAGCATAAAGAGAGAAGCCGCAAGAAAAAAGAGGCGGAAGAACAGCGAATGTTTGAATTGAAACAGCAAAAGAAAAGAGAAAAGCATAAGGGACATTAAAGTCCCTTGGGCTTTTCCTCAAATCGGAAGTTAAGGAGGGCATTTATATGAAATTAGCAGATTTAGCTACGGGTCCAGACTGGATAATATGGACTGTCTTTGTGGTATTTGCTGTACTTTCTATAATTTTACTTTCTGGGCACGGAAGTTGGTTTATTTCTGGATACAATATGGCTTCAAAAGAAGAAAAGGAAAAGTATGATGAAAAGAAGTTATGCAGAACAACGGGAATTGGAATGTCTATTATAGCAATTCTTATATTAATTATGGGTTTGTTTGAAAACTTTCTTTCTGCATTTTTTATATATATTGCAGTGGGAATCATTATGGTTGATGTCGTGGTGATTATCATTTTGGGAAACACGCTATGCAGAAAGTAACAACTTAAGTTTAAGGAGGTAGTTATGGCTTTTGATTTTAAGAAGGAATATAAAGAGTTTTATATGCCTAAAAATAAACCAGCGATTGTAACAGTCCCAAAAGCAAATTATATTGCAGTCAGAGGAAAGGGTAATCCAAACGAAGAAGGCGGGGCATATCAGCAGGCAATTAGTGTATTATATGCGGTTGCATATACTTTGAGAATGAGTTACAAGACAGATTATAAAATTGCAGGATTTTTTGAATATGTAGTTCCACCACTTGAAGGATTCTGGTGGCAGGAAAATATACATGGTGTAAATTATGCAGATAAAGATTCATTTAATTGGATTTCAGTTATCCGCCTGCCTGATTTTGTGAATCAAAAAGATTTTGAATGGGCTGTTGAAACAGCAGCTAAAAAGAAAAAAATAGACTGTTCATCGGCAGAGTTTTTGACTATTGATGAGGGATTGTGTGTTCAAATAATGCACTTGGGGGCATTTGATGATGAACCTGCAACTGTTGCACTTATGGATGCTTATTTGGAGCGGAATGGATATGTTAATGATATGAATATGGAAAGATTACATCATGAAATATATCTGTCTGATGCAAGAAAGGTTGCCCCAGAAAAATGGAAAACGGTCATTAGGCATCCTATAAAGAAATTGTAAACTTCCAGTTTTGTTGATAAAAAAATGAAGACGATAATGAAAGCATTTGTCAGGGATGGCAGGTGCTTTTTTTATGCCCGGAGTGATCCGGGTATTTTTGTGCCTTTTTTATGGGATTTAGGGGGTGAGCCGTATGGCAGGGAACAGAATTAAAGGGATCACTGTCGAGATTGGCGGCGATACCACGAAATTGCAGACTGCCCTGAAAGGGGTTAATACGGAAATTAGGAATACGCAGAGCCAGCTGAAAGATGTGGAGAAGCTTCTGAAGCTGGATCCGGGGAATACGGAGCTGATCGCGCAGAAGCACAGGCTGCTGGCACAGGCGGTTTCTGAAACAAGGGAAAAGTTGGAGACTTTGAAGACTGCACAGCAGCAGGCGGATGAGGCACTGCGGAACGGGACGATTTCCCAGGACCAGTATGATGCCCTGCAGAGGGAGATTGTTGAGACGGAGCAGAGACTGCGGAGTCTGGAAGAGCAGGCGAACCAGTCTGCGACTGCGCTGCAGAAGATCGGGGCAACCGGTGAGAAGCTGCAGACGGTTGGAAACAAGATTTCTTCCGTGGGACAGAAGCTACTTCCGGTGACGGGAGTGGTGACAGGGCTTGGAACGGCGGCGTTGAAAACTGCCGCTGATTTTGACTCTGCGATGAGCAGGGTGGCAGCTGTGTCCGGGGCAACGGGTTCTGATTTTGACAGCCTCCGGGATAAGGCCAGGGAAATGGGAGCAAAAACGAAGTTTTCTGCGACTGAGGCGGCGGATGCCATGAACTACATGGCTATGGCCGGATGGAAGACGGAGGATATGCTGTCTGGTATTGAAGGCGTTATGTATTTGGCTGCGGCATCCGGGGAAGACCTTGCAACGACTTCTGATATTGTGACGGATGCGCTGACAGCTTTTGGGCTGACTGCAGCGGACTCGGGACATTTTGCGGATGTGCTGGCGGCGGCTTCAAGTAATGCCAATACCAATGTGTCCATGATGGGCGAAACGTTCAAGTACTGTGCGCCGGTTGCGGGGGCACTGGGATTTTCAGTTGAGGATACGGCAGAAGCAATCGGGCTGATGGGGAATGCCGGTATCAAGGCTTCCCAGGCTGGTACTTCCATGCGTTCCATCATGACGAACCTGACCGGGGATGTGAAGCTGTCTGGTGTAGCGATCGGGGACGTGACCATTGCCACAACTAATGCGGATGGTTCCATGAGGAGCCTGTCTGCGATCCTGGCTGACTGCAGGGGAGCTTTTGCAGGAATGACGGAAGCTGAGAAGGCGAACAATGCGGAGGCTCTGGTTGGAAAGAATGCCATGTCAGGTTTCCTGGCATTGATGAATGCGGCACCGGAGGATATTGAAAAGGTGTCCGGGGCAGTGAATAACTGTAAGGATGCGGCAAAGAACATGGCGGATACCATGCAGGATAATCTGGAAGGACAGCTGACCATTTTGAAGTCACAGCTTCAGGAGCTGGCGATCTCTTTCGGGGATCTGCTGATGCCTGCGGTGCGGAGTATTGTTTCCGGACTGCAGGGGATGGTGGACGTGCTGAATGCCATGCCGGACGGGGTGAAACGTGTGATCATGATCGTTGCACTTCTGGCTGCGGCTCTGGGTCCTGTGCTGATCATCATAGGCAAGACCCTTTCGGCCATTGGAACGATCATGACATGGGCACCGAAGCTTGCCGGTGCGATCAGCGCAGTGAAGGGTGCTTTTGCGGCACTGAGTGCCACGATGATGGCAAATCCGATCGCCATTGTGATTGCTGCCATTGCAGCTTTAGTGGCGGCGTTTATTTATCTCTGGAATACAAATGAGGAGTTCCGGCAGTTCTGGATCAGGCTGTGGAATGAGATTAAGGAAGTCGCTGTCCAGGTATGGACGGCGGTTTCCCAGTTTCTGGTTTCTGCATGGAACGGGATCCGGAATACGGCGGTGGCTGTATGGAATGGCATCCGGGATTTCTTTTCCGGTCTGTGGGCTGGGATTAAGACACTGTTCACAACGGTTGTCACTGCAATTTCTACTTTCCTTGTGGGAGCGTGGAATGGTATCCGGCAACAGTTATGGCGGTGTGGAATGCGATTTCAGCATTTCTGGGTTCTGTCTGGAATGGTATTAAGTCTGTTATTACGAATGTGGTGAACGGGATCCGGACGTTTTTGCAGAGTGCATGGAACGGGATCCGCACAGTCATTACTACGGTGATGAATGCGATCCGGACGGTGATCTCTACGGTCTGGAATGGTATCCGCACAATTATTTCTACCGTGCTGAATGGAATCAGAGGTACTGTCAATTCCGTGTGGAATGGGATCAGGAATACGATTTCTTCTGTGGTAAACGGGATTAAGAATACGGTTTCCAGTGCTTTTAATGCCATGTGGTCCGGAATCCGGAGTACGATTTCCGGAATTTATAATACGATCCGGGACGGACTGGGAAATGCGGTGAATTATATTACAGGTCTTGCATCTGCCGGATGGCGGTGGGGTGCGGATATCATCAATGGCATTGTAAATGGTATCCGGAGCTGTATTGGTGCAGTTGCCAATGCGGTGACGGATGTGGCAAATACTATTCGTTCCCATCTGCATTTCTCTGTGCCGGATGAAGGGCCTCTGACGGATTTTGAGAGCTGGATGCCTGACTTTATGAATGGTCTGGCCGAGGGCATTGAGAAGAGCAGGGGAATGGTGAAGGCGGCTGTGAACAGTGTAGCTGCGGATATGGTGGTTTCGCCGCAGATGGCTGTGACAGACGGCGGGGTGATGATTGGCGCAGGAGTGTCTGGTAGTGCGGATCTGACAGCCGGTATTGTGGCGGCGCTGAAGGATGTGCTGGGTGATCAGAAAGGACAGCAGGGGGATCTGGTGATTCCGGTTTATCTGGGGAACCAGCTGCTGGATGAGGTGATCGTGACGGCACAGCAGAGAATGAGTCTGAGGAGCGGAGGTAGATAGGATGGCTTTTTTTCAGTATCTTGTGTTTGACGGGGAGAACCTGCCGCTTCTGGATTCTTATGAGGTGGAGCTGGAGGATGTGGAAGCGGATTCCGGCGGTGAGACGGAGGCAGGGACGACACAGAGGGATGTGGTGAGACATGGTGTTGCACGGATCCCGGTGTCGTTTTCTGTTACGGCGAAGTGGTTGAAGAAGCTGGCAGGGTATGCGAAACTGGATAAGATCAGCGTGCAGTATTTTGATGTGGAGACAGCGGAGCTGAAACTGACAGAGATGTATGTGACGGGGTATAAAGCGAAGCTGAAAAAGGATACCAGTTATAAGGGGCTTTGGACGGTTAGTTTTACGTTGAAGGAGATGTAAAGATATGAGGTGACTGAGGAGAGTGAAGCTGTTATAATGAAGTCATGAAAACGAAATCAGGAGGATATTTTGATGGGGAAAAATGACAGATTTGAAAGAATTTATTCACAGGGAACCATGAATGTTACGGAAATCTGGGTCGACAGGGAAACTGGGGTAAACTATGTGTTTCATGCGGCTGCGAATGCAGGAGGAATGACTCCGCTGCTTGACAGAGAGGGCAAACCGGTGGTTTCTCCGATAATGAATAGATAATTCAGAATCTATGGAGATGGGTTATATGAAAAACATATGCGAATTAAAACATTTTGCAAATTTTAAAGCAAGCGGATTGTCACTTCTGACAGAAAATTTGCACACATTTCTTAATTGCAAGGTGTTGATGCAGTTGACACCTGTGAAAAATTTTGAAAAATATTTCGGCTTAGATATACATACCAATATCAATAGAAATTGCTACAAGATATCTGAAAAAAAGATAGCATTAATAATTAAGATTTTTGGAAAAGAACATGGAAGTATTGATGCAGTCGTTCCAATAGTATTATTCGGAGAAAATATTACAAGCATTGAAAATTCATTATTTGAAATTTTATCAAATCTTTTATCAAAAAGAATGACAGAATGCAAGAATAATTCATTTTATGGAGGACTTAGATTTTTTGGAGATGATTTTATAAGAGAAGCTATTTCAAAATGTTTAGCACCAAAGCAATATGATTTTTCAAGGATAATGTTTTTGGTTGAATTATTTGAAAAACTAGCTTCGATGACTTTTGAAGGCGATTATTTTACAACGGGCCTTATTTTATCTAAATCGTTATACGAATATGGTGAAAAAAACGGAAAAGATAGAAAAGGGAAATTGAGAAAAATAAATAAGCATTATGACATAGTTAGAAAACCATCAATAGAAAAAAGGTTTTGGTATCTCATTGATGGATTTAGTTCTTTTTATTTAATGGATCAGACATTTGTGATTAAACAAACTTTTACAAGAAACGAAAAAAAATCTAAGTTAACAGACTATTTTGATTCCTATTTTCTTGACAATACACTAATGGGTGGAGATATCGCCTTTAGAGTTATTGGGCCAAATGAAGTCTCGATTATTACTAAAAAAGGATACGAGTTTATAAAAATTGAGAGCAAATGGAGAATTAGAAATTTTTCATGGTTAAATACTTATTTGGAAAGTAACATAAAGTTAGATATCGAGATAACAAGAGCTGTAATATACTATGTGACATTATGTTCGCAAAGACATTGTAGCTCTATCATATGGATCCCGAAGAATGAAACGGAGAGTGAAATAGATAAAGTTATTTCAGCGAAAAACAAAATATGGAAAGACGATTTGAATTTAGTAGATGAAATGAATAAATCTATAATTCAAAGGATTATGTCAAGTGATGGAGTTACTATTATCAGTAAAGAAGGTAAAATAATCTATTGCGGAGCTATAGTAAAACTTGATGTAAAAAAAGAAGGTGGATTGATGGGAACAGGAGAAAATGCAGCAAAAATATTAGGGCAAAACGGAGTGGCATTTAAAATATCTCAGGATGGAAATATAAAAATTTTTACGAATTCATTAACTGATCCCACTATTTATTAATGCTGATAAACATTTCAGTTTGTAGGTGAGAAAAATGAGATTAAAAAATATTCTGATTGTAGTGAAAGATATTGAAAAATCAAAGCAGTTTTATCATGATTTGTTTGGTCTTGAGTTGGTGCTTGATAATGATGGAAATATGATCCTGACTGAAGGGCTTGTGCTTCAGGATGAAAAGATATGGAAGGATTTTTTGGGAAAGGAGATTATCCCGCAGAATAATTCCTGTGAACTGTATTTTGAAGAACGCAATATAGAGGCATTTGTGGAAAAGCTGGAGAAACTGTATCCGTCAGTAAATTATGCCAATAGGCTTATGACGCACAGCTGGGGACAGAAGGTAGTCCGCTTTTATGATCCGGATGGAAATCTGATTGAGGTGGGAACGCCTGCGTAGTGTGTGTTTATGATTAAAAATGTGAAAGCATCGGTCACTGAAATGGCTGGTGCTTTTTTCGTGGGGAAATGGAGGTGGCGGGATGTATCCTGTGTCGGATGCTTTTCTGAGGGCTGTCAGGAGTAATACAAGGAAATATTTCTGGACGGGTACGATCGTTACCAAGGGCGGAATGACGTATGAGTTCGGGGCGAAGGAGATCGTGAAGGGTTCCGGGTATATTTCCAGGCAGTGCTGCGGAAGTACGGAGATTGAACTGGGGACGGTGTATGCGGCGGAGATGGGGATCACGCTTCTGAGTGATATTGACAGGTACACGCTGGAGGATGCTCAGGTGACGCTGGTGTTTCATCTGGTGCTGGCGGATGGTTCTGTGGAAGATGTGCCGATGGGAGTTTTTGAGGTCAGTGAGGCAAACCGGCTGGCAAAGTGCCTGGAACTGAAAGCCTATGATTTTATGCTGCGGTTTGATAAGAGTTTCAACGGGTTTGAGACTGTGGGGATTGCTTATGATTTTATTGCTCTGTGCTGTAAGAGATGCAAGGTGGAGTTTGCGAATAAGAGGGCGGAGATTGATGCCATGCCGAATGGCGGGGTGACGCTTTCTGTTTATACTGAAAATGATATTGAGACCTGCCGGGATGTGCTGTTTTATGTGGCACAGGTTCTGGGAGGTTTCTTTATTATCAATAGGGAGGGGAAGCTGGAACTGAGAAAGTACGGGAAGGATCCTGTGATGAAGGTGGAGCAGAGACACCGGTTTTCTTCCAGCTTTTCGGATTTTATTACCAGGTACACGGCAGTGAGTTCTACGAATAAGCAGACGCAGATTGCGGAGTATTATGCCCTGGATCCGGATAACGGGCTGACCATGAACCTGGGAGTGAACCCGCTTCTGCAGTTTGGTCTGGAAGAGACCAGGGAGATGCTGTGCAGGAATATCCTGGCAGATCTGTCCGTGATCCGGTATGTACCGTTTGATTCGGATACCATCGGGAACCCTGCCCTGGATCCGGGGGATGTGCTGACGTTTGCGGGAGGACAGGCAGATGAGGGACAGATCACCTGTGTCACTTCCATCAGGCAGAAGATCGGGGGAAAGCAGAGCCTGAAATGTGTGGGGAAGAACCCGAGGCTGGCTCAGGCAAAGTCAAGGAATGACAAGAATATTTCGGGGCTGCTGAACCAGATTGAGGATAATGCGAAGACGGGGAAGATCGGGATCCATACGTTTACCAATGCTTCCGGGCATGAGATCGGGCAGACCAGGGTGAAGCTGGTCAGTATCCAGTTTGCTTCTTCTGAGGAAAACCATATGCAGTTTTTTGCACAGGTTGTTGTGGATGTGGCTGCGGATCCTGTGGAACAGTCTGCGGAGGCTTCCGGGACTGTGGTGATTCCCTTTCCGGGCGGAAGCGGCAGTGGAACTGGAAGTGGAAGTGGTACGGGTGGTTCTGATGGAACCGGGGAGACATCGGATGCAGGAAGTTCTGAAAATGATGTGGCTGGAAATACTTCCGGGAATGAGAATACAGGAAGTACGGATGATGTCTCTGGTGGATCAGATTCCGGATCTGGATCAGGGAATGGTTCGGAGGTTTCTGTGGATGTGAGCCTGCCGGTGAAGTGGCAGGAGGACGGACAGGCGGTCTGCCATGTGGTCTTTGAATTTAACAATGAGGAGATTGTGGAGCATTGTCCGGTGGAGACCTGGCATTCCGGGAAACATATTTTGTCGCTGTATTATCCTATTGAGAAGATCGTTGCCAATTATACGAATACGTTCAATATGTATCTCTGGATGGAGAATGGCAGTGGGACGGTTGATGTGGGAGACTGCATTGCTTCTGTCAGCGGACAGGCAATGGCGGCTGGGGAAGCCTGGGACGGAAAGCTTGAGGTGGAAGATTATACCACGAGATTTGCCATTGGCGGAGGACTGGATGTGAATGGTTTCCGGGAATCGCTGTCCATGCAGATGAAGGAGACAGTGAACAGAGGATTTGAAGTGTATTTTGCTGAGAGAGCGGGAATCAGCGGTTTCTGCAGGCCGGTAGAAATGGAGGGTGTGTGATGAAGTTGAAAGGTGAAATGGTCATTGAACTGACCGATACGAATACGGGTGCGGTGGAGACAGTTCAGGAGACGAACATGATCACGGAGGCAGTGAATAATATTCTGGGGCTGAATCCCATGGGGATTTATCTGAAAGCCAGCGGGGAGTATGACAATTCTGTTTTGTGGAACGGGACGCTGCTTCCCATCTGCCCGAACATGATCGGCGGGATCCTGCTGTTTCCGGCAGTGCTGGAAGAAAAGGCGGAACATATTTACGAGCAGGGGAAGAACCTGCCGGTGGCTTATGCTTCCAACAATGTAAATTCTGGTTCTGATGTAGCGAGAGGAAGCCTGAATCAGACGGAGAGCAAGAAGCTGGATAATGGATATAAGTTTGTGTGGGAGTTTACTCCCAGCCAGGGGAATGGAAATATTGCAGCGGTGGCACTGACCAGTGCCCTGGGCGGGCAGAATGCTTTTGGCAGTGCGGCAGGGGATGCCAGCACATTTCTGCTTCTGAAAAAGGTGGATATCGGGGATATCCCGAAGACAAAGCAGATGACACTGTTTGAGGCAGTGGAGCTGGATTTTGAAAAGAACCTGCTGTATTCCATCACCTTTGGGACTTCCAGTGTGACCATTACGAAGATCCGGATCCCGGTGTTTAACATTGGGCTGAATGAGAAGCTGGACGATACCACTTATACCGTACTGGAAGAGCAGACACTGACAACGGAAAGTTTTACGTTCCTGGGGGATTATACAAAGTATGGGGAATTTATGGACGGGCATGACGGATACTGGTATGGATTTTCCAATGAGCCGAATTCTTCCGGGGATGCGAAGATGGTGTGGATCCGGATCTCCAAAAAGGATTATTCCTTTACGGAGGGAAGCTGGACACTGTCCAAGGCGAAGCTGTCGGAAGTGGGCACAAGGGCAAAGGATGGTTCCTATCCGGAGCGGAATGTAAAATGCTGTGTGAGGAAGGGGTATCTGTATGTGCCTTCTTATGACAAAAAAGGAGTTTATAAGATCAATACTGCCAATTCAGCGGATGTGACGCTGATCCCGCTTGGCTTTACTTCCAAGCTGAAATCTCTTGGGGAGGCCGGCTCCTGTGAGGTGTATATGACACTTCTTGGGGACATGATCGTGGCAGGGGATTTCCAGATCACGGCGGATGACAGGGTGATTAAGACACAGGGGAGTGCAAGGTTTGAAGCTATGGCAACGCCTTTGTTCCAGTATAAGAACTTTGTGTTTATGTGGGGCGGCAGTTACGGGAAGGAGCATAGGTGTGCTTACCTTCTGACGCCTTATCTGGCAAGTATTAATAATCTTTCATCAGCGGTGGTGAAGAATACGGACAAGACGATGAAGATCACGTATACGCTGACGGAGGAAACAATGTAGGTCTTTCTGCCGCAGGGCATGAAGATAGAAAACTTATTTACGGCAGTTCTCAGAAATGGGGGCTGCTTTTTTCATGGGAGGAGGATTCTGGCATGAAGGAATTTTGGAACTTTATTCAGATGGTTTTTATGGCTGTAGGCGGATGGCTGGGCTGGTTTATGGGAGGCTGTGACGGACTTCTGTATGCCCTGATCGCTTTTGTGGTGATCGATTACCTGACCGGGGTGATGTGTGCTTTTGCGGACCATACGCTTTCCAGTGAGGTGGGATTCCGGGGGATCTGCAGGAAAGTGCTGATTTTTCTGCTGGTGGGAATGGCAAACATTCTGGATGTGGCTGTGATCGGGAACGGATCCGTGCTGAGGACAGCGGTGATCTTTTTCTATATTTCCAATGAGGGCGTGAGCCTGTTGGAGAATGCAGGGCATCTGGGGCTGCCGATCCCGCAGAAGATGAAGGATGTGCTGGAACAGCTGCATGACAAAAGTGAGGGAGACTCGGATGATGTATCAGAGGATGAGGAAGAAGGTGAATGATTATGGGATACAGTAATAGTTCTTTGGTGGCGTATACGTTGCTCAGTCCGAACCATTCCGGACTGAGAACGGAGCGGATTGACAGAATATCACCGCACTGTGTAGTAGGTCAGTGTACAGCAGAAGGTCTGGGGGACTGGTTTCATAAATCTTCTACCAAGGCTTCTTCGAATTATGGAATTGATAAGAATGGCCGGATCGGATTGTATGTGGAAGAGAAGAATCGCTCCTGGTGTACGTCCAGTAATGCGAATGATCAGAGGGCAGTGACGATTGAGTGTGCTTCTGACAAGGCGGAACCGTATGTTATGCATCAGGTGGTTTATGAGCGTCTGGTCGATCTGTGTGAGGATATCTGCAGAAGAAATGGAAAGAAAAAACTACTCTGGTTTGGTGATAAAAATAAGTCTCTGAATTATCAGCCGAAGGCGGATGAAATGCTCATTACCGTACACCGGTGGTTTGCGAATAAGAGCTGTCCTGGAGACTGGCTTTATGCGAGACTGGGAGATCTGGCTGCGAAGGTTACTTCAAGACTTAGCAGCGGAAATGTGGAAGTGATTCCATCAGGGATGCAGGCAGGGGAATTTCAGGGGCTGACAGAAGAACAGGTGCTTGCAAAGGTTGGCCCTCTGTTTACCGCAGATCAGAAAAAATCAGGGATTCTTGCTTCAGTGTCTATGGCTCAGTTTATTCTGGAGAGCGGTTATGGAAAGAGTGAGCTTGCATTGGGAGCCAATAACTGTTTTGGAATGAAGAAGTCACTTTCCGGTAATACCTGGAGTGGTTCGGTCTGGGATGGTGTAAGCATTTATAAAAAGAAGACACAGGAGCAGAAGGCAGATGGAAGCTATGTGACAGTCACAGCGGAATTCAGAAAATATGCGAATGTAGAGGATTCCATTGCGGATCACAGTGCTTATCTGCTCGGCGCTAAGAATGGAGAGAAGTTCCGATATGACGGGCTGAAAGGATGCTCAGATTATAAGAAAGCAGTGCAGATCATTAAGGACGGTGGTTATGCTACCAGTCTTACTTATGTGGAAAAGCTCAGCAGTATTATAGAGAAATGGAAACTGACGCAGTACGATGTGACCGGTGAGACTTCGGATGTGATCAAGTATTACAGAGTAAGGAAGAACTGGGGAGATGCGGCTTCACAGCTTGGTGCGTATTTCATATTTGATAATGCGAAGGCGATGGCTGACAAGCATCCGGGCTATAAAGTTTATGACTGGAATGGAAAGCAGATATATCCGGCAGTAATGTCGGGGGCGGCAGGCGGAATGAGCAGTACGGACTGTCCATTTACAGTGAAGGTTAGTGTTCCGGATCTGAATATCAGGAAAGGCGCGGGAACGGATACAGCGAAGACCGGGAAGTTTACCGGAGTTGGCGTGTTTACTATTGTAGAAGTGAAAAATGGTAAGGGTGCTGCGAAAGGATGGGGAAAACTGAAGTCCGGGGCTGGATGGATTAGTTTGGATTTTGCTTCCAGAGTATAACTGAATAACGAATCGTTATTGAACCTACGGGTATCTGATTAATTTCGGGTATCTGTAGGTTTTTTTTGTTTGAAGTTAAAATTTGATTATTTTTCTTTGCCTGTGACTTGGGAAGAAGTCTTCTCAGGAAGGATGGAATTGCCATGATGACAGTTGAAGAAATGAAGGCAGTAGATATTAGAACCGTAGATAGAGATACGCTTGTTGATATCAAGAATGTGAAAATAGACAGATCATTACCACTTGAAGAGAGAGTGAGAAGCTTTGTGGAGCAGATAAAGAATCCATACTGCTTCAGATGTGGTGATGCTGTTGTAAAAACTTCTTTTTTGGATACGGATGTGACTTTGGAAGATTGTGTGGAGAGTTATCTGAGAAATCTGTGATTCTGCCATATTTCAGATGTCATGGAAGTATCGGTGCTCAGTGTGTTAAGATGAACTTGGTCAAATCTATAGGCACTATGTGCTGAGAAGCCTTGCTTCTTGCTGAGCATTTCAGGAAGGAGATTTAAGGTTATGAGTAGTAAAATTTACAACGCTTGTATTTATGCAAGACTGTCACGTGATGATGGTGATAAGCTTGAAAGTGACAGTATCACTAATCAGAAAGCCCTGATCAGGGACTTTTTATCAAATCATCCGGAGATTCATGTGGTTTCAGAGAAAACCGATGACGGATATTCCGGTGTCAACTTTGACAGACCAGCATTCCAGGAGATGATGGATGAAATCCGTTCTGGAAAAGTGAACTGCGTGGTGGTCAAAGACCTTTCCCGTTTTGGAAGAAATTATATTGAGGCTGGTAACTACATTGAGAGGGTATTTCCTTTTATGGGAGTGCGTTTTATTGCAATCAATGACAGTTATGACAGCCTGGATAAGAACCAGTCAGATTCTCTTATTATTCCATTTAAGAATCTGATTAACGATGCCTACTGTAAGGATATTTCTGTAAAAATCAGATCTCAGCTAGAGATTAAAAGGAAAAAGGGACAGTTTATTGGCGCTTTTGCTGTGTATGGATATTTGAAGGATGAAGAGGATCACAATAAGTTGGTTGTCGATACTTTTGCATCTGAGGTAGTTAGAGCAATCTTTAAGTGGAAGCTTGAGGGAATGAGCCAGGGACGTATAGCGGATAAGCTGAATAGGCAGGGCGTTCTGTGTCCTATGGAATATAAGATTTCTCTTGGCATGAAGGTGCAGACGAATTTCAGAGTGCATAAGAAGGCTATGTGGTCACCGGTGTCGGTTACAAGAATTCTGACCAATGAAATTTATACCGGTGTTCTTATTCAGGGTAAGAGCGGTACACCAAACTATAAAGTGAAAAAGGTTATGCCTAAGGATGAAGAGGAATGGATTCGTGTGGAAGATTCACATCCGGCTATTGTTACAAAAGGAAATTTTGAAACAGTGCAGAGAATCATGCAGAAGGATATCCGCATTGCTCCTGCAGAGGAAATAGTCTATCCATTCTCCGGATATCTAAAATGTGCTGACTGTGGACAGAACATGGTTCGCAAGCATTATGTGGCAGGGAATAAGGAATATACTTATTTTATCTGTTCTACACGTAAGGCAAAAAAGGGCTGCAGCACACATAGCATTGATGAAGATACTTTGATGGCCAGTGTGCTGAATGCTATTAAAAATCATATAGATATGATTTTGGAGGCAGAGCAGCTGCTTGAACTGGTGAAGTCTTTGCCTGAGAATCAGCAGAATGTTTTTAACTATGATGCTCAGATCGTGAAGTTGAAAGAAGAGATTGAGCGTAACAAGACCTTCAAAATGAAACTGTATGAGAACCTGCAGGAAGGTATGATTGGACAGGATGAATATTTCCTGTTTAAGAAAAGCTATGCGATGAAAATACAGGAAGCGGAACAGGCTATTGCTGCCATTGAAGCGGAACGTGAGCAGATGGTAAATAATAACAGAGAGCAGCTGTCATGGATGGAAGTGTTTAAGCAGCACCAGAATATTACAGAAGTGACAAGAAATGTTATTGTGGATCTGATAGACCATATTGAGATTCTGGAAGGCAAGAGTATTCACGTAGTGTTCAGATATCACGATAACTGGGATAAGCTGATAGTAGCTGTTTCCAATATTCCTGACGGTATTAAATCACAGATGGCGGTGTAGGAGGTGCGACATGGCAAGAAAAAGCAGAAAGAATACTGGTGCCGTAATTGAAACGCCGGTACAGACAAGCAATTATTTTTCCACGGCAATATATGTCCGCTTATCTATTGAGAATAGCGGTAAGGATGATGATGGCGATTCCATTGCCAATCAGATTAGCTTTTGTAAAGCATATCTGACAGAGCATGCAGATCTGAAACTTTACGGAATCTATGAGGATAATGGTGAAAAAGGTACCAACTTTGACCGTCCTGAGTTCAAGAGAATGATGGATGATATCAGAAGCGGTAAAGTGAAATGTGTTCTTGTAAAAGACTTAAGCCGCTTTGGCAGAGATTATATTGAAACTGGTGAGTATCTGGAAAAGATTTTTCCATTTATGGGTATCAGATTTATTTCCATTACAGATGGATATGACAGTCTGACCTGTGATGATGCCGAAGGTGCACTGATGATACCACTCAAAAATATGATTAATGATGTGTATGCAAAGGATATTTCCAGAAAGATTATCACATCATTCAGGGCAAGACAGGAGAAGGGGGAGTTCCTTCCGGCATTTGCTCCTTATGGGTATGTGAAATCAAAGCAAGTGGCATACAGATATGAAGTGGATCAGGAAACTGCTCCATATGTAAGAATGATTTTTGAATGGAAGGCGGAGGGTGTTTCGCATAATGAAATCTGCAAGAGACTTAATGCTATGGGAGCGGTAACACCTGCCAGACGTAAGGTTGACCTTGGTATCTGGAGAGCAGAGAGATATAAAAATACGGTATGGTTTGGACGTACTATCATTGATATTTTGAAAAATCCTACCTACACCGGTTGTATTGTTTATGGCAGGATCCCTAAGTCACTGTACGAAGGAATCAAAATGCATCGCACACCGGAAGAGGAATGGAGATATGTACCTAATGCTCATGAGCCGATTATCAGTCAGGAATTATTTGACAAGGTTCAGAAGATGTTTGCTGACAGAGCAAAGAAGTTTCAGAAAAAAATGAATGAGAATGCTCCGCTTAGAGAACTTGTTACAAATCATTTTAAAGGAAAGATTTATTGTGGTGATTGCGGCAAGAGAATGAGATTTGTAAAGCCTACGGATAAAAGATATCCGATAGACCAGAATCATGCAGTTTATGTTTGTGGTGGTTATCTGGACAGTGGTTACAGCAGATGCTCCAGACATTCCATAAGATATCCGCTTGTGGCAGAAGCAGTATTGGCGGCAATTAAGGTTCAGTTAGAGTTTGCCTTGAAACAGGAGCAGCTTATCAGGCAGATGCGTGGATCTGAGAAAGAAAAGAATCTGATTGATAAATACGTTGGTCGGATAAATTATCTGTCACAGGAATTGAAAAAGCTTAATGGTAGGAGAGAGGCATTGTTTGAGAGTTTTGCAGAGGGTATTCTTGATGAAACGGAATACCAGTTTGCAAAAAAGAAATATGATGATGAAGCTGCTGGGATTGAAAAGAAACTTACTGATGAGAAGGCAAAGAAAGCACAACTCGACGATGTTTTGTCGTTGAGTAACGAATGGTTTACAGCAATTCATAAGGCAGAGAATATTACGGAGATTGATTCTGAGTTGGTGAAACACCTGGTCAGTTCCGTAAAGATATTTGAGGATAATCGTGTAGAGGTGGAACTGAACTTCAAAGACCAGAGATATATTTTCAATCTGATAATTGCTGAAATGGCAGGTGAAGAACATGAGTAAGTGGGTCATTGGTAAATATATTCGTCTGTCACAGGCTGATCAGGATCTGATGAAAAAAGAGAATAAATCTGAGAGTGAGAGTATATCTCATCAGAAGGCACTGATTCAGAATTTCATTAATGATAGTGTAGAACTTAAGGATTCAATGCAGTATGAGTTTTTTGATGATGGTTATTCTGGCACTAATTTTAAGAGGCCTTCCTTTGAGCGACTGCTGGAGAAAATAAAAAAAGGTGAGATTAACTGTGTTATTGTAAAGGACTTCTCACGATTTGGCAGAGATTATATCGAACTGGGTGATTATCTGGAAAGAATCTTTCCTTTTATGGGTGTGAGGTTTATTTCCATCAATGACCATTATGACAGTGCTGATTATAAAGGAACTACAGGCGGACTTGATGTGGTCATGAAGAATATTGTCTATGATTACTACAGCAAGGACTTGTCTGTGAAAGTTAAGACTGCAAAGTACCAGAAGATGAAGCAGGGAAAATATCTTGGTGGACATGTGCCTTATGGCCTGATGAAGGACTCGAAGGACAAGCATAAGCTGATTATTGATCCAGAGGCTGCAGCAGTTGTCAGAGAGATATTTGATATGGCTATTGCCAAGATGCGTCTGATTGATATGGCAAGGACACTGAATGAATGTGGTGTTGAAACTCCGGGGCAATATTACAGACGTAAGCATCCAGGTACAAAGAAGTTTATTAATTCTTCTGATAAAGCTTGCTGGACACATGCCAATCTCCGAACGATATTGAAGCAGGAAATGTATTATGGCGCTATTGTAGGTCATAAAAGGCAAGGAATTGGTGTTGGATGCAAGCATACTGCATCAGTACCGAAAGAAGAGCAGTTTATCGTGGAAGGTAGGCATGAGGGAATAATTACTAAAGAGGAGTTTTTGAAAGCACAGGAAATCTTTTGTGAGATTGGTGAAACGAAGAATGTTATTCCAAAGACATATCCTCTTTACAGGAAAGTTAAGTGCGGTATCTGTGGAAGGGCAATGAGTTATAAGACATATTTTCGTAATGGAGTTACATACAGATATTTTACCTGTCAACATGCAAAAGAGCAGCCAGGCGAAGATGGATGCTGCAAGCGGTATGTTATAGAAGATAGTCTGAATGAAATAGTATGGTCTGTGGTAAGGCAGCTGCTTGATATGACAGATGTCTTTAAGCAGAAACTGGACAAGCAGAATAATGTCAGCAGACAGGACAATCTGATTCTGGCTGAAAAACTTGCCAGGTTGCAGCAGGAAAAGGAAAAATGCGAATCAGACAGATTTGTAAATGTGGATCAGTTTATGGCGGGGCAGCTGGATAAGGAAGTGTACCAGAGAAGAAGAGCAGACCTTGGAAGGCTTGCGGAAAAGCTTGATGCTGATATTGCAGAAGTGGATCAGAAGCTTAAGACAGCAGAAACTGTGAAGGATGACAGCTTATCACAAGCTCTTGGTGTGATGAAGAAGTATTCCGGAGTGGATGAACTGACACAGGCAATGGTGCAGGAACTGATTGAGAAGGTTGTTGTTACGGATCCAGAGCATGTGGAGATTGTTTGGAAGTTTAGGGATGAAGTAAGAAAGTTCATAGGGATTTAAGACAGGAGTCAGTTGGATGATGAGTCTGATTGGCTTCTTTTTTGATTGAGAAGAGAGGAATTGTATGATACAATAAGTTATCTATTTTGTGAAACTTGATATTTGAGGATTTATTATGGTTAAGAACAATATTGAAGTTGATGTAAAAGTAAAATGTATAGAGAATGGAACAACCCAGGCACAGATTGCTGAGGATATTCAGACTACAAAGTCATATGTGAACCGTGTAATCAAGAAACCAAATGGTGTGGTGAATAATACTTTTGTGCAGATGATGGAGGCACTAGGGTATGATATAGAATTGACGTATGTGAAGAGAAAATAATTTGTACGAGGTGATAGTTATATGCTTGTTTTTCAAACAAGACCTGTTTTGTTAGATTATGGCATTGCAGAAAAGTTTATAAGTAAGCAATTACGAGAGTATACGAAAATTAAAAACGGCGAAATAAAAGATACAGAAGAAGCAATAGGCGTATTATCAGAGGTTATTAATGGAATTCAAGAGAAGCTTACCAATAGGATTTTGCAAGAGAATACCTACGATAGTTTACTGAAACTATTATGGATATTTGATGAGATTCATTCTAGTATAGAATAAATTAAATTTATGCTATATATTTTTGAGATGATGTATGGTAAAATAGTGTTATCAAAGAAAGGA
>NZ_JANJZT010000043.1 GCF_024622975.1 Blautia caecimuris | reverse complement strand
CAGTGTATTTGGAGAACAATGTGATATTGGACAGATAAAACATCTCATCTTCTAAAAAAGTGCTTTCAATTATATAGAGGTAATCTGGGCAATTTTGAGTCGATAAGCAGTCGTATTTTAAGTAGCACAATGAGTTAAATTACGATACCATTATAGTGGAGGAATAGGAAACAATTAAGGAGCCCCCCTTTTTATGGCTCGTCAGGAGCAGAGCGAAATTTTTGTTGTTAAATTTCTTCAAAAGTATATTTCCTTATAAATTCCTTATAATTGTCTTTTATCCTGTAGGTACAATAAGAACAACGGGTAACGTCAGACCGAAAATTCCCGGGATTCTTAAACATATCTTACTTACAGGAGGGAAAAGATGAGTCAGAATATCATTGAGATCAAAAATCTTCAAAAGTCTTTCAAAAAACAGCAGGTTTTAAAAAACATTTCTCTGTCTATACCGGAAAACTGTGTATATGGGCTTCTGGGGCCGAACGGAGCAGGAAAATCCACTTTGTTAAAAATGATAACAGGGCTTTTGAGGCCGGATTCCGGGCAGATTATTTTTCAGGGGCATCCCTGGAGCAGAAAGGATCTGAAGGATATCGGAGGCCTGATTGAAACTCCGCCTGTTTACGAAAATCTTTCTGCCTGGGAAAACCTGAAGGTACGGGCTTTGATCCTGGGGGAAACAGAAGCGCGTATGAGGGAAGTGCTGGAGATTGCAGATCTGACTGACACAGGAAAAAAGCCCGCCGGGAAATTTTCTCTGGGAATGAAGCAGAGGCTGGGAATTGCCATTGCTCTTCTGGGACATCCAAAGCTTCTGGTTCTGGATGAACCGGTAAACGGTCTGGATCCTCTGGGTATCCAGGAACTGCGCCATCTGATCCGGAGCTTTCCCGATCAGGGGATCACGGTTCTGGTATCCAGCCATATTTTAAGTGAGATTCAGCAGACTGCAGATTATATAGGAATTATAGCAAATGGAAAACTGGGATATGAGGGAATTGTGGATGAAAGTCAGGATCTGGAACAGCTTTTTATGAAAATTGTGGCAGTAGAGAGAGGGGTGAGATAAATGAATACATATCTTAAAGCAGAAAAAATGAAATACCGTCATACGTTTCTTTGGTGGCTGATGATATTGATGCCTGCGGTAAGCGCTTTTCTGTCTGCCCAGCTGACTCATAATTATTTTGCCATGGACGGATATAACTGGTGGTACATGTTGATGATGCCGGGATTTCTGACAGTGGCCTGCTCTCAGATTGGAGGAAAGGATCATAAAAAGCAAAACCGTACAATCTGGGTGCTTCCGGCAGATATGAGAAGGATCTGGGATGCAAAGGTGCTGTTATCGGTTATGGTAAGCGGACTTGCTACTTTGTTTCTGACGGTTTTTGTTCTTGCAGGTTCTGTCATTATGGAAAGAGGACTTCATATGACCTTTTTTAATGCCCCGTCCGTACCGGCTCAGATTCTTGCGGCAATACTGATCTGGCTGACTTCTTTGTGGCAGCTTCCCTTCTGTCTGTTTCTGGTGCAGAAAACAGGAGTGCTGGTTATGGTGATCATAAGTGTGGGACTAAGCCAGGTAGCCGGTCCTCTTATGGCTCTGGAAAAATTATTTTTCCTTATTCCTTATGGGATCACTCCAAGAGTGATGTGTCCTGTTTTAAAGACTCTGCCTAACGGCTTGCCGGCACAGCCGGGACAGATGACATATACGCCTCAGCTTATGAGCATACCGGCTGCTGCGGTTGGAGTTGTGGTCTCTCTTTTGTGGTTTGCTGCGCTCTGGTATTTTATACGAAAATGGTTTCAAAGGCAGGTGGAAAAATAATGAGACAGCTAAAAGCAGAGTTTTATAAAATGCGCCACACCTTTTTGTTTCCCCTTCATGTGATTGTTCCTGTGGCTGCCGGCGTTCTTTTTCTGGCATGGACAAGAATCAGCGCACAGCTTCAGTTTTCCGTTTTTGTGCAGGCAGTGGGAGTTGTTTTTCCGGTACTGGCATCTGTGATCTGCGCCGGAAACATAGAGCTGGAGTTATCCGGTCATCTGCAGGGATTTCTTATGACTACGGGAAAAAGAGAAAGCATTTTTCTGGCAAAATGGATGAGCCTTGAAATTCTGGCTTTCCTGGCAGTAATGGGCTCTGTGATACTCTATGGAGTGGGAAACAGAACGATATTGGGTGATATGGAGATCCCGTTTTCTATTTTTTTGAAAGCAGGAGTGTTTCTCTGGCTTGGAAGTCTGCCTCTTTATCTGGAGCATCTGTTTCTGAATCTCTGTTTTTCAAAAACAGTGTCTATTGCTGTTTCCATAGGGCAGCTTCTGATCTCCGCTTTGTTTCTGACAGGACTTGGACAGGGAAAATGGCAGTATTTCCCCTGTTCCTGGAGTTCCCGGGGAACTTCTTTGTATCTTGCGGAAAAATTTAATAGAAGAGTGGCTCTGGGAGCTGCCAATACAGATCTGAGAGATATTCTGACCTGTATCTTGCTGGGAACGGTTCTTTGTGTCATAATCTTTATATGGTTTCATTTTTATGAGGGAAGAGAGGTTTCCGAATAGGAGGAGGAAAAAATGACGCGGATTCTGGTAGTTGATGATGACAGAGGGATTTTGAACGTGATACGTAAAGCCCTGGAAAAAGAAGGATATCAGACAGATACTCTGGACGATCCGGAAAAACTGGATTTTCGGCGCCTGAATGATTATCAGTTGATTCTTCTGGATGTGATGATGCCGGGGACAGACGGTTTCAGTTTGTGCCGGAGAATCCGTGACCAGGTAGATTGTCCTATCCTTTTTGTGACAGCAAAAACAGACGAGGCCGATCTTATGACCGGTCTTGGAATCGGCGGAGATGATTATATTACAAAGCCTTTTGGCCTGGGAGAGCTGAGAGCAAGGGTTGCCGCCCACCTAAGGAGAGAAAACAGAGAAAGAAAGCATGTGATAACTCTGGGAGAGCTGTCTTTTTCCCTGAATTCCAGACAGGTGTTTTTTCAGGGAGCGGAGATTCCTTTTACAAAAAGCGAGTATGCCATCTGTGAATATCTTGCTCTGAATCGGGGACAGGTCTTTTCCAAGGAAAGGATTTACGAGCATGTATTTGGGTACGACGGAGAGGGGGACAGCTCTGCCATTACCGAGCATATAAAAAATATCCGGGCAAAGCTTCAGAAGTATGGGGTATCGCCGGTAGAGACTGTGTGGGGGATCGGATATAAATGGAAATAAGAAAAAAGAAGATTTCGCTTGCAGGACTGTTTGGCCGTTATATTTTTATGTTTGTGACAGGAACTTTTTTTGCGGCGCTGATCTCCGGCGCGGTAATGTTTTTTTTGATCCTGATTCCGTCCGGTCCTTTTCTTCCGGCAAATTACGCGGAGCAGCAGCTGATAAATACAAAGGAAACGCTTCAGGAAGCGGATATTACAGAAGAGGAAATGATTCCTTCGGGCAGTCTTTACGGTGTGTTTGACCGGGAGGGCAGCTTTCTTTACGGAACCTTTGATGAAGAGGTGCAGAAGGACGCCTGGAAAAAATATAAAACAGATACTATATACCCTCAGGGAAAGGGATATTATTTTTTTGTGGAAAAAAATAACGGTGAAATCTGTATTATCAAGTATTTTGTTGCCATGCGCTATGCAAAAGAAAAACTGAATGAGATTCTTCCTTCGCCAGAAACCTTTAATATGATTCTGACGCTGGGAGTTTTTATTACTCTTACTGTGTTAAACGGATGTTACCTGTCCGGGAAATTTGGCAGAAAGCTGAAAAAACAGCTTGCCTGCCTTACTGAGGCAACAGCGCGTATTTCTGAAAATGATCTGGAATTTGCTGCTGAGACCTCTGAGATCCGGGAGGTGGACGAGGTTATGGCTTCCCTGGAAAAAATGAAAGAGGCTCTGAAGGTCTCTCTGAAAACCCAGTGGGATACTGAACAGTTGAAAAAACAGCAGCTTTCTGCCCTTACCCATGATATCAAAACACCTCTGACCGTAGTTCGGGGGAATGCGGAGCTTCTTGTGGAGGCAGAACTGCAGGAGGATGACCGGGAATGTGCTGAGGAAATCCTTAAAAATGCAGGATTTATCGCAGATTATCTGGATTCCATGAGACAGGTACTGAAGGGGCAAAAGGAACAAAAGAGCTGGCAGGAAGTTTCAGTAGAAGAATTGTCAGGGGAAATTTGCGATTTTGTAAGGCAGCTTGCAGCAGTTCGAAAAATACCGCTATCCTTTGAGGTGAGGACTGAAAAACAGCTGCAGAAAAAAGAAGCAAAAAAAGATTCCGGGAAAAACGTAAATCAGGATATCTTCCCCTTAGAGGGAAGCCCTGAAGAAGCGAAAAGTATTCTGTGCTGTAAGGAGGAGATTCTCAGAGCCTGGGGGAATCTGGTAGACAATGCCATAGAGCATACAGATCCAGAGAAAGGAATCTGTGTGACCATTGAAAGAGAAATTTTACAGGCAGAGATTATGGGTGAAGAAGATTCTGCAGGGAAAACAGATTTTATCAGAATATCAGACAGTGGACAGGATCACAGGGAATATCTGAGAGTTTCTGTGAGGGATTATGGATCGGGATTTAGTCAAAAGGCCCTTCTTCATGGAAAAGAAGCATTCTTTAGTGGAGATGAAAGCCGCCATGACAGAACTCATCAGGGGCTGGGGCTTTCGATTGCAGCAGATTTTATGAAACGGCAGGGGGGATTTGTAGAATACCATAATGTGGATAAGTCACAGGGAGCCGAGGCTTCACTGTGGATCTGTATGAAGAGATAATAGGATTTCCTGAGTCTGTCTTGCTTCATGGAAGATATCATGATATCCTAAAAACAAAGTGATTCTTTCAGGATCAAAGGTGCTGTTTGAGGGCAGCAGGACTCAGGAGGTCGGGACATAAATGCTTATATTTTTAATTGAGGATGATGAGGCTCTGGCAGAGGGGATTTCCTTCATGCTTGAAAAAGAAGGGTATGAGACAGAACGGTTTTCTGCCTGCAGCGACAGCCGCAGGGCTCTTGAACAAACTCAGCCGGATCTGATACTGCTGGACTGGAATCTGCCGGATGGTGACGGGCTTATGCTTTGCCGTGAAATATCAGAAAAGTGGAAGATCCCCATACTGATGATCACTGCCCGTGACATGGAGATCGATCAGGTCATGTGTCTGGAAAGCGGAGCGGACGATTATATTGCGAAACCATTTTCACTGGCAGTTTTAAAGGCAAGGATTGCGGCGCTCCTTCGCAGGCAGGGAGGACAGTCGGAAAAAGCCGGGCAGCTTATCTCAGGGCAGATCCGTGTGGATAATAAAGAAATGAGAGCATGGAAAGAGGATGAGGAACTGGACTTAAGCCTGACGGAATATCGTATTCTGAAGTATTTTCTGGAAAACAAAAACCAGGTGCTTTTAAAAGAACAGATTTTATCCCATGTGTGGGATAATGGAGGAAAATTTGTAGAGGAAAATACTTTAATGGTCAATATCCGGCGGCTTCGTACAAAAGTAGAAAAAGACGCTTCTCATCCGGAATATATAAAAACTGTTCATGGAATGGGATATCTGTGGGAGGAGCGGAAATGACGCAGAAATTACTGACAGGGGGTCTGGTGCTGGCTCTTGCGGCAGTATTTCTTCTTGGTCTTTATTATCTGAAATGTTTAAAGCGTATGCAGAAGCTGCTGCGGGATTATCAGGAAACAGGCACAGCCGGTTTTTCTACTATGAAAGAGACACAGGAGTCAAAACTGGAAAACACTTTGCAGAGACTTCTGAATCAGGCTGAGAAAAAAGAGATTCAGGCAAAAAAAGAAAGAGATGAGGTTGCGGCGCTCCTTTCAGATCTTACTCACCAGCTGAAAACACCTATGGCAAATGTGATCATGTATACGGAGCTTCTGGAGGATGAATCTCTTAAAGCAGAGGAACGAGAGAGATTCACACATCTGGCCGGAACTCAGGCAAAAAAGATGCAGTGGCTTCTTGAAAATATGCTGAAAGCGTCCCAGCTGGAAAAGGGGATCATCTCCTTTTCTGCGGAATATATAGGTATTCGTGAAACCATCGGACAGGCAGTAAGCGGCGTTTATGCTCAGGCAGAGGATAAAAATATTACGATTATGGTAGAAGCATTTGAGGACAGAAAGCTGTATCACAATCCTAAATGGACAGCAGAGGCGCTTGAAAATATTCTGGATAATGCGGTAAAATATTCTCCTTCAGGAAGTACAGTTACGGTTCGGGTATATCCGATGGAACTGTATACCCAGATAGAAATCACAGATCAGGGAATCGGAATTCCCAGGGGAGAATATAATAAAATTTTCCAACGTTTTTACCGAAGCGGCAATGCGGCGCAGACGCAGGGCAGCGGTCTGGGACTGTATCTGGCTCAGTTAATTTTAAATAATGAAAAAGGATATGTTACGGCAGTTTCCCGACCGGGCGAAGGCAGCAGCTTCCGTGTATTCCTTCTGAATGAAGTTCTGACAGTTTTGTAAGAACTTTTTTCTTTTTTGTCAGGAATATGTCAGAAACCAGTGATATGATAAAAAATAAAAAGAAGGAGGCGAAGATCATGGAAATTTTAAAGACAGTAGATCTGAAAAAATATTATGGATCAGGTGAGAATCAGGTAAAGGCTCTGGATGGGGTGAATCTTTCTGTGGAGGAAGGAGAGTTTGTATCAGTGGTTGGAACAAGCGGTTCCGGAAAAAGTACGCTTCTTCACATGTTAGGCGGACTGGACTATGCCACCTCAGGAAGTGTAGTTGTATCAGGAAAAGAAATTTTTAAGCTGAATGAAGCAGAGCTGACAATTTTCCGAAGGAGAAATATTGGATTTATTTTTCAGAATTATAATCTTGTGCCTATACTGAATGTTTACGAAAACATTGTACTTCCTATTCAGCTTGACGGGGAAAAGCCGGATCGCAGGTTTATTCAGGAGATTATGGAGATGCTTGGCATTCAGAATAAAAAGAACAGTATGCCCAACCAGCTTTCAGGAGGACAGCAGCAAAGAGTTGCCATTGCAAGGGCTCTGGCAAGCAAACCTGCGATCATCCTGGCTGACGAGCCAACAGGAAATCTTGACTCCAGGACAAGTCAGGAGGTTCTGGGACTTCTGAAGCTGACCGGAGAGCGGTTTCAGCAGACTATTGTGATGATCACTCATAATGAGGCTATGGCTCAGCTTTCAGACAGGGTGATCCGTATTGAGGACGGAAAGATCGTAGGAGGGGAGCAGGATGAAAAATAATAATCAGGAAGTAATGCGGCGCCTTTCCATGCGAAGTCTGAAAAACAACAGAATGCGAAATACCTTTGCCATTGCGGCAATTGCGCTTACCTGTATGCTGTTTACTACACTGGCAGCCATGGGAACCGGAATTTCCGATGCCATGCAGGAATCTACCATGCGGGAGGTCGGGGGAAGATTTCATGCAGGTCTGAAGGCTGCAACAGCGGAGCAGATGGAAAAAACAGTATCAGACAGTCGGGTAAAAGATTATACATGGAATATTTTTATTAGCGTAGCTGAAAATCTGAATAAACGTCAGTATGAGATCAGGATGCCACAGGGAGAAGAGGAGTTGGAAAATTCTTTTATCAAACTGGAACAAGGCACTATGCCACAGAAAGAGGAGGATATTATTGTTGACACGTATGTTTTAGATGAATTGAGACTTCCTCATAAGCTGGGAGGGGAGATACCTCTGGAATTTACGTTTCATGGGAAAAAGATCACAAGGACTTTCCGGGTGTGCGGCTGGTATGAGGGAAACAGGCTGGGACATGCCTCGGAGCTTTATGTATCAGAAGCCTTCTGGAACCAGCTGAAGGGAAACCTTACAGACAGGGATTTTAAGAAATGGGCAAAGGAAAATCCACAGGATACAGGTGTTGGTCTGTATTCGGTTGGCCTGTATTTTGAAAGTCCAAAAAACAGTGAGGAAACCGTTCGTTCCGTAATCCGGGAAGCAGGCTATTATCCAAATGGAGAGGATGAGGGATACAGCTGGGAAGAATCTCTTGATTATGGTGTAAACTGGGCGTATATGCAGAACCGGGCAGAAAATTCAGATCCTCTGACAATTGTGGTTTTATGTTCTGTGTTTGTTATTATTCTGCTGGCTGGATATCTGATCATTTATAATATTTTTTATATTTCTGTATTTCAGGATATCCGTTTTTATGGATTGCTAAAAATAGTGGGCACTACAAAGAAACAGATCAGAAGTATGATACGCAGGCAGGCTCTGATTTTGTCGGCAGTGGGAATTCCCATTGGACTTGCATCAGGATATGCGGTGTCAAATCTTATTTTTCCTTTTGTAATGGAAATGACAGCCTATACAGATCTGGATCTTAAAATAAAATTCCGGCTGTCAGTGGCAGTATTTGGAATTTTGTTTGCCCTGATCACAGTATTTATCAGCTGTCGCAAACCGGGAAAAATTGCAGGAAGTGTTTCTCCTATCGAAGCTATTCGTTATACAGAGGGAAACAGAAGCCGTAAAAAGAACAAAAAATCAGAAACCGGCGCTCAGATTCACCGTATGGCTCTTTCCAATCTGGGACGCAGCAGAAAAAAGACAGCTTTGGTTCTGGTTTCTCTATCCATGAGCACGATACTTCTCTGTATGGTTCTCACAGGGGTGGGAAGCTTTCGTGTGGATGCCTATCTGGAACAAAGGCTTCTGGGAGATGTTCTGCTGGCATCAACGAATATTGTGGGAAACGGGGCAGTAAGAGTTGGTGATTATGAATTGGACAAAGACTATGTAAAGCTGGCAGATTCACAGCCGGGAGTGATTTCCAAAAATGAATTATGGCAGGTCTATGGAATCGCAGATATTTTTATGGATGAGAAAGCCCTGAACCGTTATCGGAAATATCAGGAGGAAGGAAAGCTTCGTCAGGATGAATGGGGTATGGAGGTTATTCATAATGCAAAAGAAAAACAGCAGCTTGATACAAGGATCTATGCCTATGATGAAGCTGTACTGCCAAAGTTGAAGGTACTGAAGGGAGAACTGGATCTGCAGAAATTTGCCCAGGGAGGTTACGTTCTTCTCACTGATATTATAGGAGATTATACAGCCGGCGCTTCTGTGTATGAACCAGGAGAAAAACTGAAAGTTCTTGAGGCCTCAGAGGATTCAGATTTTATAGAAACAAAGGATGAAAATGGAAATTCCACAGGTGGGTACTGGGAAAACCTGAAGGAAACAGAATATGAGGTAATGGCAATCGTGGAAATTCCGGCAAGCATGACAGATCAGTCTTATCCGGTCAATGGTGTACAGATGGTGCTTCCAAAGCAGGATGTACAGAACAGCCTTGATAGCTGGTGCTTCGGTATTTCTTATGAGGTAGAAAAGGAATATCTGGAACAGTTTACACAGGCAGTTAAGGATTATTCAGAGAATGTAAATAAAAATATGGGATATTTGACAAAGAGCAGTCTGGAAGAGGGATTCCAGACCATGATCGGCTCAATCCGTATGATAGGTATTGCACTCAGCGCCGTGATCGCCTTTATTGGTATTTTGAATTTTATTAATTCTATTATTACCGGAATTCTTGCCAGAAAGCATGAATTTGCAGTTTTGTGCAGCATAGGAATGACCGAGCAGCAGTTGAAGCGGATGATTTTGGAGGAAAGCCTGTATTATGTTCTGATCTCAGGAATCATCAGCGTGGCTCTGGGCACTGCTCTTTCCAGAATAATTCTTTTGGCTCTGAATAACGTGATCATGTTTTTTGCTTATCGTCCGAATTTCCTGGCATTTGTGATCATGCTTCCGCTGTTTCTTGTTCTGGCAGCTCTGGTGCCTTATCTGGCTTATAACCGGATGAAAAAAGAAAGTATTGTGGAACGGCTCCGTAATACTGAGGAGTAAAAGAGAATATGAAATTTTTACACATTGACATCTCTCTCCAAAAGACTAAAATGAAATAAAAACCACAGAAAGCAGATATGATATCTGTCCCGGAGGGAGGCGCACACTATGCAGATCACTGATCTTAGAATCCGCAACTTTAAATCCATTAAAAATCTCCATATTGCCGACATTGAGAATGCTTTGATCTTGGTAGGCCAGAATAACACGGGAAAAACAGCAGTGCTGGATGCTGTCAGAGCAGTCAGTGGCGATTATCAGATTCAGCAGGAGGATTTTCTGGAAGATTACCCCAATATAGAAATTATGGTAAAACTGAGGATTACCCAGGAAGATCTTACAAGACTGCAGAAAAAGCGTATGATCAGTCCCTACCGGAATTACGCTTCCTGGTATCAGGATTTTTGCCGGAAGCTGCCCTCCTATCAGGATGGGATTCTGACCTTTGAGTTTGTGGCAAACAGGCAGGGAAGAATCCGGTACAGTGACGGTTATCAGAAAAACAATATCAGCATTCCAAAGCTTTTTCCAAGAGTTTATTATATAGACGCCCAGAGAAAGCTGGATTTTCTGCAGGAAAACCTTCTGCTTTTGCAGGAGGATGAGCTGCTGAAGCAGATGCGTTCTGACTGCTGTATGTTTGACCGGGCCAAAACCTGTACCCACTGTTTTTCCTGTATTGGCTATCTGAAGCAGAAAACAGTTCAGGAGCTGAACGCTTTTGAGACGGCAAGACTTCTGGATTATAAGCTTTATCAGCTGAATCTGAATGATTTTTCCAGACGGGTGAATGAGAGGTTTCGGAAAAACGGAGGGAAAGAGCAGATTTTTTATTCCATGAACCGGGATATTGAAAAGATGCTTTCTGTTACCGCAGAGGTTTATGATGAAAAGCAGAAAAAATATAAGTCCATTAATTCTCTTGGAAAGGGAATGAGAAGCATTTATATGCTGTCTCTTCTGGAAACCTGTGAGGAAACAATGGATGATGCGACGGATCTGATCATTGTGGAGAATCCGGAAATTTTTCTTCATCCAAAGCTCCAGAATGAATCCGGGGATATCCTGTATCGTCTTTCCAAAAAAAGCCAGGTGATTTTTTCTACTCATGCGGCAAATCTTCTGTCAAATTTTAACAGCAGACAGATCCGGCAGATGGTTCAGGGAGAGGACGGGTATGCCAGAATCAGTGAAAAAACAGATATCAGTGAAGTTCTGGATAATCTGGGGTATTCCGCAGGAGATCTGATGAATGTAAATTTTGTGTTTATTGTAGAAGGAAGGCAGGATAAATCAAGACTTCCTCTACTTTTGAAAAAATATTATTCAGAGATGTATGATGAAAATGGAAATCTTCAGAGGATTGCGATCATTACTACAAACAGCTGTACCAATATCAAAACCTATGCCAATCTGAAATATATGAATCAGATTTATCTGAAGGACAACTTCCTCATGATCCGGGACGGGGACGGCAGAGACAGAGAAATGCTGAAGCATCAGCTCTGTAAATATTATGAGGAACGGAATCAGGAGGATGTGGACCGTCTGCCGCGGGTAATGCCGAAAAATGTGCTGATCCTGAAATATTATTCTTTTGAGAATTATTTCCTGAATCCGGCAGTAATGGCACAGCTTGGAATCGTGGATTCTGAACAGGAATTTTATGAGACATTTCTGGCAAAATGGAAAGAGTATCTTCACCGGATCAGCAGTGGGAAAAAGCTTACAGAGGTTCTTGGAAAGGATCTGGAAACAACAGAGGATGTGAAAAATCATATGGAGGAGATAAAGATCTATTTGAGAGGTCATAATCTTTACGATATTTTTTATGGAAGATATAAAAAGGAAGAAACAGAGCTTTTGACCCGATACATTGAGCTGGCGCCAAGGGAGGATTTTGCAGATATCCTGGATTCCATTGAACGTTTTATTTATTTTGAAAGCCGGAAAAACTGAGAGAAATATTTTTGGAGAGGCAACGCAGAGCTGTGGTGATCTTTTGCATGGAGATTATCTGTAAGTTTACATTCCGTAAAAACTTTTAAGTATATTTAACATGGGCATGCGTGTACATTTGACTTTGCACTGATAAGATATGTTCCTGTAAGGAGGCAAATGGCTTCCATAACTGTAATCTCAATAAAATGAAAGAAACAGGAAAAGGAGAGCAAAATTCTATGAATGCAAAAAAAATCAGTGCGTTACTGCTGGCAGCAGCCATGATGATCCCATGTGCGGCACCGGCACAGGTATATGCGGCAGAGACAGCTCAGGAAGAAACGGCAGCACAGGATGCAGAGGTAAAGGCACCGAAATATATTTTCCTTTTTATTGGTGACGGAATGAGTTATCCTCAGATTCAGACAACAAACTATTACCTGAATGCCATAGAGGATGACGGAGATGATATTCTCACAAGTGAAAGCAAACTGAATATGATGAAATTTCCGGTAGCAGGTTCAGCACAGACCTATGACAGCACCTCTTTCTGTCCGGATTCCGCATCCACAGCAACCTCTATTTCTACCGGACATAAAACCTACAGCGGAACCATTAATATGGATGAGAAAATGGAAACTTCCTATGAGACTATTGCAGAAAAGCTGAAAAAACAGCTTGGCTATAAGGTGGGAATTCTTTCCACAGTAAATCTCAATCATGCTACCCCGGCAGCTTTTTACGCTCATCAGGCATCCAGAAACAATTACTATGAAATCGGACAGGAAATGATCGCCAGTGAATTTGATTATTTTGCAGGCGGCGGTCTGAAAAAGCCTGCCGGAGAGGACGGAGACAAGACTGATCTCTATCAGCTGGCACAGGAAGCAGGCTATAAAGTAGTAAAAACTCAGGCTGAGACAGAGGCGCTGACAGCAGAAGACGGAAAAGCAATTGTCATTGACGAGACTCTGGCAGATGATGATGCCATGAGCTATGATATGGACCGTGTGGAAGGCGAATGGGCGCTTGCAGATTATGTGGAAAAAGGCATTGAGGTTCTGGATAATGATACAGGCTTCTTTATGATGGTAGAAGGCGGAAAAATCGACTGGGCCTGCCATGCCAATGATGCGGCAGCTACCATTACAGATACTGTGGCTATGGACAATGCAATTGGAAAAGCAGTAGAGTTTTATAATGAACATCCGGACGAGACTCTGATCCTGGTAACAGGAGATCATGAAACAGGCGGTATGACTATTGGTTTTGCAGGAACAGATTATGATACCTTCCTTACAAACATCAGCAACCAGAAAATTTCCTATGCAAAGTTTGATTCTGATTATGTAGCTGGATATAAAGAAAACAAAACAGATTTTGACACGGTTATGAAAGACATTACAGAGCTTTTTGGACTGCAGGCTCCTCAGGGAGAAGCGGAAGCCACCAATCAGGCAGACAGCAAGGACGTACATCCGGAGGGAGAAGAAAGCGGTACTCTGGTAATGACAGACTATGAATACAACAAGCTGAAAACAGCCTATGACGAGACTATGAGCCGTACAGGAGAGGAAGAAGAATTCGGTCAGGAGGAGTATCTTCTTTATGGAAGCTATGAGCCTCTTACCGTAACCATTACCCATATCCTGAACAATAAATCCGGAATTAACTTTGCTTCCTATGCACATACAGGACTTCCGGTAGAGGTTTTTGCAATGGGCGCAGAGCAGGAGCAGTTTGACGGCTACTATGACAATACAGATATTTTCAATAAGCTGGCAGCAATTACAGGAGTACAGTAAGGAATGAAAAACAGACTGAAAAAAAGCTCTGTTTCCTTAATTGCCATACTTCTGATGGTCATCCTCATAGTTCTTCCCACGGGCTATGAGGATGCTGTTATTTTTAAGGGAACAGATAAGGTTAAGGCAAAGGTGGTTTCTACAGATGAGAGCACTGTAAAAAGCTCCGGTCTGATCCAGTCAGGAGAGCAGTTCTGTCAGGTGGAGCTTCTTGGCGGCAAATTCAAAGGGGAGACAACCAGAGCAGTAAATATGCTCAGCGGCTCTCTGGAATCTGATAAAATGTTTAAAAAAGGCGATATTGCTCATGTGGTTGTCAGCTATAATGATGACGGGATCACCTCTGTAACCATGAGCGATCATTACCGGTTGGACAAAGAGTTTCTTCTGGCAGGGATGTTTGTGATTCTTTTGATTGCTTTTGCAGGATGGACAGGACTCAGAGCAGTGTACTCCTTTGTGATCACCATATTGACTATCTGGAAAATCCTTGTTCCGGCTTATCTGGGTGGGATCAACCCGGTGTGGTGCGGGATTCTTATTACAGGGTTTCTGACTTTGATCATTATTTTTCTGGTGTATGGGTTTGACCGGAAAACCGTGGCGGCAACAGGAGGCGCTCTTCTGGGCGTTCTGATCACCTGTGTGATCGGGTGTATTTTTACAGATGCGTTTAAAATCCACGGGGCGGTAATGGCATATTCAGAGAGCCTTTTATACTCCGGCTATCAGGATCTGAATCTGACGAAAATATTTATGAGCGGTATTTTTATCGGAGCTTCCGGCGCCATGATGGATCTTGCTGTGGATATCACCTCTGCGGTGAATGAGGTGGTGCATAAAAAGCCTTCTATCGGATGGAAAGAGGCGGCGCGTTCCGGCATGAATGTGGGACGGGCGGCTATGGGAACCATGACAACTACTCTTCTTCTTGCCTATTCCGGCGGCTATATTGCGCTTCTTATGACTTTTATGGCACAGGGAACACCCATAGAGAATATTCTGAATTACAAGTATGTGTCAGCGGAAATTCTGGATACCATTGTGGGAAGCTTTGGACTTGTGACCGTTGCGCCATTTACAGCGCTTACCAGTGCAGTCCTTCTTACCGGAAAGAAATATAAGGATCAGGTTGCCCGGGAGCTTGAGGTAGAAGTTTCTGTTCAAAAAACAGAGCAAAATATTTCTGATGCAGAGCCCTGCGAGGCAGAATTTGAAGTTTCAGAGGTGGTATCTGAGTAAAGGTTATGGAATTGTTTTTATTGGCAGACCCATTATAATGCAGACAGAGAGCTTGTTGCTGTGAACGGCAATGAGCGTTCTGTCTGTTCTTTATTGCAGGGAATTTTTATATACTGTAGAGGCAGAGTGTGGTAAACTGATATAAAAATCAGGCAGTCAGAGGACTGTATGTGGATAACTGCAAATTTTCAGGACAACAGGGAGGATATCATGAATATATGTGTATATGGCGCTGCCAGCGCAAGGCTTGAAGAAATTTATTACAAAAAGACACAGGAGCTTGGAGCTCTGATGGGAAAGCAGGGACACGGACTTGTGTTTGGAGGGGGAGCAACCGGAATGATGGGAGCAGCCGCAAGAGGCGTGCATTCAGAAAACGGATATATTTTGGGGATTGCTCCCAGGTTTTTCGATCAGCCGGGAGTTCTGTATGAGCATTGTACAGAGTTTATTTTTACAGAAACCATGAGAGAGCGGAAACAGCTTCTGGAAGAAAGATCCGATGCTACCATAGTTGCGCCCGGAGGTATTGGAACTTATGAAGAGTTTTTTGAGATCCTGACACTGAAAAGTCTTGGAAGAATTGACCGCCCGGTTGTTCTTTTTAATATCAATGGATATTATGACGGGATGAAAGCGCTTCTGGAGCATACAGCAGATGAGAAGTTTATGGACAGAGAAATCCTTGATCTCTGCCGTTTTATGGAAGACCCCGTGGAGATTCTGGATTATATAGAAGAATACAAAAAAGAGAAGTAATTCAGAAACCGGCTTACAGATTGCTGGAACAGAACAAACCGCAGAATCATACAGCTTAATATTTGTTATGTCCGCATATTACGGCTTCTATTGTGCAAAATTCGATAGTTACTCATTTATATTATAAAACTGACTTTACATAAAAATGCGGGGGCGGTATAAAAGTGACATGGGAGAAAACAGAAGGAAAAGCCACTGAGGAAAATACATTCACAAAGAATGTAATTATTGACAATATAGATGCTGCAGGTTATAATAAAAGAAACATACGAAGAGAATGTAAAGGAGAGTTTCATGGCAAGAAATAAATATCCGGAGATCACAGTTGAGAAGATTCTGGAAGTATCTCAGCGGCTTTTTCTGGAAAAGGGATATGACAATACAACAATCCAGGATATTGTAAATGAGCTTGGCGGTCTGACAAAAGGGGCTGTTTACCATCATTTCAGATCAAAGGAAGAAATTATGGATGCTCTGGGGGAAAAGCTCTTTTTTACACATAATCCTTTCGAGGCAGTAAAGAAACGGACAGATCTGAATGCTTTGCAAAAAATGAAGCTTGCTATTCAGATGAACCAGTCAGATGAGCAGCAGGTAGAACTGACCAGACAGGCAGTGCCGATTTTGAAAAATCCTCATGTTCTTGCAAGAATGATTGAATCCAACCGCAGGATTCTTTGTCCTTACTGGCAGGAACTGATTCAGGAGGGGATTCAGGATGGCTCTGTCCAGACAGAGTATCCAAAGGAAATGGCAGAGCTTCTGGTTCTTCTGGATCTGTGGATGATTCCCTCTCTTTTTCCGGCAGATGCCAAAGAGCAGAGTAGAAAATATCGGTTTATATCTGAAATGCTGAAAAAAATAGGACTTGAGCTTTATGATGAGGAAATTGAAGAAATGATCAGCAAGCTTCCTTATTATGATCAGGAGTCATGAAATAGATAAAATTGCCTGTGTATACAAGGTAATTTTATATTAAGAATTTACATTCGTTCAGTATGTATGAAAAAGAAGGGAGAGCTTTATGATAAACACAGAAATATCAGTAATGGGATTAAAAAAGGGATTTAAAGACAAAGAGGTTCTTAGAAACGTAAACCTTTCTGTGGCTCAGGGAAGTATTTATGCGCTTTTGGGTTCTAATGGCGCAGGCAAGACCACAACGGTCAGAATACTGACAACACAGCTTGCTCCGGATGCAGGAAAAATAAAGATCGGTGGTTTTGATCTGCAGTCTCAGCCGGAGAGGATCAGGCAGATCATCAGTGTAACCGGACAGTTTTCCGCAGTTGATGAGCCGCTTACCGGGAGAGAAAATTTAAGGCTTATGGCAAAAATGAGACATCTTTCTGATCCTGAAAAAAGCGCGGAAAAACTTTTGAGGGAATTTCATCTGACAGAAGCAGGGGATCGCAGAGTTTCTGCCTATTCAGGAGGAATGAAACGGCGATTGGATATTGCAATGAGTATTCTGGGAAATCCGCAGCTCCTTTTTCTGGATGAGCCTACCACGGGACTTGATCCCCAGAGCAGAAGAAGCATGTGGAATATGGTGCGAAAACTGAAAGAGTCAGGAATAACGATTTTTCTTACTACCCAATATCTGGAAGAGGCAGAAGAGCTGGCTGACAGAATCGCCATACTGGATCAGGGAGAAATTATTGCAGAAGGAACGGTGGCAGAATTAAAAGGTCAGGTTCACCGGGAGACGGCAGAATTTATTTTTGCGGACAAAGAAACGGTAGAAAAAGCAAAGCTTCTTGTGAGGCAAAATAAAATGATACGGATCTCTGAAAAAGAATCCGGGTTTTTTCAGGAAAAAGATGGAAGGTATGGGTTTGGTGTTTTTACAGGAGGAGAAAAAGATAAGCTGGCAGAGATTTTTCATCATCTTTATGAAAACAGGATTCACATCTGCGATTTCAGAGAAGTAAAGCCAAGTCTTGAGGACGTGTTTCTTGAAATGATTTGTGAGAAGGAGAAAAAATAGTATGAGATCATATGCAAAAAATTACAGGGATACATTTACAATGGCCGGGCGTTGTCTGCTTCTTTCAGGCAGAAATCCGGATACAATTCTTACAAGCATCATGCTTCCTGCAATGATGATGGTGCTGTTTGTGTGTCTGTTTGGAAAAGTGATCCGGATTGAAGGTATATCTTATGTGAATTATATTGTTCCGGGAATCCTTTTACAGTGTATCGGGCAGTGTTCGGCAACCACTGCTGTTTCTGTAAACAGAGACATAACCGGGAAAATGGCAGAGCGGTTTTGTATTCTTCCTCTAAAAAAAGGAGCGATTCTTACAGGATATGTACTGGAGGCATTTGTGAGGGGAATGATAACCTCAGGAATTGTTCTGCTAGCTGCTGCGCTTATGGGATTCCGGCCTTCCTCGGATCTATCAGACTGGGGGATTGTTTTTCTGTTGATTTCAGGCAGCATTCTTACATTGTCATGGCTGGCTGTTATTACAGGACTTACAGCCAGCAGCGCAGAAGGGGCAAGCTCTTTGTCGGCAGTGGCGATTATCCTTCCATATTTAAGCTCAGGATTTGTTCCGGCAGAAGTTCTTCCGCCTGTGGTGCGAACCTTTGCAGAATATCAGCCTATGACTGTTATGATTGATACTATGAGAAATGCATTTCTGGGAAATAAGGCTGATCTGTCTGATATTGCTTTGGCAGCATGCTGGTGCCTGGGGCTATGTGCTGTATTTTCTCTGACAGCAGGGCATTTATTTAAAAGAAAAATGGCGTTATAAGTGAGGTTATGGATACTGTTTACAGGTCACTGTCCTGACACATACAGGGCAAAATGTCATCACCGAAAATGTATTTTGACCAGGTTACTGTGAACTGAACGAACAGTAACGGGCCCTGGCAGGAAACAGACCTTAGCTGACCTTAGAGTAAATAATTCTGTACCCCGGCGTTCTGTTATGGTAAAATATGAAGCGGTTAACAAAGTCTGATATAAAGAAGCAGCAAAGGAGATCAGGATATGGAAGTAGCGGAAATGCTTGACATGCTGAAACAGAAAGCACTGAGAGATAAAAAGCTCAGGGAGGAGCTTCTGGAAACAAGGGAAGCAAAACATCCTCTTGAAGCATTTTGTAAAAAATGTCAGGAGCAGGGATATCCTGTTTATGAAATGGAGCTTATCAGCGCAGGAGAAGAGTTTTATGCATCCATGAAAAGAAGCACCAACGGCGGAGGCGAAAATTCTCCTGTACTGGAGGGCGAAGACGATTTTTATGAGCTGTTTTTTGCCGGATTATAATAGAAATGGGGGAAAGAAATTTGAAAAGCAACAGAAGTGGTTTTACATTTGACGAACTGATAGCGGGAGAGAGACCGGAAGAATTTATAGAATCGGCCCAGCCCTTTATGAAACTGATGATGCAGTATCAGTGCGCCATGCTGGAAGTACAGACAAAATTTGAAGTTTTAAATACAGAGCTTTCTATGGACAGTGACAGAAATCCCATAGAATCGATTTCCTGTCGTATTAAAAAGCCTATGAGTATTGTGGAAAAACTGAAGCGCAAAGGCGTAGAGGTAAGTCTCAGCAGTATAGAAAAGAATCTGCATGATGTAGCCGGAATCCGTGTTGTCTGCTTTTTTCCAAAGGATATTTACAGACTTGCAGAAAAAATCTGTTCACAGGATGATATCCGCCTGATCGAAAAAAAGGATTATATCCAGAATCCCAAGCCAAACGGCTATCGAAGCCTTCATCTGATTCTGGAGGTTCCGGTATTTTTTGCAGACGAAAAGAAATGGATGCAGGTGGAGGTACAGTTCCGTACCATTGCCATGGATTTCTGGGCAAGTATTGAGCATAAAGTAAAATACAAAAAGGACATTGATGCCTCTACCTCCGATATTGTAGAAAAACTGCGGGGATGTGCAGAAAGTATTCATTCGATTGATCTGAGAATGCAGGAGATCAGCGAGTGTATAGAGGCAAGTAATTAATTGAAAAAATAAAAGTCAGACACTAAAAAACAGCCTTGCAGCAGGCTGTTTTTTAGTGGGAGTGTTCAAGAGGGAGCACCTGTAATAAACGATAAAAAGAAATACTTGATTAACCAAACAAGCAGATTAAAGAGCATATTTTGTATGGACAATAACGAAATGTAGTGACAAATCAAAGTGAAAATGTTTATAATCAAAACATAGTAGATTTTACAGAATACAGGAGAATGGTTTTTAATACAGCGGATAAAATTTCATAACGGTAGTGTCAAATAATCTATGAAAAACAGAGCTAAAGAAAAAGACTCAAATGAACCTTGAAAATTGCAGATATTTATTCCGATAAGCTCTCCGAGGGCTCAGGGCGTTGCCCTGAGAACCT
>NZ_JANJZT010000042.1 GCF_024622975.1 Blautia caecimuris | reverse complement strand
AACAGATTTCTTTGAAAAAAAGTAATAGAACCACGTACTTAGGACTAGCCGTCGCGCTAGCGACTTGGTACAATAAAAAAAGAAAGCTTCAGGGAAGAGATAGAGAAATAATTGATATGGAGAATTATATGCAGACAACGGGAATTAAACAGACAGTGATACAGGAAATCCAGGAGTTAGCAGTGAAACATGGTGTTTCCAGAGTGATTTTGTTTGGTTCAAGAGCAAGAGGTACTTTTAGAGAGAAAAGCGACATTGATCTTGCTGTGGAAGGTGGAGATTTTATAAGGTTTTCACTGGATGTAGATGAAAATACCTCAACTTTATTGAAATATGATTTCATCAATCTGGATGAGCCTATCCAGGAGGAACTTCGCGCATCGATTCAAAAAGAGGGGAAGCTGTTGTATGAAAAAATTTGATCATTTTAAATCAAATCTTAAAATATTGGAGAAGGCAGATAAAGAAGATTTGACAAATGAATTTATTTTAGGTGGAATTATTGATAAATTTTTTATTCAGTTTGAATTGGGATGGAAAGTTTTAAAAGAATTATTAACGTATGAGGGACAAGCTGTTGCTGCAAGTGGCTCTCCAAGAATGATTCTAAAAGCAGCCTTTACAATTTATGATTTTTTGGAGGAAGAGCTTTGGTTGAATATGTTAAAAGCGAGAAATGATATGACACATATTTACGATTTTTCAGCAGCAAAAAGAATGGTAGAAATTATATTAAAAGATTATATTCCAGCTTTTCAGAGGATGAAAGAAGAAATAGAAGATATTTATGGAAATGAGCTTGATAAAATGTAAAAATATTGTCATATAGCTGCAAAAAGGAGAAATCTATGATTATTGATATCATTGAATATCAGCTTAAGGATGGAAGAACCGCACGAATCCGCAGTCCAAAAGATGAAGATATTCAGGAGATGCTGGATTTTCTGTATGTTTCAGCTGGAGAGACAGACTTTCTTATGCGTTGTCCGGAGGAATGCGGCAGATATACAACAGAAAGTGAAAAACAGCGTTTTGACAGAGTAAATAAAGCGGACAATGAAACCATACTTCTTTGTTTTGTGGATGGAAAGCTTGTCGGGAGCGGACAGATTATGTGGAGTAAAAGGATAAAAACCAGGCATCGGGCCAGCATATCTGTTACAGTGCTGCGTCAATTCTGGAGTCAGGGAATTGCAGTAAAGTTGATTCAGGAGCTGATAAAAATTGCAGAGAAAAATCCGGATATTTTGCAGATAGAACTGGAATTTATAGAAGGGAATACCCGGGCCAGAGCCTTATATGAGAAAATGGGATTTCGTATTACCGGGGAAAAGCCAAATGCGATTCGGCTTAAAGACGGAACTTTATTAAAGGAATATTCAATGATGTGGGAAATACAAAGACAGATGATATAAGAAAGCAGGTGGGGTTTTGAAGGGAATCGCAGATCTGCACATCCATTCCCGGTATTCCCGGGCGACAAGTAAACAGGGAACACCGGAGTATCTGGATCTGTGGGCAAGAAAGAAAGGAATCTCCATAGTGGGAACAGGAGACTTTACCCATCCGGAATGGCGGAAAGAGCTGGAAGAAAAGCTTGTTCCGGCAGAGGATGGGTTCTATTGTTTAAAAGAGGATTCTGTTCTGGAAGAGAGCAGAGAGTATGAAGGAGAGGCTCCCAGATTTGTACTTTCCGGTGAGATCAGTTCTATTTATAAAAAGAACGGAAAAGTCCGAAAAGTACATAATGTAATTCTTCTGCCGGGTCTTGAGGATGCAGAAAAGCTTTCGAAAAAGCTGGAAACCATAGGAAATATCCATTCGGACGGCAGACCGATCCTGGGCCTTGACAGCCATGATCTTCTGGAAATCATGCTGGAAATCTGTCCGGATGGAATACTGATCCCGGCTCATATCTGGACGCCTCACTTTTCGCTTTTTGGCGCATTTTCCGGATTTGATACGATGGAAGAATGTTTTGAGGATCTGACTCCTTATATACATGCGGTGGAAACCGGTCTGTCCTCTGACCCGCCGATGAACTGGCGGCTTTCGGCGCTGGATCGCTTCCAGCTTATTTCCAATTCAGATGCTCATTCTCCGGCAAAGCTTGGAAGAGAGGCGAATCTTCTTGATATTGAAATGAGCTATCAGGGACTTTATAAAGCGATTCAGGAGGGCGAAGGCCTGGAAGGAACCATTGAATTTTTTCCTGAGGAAGGAAAATATCATTTTGACGGGCACAGGAAATGTCATCTCTGCCTTACTCCGAAAGAGGCTGAGGCTTATGGTGGAATCTGCCCTGTCTGTGGAAAAAAGATCACCATTGGGGTGGATCACAGAGTGATGCAGCTTTCAGACAGGGAAGATGGAGAAGCCCGGAAAAATAAAAAGCCTTATGAAAATCTTGTGCCTTTGCCGGAAGTGATCGCAGCGTCCACAGGCAAATCCTCCGGCAGCAAAAGGGTGCAGGAACAGTATGAAAATATGCTGAAAAAGCTTGGATCTGAGTTTGATATTCTGAGGAAGATTCCGGTGGAAGAAATCAGGAAAGAGGAGGGCTATCTTGTCTCTGAGGGTATCCGGAGATTAAGAACCGGACAGGTGAAAAAAAGCCCCGGATTTGACGGGGAATATGGTACCATCAGTCTTTTTGATCCGGAAGAAATCGAAAATCCCAATGGACAGATGTCGTTTTTTAATGAGTGGGAAAGAGAAAAGGAACCAGGCATTCAGGCAGTGGATTCCTGTATCTCAGGAGGATTGACTCAGAAAAAAACGGAAGAGCTTTCCGGGCTGTCTGTGGAAGACAGAGAAGGGAGCGTTGCTGAGAAACAGAAGGAAACCATTCAGCAGTTAAATGAAAAGCAGAAACAGGCAGCTGAGACAATCGCCCGCAGAATTGCTGTTGCAGCAGGCCCGGGAACCGGAAAAACAAAGACGCTGATTTCGCGGATTCTGTATTTACTGGAAGAGAGAAAGGTAAGTCCGGGAGAAATTACAGCAGTAACTTTTACCAATCAGGCGGCAAAAGAACTGAAGGAACGACTGAAAAAACAGCTTGGTTCCAGACGGAGTGTAAATCGCATGCATATCGGAACATTTCATTCTCTTTGTCTGGATTTTTTGAAAAAACAGGGAAAAGAATTCTTTATAGCGGACCCTTCTGCACTTTCAGAAACAGCCCGGGAGATATGTAAAGAGTATGGATTTTCCATAACGCCGTCGCAGTTTTTGAACAAAGTTTCTGTACAGAAGACAGGAGCATTTTTTAATGAGGAGCCGGAATTATGGGAAGAACTCCTGGAAGTATATCAGAAAAGATTAAAAGAAGAAAACTGCTGTGATTTCGATGATCTTCTGTTGGAAACGCTGAAAGCTTTTCGGGAAATACACAGTCCCGGAAACAGAAAAAAACAGCCCTGTGAGCGATGCTTTTCCTATCTGATGGTAGACGAATTTCAGGATATTAATCCTGTTCAGTATGACCTGATCCGTGAGTGGAATAAAAAAGGAAAAGAGCTTTTTGTGATCGGAGATCCGGATCAGTCTATTTATGGATTCCGTGGTTCCGATTCCGGATGTTTTCTTAAAATGAAAGAGGAATTTCCGGAAACCTGTATGATCTCTCTGGAAAATAATTACCGCAGTACCGGAAATATTCTTAATGGCGCCCTGGCTGTGATCCGGAATAATCCCGGCATGGAGCGCTGTCTGAAACCGTGGAAAGAGACCGGCTTACCTGTACAGATTGCTGAGGCTCCATCCAAAAGATCAGAAGCCATTTTTGTGGCAAAAGAGGTGAGCCGTCTGGTTGGCGGTATGGATATGCTGGAGGCTCAGGAGCATTTTTTAAAAGAAGGTATGACCGGAAAAAGAAGCTTTCGGGATATTGCGGTTTTATACCGGACCCATCATCAGGCGCGGATTCTGGAAAAATGTTTTCAACAGGAGGGCATTCCCTATATTGTCAGTGGCAGGGAAGAGTTTCTGGAGGATCCGCTGATACAGGGCAGTATCAGTTTTTTCTGTTCTCTGGCAGAACCGGATAATCCATATTATAAAAAGGATGCCTTGAAAAAGCTGTGGGATCTGGAAGAAAATGAGATCAGCGGAAGTATTTATGAAGAGTTAAAAGCCAAATATCAGGACAGATGGAAAAGGGAAAAGCCCAAAAAATTCATGCAGAGCTGGATAAAAGATCTGGAACAGGAGGGAAATCCAAAGCTTCAGAATCTGGCAGATATGGCTATTTTTTATCCGGATATCAGAGCGTTTCTGGATGCGGTTCTTCTGGGAGAAGAGGGGGATCTGAAACGCTGCGGAGGAAAAAGTATTTCAGGAGATGCGGTATCCTTGATGACTTTGCACGCATCTAAGGGCCTTGAATTTCCTGTGGTGTTTATGTTTGGAATGGAAAAGGGAGAAATTCCTCTGGAAAGGGAGGAAAATCCCGCAGATATCCAGGAGGAACGGCGGCTGTTTTATGTTGGAATGACCCGTGCCAGAGAAGAACTGTTTCTTACCTGCGCTCAGGAACCGTCCTCATTTCTGGATGAAATTCCTGAAACATACACGCAGCGGAAAACAGTTGGAAAGCAGAAAAGGGTGCAGACCTATGAACAGCTCAGTCTGTTTGATATGGCGCCTGAGAAATAATATTTTTTCAGAAAACAGATATGAGATTTTAGCTGAAAGGGAAAACAGAATGGATTTAAAAGAATTTTTTCAGCAGAATCCAAGGGCTGCTCTTGGGTTTTCCGGTGGAGTGGATTCTGCTTTTTTGCTTGCCATGGCAGTAAAATATAAAGCTCAGGTACAGCCTTACTTTATTAAAACAGCTTTTCAGCCGGAGTTTGAGCTGCATGATGCCAGAGAGCTTACCCGGCGTCTTGGTGTGGAGCTTACAGTGATTGAGCACGATATTCTGAGCAGCCGGCAGGTGGCGGAAAACCCGGAGAACAGATGCTACTACTGCAAAAAAACACTGTTCGGACTTTTAAAGGAAAAAGCTTTGAAGGATGGTTATACCATGCTTCTGGATGGAACAAATGCTTCCGACGATTTTTCGGACCGGCCGGGAATGCAGGCGATCCGTGAGCTGGAGGTTCGTTCGCCTCTTCGGGAATGCGGACTGACAAAAACAGAGATACGAAGGCTTTCCAAAGAGGAAGGGCTTTTTACCTGGAACAAGCCTTCCTATGCCTGCCTGGCAACAAGAATACCTGCGGGTACTGTGCTTACAGAACCGGAGCTTCAAAAAATCGAAAAGGCTGAAGACAAGCTGTTCAGCCTTGGATTTACGGATTTTCGCATCCGGCTTTTTCATGGGGCAGCGCGTATTCAGCTTCCGGCAGAGCAGATGGCAAAAATGACAGAAATACGGGAAGAAATTTACAGGGAACTGAAGCCATACTTTAAGGCAGTTCTTCTGGATCTGGAAACACGGAAGTCGGTTTGAGAAAATAGATAAAGATCTATAAATGAGCAAATAAAAATCGAATAAAACAGTTTCTTATTTACCGCTGCGTAATGTAGTACATACACAGAGAAAAAATTCAACAGGATTAAGGAGGAGCCGAAAATGAGTCAGTTAAATGAAACGCTGGAGCTGATGCAGACAAGAAGAAGTGTTCGTGATTTTAAACCGGATATGGTTCCGGAGGACATTCTGGATAAGATTATAGAAGCGGGGCTTTGGGCAGCCAGTGGAAGGAACCGCCAGTCTCCGATCATTATCAAGGTTACAGATAAGAGTGTCCGTGACAGACTGTCCCGGTTAAATGCGGAAATTATGGGAACGGATTCCGATCCCTTTTATGGCGCGCCGGCAGTGCTGATCGTCCTTGCAGATAAAAACGCCCCCACATATCTTTATGACGGAAGCCTTGTAATGGGCAACCTTATGCTGGCTGCCCATTCTCTTGGAATCGGAAGCTGCTGGATCCACCGGGCAAAAGAAGAATTCGATGGTCCGGAGGGAAAGGAGCTCCTCAAAGAACTGGGAATTGAGGGGGACTATGAGGGAATTGGTCATTGTGTGCTGGGATATGTAAATGGAGAATATCCGGAAACAAAAGCCCGGAAGGAGAACCGAGTGTATTCCATAGACTGAAATGACTGGTCCGGCTGACCGGTTTTGTGAGATTTTATTCAGTCCTCAGCTGATCTGCATAGGTATGCTCAGTCAGCTCAGAAAGTACCGCGATTTTTTTATTAATGATCGGGCGCATACAGTTTGGCACATGCTCCTGGTGCGCCCGGTGTATGGCAACGCATTCCTTGCAGTTGCCGTGATATCTGCATGCTTTTGTGCAGGAGCAGTGATCCTTATGGGCATACTCTGTGCGAAAAGCAGAGGCAAATTCTTCCTGGATTTTAAGGCCTTCTTTTCGATTGCCCAGATGAAATTCTTTCATAGCTCTTTTTTCTGTTTCATTATTGTCGATAATCATGATTTTCCTCCGTTTGTGTGAAGCTTTGTTTTACAGGCTTGAGATGGTTGTCAGGAAACGAATATTTTTGACCGGATTCTGTTTGTAGTGACATTGTAACTTAGTCAAAATCTGTTTCAAATCATCTTTGGTGACGGCGTTTTGCTCTGTATGTCCCGGGATTTGGACATTTATGAGAGAACACCTTACAGGACGGTACTGTGTAAACAGTAACACCTGTCTGTTGCAATATCATAATATCACGATATTTTATTGAAATATACCATAATAAAAGGTAAAATATATATGAAAATCACCAAACAATGAGAATATTGCCAGTGGAAATCGTAATATATTTTCCTGTAAGGAGAAACGCCATGGAAACAATTAAGGATAATACCCCAATATATTCCCATAACCCCTGTCACAGTACCAAATTCCCCCTTCTTGTACTTGACGTCAGCAAAAAAGTCTGCAAACCTTTTAACGAGGGATTTCAGATGCTGCACTGGCATGAGGAAATACAGTTTGTGGCAGTGCAAAAAGGCGTGGTACATTTTAAGATATGGGAAAAGGAATATGAGCTTTCAGAGGGAAGCTGTATGTTTATTAACTGCAATGTTCTGCATCATATTTCAGAAAAACAGGATTGCAGCTATCACAGCTTTCTGATCCCGCCTAAAATGCTGGGATTTTTTGAGGGAAGTGCCATGGAAGAGCAGGAGGTTGATACAATTATCAAAAATCCTGCAGTCACAAATATGATTTTTCTGGCACGGGAACAAAAAGACAAAAAGGTTCTTAAAGCCATGAATCAGCTGGATGACCTTTATTTTTGTAAAACCAGGCCTGCTCATTGGGAATATGCTCTTTCTCTTTGTATCTGCAGGCTGTGGCTGGAAGCAACAGAGAGAATCATGGAGTTTTATGGCTGCGGAGAAGCCTTCGGATACGGTGACGGCGGAAACCGAAACAGAATACTTCCGGAAGTTCTTCAAAAAGATCATGAGCGTGTCCAGAAGCTTCTGAACTTTGTCCATGAAAATTACAGAAACGGGATTACTCTGGAAGAGATTTCCAGGGCGGGAAATGTCAGCATCACAGAATGTCTCAGATGCTTTAAAAGGTATACGGGAGAGTCTCCTTATCAGTATCTTCAGAAATACAGGCTTCAGGCGGGAGCTTCCCTTTTGGAAACAACAGGGGACAGTGTAACTGAAATTGCTCTTCGGGTGCATTTTCCATCGGCCAGCGCATTTATATCTGCATTTCGGAAAGCCTACGGCATTACGCCAAAAAAATTCAGGGAGAGTAAGCAGATAAAATCTCCTTCCCTCCCTGGCTGATAAAAATTTCCGGGCTTTTATGGTGTCCCGTAACGGTCTGGAATTGTTCTCAGCTTATTGCTGTGAAGCTTCTTTTATTTCCGAGATATCCGGCTTGGCCATAAGGGAATAGTTGGTGTAATAAACCACAAATCCCGGTTTGGCTCCTGCCGGTTTTTTTACATGCTTTTTCTGGATATAATCGATTTCCACCTTGGGGGCAGTGCGGCCTTTGGAGTAATAGGCAGCCAGACGTCCGGCTTCTTCAAACGTGCGGTCAGGCAGTTCTCCGTCAGGGGTTTTTACGATCACATGGGAGCCTGCCATTTTTTTTGCGTGGAACCACCAGTCATTTCCGGATGCCTGCTTAAAGGTCAGCTCATCGTTCTGGAAGTTGTTTTTTCCTACAAAGATATCAAAGCCGTCACTGGAAACATAGTGGAAGGGCTTTGATTTTTCCTGCATTTTTTTGCCTTTTTTGGAAGAATAATGTTTTTTGATAAAACCGTATTCAGTCAGCTCCTCCTTGATCTGACTGAGATCGCTTTCAGCCCGGGCAATGTCCAGGGCATTGGAGATGGACTCCAGATGTTCGATTTCAGATTCTGTTTCTGCAATCTGACCGGTAAGAGCCTCTTCCGTACGTTTCAGCTTGGTGTACCGGTCGAAGTATTTCTTTGCATTTTCTCCCGGAGTAAGGGTGGGATCAAGAGGAATGGTAACCTCTTCGTTTGTATAATAATTCAGGGCCTTAAAGGACTTGCAGCCTTCCTCCAGACCGTATCCGTAGGTATTGATCAGCTCGCCGTAGATCCTGTATTTTTCCTTTTTGGCAGTATCCTTCATCTGTTTTGTCTGAAGGGCATACTTCTTTCGGTTTCTTTCAAGGGCAGTCTGAACAATCCGGCGAAGGTCAGAAGATTTCTGGCGGATACGGTTCAGGGTATCTCTGGAAGAATAGTAGGTGGACAGCATGGAAGATACGGTTTCAAATTCCACGCTGTGATATTCCGGTCCGAACTGGGTCAGAGGAAGAACGGCATATTCTACCGGTTCATTTCCGCGATAAATGATATTTGGAGTAAAATCCCCTTCCTGTATCTGCTCCATCAGTCTTTTGAATGTATGATACAGATGGACGCAGGCGGTTTCATCCAGAGAGAGGGCAGGGTCATTGCCATCAATGGATGCGCGGTAACAGATTTCCTCTGCAATAAGAGGACTTAAACCCGTAAGGGAAGAATAGAGCGCCCTGGAAATATTGCAGGGCTTTTTGCATACTGCGCTGATAAATTCCTCCTCGTTAATAGTAAGGGGATCTGACTTTTCCTGAGTCCGGGGAAGAAAATACTGCCGGCCCGGAAGAACCTCTCTCACAGAGCTCATGTGAGAGGACACATGTTTGATGCTGTCAAGGACCATTCTGTTTTCATCGCAGAAAATAATGTTGCTGTGTTTGCCCATAAGCTCCATGATAAGAATTTTTTTACAGGGATCTCCCATTTCATTTAGATGCTCCAGCTCAAATTCCACCACTCGCTCCATTCCCGGCTGTTTTATAGAAGCGATTTTTGCGCTGCCGATATGTTTGCGCAGAAGCATGCAGAAATTGGGCGCAGTAAGGGGGCTGGGCTTGTTTTTATCAATAAAATAAATCAGCGGAAGAGAGGCGTTTGCAGACAAAAGCAGTCTGCACTGTCCCTGACCGCCTTTTGCCGTGATCAGAAGTGCGTCTGATTCCGGCTGGGCGATCTTATTAAAACGTCCGCCGTCAAGATATTTATGTAATTCCTGAACCATTGCTGCAATGGTAATTCCGTCAAAAGCCATAATGAGTACTCCTTTTTTCTTTCTGGCTACAGTATAGCATGTCTGTGAGAATTCCGCAAAAGAATATGTATGGTAATTTGCCGGGCTGACAGTCGCAGAAGTTATTTTGTTACCGTTTACACGGTACTGTTCCGTAACCGGAATGAACAGGAACTTTTTGATCGGATACAGAAAAAACAGTTTGACTACCCTGTTTAGATGCTCTATAATAAATCTGTATGTAAACATATATTGTGTCTGATGGAATATGCAGACATACATCATGCAAAAAGAAGTAACCTGCAAAGTGAGACAACATTATGATAAAAAGTATGACAGGCTTTGGCCGTGCCGAGGCCGTGACAAAAGAGTGGAAGATCACAGTTGAGCTGAAGTCGGTAAATCACAGATATCTGGATCTGAATATCAAGATGCCCAGAAAACTGAACCTTTTTGAGGGACAGGTCCGTAATCTGATGAAGACTTACATGCAGCGGGGCAAGGTAGATGTTTTTATTACCTATGAGGATTATACTGCCGGAAGTGTGGCTCTTAAGTACAATCGTGATCTTGCAGCAGAATATCTGGGATATTTTAAAGAGATGGAAGAGGAGTTCCGGTTGAAAAATGATATCGGTGTAGCTGCACTTTCCAGATATCCTGAGGTTCTGACCATGGAAGAGCAGCCGGTCAATGAGAAAAAACTGTGGACCTGCCTTGAGGGACCTCTTCATGAAGCGTGCAGACGCTTTGTGGATACAAGAGAGACCGAGGGAAGAAACTTAAAAAATGATCTCCTGACCAAGCTGGATGCGCTGGATGAAAAGGTCAGCGCAGTGGAAGCCCGTTCCCCTGAAGTGGTTCAGGCGTACAGAGAAAAGCTGGAAGCAAAGGTTCATGAGCTTCTGGAGGATTCTCAGATTGACGATAACCGTATTGCCGCAGAGGTTGTGATCTATTCAGACAAGATCTGTAATGATGAGGAAACAGTACGGCTTCACAGCCATATCCGGGGCATGAAAAAAATTCTTACAGAAAAAGAAGGAATTGGCCGTAAGCTGGATTTTATGGCACAGGAAATGAACAGGGAAGCCAACACCATTCTGTCCAAGTCCAATGATATTGAAATTTCTGATATTGCCATTGATCTGAAGACTGAAATCGAAAAGATCCGTGAGCAGATTCAGAACATAGAGTAACGGAGGCGGAAATCGGTGGCAAAGCTGATCAATGTAGGTTTTGGAAATGTAGTAAATTCTCAGAAAATAGTTGCTGTGGTAAGCCCGGATGCGGCTCCTGTCAAGCGTATGGTTCAGAGTATCAAAGGAACCAGAGCGCTGGTAGACGCCACACAGGGACGTAAGACAAAGGCAGTGATCGTTACTTCAGACGATTATGTGGTGCTGTCGGCGCTGCAGCCGGAAACGATCGCAAGACGTTTTGCGGAAGCATACGATTATGAGGAGCGAGGAGAGGAACATGAGTAAAGGCGTTTTGGCAGTGGTATCCGGATTTTCCGGAGCCGGAAAAGGAACAGTCATGAAAAAGCTTCTGGAAAGCTTTGATGACTATGCGTTGTCGGTTTCTGTAACAACCAGAAAACCAAGACCGGGAGAGGTGGACGGAAAGGATTACTTTTTCCGCACAAAAGAAGAAGTGGAAGAAATGATCGCTCAGGATCAGCTTCTGGAATATGCCCGGTATGTAGACAATTATTATGGAACTCCCCGTTCTTATGTGGAGGAAAAGCTTTCTGAGGGCAAAAATGTGATCCTGGAAATTGAGATCCAGGGCGCGATGAAAATAAAAGAAAAGATACCGGAAGCGGTTCTTATTTTTGTAACGCCTCCTTCTGTGGACGAGCTGAGAAGACGTCTGGAAGGACGGGGTACTGAGACACAGAAAGTGATCGAATCCCGTCTCAGCCGCGCTGCTGAGGAAGCGGAAGGAATGGAAGATTATGATTATCTTCTGGTAAATGATGACCTGGAGGAGTGTGTAAATGAACTTCACCGGATCATTTCAAGTGAACGCTGCAAGACACAGCGGAATACAGAGTTTATTAACAGAATCCAGGAGGAATCCCGGGGATTAATGAAAGGAGATTTATAATATGATACATCCGTCATATTCAGAACTGATTCAGGCGATCAACAACAATGCAGAGGAAGACGACAACACTATGATGCTGAACAGCCGCTACTCTCTGGTACTGGCTACCAGCAAACGTGCCCGTCAGCTGATCGCCGGCGCTGAGCCTATGGTAAGAGGAGCTGCAGGAAAGAAACCTCTGTCCGTAGCCATTGATGAATTTTATCAGGGTCAGGTAAAGATCGTGGCTGACAACACAGAAGAGGAAGAAACTTCAGAGCCGGCAGTGGAAACTGCAGAGGCTGAAGCAGAAAGCGCTGTACAGACAGCAGAAACAGAAGAATAAAAATAAAAGGGGCGGTGTAAATCGAACTCCCGGCGGCATTTTTTGAGGATTCCGGCGGAAAGATGATTCTGCAGCGCTCCTTATATATATCAGGAGAACATATGAAAGTATTATTTATTTCACTTGGCTGCGACAAGAACCTGGCAGATTCCGAGGAAATGCTGGGGCTGCTTACGGGAAAGGGCCATGAGATCGTGGACTCTGAAGAAGAGGCAGAGGTAATTGTCATTAATACCTGCTGTTTTATCCATGATGCAAAAGAAGAGAGTATTGAAAATATTCTGGAGATGGCGGAGTACAAAAAAGCAGGAACCTGCAAGGTACTGATCGTGACAGGCTGTATGGCGCAGCGCTATAAAGAAGAGATCATTGAGGAGATTCCTGAGGTAGACGCAGTTCTGGGAACCACCTCTTATATGGATATTCTGAAAGCGATCGATGAAGCCTGTGAGGGAAGACATTTCCAGGAGTTCCGGGATATCAATGAACTTCCGGAGGATTCCGGAAGAAGAGTTCTGACTACAGGCGGCCATTATGGTTATCTGAAGATTGCCGAGGGCTGCGACAAACACTGTACTTATTGCATTATTCCTTCTCTCAGGGGAAGATTCCGTAGTGTTCCTCAGGAGCGGCTGATCGCTCAGGCAGAGCATATGGCGGAACAGGGGGTAAAAGAACTGATTCTGGTAGCTCAGGAAACTACCATGTACGGTACGGATCTTTACGGAAAAAAGACTCTTCATCTTCTTATGAAAGAGCTTTGTAAGATTAAGGGAATTCGCTGGATCCGTGTTCTTTACTGTTATCCGGAAGAAATTTATGATGAACTGATCCAGGTTATGAAGGAAGAAAAGAAAATCTGTCATTATCTTGACCTTCCCATTCAGCATGCCAGCGACCGGATCCTGAAAAGAATGGGCCGCCGCACAACCAGAGCCCAGCTGACTGCCACCATAGAAAAGCTCAGAAAAGAGATTCCGGATATTGTTTTAAGAACAACGCTGATCACAGGCTTTCCGGGAGAGACAGAAGAGGATCATCAGGAGCTGATGGAATTTGTGGACGAAATGGAGTTTGACCGTCTGGGAGCCTTTACCTATTCTCCTGAGGAGGGCACTCCTGCAGAGACCATGGAAGATCAGATTCCTGAGGAGATAAAAGAAGAAAGACGGGATGAGATCATGGAGCTTCAGCAGGAGATTTCTCTGGAAAAGGGAAATGACCGGATCGGTCAGGAGCTGCTGGTCATGATCGAAGGCAAGGTGTCCGGGGAGAGCGCTTACATTGCAAGAACCTATGGAGACGCCCCGAAGGTGGACGGATATATTTTTGTTCAGACAGGCGAGCTTCTTATGACCGGAGACTTTGCAAAGGTTCGGGTGACCGGAGCCCTGGAATATGATTTGATAGGAGAATTGGCAGATGAATACACCGAATAAACTGACTGTTGGAAGAATGATACTTGTGCCCTTTATGGTTCTGTTTTTACTGACTGACCTGGGCGGAGAGGCAAACCGTTATATATCCCTTGTTATTTTTGCCGGAGCCAGTATTACGGACTGGTTTGACGGTTATCTGGCAAGGAAACACCATCTTGTAACCAATTTCGGAAAATTTATGGACCCGCTGGCAGATAAGCTTCTTGTGTGCTCTGCCATGATCTGTATGATCGAGCTTGGAAGACTTCCGGCATGGATCGTTATCATTATTATTGCAAGAGAATTTATTATCAGTGGATTCCGTCTGATCGCAGCAGAAAACGGAGTGGTGATCGCTGCAAATTACTGGGGAAAATTTAAAACAGTTTCCCAGATGATCATGATCATTCTTCTGATTCTTCATTTCGGAGGAATTTTTGCAGTACTGGAGCAGATCTTTATCTGGCTGTCTCTGGCGCTTACCGTTATTTCACTGATCACTTATATATGGCAGAACCGTTCTGTCCTGTCCATGCAGGAATAAAAACGGCTGTTTCAGAATATCGGGGATACAAAAAGGAGGCTGTAAAAGATGATTACAGAACTGGTAGCAGTAGGAACTGAGATTTTACTTGGCAATATCGTAAATACAAACAGCGCGTATCTGGCAGAAAAATGCGCGCAGCTTGGACTTTCTCTGTATTATCAGACCGTTGTGGGAGATAATGAGCAGAGAATGAAGGATACCATTAAAACGGCCCTTGACCGTTCTGACGTTGTGATTCTTACCGGAGGCCTGGGGCCTACGAAGGACGATCTGACAAAGGAGATCACAGCGGAAGTTATGGGGCTTCCTCTTGTGGAAGACGCTCACAGCAGAGAGCTTCTGGACGCGTACCTGAAGCAGTACGAAAAAAATGACGCTCAGCGGAGAATCACTTCCAATAATTATAAACAGGCAATGGTACCTCAGGGAGCCCTTGTTCTGGATAATCATAACGGAACCGCTCCGGGTCTTATTATTGAAAAGAACGGAAAAACAGCAATCCTTCTTCCGGGACCTCCAAATGAGCTGAAGCCTATGTTTGAGGAGGAGGTTTTCCCGTATCTTCGTAAAAAACAGCCGGAGATCATTTATTCACAGATGGTAAAAATCTGTTCCATCGGAGAAAGCCAGGTGGCAGAGGAAATTCAGGATCTGATTGAACAGCAGTCCAACCCTACCATTGCTCCTTATGCAAAGACCGGGGAAGTACATCTGAGGGTTACAGCCAAGGCAGAAAGCGAAAAAGAGTGCAAAAAGCTGATCAAGCCGGTTGTAAGGGAGCTGAAAAGCCGGTTTGGCAAAAATATTTTTGCAACAGAAGAAAAAAAGACTCTGGAAGAGGCAGTAGTGGATATGCTGAAAGACCAGAAGCTTACCCTTTCTCTTGCAGAGTCCTGTACAGGCGGCGCTATTGCGTCCAGAATTGTAAACGTTCCCGGCGCCTCTGAGGTATTTCTTCAGGGCATGGTAACTTACAGCAACCGTGCCAAGCGGAAAAGCCTTGGGGTAAAAAAATCAACACTGAAAATGCATGGCGCTGTTTCTGAGAAGTGCGCCAAGGAAATGGCAAAGGGCGGCTGCTTTGTTACAAAAACAGACATCTGTCTTTCTGTTACGGGAATTGCCGGACCGGACGGCGGCACAAAGGAGAAGCCGGTAGGTACTGTGTTCATGGGCTGCTGTTATAATGGAAAGACTGTTGTCCGTGAATATCATTTTACAGGCAACCGGGCAAAAATCCGGGAACAGTCAACTGCGCATGCGCTTGCCTTTTTAAGAGAATGTATTATGGAGGGTGTCAGCAAAAAAGACTGATTCCCTAGCGGATCATTCGCATAAGACTTACAATGCGGTCAATTTTTGCAGCTTCCTGAGGGGATTTTCCCATTTTGAGAACTTCCAGAACAGCGGAGATTTCATTAGAGGAAAAATTAAGCCCGTTTCCTTTTCCCCGGGAAGCTGCATCCATCAGAAAAGGGAGCATATCTGAGGCGTTTTTGCCTGTTCCCTGTTCTGCAAGATTCTGAAGCATTTCCAGTTTACTTTTATCCATATCTGCAAGTCTGGGGTCATTCTGCCAGTTTTTGTCCATAGGATCTCCTTTTTTAATTATTCGTTTAAAATCTGAAGCATTTGTACCAGGATCAGCATGTTGGTAAGCTGATCCACTTTTTGCCGGCTTTTGCCATAACTGAATCTGCGGATATCCTGAAGCATTTCCACCGGATCGGCAGCTGTGTTTTCGCAGATCTGCATGTCAGCGCGTTCTGGAGAGAACAGCGCCATTGTGTTGGATAATTCCTCCAATTTCGTATAAAGAGAAATGATCTGCCGTGCAGAAGGCGGGAGATAAGGAACGGCTGCCTTGATAAGCTGTGTCTGGTCGCTGCTTACCATCTGGTCAAGAGCGGTCTGAGAAATAAGTTCCTGATCCATAGTCAAGACTCCTTTTTTATTAATATATGATTCTTCTTAAAGAATATGTGACTGAATTTTCAGGCGGAAGGTGTGTACCTGAAAAATATCTGCTACATATAATATATAGAAAGCAGATCAGGAAGTGACAGAAATTGAATGAAAAAAAGCAGAAGCTGATTCTGGACGGCAATGCCTTTTATGAGATAGATCTGGAGTGTCTGAAACAGAAAAAAGAAAAAGAGCACAGAGAAAAACAAAGGGCTGAGCATCAGAAAAGGCAGAGGAAATAACCTCTGCCTTAAAAAGACCAGATAGATCAGCAGCAGCCGTTATTGCCGCCGCATCCGCCGCAAAGCAGAAGCAGGATAACGATGATCCAGCAGCAGTCGCCATTATTACCGCCGCATCCGCCTCCATTGCCGCCCCAGCTGTTGTTGCCGCAGAGGCACATGAGAATGATGATCCAGAGAATACAACTGCAGGAGCTGCCGCCCCACATATTGTTTATGGAAGAATTTCCACATCCGCAGCTGTTGCCGCAGCCACAACTGTTTTCACATCCGCAGCCACATCTTTCTTCTCCGCATCCGCAGTTCGTAGCAGCTAAATCACTCATTATAAAATCCTCCGAAATTTGTTTTACACTTCATCTTATGTGAAGGGGATGTCCATTGTGACACTGTTTATTGACATAAAAAAATATTTTCAGTATACTCAGTTTAAAATATTATGGAGATACAAACGAGATGTTTCTGAAGAAAGGGGAGTTTATGCATCCATATGTAACTGTGATTCTGCTCACTGTGGCAGCGATTCTGCTGCTGGTGACCTGGATCTTATATGAAAACAGAAAGCAGAAAAAAAGAATGCTGAGAAAGATTCAGAGGATTTACGGTAAAGTACCGGAAAGAGAATATGCTGCCGGAGATCTGAAAAATATTTCTCATTACTTCCTCAGAAAAAAGGGGGACGATTTCTGGATTGATGACATTACCTGGAATGACCTTGATATGGACAGAATTTATATGCTGATCAATCAGACAGTTTCTTCGCCGGGAGAGGATGTCCTTTACGATATGCTGAGACGACCGGTTTTTCGCCAGGAGGATATTGACCGAAGGGAAAAACTGATCCGTTTTTTTGCTGAAAATAAGGAAAAACGGGAGCAGATGCAGATCCTTCTGTCAAATGTGGGAAAAACCTGGCATGGTTCACTGTCAGATACCATACTGGCTCTGGAGGAGGCGCCTCAGGTAAATACAGGTCTTCACTGGGTTATGTTTGTCCTGCTTATTGTAACGCTTGTGGGTGTTCTGCCCTTTTATCCGGCGCCTGGTTTTCTGCTCTTTGTGCTTTTAAGTACAGTGAATGTGGTCTATTATTATGCAGGAAAAGACAGACAGAGGATCGGAGCTTTTCTGGACTGCTTTTCCAGCTTTCTCTGCATGCTGGAATCCGCAGAGAGGATGGAGACAGCGGACTGGCCCGAGATCAGTGAACAGATGGAATATATCCGCAAAGGGAAAAAGGCTCTTTCCGGATTGAAAAAACGTGTGTTTTTCCTCACAGGAAGAAACGATACCTCAGGAAATCCGGCCCAGCTTTTTCTGGATTATATCAGGATGCTTTTTCATGTGGATATACTTATCTATAACGGAACTCTGAAAACTGTACAGGGAAAAACACAGGAGATCATGCTTCTTCTTGACAATATGGGAGAACTGGATGCAGTCATATCCATTGCTTCGTTTCGGGAGCTTCTTCCTCTCTGGTGCAGTCCCTGCTTCTGCGAAGAAAAAGGAAAGCATATCCGTCTTCTGGCAGAGGATCTTTATCATCCTCTTATACAGGAACCGGTAGCCAATACCATTGAGACAGAGGGGAGCGTTCTTGTGACAGGCTCCAATGCATCCGGTAAATCTACGTTCCTGAAGAATGTTGCCATTAACAGTATTCTTGCCCAGACAGTTCTTACCTGTACCTGCTCTCATTATGAAGCGCCTTTTTTGAAGGTGATGACTTCCATGGCTCTTCGGGATGATCTTTCCGGAGGGGAAAGCTATTTTATTGTGGAGATCCGGTCACTGAAAAGGATCCTTGATGAAAGCAGAAAACAGGAACCTCTTCTGTGCATTATCGACGAGGTTTTAAGAGGAACCAATACCATTGAGCGCATTGCCGCTTCCTCCCGGATACTCAGCGCTCTGAACCGGGACTGGATTCTTCCTTTTGCGGCCACGCATGATATTGAGCTGTCATATATTCTGGACAGGCAGTACCGGAACTATCATTTTGAGGAGGAGGTACAGGAGCATGAGGTTCTGTTCCATTATCTTCTGAAAAAAGGCAGAGCCACCAGCAGGAATGCCATAAAGCTGCTTTCCATGCTGGAGTATGATCCGGTCATTGTAAAAGGAGCAGAAGAGGCGGCGGCAGATTTTGAGCAGACAGGAGTATGGAAACCCTGTGTGAAAGAAGGAAGATAAAGGGGATGACAGTTTTATGCAAGAGCTGGGATTGTATGATATACATTGCCACATAGTTCCCGGTGTGGATGACGGGGCGGTAAACCTGGAGGAAGCTGTAAAAATGGTAGAAGCCCAGTATAAACAGGGGATTCGTACAATTATTGCAACGCCTCATTTTCGTAAGGGAATGTTTGAACCTTCTGCTTCAGAAGTAAAAAAACAGTTTCAGATTTTAAGAAAAACCGTATGGGAGATCAATAAGGATATGCGGCTTTATCTGGGAAGTGAATTGTATGCCAGTGAAAATATGATCTCTCAGATAAAGGATAAACGTGCGATGCCTATGGCCGGCTCTAATTATGTGCTGACAGAATTGTATGAAGCTATCACTGCTTCTCAGGTGCGGGCATATCTGGGAATACTGATTTCTAAAGGATATCGTCCAGTGATCGCTCATGCAGAACGATATGGATGTATGAGAAATGATATTAATTTTATAGAAGATATGATTGAAATGGGAGCATATATCCAGCTGAATGCTGACAGTGTGATCGGGAAAGAGGGATTTGCCTTAAAAAGATTTTGCAAAAAACTTTTGAAAAGCGGAAATGTCCATTTTGTAGGTTCAGACTGTCATGGAATAAAAAGAAGGCCGTCCAGAATCGGAGAGGCTTATGTTTATATCTGCAGGAAATTCGGACAAGAGTACGCAGATGAAATTTTTATTTATAATCCCCGCAGGATACTGGAGGACGCACGGCAAAAACGAGCGGGTACAAAGAAAATCGTATAGGATCAGGAGGCAGATATGCAGGTAAAAATTTATACAGACGGAGCGGCAAGAGGAAACCCGGACGGACCGGGAGGCTATGGAGCAATTCTCCATTATGTGGATACAAAAGGGCAGCTTCATGAAAGAGAGCTGTCCAGAGGCTATAAAAAAACGACAAACAACCGGATGGAGCTGATGGCGGCCATTGCGGCGCTGGAGGCTTTGACAAAGCCCTGTCAGGTGGATCTTTATTCAGACTCCAAATATCTGGTGGATGCGTTTAATCAGCACTGGATCGACTCCTGGCTGAAAAAGAACTGGAAGCGGGGGAAAAACGAGGATGTAAAAAATGTGGATCTGTGGAAGCGCCTTCTGAAGGCAAAAGAGCTCCATCAGGTTACCTTTCACTGGGTAAAGGGACATGCGGATCATGCTCAGAACGAACGCTGCGATCAGCTTGCCACATCCGCGGCAGACGGCACGGAGCTGTATGAAGATGAGGGACTGAAGCAGTAAGTTTTTTGCTTATTGTTCATTTGGCATTCTGACCTGTATGTTTCGGGATAGTAAGCTGTAAACAGTAACCTTTATTACTTTAAGTTGATAAACTGGTCTCAATCCCTCTTGACAAATAAAAAGGGGCTTTGTATACTTTTAGAAGTATATGAAACGGCTTGGAAGAGAACAAGTAGCTTCAGGGAAGCACACAGAGAGCTGCCGGAGGGTGAGAGGCGCGTGCGGAACTTTTGTGAATACATCTCGGAGCTCTGCACCGAACCGGACTGTTTGAGAACAGGCAAGTAGGCTGCAGCGGAGCGGCACACGTTATCGTGCTCAATGAGGCAGGAAAAATGCAATTTCCTGTGAATTTAGGTGGTAACACGGGACCCGGTTCTCGTCCTAAAAGGACAGGAACCGGGCTTTTTGTTAGGGCAAAGCCCTGTTTGCCATTGTGGAGTTTTTCGCTGATCCGAAAAACGAAGCTTTGGAAAACAAAT
>NZ_JANJZT010000041.1 GCF_024622975.1 Blautia caecimuris | reverse complement strand
TGGTGACAGAAAGTTAAGCAAGTGAGCGTCAACTGATGTGAGCAATCTGGTGACAGCTCATGAAATCACTAACAATAGGCGCGGTTTAAGATTGCCTGAACACGCAGAAGTAACTCCTTGGGCAAAAAAGGTTTTATAAGATAATCATCAGCTCCGTTTTCAAATCCTAAAAACTTATCATCGGCTTCTCCGCGGGCTGTAAGCATGAGAACAGGAATCGTACTCGTTTTTCGTATTTCCTTTAATACAGTGAAACCGTCAATGCCCGGCATCATCACATCAAGAATTACCATATCGGGTTGATTTTCCCGAAATATCGCTAATGCCTCTTTCCCAGAAGAAGCAGTGGTGATTTTGGTGTACCCGGCACGTTCAAAAACCGATTGGAGCATTTTAAGCAGCTCTGATTCATCATCGACAGCAAGAATGCTTTTATCTTTCATACGGCACCTCCTTTTCTTTGTCCCTTATTATAGCTCAAAAGATGAAAATATCCTATTCATGTTTTGAAATCTCAAGGTAAATTCAAGGTTAACTCAAGATACCCTCAAGGATGCCATGTTACAATCAATGTGAATCAAAAAGGAGGTATAACATCTATGAGTGATTACATTATTGAAACCTGCAGCCTGACAAAAATGTATGGAGAACAGGCCAGCGTATCTGATTTAAGTATCCATGTAAAGAAGGGGCGTATTTATGGTCTGTTGGGACGAAATGGTGCAGGAAAAACCACGACTATGAAAATGTTGTTAGGTCTGACGGCTCCCACATCCGGCGAAGTGAAGATTTTCGGAAAGCCTATTTATGGAAACGAGAAGAAAATTCTTCCGCGTGTGGGCTGTTTGATCGAATCCCCCGGCTTCTATCCTAACTTGACCGCAACGGAAAATCTGAAAATTTTTGCGAAGCTGCGTGGGCTGAAAGGTTCCAACTACATTAGGAGCGCACTGGAACTTGTTAATCTGCCGTATCAGGATAAAAAGCTGTTTTCGCAATACTCTCTTGGAATGAAGCAGCGGCTTGCGATTGCGCTGGCTGTCATGCACGATCCGGCAGTACTGGTTCTCGACGAACCGATTAACGGGCTTGACCCTATCGGGATTGCAGAGGTTCGTTCTTTTATCCGAGAATTATGTGATGTCAGGGGAAAGACCATTTTGATTTCCAGCCATATTCTTTCGGAGATTGCTCTCCTAGCAGATGATATCGGCATTATTGATCATGGTAAGCTGCTGGAAGAAGAAAGTCTTGCTGAATTAGAACAGAAAAACCGCCATTATATCCATTTTACAGTATCCGACAGCAAACAAGCCGCCCGCATTTTTGAAACAATGTTTCAGACAAGATATTTTAAGATTACTGATCAGCATAATATCCATTTGCTGGATGTCAATCTGCCGACTGCAGCGATTACCCGTGCATTTGTAGAAAATGGCCTGGAGGTGTTTGAAGCGCACCTTTGTGAAGACACTTTGGAAGATTATTTTAAGAAAGTAACAGGGGGTGAGGGAATTGCTTAACCTGATAGCTGGTGAGTTTGCAAAATTGAAGCGTAAAAAAATTGTGCCCTTTATTATTTTGCTATCTCTGCTGTTCCCTCTTATTGTGGTTTACACTTCTAAAATGGAAATGGGAAATGATACAAGTGTGGAATTTTTGAAAGGACGGTTCGATTTATCTTATACCATGATGCTTGGATATGGTCTGGTTTTTTTGGAACCGTGTCTGTTGGGTATTCTAGCCTCCATACTGTTCTTTATGGAGAGGGATAATGATACTTTCAAAAATCTATGTGTAATTCCGGTCACTACGTCACGGCTGATTGCGGCAAAATTATTCGTTGTATTGATTTATGGGCTTTTTTATACCCTTTGCAATACTGTATTTATGATTTTCTTTACATGGGTTTTAAAGGCGGGAATCATTTATGATGTTGGATTTAAGCTGGTATTCAGTCTTGTTTTTGGAATAGGAATTACGATTGCCACGTTGCCGGTTATCGTTTTCATTATCTATTTCAACAAATCCTATTTGATTTCCACGCTTCTTTCATTCTTCTATGCGATTTTGAACTGGAGTGTTTTATCGCTGGTTGAAGTGAATTTATCGCTGGTAAAGGTAATTAATCTATTTCCGACTTTATGTGTAATGAATTGGAGCAGCAAAAAAATGATGGGACGTTTGGCGGACAGATATCTTTCAGAAGCAGCTTATTTGTTATTTCCCTCCGATATTTGGGCATTTGCTGTACTGGGGATAACGCTGGTTTTTTCGATACTGCTCATGCTGCATTTTTATAAGAAATGGACGAGGTGATGAAATGGATAATCTTATAACTGAATTTTGGAAAATAAAACGCTATTCTGTAATCAAGGCCGGAGCCGCTATGATGTTTCTCTCCGTATTTATGAGTTATTTTTACTCGACGGCCAGTACCTCTGTCGGCTGGGATTTTAACTATTTTGTTCATCAGGTGGTTCAGCAAAATTGTACGTATTTTTTTCCTGTGGTAATTATGCTGACAGCCTCCTTTGTTATTTCGAGGGAGACAACGGACGACACTCTGAAATCAATTTTAACGGTTCCGGTTGACTTTAAAAAGCTGTTGCTTGGAAAATTTGAGCTTCTTTTTTTTCTCTCCATAGCTTTCAGCCTTATCAACGCCGCGTTCGCTGTTATTATGAATCTGCTCCTGCATTTCCCCGGAATGTCAGCATACAGCATTATGATCGCCACGGGGCGGATCATAGCCACAAATATTTTAATTTACCTTTCGGTACTTCCACTCATTATTATCAATACATTTCTTTTTGGAAGTAGCCTGATTGGTGTTGCTGTCGCATTCGTATATGGTTATTTTGGAACCTTTGAGGGCTCTTTGCTAAATTGGTTTCCGATCAAGGCTGCAATGATTTTGTTTGATCCGTATTGTGGTGCAGAATATGATACTGTTTCCTATCAGACCTTTCCGGCAATCATCATATTAATTCTCACGGTGTTGCTTTCTGTTGTACTGTTAAATGCTTTTACACATTCAGAAAAACTTCCCAATGTAAAAGCAAAAAGGAAGCCAAAAAAAGCAGAGCGAAAAAGAGGTTGGTAATCTAGAACAAAAGGGATGAAAATGCAAAAGCGATCGAAAGATGGGGTGGTATTCATGAAAAAAACATTAGTGTGTATTGGCATAGCAGTTATGCTGATTTGTTTTAAGTTGACTATGTGTAGTAAAAAAATGAAATAATTTAGGGAGGTTATAGGATGAACAAAAAGAATGTATTAATCGGAGTTGGGATAGTGGTTATGGTTGTCCTTTGTATTGGTATCGCCATTTTTGCAGGAACTGGCGGCACTGATTATTATACACAAATTGATAACACAAAGGTAAAGGAAATTGAACCGCACGGTGCGATGAATTATTCTTACACATTGACAGTCTATGATGAAAATAGTACGAAACGAGATATTACTTTTGAAACAAGTAAAATTCTCAAGGATGACGCCTTCTTACGCTTGGAGGTAGCTCCAATTCGTGGAGTTGTAAATTGGGAAGAAGTGGAGTATACGGAACTTCCATCTGCTGTACAGAGTGTTTACTCAGAGTAATGTTTAATTTATCGTTAATAGAGGGAAAAATATTGAAAAAGATGTTGATTGTAGAGGACGACGTTACATTTTTAGGGCTGCTATCTCATGTTCTAAGGAATCAGTTTGAGATATATGAGGCTTGTGGTGTGAATGAGGCATTGAAATTACTTGAAAACATATCAGTTGATTTGATCTGTTCGGATTACAATATGCCGGGCGGTACAGGTTTGGAACTTCTGGAACAGCTTCATAGAAGTGGGAAGAAAATTTCGTTTATTTTGATGTCCGGGACAGAGGATTCATTTGTGGTTCATAGCGTAAAGTTTTATGGAGGAACATTCTGTAACAAGACTGATTCGGATCTGCTTACAACAATTAGAAAAAAGCAAATTGTGAATAGTGGCGATTGGTTTATGGGATAGATGATAATACAGAGACAGTTGCTCCATACTGGAGTGATTGTCTCTGCCTTTATGTTTAAGAGAAATATAACTTGGATGGACCTTGTATTAGAGCTAATATAGAAAAAATCAAGCAGCAGCCAACTGTATTTATTTTTAAAGTGACGAATCTCTTACGAAAATAGCACCACATTCACCCTGGATTTTTCTATTCCTACAAAATTGTAGCCTTACAGTAATATTACAGTAAGGTATGGATGGTATACTTTCATAAAATGTAAAGTACAAGAAAAGATGGTTGTTCTATGGAGCATTGCCAGACGAGGAGTAATTTTATGATAAATATTGAGGATGTGCCAGGACTTGAAACTGAACTGCAGATGGTAAATACGCATATAGAGCGTTTATGCCGGTCAAACAATAAGTCAATGCAGAAAATGCTGGATTGGGTGCTGAACGCAAGGGGAAAGCAGATACGGCCGATTTTGACACTTTTATGTGCGAGGCTCAAAGGGAAAGCTGTTGATGCGACAGAGGTCGCGGCGGTGATTGAAATATGCCATACCGCTTCACTGATCCATGATGACATTATAGATGAAGCGGATACCCGCAGGGGACAATTATCCGTGCAGAAAAAATTCGGAAAGGAGATGGCAGTCTATGCTGGCGACTTTATGATTTTTTCTACAATTAGACGGACTGGTCTGAAGAACAAGCCCTGGTATGGTTTGATGTTTGACAAATTGGAAACCATGTGTGATGGGGAGGTCAGCCAATTTGATAATCGTTATAATACGGAAATTACAGAGGAGAAGTATATTGAGAATATCCTAGGAAAGACATCGGCAATGTTTAGTATAGCTTGTGGATCGGGTGCTTACGAAGGTAAGTGTAAGGACAGTGAAGTATTGGCAGCAGAACGGTTTGCAGAAAAATTTGGTCTGCTGTTTCAACTGAGAGATGATCTGTTGGATTTTGTGTCCACAGATGACTTAGCAAAGAAGACCATACATAATGATTTTTGGTGCGGATATTATACACTCCCGGCTATTTACTCATTTTCTGATTGCAGGAATGGTGCCAAACTGAAACAAATTGCAATGGATATCAAAAATGGTCTGTATAGTGAATTGACAGACAAGCGAATAGCGGAATTAATCCGTGTTTCCGATGGCTTCGGATATACTTTGGGGATGATAGATCAATATGCCGAAGAAGCGAAGCAGAGTTTGAATGTGTTTAAAGATTCTATTGCCAGGAAAAAGCTGCAGGAATTAGTTGATACGGTTCATCTAAGTGCCCATAGGATCGTGTCAGATCATTTGTCTGATATTCCGTTTGAAAAGTTTGTTTCTATTTAAGAGGCCGGTTTAAAAACCGGGAAAATACTTCAGGGGAATATTATGACAGAAAGAAACAAGTGGAAATCAATGATAGAAAAAATAGGACATGTCTGTGAAGGCAAATATGATTCGTTTTGGCCTATGGTTATGATATTTTTCACCATGAGCCTGACAGGATGGTTATGGGAGGTCTGCCTTCATTTGATTTCGGATGGGAGTTTTGTGAACCGCGGATTTCTTCATGGACCGTGGCTGCCTATTTATGGTTCCGGGAGTATACTGATCCTGACACTACTTCATAAGCTGCGCAAAAAGCCGCTGCTGGAATTTCTGGCTATCATTCTCCTATGTGGCTGTATTGAGTATTACATATCATGGTTTCTGGAGCAGATGTATGATGGAATGAGATGGTGGGATTACAGCGATTATTTTCTGAATCTTAATGGAAGAATTTGTGTAGAAGGGTTGCTGGCCTTTGGCTTTGGCGGGATGGTGATCGTATACTTTTATGCACCGCTTCTTGATCATCTATTCAGGCGCATACCGAAAAAAATACTTGCGCCAGCATGCCTGGTACTAATCTTAATATTTTGTGCGGATCTGATATATTCAGGCAAAAATCCGAATCTCGGTATTGGAATCGCCAGATACCGTTAATGATACATATATCCTAAAAGTTTAAGTGTTGTGAAAAAAGTATGGAGAGATTATGCTTGCTGTTTATTTGTCACCAATTTATATTATCGCAAACAGCTATCTGCTGATTCGGCTTCACAGATGGCTGGGTACATGCAATCCATTGTTCAGAAAAACAGGGATATGTGTTGTAATCAGCCTGGCCTATGTTTTTCTGGCAGCGTCATTATTGATTGCGTTTTTTCTGCCGATAGGGCCGGCCAGGAGGATTATGAAATTGATCAGTAATTATTGGCTCGGTATACTACTGTATCTGATTTTGGCTGTTCTAATGGCAGATGCGATTTGTTTCCTGCTTTTCCTTATCACGAAACGGAGGTTAAAATGCCGGACCGCTGCGGCGGGAGGAATCTGTGCAGTGGTTGTTCTTGGGCTTAGTGCATGGGGAGCATACAATGCCCGTATCATCCAGGTTACACCATATGAGATTACTGTCAATAAAGACGGCGGGAGATTAGAAAACTTAAATGTGGTATTAGCCGCTGATTTACATTTGGGCTACAACATTGGTACTGCACACATGATGCAGATGGTAGATAAGATCAATGAACAGAATGCGGATATTGTGGTATTTGCAGGCGATATTTTTGATAATGAATACGAGGCTCTTGATGATCCGGAAGAACTGATTGCCGTATTGCAAAAAATTCAGTCGAAGTACGGTGTTTATGCCTGTTATGGAAATCATGATGTTGAGGAAAAAATACTGGCAGGTTTTACTTTTGGGGGAAACAAAAAGAAAGAGAGCAGTATACAGATGGATGAGTTTTTGGAGAGGGCCGGTATTCATTTGTTACAGGATGAAGCAGTATTGATTGACGACAGTTTTTATCTGTATGGCAGGCCAGATGCACAGCGACCCGGACGTGGGATTAATATGAGAAAAACTGCTGCAGAACTGATGGGGGAACTTGATACGGAAAAGCCGGTTATTGTGATTGACCATGAACCGAAGGAACTCCAGGAATTGGCAGATGCCGGGGTGGACATTGATCTGTGTGGTCATACACACGATGGACAGATGTTTCCAGCAAATCTGATTACAGCACTTATGTGGGAGAATTCCTATGGATATCTGAAAAAGGATCATATGCATACGATTGTGACTTCGGGTGTTGGGCTTTTTGGACCGAATATGCGTGTAGGTACGATTGCGGAAATCTGCCCCATCACAGTACATTTTCAATATAGGAATAACATATAGGATGGTGAGTTTACCAGTATTGTGCATGGTTCAATTTATAAAAAAGTATTGGAGGGTAAATTTTGGAGAGTATAAGAAAAATTTTAATTGTGGATGATGATACTCTTTTTCTTAATCTTCTTGCACAGGCATTAAGAGAACGAGGGCATATTGTTACAACAGCTTCTGGCGTTCAGGAAGCCAGGAATGCTCTTTTGGCAGATGATTTTTCTCTGGTATGTTCTGACATTCGGATGACTGACGGGACAGGCTTTGAACTGCTTGATTATATAAGGACATCTTTTGCAAAATATTGCCAACCATCATAATGAGCAGCTATTTGACCCGTGAGGATCGCTTTGAGGCTCAAATGGCAAAGGTGTTCTGGGTAGAAAAGACAGATAAAAATCTCGTAGATATTATAGTGAATTATGAAAAATAAAACACATATGTCGGTATTAAGACAAATTTTTCAGAAGATCATCCTGATTGTAGGTGGAGTATTGCTGTGCATTTTATTTGTTGCTATTACTGCTGTCTGGTCGCTGACAGATTATATTTTTAGAAAATTAGAAAGAGAAGTCTAGTGGACGGAGGCAGCATAGGAATAATAAAGGATGGGATTTACCAAGAATGTAGCGAAAAGGTTTGTGACCGATTAACAAATTAAGGTAAAATCGAGTTGTATTTTCATGGAGCTATGGAAGGTACAAAATATGATTTGATTGAAAAGGACAATAGAGCCAGTTTTGAAATGGATTGTGAACATAAATTAGTGACAGAGGTTGAACGCGGAAGTTGCACAATGGAATATGAGAGTGTTATTGGACAAGGGCGTGTTGAAATGCTTTCTGATGATGAAAAGTACAATGCTTTATATATTTTTAAGAAATAGGAAACATTATGGATTAATTCTGTTGCTACAGTATGATGACGGGTTTTGCCGTTTTCTGTATTAGCGGTGGGAGGGCAAATGGACAGAATTTATTTTACGAAAAAACAGGCGCGGCAGTTTTTGTTATTAAAGCATGGCTTGCTGGGGGATTACAAATTTGTTGGAAAAGAAGGCATCCTTTCTTTTATCCGGCAGGCAGGATGCATTCAGTTTGATCCGGTGGATGTCTGTGGCAGAAATGCGGATCTGGTTTTACAGTCCAGAATCAAAGACTATCAAAAGACGATGCTTTATGAGCTTTTATATATTGATCGGAAACTGGTGGATTATTTTGATAAAAATCTCGTAATTCTTCCAATAGAGAACTGGAAATATTTTGGCCGGGAGCGGCAGGCTCACCGAAGCTGGGAGAGGAGCCATACAGAAATTGTGGAGGTACAGGAACGGGTGCGTGAGGAAATTGCACGGCGAGGACCACTGTGCAGCGCAGATTTGGACATAGTGGAAAAGGTCTCCTGGTATTGGAGTGATACCAGGTTGTCGAGAGCGGCGTTGGAACATATGTATTTTGTCGGAGAACTGGGAATCCATCATAAGAGCGGAACACTGAAATATTATGATCTGATTGAAAATTGCATTCCGGAAGAGTTTTTGAATCAACCAGAGCCTTTTCCTTCGGATTTTGATTATAGAAAATGGCTGGTGTCAGAGCGCATTGGTTCGGTGGGGCTTTTGTGGAACCGTGCTTCTGACGCATGGCTGGGTATACAGGGACTTAAGGCTGCACAAAGAAATGCTATATTCGAGATGCTGTTAAAAGAAGAGAAGATTATTGAAGTAAAAGTGGAAGAGATTGGGGAGCCGTTGTATTGCCGCAGGGAGGATGCAGGACTTGCAGAATTTATATTGAAAAATCCCCCGATGAAAAAGCGCTGTGAATTTATTGCACCGCTGGATAATCTGATCTGGGACAGGAAGCTTATAGGAGCAGTTTTTGATTTTTCTTATAAATGGGAAATCTATACGCCGAAGCAGCAGCGTAAATATGGTTATTATGTTTTGCCGATTCTCTATGGAGACAGATTTGCAGGCAGGATAGAAATGGCTTATGATAAAAAGCAGGGAAAGCTGGAACTAAAAAATATCTGGTATGAGCCGGACTTGCGTCTGACAAAGGCACTGCAGCGCGATGTGGACAGACGCATCAGACGGTTTGAACGTTTTTGCAGAAAAGGAGGCTGGAATGATTGGAGAGATTGTAAAAGTCATCGTTGACAGACCGCTTGGAAGTTATCATCCAGAACATAAAGAACTGTATTATCCTGTTAACTACGGATATATCGAAGGCATTATGGCTCCGGATGGTGAGGAGCAGGATGCTTATATCATTGGTGTAAATGAAGCTGTTAAAGAATTTACAGGAAAGATTATTGCGGTTGTACACCGATTGGATGATGTTGAAGAAAAATGGGTGGTTGCACCTGAAAATCTTTCTTTTAGTGAGAAGGAAATCATGGAGCAGATAAAGTTTCAGGAACAGTATTTTAAGTCGGAAATCAGAATGTAATAATTTCGTTATAATGAAATTTATGGATTAAGTATTTTATGACGGAGATAAATGAGTTGAGGTGATAAGAATGATTCGTGAAGCGAAACAAGAAGAATTGCAGGAAGTGTTGAATTTATATTTGTATTTGCATGAAGAGAATGTTCCGGAACAGTCAGAACATTTATCGGTCATTTGGAGTCAAATTATAGCAGATAAAAATCATCATCTTATTGTAAATATTGTTGACGGAAAGATTGTTTCTTCGTGCGTTTGTGTGATTATTCCAAACTTAACAAGAAACATACGTCCGTATGCATTTGTGGAAAATGTTGTTACTCATGCAGACTATAGAGGGCATGGTTATGCCACGGAATGCTTAAATTATGCAAAAACCATAGCTGTAAATAATAATTGCTATAAGATGATGCTGCTGACAGGTTCAAAAGAACAAAAGACGTTAGAGTTTTATAAAAATGCGGGATATAACTGTACAGATAAAACAGCTTTTATTCAATGGTTAGATATGTAGTTCAGAGTCTATCCTATAGAATTGAACAAAATGGTCTGGAACGAGGATTATACCTATTACTAAAGCGGTAAGCAACCATATGAGCAATCTGTGAAAGAAATTGAAGATAACACCGGGTGCAGATTATCTGCTGGGCAGCCTGTGCCGGAGGGGTAATGCCTGTCATCCAGGCATTCTTCCAGGCGCTGGGACAGGGGAAAAGGGTGCTGCATTTATCAATGGTATGTATTTTCTTGATTCGTCTTCCGTTTCTGTTACTCGGAGGAATCATGAAAAACATTTCTGCCATGTGGTGGGTATTTGCAATCAGCGACTGGACAGCGGCGGTCATGGCCGGATTCAGTTACAAAAAATTTCAGAAGGAGAGAGGCTATGGAAAGCTTAACAAAGAACAGGCAGAATGAGGAAACACTCAGGAGGATGGTGGGACGCTTCTTCCATCCACTTGAGTTACAGTCTTATAAGGAGCTGACGGAAGGATATTTTAATGTGGCCTATGAGGTGACTTTAAGCAGTGGGGAGGCAGTCATTTTGAAGGTCGCCCCGGCGGAAGGCGTCCGGGTCATGACATATGAGAGAAATATCATGTGTGCGGAGGTCCAGGCGATGGAAATGGCGCTGGAGCATGGAGGAATCCCCGTTCCTAAAGTGCTTGTGTATGATGACAGCCATACGATATGTGAATCTCCGTATTTCTTCATGGAAAAGCTGAAAGGAAGCAGTCTGCATGAAATAAAGGACGCTTTCACTCAGGAACAGATCAACGACATATACAAAGAGACTGGAAGAATTAATAAGGAGATCAACCGTATTGCCTGTCCTTGTTTCGGTTATCCTGGGCAGCCGGAATTTCAGGGGAAAGACTGGTACATGGTCTTTCGCAGGATGCTGAAGGCAGGAATCAGCGATGCCAGACAAGGAAATGTTGATTTGAAAATACCTCAGGATGAGCTGCTCCGATATCTGGAGTGGGATAAGGACATTTTTGCAGAAGTGACAGAGCCACGTCTGGTGCATTGGGATCTCTGGGACGGGAATATTTTTGTCTCGGATGGGGTGATTACCGGCCTGATTGACTGGGAACGCTGCATCTGGGGAGATCCCCTATTGGAAGTAAGCTTCAGGATTCATTCAGACAATCCCTTTTTTCGGAAAGGTTATGGCATGAAAGCGTTTACGAAGTCACAGGAGAGAAGGAGCCTGTGGTACGATATTTATCTGTTTATTCTGGTAGCATTGGAGTGTGAGTACCGGAAGTACGAGACGATGGACATGTATCAGTGGGCTACCCATATGCTGGCGGAGTTGTTTAAAAAGCTGGGAGAATAAAGGGAATAATATAACTGTTGACTATATGGGGCAGTGTGCGGCAATATGGTTATGGTTGCTGGGACATACGGTTGATCGTAGAAAGGATAACAAATATGAAATATATTTGTACTGTTGTTTCTGTAGCAGACATCAATGCTGCAAGAGAGTTTTACGAAGATTTATTCGGTTTAGAGGTGTATCAGGATTATGGAAAGAACATAGCGTTTACCTGCGGCCTGGCGTTGCAGCAGGATTTTGACTGGCCTGTGAATCTGCCAAAAGAAAAGGTATTAAAGAAATCCAACAATGCGGAAATCGTCTTTGAAGAACAGGACTTTGACGGTTTTCTGAATAAGCTGAAAGAGTACCCGGACGTTGAATATCTGGAAGAAGTAATCGAACATAGCTGGGGGCAGCGGGTGATCCGATTCTACGATTTAGACGGACATAGTCGCTTGACGGATAAGGTCAATGGAGCAGAGTGACTGGAAAATTGGAGGGAATTGAAATGGATATAAAAGAAATGATTGATGTAACTTTTAGGGGAAATATATATATTGTGCAGAACGGTAAAGTATTATATGAAAGAGAAACTGGGTTTGCAGATTTGTCAAATGAAATTCCTAACACGGCAGAAACGAAATTTGCAAGTGCATCAGCAGGAAAAGTATTTGTTGCGGTAGGAATATTGCAGTTGATTGAACGAGGAAAAATAAAGTTTGATGATACATTGGGCGTGTTGTTGGATATCCCATTAAATGAGATCGATAAGGACGTTACAGTCAAACAGCTTTTAAATCATACGTCGGGTGTTCCAGATTATTTTGATGAAAGTGTTATGGACGAATATGAGGAATTATGGATCGATTATCCCAATTATAAAATCAGACATAACAGCGATTTGCTTCCGCTATTTATAAATAAGCCTATGATGTACCCGAAAGGAAAAAAATTTCAATACAATAATTCAGGGTATGTATTGCTTGCAATGATTATAGAAAAAGTTACAGGGATGTATTTTGACCGATACCTAAAAGAGAGTATTTTTGATATATGTGGTATGAAATCAACGGGTTATTATGAACTGGACAAGCTGCCGGCAAAATGTGCCAATAACTATATTTATTGTCATGATACAAATGACTATCGCACAAATATATTTTCTGTTGATGTAAAAGGTACTGGTGCGGGCGGGGCGTTTATAACGGTAAGAGATATAATTAGCTTTTGGACTAATTTACTGGAAGGAAATCTAATTTCAAAATCGTTTGTTTCAGATATGCTCAGTAAGCAGAGTGGAGATGGGACTGATGCGGAAGAAGGGTATTATGGCTATGGCATGTGGATAATTGATAATCCCAATGGCAAAGATTTGGCATATTTTCAAGGTTGTGATCCGGGAGTAAGTTTTATATCTGAATACAATCCGAATAATGGAATTATTTCAGTTTTGGTGAGCAACTATGGAGATAATGTTTGGAGAGAGATGAGAAAAATAAGAGAAGTTCTTTACTGAATATATGTAATTAGATTTTTAGGAGAAACATTGATGAAAGAAATAATTGCATATGAAAGGGCATCCCATAAAACATTAGAGTATAAGAATGATATAATTTGTGATCCTTTGTAAGAAAAAGCGGTCACACGCTGACGGTATTTCCGTTATCGACTGTCTCTGTCAAAGAATTTTTTACATAGTTTCCGCCGTCCGCCTTGCTCCAGCAACTGCCTGAACTTATTTCAGATGCGTTCTCTTTCGGACGGTGCGCCATGGGCAAGGGGTATATTTCGCTCTGCGAGGCTTGGTCTTACGTAAACGCACGAGAGCTTTTTACCTATCGATAAAGCAGTTTGGTACTCTAATAAATGATTTTCCTTGTTTCGCTAAATGGCGGTAAATCGGAAGGTGTATCTGTTATTGTAGGAAGGAGAATGATAAATGGTTGAAGTAAAGTTTTATGATGAAGCTGATGACAGATTATTAAAATTTGCTGTCATCATTGCAAAAACAGACAATAAATGGGTGTTTTGTAAACATAGAGAGCGAGAAACATACGAAGTTCCGGGCGGTCACAGAGAAAATGGAGAGCATATTTTTGATACTGCAAAACGAGAGTTGTATGAAGAAACGGGCGCGCTTGAATACAGCATAAAACCTATTTGTGTATATTCAGTCACTGCGCCAGATAATTTTGATGGTAAAGAGAGTTATGGAATGCTTTACTTTGCAAATATTCTGTCTTTTGAAAATGAATTACATAGTGAAATTGAAAAAATTCTCATTACGGAACAACTTGTGGAAAGCTGGACATATCCGTTGATTCAACCGAAACTGATAGAAGAAGCAAAGCGCAGGGGGTACTTATAATTCCCAATTTGCTTTAGGGTTTTGGATATCCTCAAAAAGCATATTTTGAGTGTATGGAAGCTTATCTGGGTTTAACGGAGTATGGATGGTATCTTTGTTTAGATAAGGATAAAATAATTGCTAGTTTGGGAGTGGTTGAGAATGATTTCCATGACATGAAAGATCTTGCCCCTAATGTTTGTGCGGTATATACGGAAAAAGAATATCGGAATAAGGGGATAGCAGGGCAGTTGCTAAGGCTTGTTATAGAAGATATGAATAAGGGAATAACACCTGTTTATTTGATTACAGATCATACATCATTCTATGAACGTTATGGTTGGAATTTTTTATGCATGGTTCAAGGTGATGGAGAAGAAGAAAAACAAGAATGTATATTCATAGATAAAATTATAAAGGAACAAAATTAAGTGATCCGGATATTGATGATTATGTTGGAAGTTATGAAGCTGAGTACATCCGGTTTAACGGGGAAGAATATATCTTTGGCGGTACTTCGATGGAACGTGAAAATGGCAGCACACTGAAAGTGACTTATTCACTTAATATTAAATCCGGTACGGCTGCCCTTTATTGGCTTGGAAGTACAGATGAACATATCATTTTGGGAGATAAGGAAGAACATATGATTGCGGAAGTGACTGACGAGGGCGTTTACGAATTTACTTTTAATGCCGGAGATAACTTTATCGTTCTCAAAGGTGATGATTTCACTGGAAGTCTGTCACTTAAGGTTGAATGACGAAAAATGCTGGCATTGCCGCATACATAATGTTTTATTGAGTATTCAGAGAAAGGTAATAGATAAGGGTTGCGGCTACAGATTTATAGGGAAAATAAGAGTTGGTAGCAGGTATCTGGGAACAGGTGTGTTTATCGGCTCTTTTGTATGCCTCAGTATGCAGAAAAACTGTCGGTGGCAGTTTTCTTGTATTGTCGATGATAGAGTTGAGATAATATGCTTATAGAGGTAAAATAAGTTGTGGCTGTAAGTGAAATGGAAGTGTATAAAGAAGCTCAGGAGTTATTTCTAAGGAGATTAAGCAGCTGATAAAAGGATGGTGAAAATAAATGAAATGGATTTTATTAGTTGAGGATGATTTGAGTTTAATAAATGGCTTATCCTTTGCCGTGAAAAAGCAGGGATATATGCTAGATGTTGCACATACCAAAGATGAAGCGGACCGGTTATGGGAAAACGGAGCATATGATTTAGTGATTTTGGATGTATCCCTGCCGGATGGTTCTGGATTTGACATATGTAAAAGAATACGGCAGGCCTCGAAAGTGCCGATTATGTTTCTGACCGCTATGGATGAAGAAACAGATATTATCATGGGGCTGGATATCGGCGGCGATGACTATATCACAAAACCGTTCAAGCTGGCGGTGTTTATGTCGCGAATCAATGCCCTGCTTAGAAGGAGCGATAATTTTAATCAGGCGGATACGGAATTGAATTCTAACGGTATAAGGGTTCAGCTTCTGAAAGGAGAAGTATATAAAAATAATGTGCAGGTCGAATTAACGGCGAGAGAGTATAAATTGTTATGTTTATTCATGGAAAATCCAGATGAGGTTCTTTCCCCGGAGCAGATTCTAAATCGGTTATGGGACTGTGATGAAAACTATATAGACAATAATTCCCTTACGGTATATATACGCAGACTGCGGACAAAGATTGAAGATGATCCGGGTAAGCCCAAAAGGATCGTGACCGTCCGTCGCATGGGTTATAAGTGGAACACGGCTGAATGAGGTGCATCATGAAAATACTGGCAAACAGAAAAATTAAGGCTTTATTTTATAAAATTATGGTTTGTATGCTGATATTTATCGTGGTTTCCGTGTCATTCATGATGTTTGAACTTAACAATGCAGCACTTTATATTCTGTTATGCGCTTTGTTCATGTGTATTGCGATTATGGCAGCCTGTTATGGATACTTTAAAGAACAGAATGAAATTATGGAAAATGCAGTGGCTCAGATCACAGAATACATTTCCGGTAACAGGGAGACGAGGATAGAATGTGATGAAGAAGGGGAAATGTACCGGCTGTTCCATGAGGTAAATTCTCTGGCTGCCATTCTGGACGCAAATGTAGAAAATGAGAGAAAATCGAAACAGTTTTTGAAAAATACCATATCGGATATTTCCCATCAGTTGAAAACTCCTCTTGCGGCATTGAATATTTATAACGGACTTCTGCAGGGGGAGACGGAAGAACTGCCGCAAATTCAGGAGTTTGCAGCGCTGTCAGAAAAAGAACTTGATCGGATCGAAACGCTGGTACAGAATTTGCTGAAGATTACGAAACTGGATGCCGGTTCCATAGTATTTGAAAAAACTCAGAAAATGTGGCGGATATGATGGGAGAAGTGGAACTGCACTTTGCATACCGTGCTGGGCAGGAAGAGAAGGAACTGGTGCTGACCGGGGATGAACATATTTCACTGCTTTGTGACCATGACTGGATGATAGAGGCAGTAGAAAATATTGTGAAAAATGCCTTTGACCACACAGAAAAGGGGAATTTTGTCTGGATTGAATGGAAAAAGTCTGCATCTGTAGTTCAGATTATCATAAAGGACAATGGGAGCGGCATCCAGCCGGAGGATTTGCACCATATATTCAAGAGGTTTTACCGGAGCCGTTTTTCTAAAGACAAGCAAGGCATTGGCCTTGGTCTTCCTCTCGCAAAAATGATTGTTGAATCGCACAATGGCACGATAGAAGTGGACAGTACGTTAGGAGCCGGAACAACTTTTACCCTGAGTTTTTTAATCCCTACAAAATTGTAGGCTTACAGTAATATTACAGTAAGGTTTGGATGGTATACTTTCATCGAATTAAAAATATGAGAAAGAGGTGCTTATAATATGGATTTATTAGAAGTAAGATCAATTTCCAAAACTTACGGCAGTGGTGAAACATCCGTACGGGCATTGAAGAAAGTCAATTTTTCTGTCCCAAAGGGTGAGTATGTGGCTATTGTCGGGGAATCAGGCTCCGGAAAAAGTACATTACTCAATATGATTGGTGCGTTGGATAACCCGACATCAGGAAAAGTGCTGATCGACGGCAAAGATATTTTTGCAATGAAGGAGAGCAAGTTGACGGTTTTCCGCAGGAGGAACATCGGCTTTATCTTTCAGGCATTCAACCTGATCCCAGAGCTTACTGTTGAGCAGAATATTATCTTCCCGGTACTGCTTGATTATCAGAAACCGGATAAGAAGTATCTGGAGGAGCTTTTGGAAGTTCTTAACTTGAAAGAACGCCGGAACCATCTGCCGAGCCAGTTATCTGGAGGTCAGCAGCAGAGGGTGGCAATCGGGCGTGCGTTGATTTCACGGCCTTCGCTGATACTCGCTGACGAGCCGACTGGAAATCTGGACACGCAGAACAGCAATGAGGTAATTACTTTGCTGAAAAATGCGTCAAAGAGATACGCACAGACTATTATTATGATTACGCATAGTCGGAGCATTGCACAGACTGCAGACCGGGTACTGCAGGTGTCGGATGGTGTGCTGACCGATCTGGGGAGGTGCAGTGAATGAAAAGCTATCTTAGTCTTGTGCCGATTTCTGCAAAGGTCCGCAGGCGGCAGAACCGTATGACAATTCTATGCATTATATGTGCTGTTTTTCTTGTGACTGCGATTTTCAGTGTAACAGACATGATGATTCGGACGGAAAGCAGCATCATGTTGAGCAAGCATGGAAACTGGCATCTTCAACTGGATCATATCTCACAGGATATTGCAGAGGAAATCTGTAGACGTACAGATGTTACCGACGTAGGTGCATCTTCCGTGTTTAACTATGAAGGAGGGCAGCCGTATCGTATTCGCGAAAAAAAAGCTGTCTTATATGGTACCGAAGAAACCTATATGAACCAGATCTCAAATGGAATTACGGATGGGGCTTTTCCGCAGAATGATAGTGAAGTTATGCTTAGCCCAAATGCTGTAACAGCATTTGGAGCACAGATTGGAGAAAATGTAACCTTGCATACCCCTGCCGGAGATGCAACGTTTAAAATATCTGGGTTTGGTACAGAGGATAAAGGATATTATGAAAATCAGACCTATTTAGTAGGGGTATATATGACACAAACAGCATTTGCCTCCATTATGGAGAATAATGGAATTACAGACAATGAGCCAGCCTATTATGTGCAGTTCGAGGATGCGACGAAAGCAACCAAAGCCATCACAGAATTGCAGGCACAATATCAGCTGCCGGCGGAAAACATCTCAGAAAATACCGGTGTAATGGGTATGGCAGGGCAAAGCAGCAATACCGCTATGAAGAATTTCTACGGAATTGCAGTGATTCTGTTTATTATAGTGCTCTTAGCAGGCGTACTGATGATCTCTGGTAGCATGAACAGCAATATAGCCAATCGGACACAGTTCTTTGGCATGATGCGCTGTATTGGCGCAAGCCGCCAGCAAGTCATCCGCTTTGTGCGGCTGGAGGCATTGAATTGGTGCAAGATAGCAGTACCCGCTGGAATCCTTATGGGTACAATCATCAGTTGGGGCATCTGCGGGGTACTCCGTTATGTTGTCGGTGGTGAACTTGCTGTGACACCGGTGTTCAAAATCAGTCCTGCCGGCCTTATCAGCGGAGCCGTGGTAGGAATTGTAACAGTACTTTTGGCGGCACAATCCCCGGCAAAACGTGCTGCTAAGGTTTCTCCTATGTCAGCAGTTTCCGGTAATATGGAAAACACAGCTACTGTTTACCATGCCGCAAAGATAGGTGTTGGGAAAATTGACTGTTCTTTGGGCATACATCATGCAGTAGCATCAAAGAAAAACTGGTGTTTATTGACAGCCTCCTTTGCTCTCTGTATTATATTGTTTCTTTCTTTTTCCATTGTGATGGATATGGTACGGTTGTTGCTGCCATCACTAAATGTTACCTCAGCGGATCTTGCGTTAGCCAGTTATAGTAATGAAATGGTTCTTGACCATGATTTGGTTGATGAAATCAGAAAAATAGATGGCGTTACAAATGCTTATGGCAGTAGCTATATGGGTAATATCCCTGCAACATCTTCAAGAGCTGGGATAGACCATATCAATATTGTTTCCTATGATGATACGCTGTTGGACTATGCAAAAGGAAATATTGCTCAGGGAACCTTGAATGAAGTTTATGGAGAGAGCAACAAGGTTGCGACAGTCTTTAATAAAAACAACTCCTTAAAAGTCGGCGATACCATTCAGATTGCAGGCACTGAGGTTGAGATTTCCTGCGCCCTGTCACAAGGACTGTTTGGCGATGATCTGATTATCATCTGTTCACAGGAAACGTTTGACCGCCTCATGGGACAGGAAAAATATGGTTTGATTGGTGTTCAACTGGGAAAAGATGCTACAGATGAAACAGTAGCACAAATCAGAAAACTTGAAAATGACGATATCGCTGTTACTGACCAACGGGAAAGTAATCGGACGAACAACACAACTTATTGGGCATCACGGATTGTTTGCTATGGATTTTTAGCAATTATTGCGGTCATTACTCTATTTAATATTATTAACAGTATTTCTATGAGTGTATCTGCGAGAACAAAACAGTATGGTGCAATGCGTGCGGTTGGCATGGACAATAAACAGCTTACACGAATGATTTCTGCGGAAGCCTTTACCTATGCTGTTTCAGGTCTGATATTGGGTTGTGGAATGGGAATTCCTTTCAGCCGTTTTCTGCATACGCTGATGATTACACGTCATTTTGGAGTGGCATGGCATTTGCCGATTGTATTGCTCGCTGTAGTAACAGTTTTTATTTTTGTTTCTGCTGTTATTGCAGCCCATGCTCCATCTAAACGGATATGCAATATGGCGATTACCGCAACAATTAATGAATTGTAAGTAAAAGGTTGAAAATATCCTGCCGGACAGAGTAAGTCTCTCGTTCGGCAGAGATATTTTAAGAAAAGGGGTCGACTAGGAGGGACTGGGAAAAGTGTAAGATTTCGTTTATTCTATTTTTAATGGTTACCTTTTTCTGTATTGCTGCAGTATACACGCCGGCGAAATGGATGCGAGACATGGCAATCACAGATACGATAAAGAACCTGTAAATGAAACAATAGATAAAACTGCGGCACAGTGGAAATGAAAAGCCGCTATATTGCAGAATATTTTATACATCAGTTTTAGAATGTGAGAATGGAACATGGAAAATAAGGATTTGCAGGGGAGAATACAATATGAACCTAACATATAAAAGAGCAACGGTTGAAGATATAAATATATTGGTAGAAACAAGAATAGAGGTATTAAGGGCAGCTAATAAACTTTGCTCTGATACTGATATGAGTGAAGTGAAAAGGCAATCTTATAGCTACTATCAAAAAGCACTTTGTGATGGCTCTCATATTGCGTATTTGATTTTTAATGATAGCTGTTGTATTGGAGCTGGTGGTGTTAGTTTTTTCCAAGTAATGCCGACCTATCACAATCCAAGTGGAAATAAGGCGTATATAATGAATGTGTATACTAACCCTAAGTACAGAAGAAAGGGGATTGCCTATAAAACATTAGATATGCTGGTTAAAGATTCTAAGAGCAAAGGTATCTCGTCTATTTCATTAGAAGCGACGGATATGGGGCGACCGTTATATGAAAAATATGGATTTGTAAAAATGAATAATGAAATGGAATTACCGGAGTGACAACTTCCGGTTTAGTGAACTGTTACAGAGACGGAAAAACAGGACTATTTAGAATGAGAGGATTTAAAATGACATTTCGGGAAATAGACAAAACCAATTACTGGGATTGTATGGCATTGACCGTTGATGATAATCAGGTGAAATTTGTTGCAGATAACAAGCTGTCTCTGGTAGAAGCGGCTTACGAGGATGACCTTTACACCCTGGGAATCTACCACGATGAAACGATGGTTGGCTTTGTGCCCTACGACTATGATGATATGTTACCCGGCTGGTCTATGAGCCGCTTTATGATTGGAAAGCAGTTTCAGGGAAAAGGTTATGGAAAGCGAGCTGTGCTGGAATTTCTGGAGTATTTTGAGAACAAGCATAATGCGGACAAACTGTATATCAGTGTGTCTTTGGAAAACACAGTTGCACGCAAAATGTATGCTTCCGTCGGCTTTCAGGAAATCAAAGAGATTGAGTATACATTCTTGGATATGCAATTCAAAGAAATGCAGATGGTAAAGGAAGTGTAGAGGTCATAATAAAACATGAAAAATAGATGGTAGATTTTTCCAGGTGCTGGAGCGGGACTTGTTGTATTTTGCTTATTTTCACCAGATTCATCGGTAAGAACTACAGTCATTATTGTGGGGATTGCTTTAATTTTATTAGATTTTTTAAAAATAAGAATAAGTGATAACTTCGGATTGCCTTTACGGTGTAGTGATTCGGCGGGGAAAAGAAATAGTAACTGTTGAGCGAAAAGCGGCAGAGGTTTTTGCGGCATTGGACATGGAATCGAAATATACTAAGGAAGAGATCTTTGAGTTATATGCAAATACAGTTTATTTTGGTAGTGGTTATTATGGTATTCGTGAGGCAGCTGTAGGCTATTTTGGAAGGGAACCATTAGAATTAAGTGATTATGAGTGCGCTATGTTGGCAGGGATTCCCAATGCGCCATCTGCTTACTCGCCGGATATGGGGAATGAACTGGCAGTGAAACGTGTGAGAAAGGTTCTGAACAGCATGATGAGGAATAAAGTGTTTACCCGGGAGAATGCTGACAGGATAGAATGGCAGATGATAGAGGTATGGAGATTTGTTTCGCCATGTCTAAGATGCAACGGGAAGGGAATGTAAAGTGGATGCATTATTTATTATGATGGAAGAAGGTAAGCGCTTAATTTTTAGGTATGATAGAAAAATCCCCGACTACTTTTCAGTAGTCGGAGCACCTTGACAATTCACA
>NZ_JANJZT010000040.1 GCF_024622975.1 Blautia caecimuris | reverse complement strand
ATAGCATGTAGTGGTGTACAGCTATAGGATAACATATTTTGTTGAAGTTTTTTATATTAACTAGCACAATGGGTTAAGTTATCTTTTCTTAATTGGTAGTAATCCATAATTTTCACGCAATCGGTTGAATCTCCGTCTTTGCTTGTCGTCCATATTGAATTTCTTCATTATTCTGATAGTTTCTGAAATATCCTCTGTCATAACAGCTCGCCATATTTCCTCTGAAATAAATGCGATATTAGTATGCTTATCTGTACCACCTTCACTTACTGGAATTTTCCTTATACATTTCATTTGATGTACATTCAGCCTATTCCCCATGACATAATCATTACGAAGACATACGGTGGTAATTCCCTGATTGTATCCAGAAGAATTTTCACCTGCTCATCCGTCAATGCCTTCTTTTCCTGCTTTGGTGTTCCGCCTTTTGCGGAAAGCGACGCAGCCGGATTATAACTGATGATTTTGCTTTCTTCTGCTGAATAGAAAACACATTTGATCAGCATATTCATTTTGCTATACAGGGAAGCTGATTTCTTGGAGATTGGAACCAGCAGCAAGCGAAGGTCATCGGTCGTCACTTCGTCCATATACATATGCTTCAATCGGTCGATCTCATACACCCGTCCGTCAATCCACCGAATCAGACGGGGACGGATATTTCCCTCTGCATCCACATCTAAATTCACAGGTACATATACTTTTCTACATTTCTGTTCCGACATATTCTACGCTCCTCCTCTGTAAACCGGCGAATGTGTTGACTTTCTTTTAGCAAAGAACTCACCAGATTCTGCCGGTGCTGTATTAACCAATCATTCCTGTCGGCATAACCAAATCCACTTTTCGCTCTGTCGGCATCTTGCTTTTTTGAAAAAGTACCCCATTTTTAATCGCATCTTTCCCGAATCGGAATCGAATCTGCTCAATCGCTGCGTCCAAGCGTTCCTGGCGATCCAATGATTTCACATCAGTGAATAGGTCGTATTGTATCGGACAATCCTCTTCAAACAGGTTGATTGCCCGAACTGTCACCGAACGAATCGGGTGTTCCCACTGATAATTCTTTGCAAACAGAGCAAATGCGGTTTTCGCCAGATAGGTAGGGCTTTGTGTCGGAATTCCAATCCGACACTGCCACTCCTTCGTGAAAAGCTCATTGTTGCGGATGGAAATCGCTATTCCACCCGCTTTCTTCTTATGTATTCGCAGCTTGGTTCCAATCTCCTGCACCAGCTCCAGCATGACACACCAGACTTCGGCGTTATTTTCCAAATCCTGCATGGTCGTTATCCCGTGGCCAATGCTTTTTACCGGGGAGACATAATCGGAACGCATAACCGGCGAATCATCCAGCCCATTGGCATACTTCTTAATCGCCAGTCCATTCTTTCCAAGGCGGCACTTCAAGAAATCATCCGAAGTTGCAGCAAGCTCTCCAATGGTATGAATCCCATAACCGGACAGAACCTTCTCGGTCGCTCTGCCGACTCCAAGCAAGTCAGAGGCAGGAAGACACCAAATCTTCTCTCGGAACGAATCTGCTTCGATGCAGGTAATCGCATCCGGCTTTTTCATATCCGACCCAAGCTTGGCAAAAATCTTATTGAAGCTCACTCCTGCGGAAATCGTAAGTCCCAATTCAAACTTAACGGTTCTGCGAATCTCATCTGCGATTTCAAATCCGGTTCCCATGCAGCCGCTTCCGGTCACATCCAACCAGCATTCGTCCATCCCATACGGCTCGATCTGGTCAGTATAACGACCGTATATCTCACGGGCTAATTTTGAAAACTTCATATATTGCTCATAGTGCGGCTCCACGATCACAAGATCCTGACACTTCTGCTTTGCCTGCCAGATTGCCTCTCCAGTGGAAACACCAAACGCCTTTGCTGCATAGTTCTTCGCAAGTACGATACCATGCCGTTCCTCCACAGAACCGCACACTGCCACCGGCTTGTTCTTCAGTTCCGGGTTCAGCATACACTCGACAGAGGCATAGAAATTGTTCATATCACAGTGAAGAATCACTCTTTGCATCCTGTATTCCTCCTCTCCGTTCGTGAAAGCACGAACAACTTTTCACGAACGCATTGACACACAGCATTTCTTGTGATACTATAATTACACGAATTGTATTTCGTGTTTTCATCGTCATTATAGCAAGCACAGTTTTTCGTGTCAATAGGTTTTTATGAAAAAGTGTTCGTGTTCGTCATCAAAAAAGAAAGAGGTATTTCTATGGTCTTCAAAGAAAGGTTGAAAGAAAAAAGAACAGAAGCCAATTTAACTCAGGTAGAACTTGCAGAGAAGGCCGGTGTAACCGCCCGCACAATTCAGAATTATGAGCTTGGCAGCCGCAAACCATCCAATATGGTTACGATCCAGAAAATTGCGGATGCACTGAATACTACTACTGAGTACCTGCTGGGAAGCAGCGGCACCTATGTCGTAGAAGCTCATGAAAAAGGCGGCGCAAAAGCAGCGAAAGATATTGAAGAACTGGTCAGCGAAGTGACCGGTATGTTCGCTGGCGGCGAATTAAGCGAAGATGCCATCGAAGGAGCATATAAAGCTCTGACCGATGCCTACTGGATCGCCAAAGAGAACAATAAAAAATACGCCCCGAAAACGAGGCGTAAAAAATCCGATCAGTGATATTTATCGTACACACTTTTCGCTATACTGTAAACTGGAGGTGGTATGATGAATGCGGAACAGCTTTCACGGGGCGGTGAGAAACTGGTAAAACGCTGCGGTTCCAGAGACCCTTTTGAAATTGCCAGGCAGCTTGGTATCAATGTCATGCTTTGCGATAATTTTGGTTCCCTGAAGGGAATGTACCGGGTGATTAAGCGAAATCGCTTTATTTTCCTGAATAACAGTCTGGATGAAAATATGCTGCGCATCGTGTGCGCACATGAATTAGGACATGACCAGCTTCACCGGAATATGGCGAAAACCACCTCGATTCATGAGTTCATGCTCTACGACATGAAATCCAAACCGGAATATGAAGCCAACATCGTAGCAGCAGAAATCCTGATGGACAGCGATGAAGTCCTTCGCTACATCTATGAATATGGATACACAGCCGAGCAGATCGCCAGTGCGATGTCCACCGACATCAATCTTGTTGCGCTGAAGGTAGCACACTTGGCAACACTCGGTTACAATCTGCACGCACTGGAACATAAGAGCAACTTTTTGAAATAACGTACCTTTGAGGAGTCTGGACTGGCTCCTCTTTTTTGTTGCAAATTGTGCAGGCGGTGCTTGCACAATTATCAGCCTAACATCTGCATGTGATAGAGCTTCACTTTTTCCTCAAACGGCAGTCCCGGATCAATGCCGACTTCTTCCCACATCACACCATACAGTGCGCCGCCATCTGTATATCCAGCGATAAAAGCAAAACGACCATCGCAGTCCTCATACAGTTCTGCCAACCGTTCCCGTTCTTTAGCTTCCCGCTCCATTCTCCGCTGCCGAAGCCGCTGTTCTTCAGCCCGTTTAATCTGGTCGAGTTGTTCCTGTGTATAATTGACTCCAAGCTCCTGTAAATCTTTAGCAGCCGTCACAGCATCCACATGAAAGCGTTCCCGGTAATGCTTATTCATCTTTTTCGGTGAGCCGGTATAGGTGAGCAGCCACTGCTTGCCTTTTCGGAGGCGTGCTTCCTTTCGCTCAGCCTTCGTCAGTTTCTTTTTCTTTGCCATTTGCGGAATCTCCCGGATTTTTTGCTGATGATTTTGGGTTGCGCTTTTTCGGTGCTGTCAGCTCATGGCTCAAAGAAAGCAGGTCTTTGATGGCATCATCCAGCTCCGGTTTGCCGAGCTGAATACTGAGCCATTTTTCCTTATTCATGTGATAGGCTGGAAAATAGCCGTCTTGCCCACGAAGAGAGCCGATCAGCAGCGGATCACTTTTCACATTAAGGACATCAATGATGCCTGCTTCCGGCAGTCCCAACTTATCAGCGGATACTTCCAAAACTACACCATACCATTTATTATTGTCGTTGTGCCGCAGCACAGCATTCCAGTCATGCCAGGGGTATTCCGGCTCTGTGCCGTACTGCTGGCGTATCCATGTAAATAATTCCTGTCGTGTCACTCCATCGCTTCCCCGCCATTTTATATGTGACTTTGTGCAACAACCTGTTGCACAAAGCTTTGCCTCAGATAACTCTCCACACTGCATTGATATCAGAAATCATCCAGCGCAGCATCAATCTCTTCCAGCCGATCAATCCAGCCCAGGTCAGATTTCTTCTTGGTTGCTGATCTTTTCTTATCACCACCAACCACTTCAAACCGTTTCTCTTCTGTCCCAAACAAACCTTTAACCTGAATTCTGAAATCCGGCTTGTTGTTGGTCAGTCCTTGCATGAGCTGCACATTCTTGTATCTGGGCAGGAGGATTTGACAGATAGCCTGAATGTCTTGCTCCTTAATACACGGTACCGCCATGAACTTTTTCGTTATGTAAGGCTTTATATCTGCCAGTACCTGCGACATAGAGGCTTTCTTTCGAGTATCAGTCGTAACAATTCCTCCTTCCCACTGATTTTTGTCATTATCCCCTTGCTATATTTAATCAGCAATATATCTAAGAACTTTACCCAGGCAATCTCTGCTGTTATCCGTAGATACCTGTTGATTACTTCCTGGTGCGCTAAGAGGCATCGCTCCCCACATAAAATGCTGATTATAACAATCTAAAAGAATCCTCTCGTATGTACCTGCTGCTGAAGTTGAACTTTCTCCAGAGGAAAGCCATCTCCAATTTCCTATTGCTTGATAAACGAAGCTGTCAATAACGATTCCTGACAAATGGTAGCTTCTAAAATAGTTATCTCGCACATATCGTAGATGCTTGCAAGTGTCAAAAAGCAGTCCATTACTGCTTATATTTTTGTTTTTCATGGCATCCTGTTCTGCTTTCGGATTAGTTGAACGCCAATTCCCACCCATATTTGTATCTGGATATCTGTATGAGCCATCCCAATTTTTGAATGCCGGCAGAATTTCAAAGAACATTCCATCTGAAAAATTGATCTTCACAACCTGTCCATCTGCTCTTACTTCACTTCTTGGATACGGAACAAGAATAGCCTGTCTAACTGCTTGCAGAAGACGAGATTGACCATTCCCATAAACAGAGTTGAACTGGTTGTAATATGATTCTGACAAGGACATCAAAATATCAATATCACTTGTATCTATCGCAGTTCCCCTTCCATAGGAGCCAACATATATACTATTTTGTCTATCGCTTGTTATATTCCAAAACTCACGGTTCATTGCTGATGTTACAGTGCAATATCTTTTTGAAATAAGAGAACGGCTGTCAGCTGATATTACCTCTCCATTTCTTTGAACATACAAACTCAATGTGTTCATCCCCCATTTACTCATTTTTTCTCAAATGCGCCGGAAGCATCTTGTTTAATTCCTCCTGCGTAAAGAATTGCTCTTCATTTGTTTTGAGCGCAGCTTGGGCGGCAGCATAACTTTTCCCATCAGTTAAAGGTGCAGCACCGTAGATTTCCGAACTTTCATCCAACAGTTCATCTCTTTTGCGCACTATCTCTTCAATACTGATTTCGTCAAAATCTGTCAAAAGTGACAGATATTTTTCTCTTACCTTCCACAGCTTATTCGCAGTCTTAATATGATCGGTTTTTTCAGTGGAAATATCCTTATCCTTCAGATAGCTTGTTAGGGCAAGGAGTGCTGTCGAACATAGTCCACCAGCCCATAACAGTATCTGTTTATTTGAAATGAGCACTCCCAAGAAGCCACCTGTCGATATTGCTGATAGCCCAATCTGTCCCCATTTTATCCAAAAATTACGCTTACTCAACCGATCAGCCATCTTAAAATGACATGTATAGGTATATACAAGTTTCCCATATTCTTCTTGTATTTGAGAATATAGTTTTTTACGGTAATCCAACGAACTATTCTCCATTGGCGCATTTCCTCCGTACCTTTAGTATTACTCTACCCCCAACGCCTTAAACACCGCATCTTCCGCACTGCTGTAGAAAATCAGATTAAAACTCCCTACCAGCTCCGGCGGCACAGTGCCAAGGTCTGCTGCACTGGTAATCGGAAGCAACACTTTCTTTGCTCCGCTATCGAGGCACACCTGCAAACTATTGGCAAGCTCGTCCACTTTCAGAATCGTGCCGCTGATGCTGATTTCTCCCAGCACGGCAAGTGTACTGACCGTAGGCCGTCCAAGAGCGATGCTGCATAGTGCAATCAATGTAGGCAATGCCAGCTTTCCGGTCATGCCAATGCCCTGTAAATCCTGATAGTTGATGATGTAATCCCGCATCGTGATGCTGATGCTACCACTGATTCGATTTCCGTTTGCTTTCAGGAAATTGAACGCCGTATTCGTGGATTCCTTACAATCACGGTCGCTGCCAAGGCCAGTGCGCTCAAATTTTCCGTTGCCGGGCAGCATCTGGCTTTCAAGGCGGAATACGCCGATCATACCGGACTTGCCCTGACTTACGGTATATACCTGTCCCGGATTGCAGATGCCATCGGGGATGAGCTTTCCACCGCCCTGCTCTGGCACGGAAACAAATTTTTCTTCAAAGGTATCAAGGTCGATATAGCTGAAGTTCACATCATAGAACTCCATTCCACCCAGCTTTTTCAGCTGTTCCTTGACACGACGGCGCATTTCCAGCGCAAATACAAGAATTTCTTCAATCTGTTCCTTCGTGAACTCTCCATCGGGATAAAGCAATTTCACATAGCCGCCTACAATCTTGCGGACAGCAATCGTATCGCGCTGGTTCAGATTCTTTCCAAGGCGGAAATACTTATCCAACGCATCACCATACTGTTCTTTCCGCAGTTCTCGGATAAACTCTGCCAAGTAATCCGTGATAAAGCCGTAGTCGTTGGTGAAATGCTCCGGACGGAACTTCGGAATCTCCCAGCCTGGAATATAGCAATGCAGACGGTCAAGAAAGGCTGTGTCCGTTCCCATCTCCGACGGGAACGGGTCAAACAGAGAGGAAGTCTTGAGCAACACATCCACGCTCTGATTGATGTTTCCTACAAAGACCATAGATGCCGATGCTGCCTTTTCCTCTTTGCCACGGGCAAAGGAGCCGGAAGCCATATAGTCTTTCATAATCTGAATGCCGTCTTTGTCCTTAAACTTAATTCCGGCAACCTCATCAAAGGCAACGCAGTCCCATAAGCCTACCAAACCTACGGTTTTGCGCCCCATATTGTAAAACAAATTTGCAACGGTCGTCTGACCACCGGATACCAGGATACTGTTCGGGCTGATTTCTTTATAGATATGGGACTTGCCTGTGCTGCGCGGCCCCAATTCACAGAGATTGAAGTTATTCTCCACCAACGGCAGCATACGCGCAAGCAGCAGCCACTTTTCCCGATTATTCAGCTGTTCCGGCTCATATCCGCAGGAACGCAGCATAACATCCATCCACTCTTCCTGTGTGAATGCCTTGCGTCCCTCTCGAACTTCTTCAATGTCGATATGGGGCATCTGAATCGGAGTCAGCTTATGGATGCTAATGGGAGAGATATCCTTCTGCTTTTTCTGTTTAGAGGAAATCGGCTGTCCATCTATATCCGTGATTCCAAAGCTGCTGTCTCCCTCAGATTCATATTCCAGCTGCACGATACACCAGATACCGCCACAAAGCAGCCGGTCATATTTTTCCGGATAATCATCCGTAATCGGTACATTGGTGAGACCAAGGTTAGAGAACTCTGCAAAAAAGCAATCCTTTTTGATGTCCAGATGCACGGTCACCATATCAATAATGGTATGGCTCCCGTTCTTGCGCAGTTGTGAGAGAATTTTCTGAGCCTCATCCGGGCGGACAAAATTGTCTGCCAGAATGTGTTTCACATTCTGAACGCCCTGCTCAATGATTGTCTCATCGTCTGAACTACAGTACTGACCCAGCAGGAACTCCAGCACATAGACCGGAACATTTGCTCCTTCTTTTATTTTCTTTGTCAGGTCTTTGCGGACGATCCGACCGTCAAAGTTGCTGCGCAGCTTCCGGCGCAGTTCTTCACGGGTATCGTCTGCCGCCATATCCATCATTTCCATACGGAATTCCTGCCTCCTCTATATCAGAATCCGAATCCAAAGTCATCTGCAAAGGCAATGTCCATGATGACAGGCTGCCTCCACTGCTCCAGACCGCTTTCTTCGTCATAAACCACAAGGTAATATTGCTTGTCCTTGTCGTATTTCTTATTCTTGAATGTGAACCGCATCCGGAAGATACGCTTCTGTGCATTTTCCTCGCGACTGTCCGCTACATAGCTGTTTTCGTTCGAGATTTTCTCATTGTCTTCCGAGAGGAAGAAAATGCGGTATTTTGCCGCTTTTACAGTATCACTGACGACATCCGACTGGATAAAGTCCATGGACGTGATCAGGTTCGTAATCTTATGGACGATGCTGACCAGAGCAATCTCTGCATTCTTTGTTTCCATGTGACCACGTTCCATCTTAAACTCCAGCACCGGTACCAGCATTTCCTGCGGTGAGGAACCGCCATGCACATAGTTAGCACCGCCTCCGGCCACCTTAAAGACATTGCTGCTGACAGGATAGGACACCACCTTGCTGTCCTCATTCCCCAGAACGCGTCCCATGCTCATATGGTCGATGCCGTCATCTTCCAGTGCCGCCTTGGACACAATAAATCTGCGATTAACAAATGCTTTTTCCGCGCTTTTCCCAGAAATCTTGTCACTTTCTGTCAGCTTATCACGCTTGTAAATAAAGCCATGATCGGCAGTGACGATAAAATGATAGGTGTTGCCGCTGACGGAGATTCGATGAATCAAGTCCATGATTTCCTGAACGGCCTCCTCACACGCATTAAACACCTCATCCTCGGTATTTGCCTTGTCTCCACGCGCGTCAATCTGATTATGATATACATAGATAATCTGACGTTTTGTCAGCACATCTCGCAGCTCTGCCACTTTCAGATTTTTGATATCATCGAACTGTACACAGACACTATCCGGGTTATAGCTTTGCAGCACCTGCTGCCGACCTGCCAGATTATCGCAAAGGATACCATCTGCCAGCACCTGGAAGTCATCCGTCATCTCCAGTGTTTTATGCGGTAAAAGTGCTGCCATACCGAGCCTTGTATAAGACGGCAGGACACTTAGTTGTACAGAAAGTTTTGCCGTACATTTCGGGTCATCCTGCATTCGGGCAAACAATTCCTGTCCGACCTCGTAACGCATGGCATCCGAAATGATGACCACGGTGCGTTCCTTGGTATAGCGCAGGTTGGCATTGTAAAACTCCCGCTGCAACGGAATTGCCGAAAATGCGGCATCCTGCTGGATTCCAGCATTCCATGCTGGGAGCAGACAAGCCAGATATTCGTTCGTGTAGATATTTTCCACCAGCTCCCGAAGCGGCTCAAAGCTTTCCGTGCTCTCCAGCTGGTCGTAATAATAGTAGAATTTCCGATACTGCTGATCCATATTGTAATCCGCAGCAAGATATCGGTCGATGATTGGCTTTAAGCCATCTGCGGCATGGTAATCCGCTTCCTTCACCATGCTGTATGCACTGGAAAGCATCTGATAGGTTTTCCCAGTCTTTCTGCCAAAGTGCATTTTAGCTCGCTTTTCACAGAGTTCCGGAATGGTAAATCCGTTTACGATTGCACCGATATCTTCCGAAACAAGTCTGCCAATGAGCCACTTTACCAGCACCTGATCCACGGCAAGGAAAGTGTCGCACTCCACCAAATCGTCCACTCGCATTCCTGCAAATGCCGAAAGAACATTCAGCCCTTTGGCAACGTGCGCCGACAGAGCATCGTATTTGTCCCGGTACAGGACGCTGTTCATCAGGCTATCGAGAAATGCGATGATATTACCGGACTTGTAGGAGACAAAGCTCTTCCATGCTGCCGGAAGCTCTGCCTGCACATATCGACCAGTATAAGTAACGAACAACGTTACCAACAGCCGTTCCAGACTCGGCTTTGTATCAGTGTATCCGAAATGCTGCTCACAGAGCTGCCAGAATGCAGACAGCAGATCGTATTTTTCAAACTCCTGCAAGAAAGCATTGTCCACCAGCTCGCCATCCGTCAACACGATGCGCACGACTTCCTCAAAAGAGCAGGTACGCGCCTTGCAGACTGCACTCAGCAGACCGACAAGGATATTTTCTTCATTGAAGTTTTCGATTTCCAGATCATAGAAGCGCTGGGTGCGCTCTTTGTTGGCGAAAAACTTGATGTGCTTCTCAATAACCGGCTTGTACTTTTCCTCAATACCGAGGTCAACCGACAGGAGGGAAGCACGGTCGGCAAAGAACCGTCTGGAATACAGCATTGTGTCTTCCAGATGGTTGTCCCTTACATCCGGCTTCGGAAACGGTGCATAAATCAGATAATTCGTGGTCTTATCCACACGCTCCAGAAAATACTTTGTATAGAACTGGTTATCCGGCTGGAGATGGTAGATCTTCGCATTCTGAAGCTCAACCGTCTCCATATCCTCGGCAAATTCTGCCTTGTCATCGTACCAGAAAACCAGTTTCCGGGTCTCCCCGGTAAATTCCGCATTCAGGCGGTCTATAATTTGTTTCAGGTTCAATTCTGCCATATCAATTTCCTTTACTTGATAGATTCCGCCCTTTGGGGAATATCATACAGGCAGTTACGCCTTGATCCGTTTATTGCCTGTGATGCTGCTAATATAATCGTCAATATCCTGCACGATGCAATGATCCCCCATTGTGTGCAGTGATTCAAAATATTTTGTGATATACCCATAGATGCCATACTCTTCAAAGGTCTTTGCCACATCTGCACCAGAAAGCCCTTTGAAATGACGGTACCGCTCCATGCAATAAATCAAGAAATTGGATTCTTTGCTCATCGCTCACGCCTCCTCCGGGTAATCATAGGAGCCTGTCAGAAGTTCATCTTGATACATGGTATACAGCGTCATCGGGCTGTAATGCCACAATTTTGATTTTTCATCCGAAAGCTCCTGATACAGCTTGGACTGATAAAAGCGGGAAATCGCTTTTTCATCATCCACATTGCTGTTTTTTGTAATCTGTTCGATGATGGGCGGCACAATAATTGCAAGCATTGCGCTGAACTGATCTTCGTTCATACAAGCTCCCTCCCTTCAAAATGCAAGTATTGCAGGGACTTCTCAGTTGCAAACACCAGCTGGTTGAACAATTTCCGAATCTTGAGTGCCGCCAGTGTTTGTTCCTTATCCAACACTCCGGTCATATACAGGGTAATAGTGCGGTACACATCATCATTTGCCACAGCACCATAAATCAGGTCATGCTGCTTTCCCCGATAGGTTCCCTGACGGTTCTCAGCTACAAAATCCAGCCATGCTTCATCTGGGCTGTCAAAGCGCAGCAAACTGCACTCCTTGAAAGCCACGGCTTCCTCTACGGAATAAATATTGAGCGTAGCAACTCCTGTTTTGCGGCGGTCGGTGACCTTTTGAGCGAAGTTCACTGCCTGATCGCGGTTGGTGGTGGTATAAAATCCAAAACCGAAGTCCAGATAACGATTTTGCCGGATAAGTTTCGGCTGTTCTACGATAACATTGCTTCCGTGGTACAAAATCATTGCAAACGCCTCCTGTTCCTCTTATTTCTTCTCTTTCACCATGATATTCTTGCTGTCCGCCAGAACCTCATAGAACTTGCCGTCCTGTGCAGTCTGGAGCTTACGGTAGTTGACCTTTACGCCGTCATCGAGGTCAAGCTCGATACGGGAAAGTGCCAGATGGCTGATCTTCTCATCATATTCCCGGCATTCCTTCAGCTGCTTGGCAAGTTTATCCTTACGCTTGGAGGCTGCTGCTACCTCGCGGGCATTCTCGCTGTGATCCATCATACCCTGCATCCGGTTGATCTCGGATTCATATACGCGCTGCATCTTGTGCAGGTAGTCGATGCGCAGGTTTCCGATGGTATCCGGCGTGTAGCGGTGCAGGTAGACCAGTGCCTTAAAGCCGTTCTGCTTGCCGCTGTCAAACAGCCAGTAGATCGGACGCTTGCCGGAGCCAGTGACAGAGTAAGTCTGGCAGTGATCCTTGAAGAAATCGTTCAAGAAATAGTTGCGGATAATTTCCCGGCTGGTGCTGCCCTTATTGCCAAGGGCTTTTGCGATATAGTCGAGGTTTGCTTCCAGCGTATCAGCACCGTAAACTGCTTTCAGCCATGCACACAGGCGCGATACGATATCATCGTCCAGATATTCTTCATCGGTGATGGGGATAACATTATCAGCATCCGGAATATAGCTCTGATATTTGCTGCTATCCCACTCGCCGCCTGCATAGGCAAGCCCTTCCACATCCAGCGAGTAGCGACCGAACATACAGCCCACGGCATAGCTTAGCAGGCTCTTGATGTCTCGCTGCAAGTCAGCCTTGCGCACAGTCACATCTTTATCTTCCACTTCCGGGGTCAGCTCTTCCTGTAAGCCGTAAATGTCGATAAAAATGCGGTTCAGCTCTTCCTCGTTGGCTTTCAGCCGATTAAAGCGGTCATCACATTCAGCCTGCCACTGGATAAATGCCTCGGAAATCCTCGAAACATTGCGGAGTAATGGATGCTTCTTATAATCCCAGGATGTTTCAAAGGAATCCCAGTCTCTCTGTGATAATTGAATTGCGTCCTCTACTTTAGAATCAACAGATTCTTTATAGTCCCCCTTTACTTCAACCGGAATCCGTGACATGTCGCCAACCTGTGTAGTTATAGTTGGATTAAGTATTTTTATACATTTCTGGGATACACTAGAATTCAAGAATCCTAATACATAATAAATTTCACTGTTGTTTGGAAATCCACTCGAACCTTTTATATCAAAAATAAAACCAGCTTCTGTAAATCTCCCAGAAAAAGACGCACTTGTAATATCAGACCATGTTATTCCTTGTCTAAAATAGTAAGCCGTATTTTGAGGTCTCGAACGTATTTTCCCATGTTCATCCTTAAAGTTCTTAATTTCTTCGCCATCGTTCTCCCAGTTTACAACATAATCCCTATTTCCATACCAACGTCTAAAAGCACCACCCTTATTATATGGAAACCACTTGTATCCGCTTTTTTGTGCCTCAGAACAATTATGCATTCCCATTCCTATTTTAGAAAACAAAGGTTCAAACCAAAGTTTTAAATACAAATCATTATTTGCAGTTGCTAGCCCCTGCTTAGGCGGCGCAATTTCAGAAATTGTCGGATAATTCTCAAATGCATTTAGCATTTCCTCACTCGCCCAAAACGCGATTGGATGTCCTTTTATTCGCTTGAAATCATTTGCACTTGCTTCATAAAAATATCCGCATTCCGGATTCTTAATTGCCTGAACAACTTTGATTTTCTGTACTTCCATTCCGCCCTTAAAATCCGACAATTTGAAGCACAACGATTTATTGTCCGATGTTCTGTTTTTCAAAACAAATGTGCAGATTGGTACGGTCGCTTCCTCATATGCAGAATACTCCATTTGAACTAAAGTTGTAATGCTCTTATTATCAATGATATAATCTCGAAGTTTCTCATATGTTTTGATAAACATCCACACAAATGGTGTCATAAATGCACTATATCCACCAGATGTACAAAAGTCAAAGTTCCTATACATAAAGACACTAAATAAGTCTCCACTATAATCTTTATATTGCTTTTGAACATAATCCTTTAATTCTGGATTATATTTATTCAAATATGGAGGATTCGTACATACCGCAGTGTATTTTTGAGAAAGAACTCTTCTAAGATTCCAGATACTCTTTTTATGCTCATAATCCATATTAAAAAGTGTAAGTTCCTCGGGTACAACAGGTTCTTCCTCTAAGTGATCTACAATAATCAACGACCCCAGTAATTCTCCCTCTGGATAATTTTCGGTGCAATAAAGGTTTGGCGATACATTTCTTGTGAAAAATCTTCTATCATACTGACGTGCCTTCATCATTATTGCAAAATATGCAAGTTGAGTTGCTCGTTTGTCAATATCTACTCCAAAAATATTGTTTTTAACAATCAATGCAGCTGCATCTCTTTGCGTGTATCCGCATTCTTCATATACATCCATTAACAAGTCAAATGCATACACAAGAATGTGACCTGAACCCATACATGGATCGAATATTGTCAACTCCGTTGGCTCAATTTTTTCATTAACCGTTGGCACTGAACCGTCTTTATTCTTTGCAAAGAACTCCATTTTTTCCCGAAGTTTGCTTTCCGGCTTTCGTTCCAACCAGTATCGTCCTAAGGAATTATCTACCATGTATCGAACAACCCAATCCGTTGTAAAAAGCTGAGTTGCAGCAGCGACATCTTCTTTTTTCACTGTACCTTTATCAAGGATGTCAACAACTTCCTCATGTTTTTGAGAAATGTAGTACTGATACAACCAACCTACAATTTCAATTTGTCCACTCTCTTTAACATTGAAATCATCCTCTGGTATATCGTGGATCAGATGATAAATCACACCGTCCTGGTTGGTAACGGACAAGTTGAGCAACAGTTCAGTGTAGTTCTTTGTCTTTTCAAACAGAGCAGGCAGAATCTCGTTCAGGGCATTGCACTGTTTTAGGAACAGGATGCGGAATACCTCGTCCAGCTTGTTGTCCTGCTTCAGCTGGAAAATCTGAGTCTCTTCCTCCGCAGTGAAGGGCAACTCTGCGTCAAAAGGTGTTGTGACCAGATCCGGCTCCAGCTTACCGCTCTCGGAAGAGAGAACCCGGATATGGGAAGGCAGATAGTCGTTGACCTCCATGAAACGGATCGCAATCAGGCGGTTGAACCATGTATAGGCAACCTCCTCGATCACATACTGATATGCGGTTTTATAGTCGGTATCCTTTTCCTTCTGCTGGATGACCTCTATCAGCTTGTCACGCTGACGCACGGCCTCGCCGGAAATCGAATACGGTTCTGCGGTTCCGATATCGAAAAACTGGGTGTCACCGAAGCTCTGCGGCAGCGGCTTGGCAATTCCGTCCTCTGTAATACCGATCAAGCGGGCATCATAGCTAACATCTGCAATCAGCTTATTCCGCGCCCAGATCGCAAAATTCTTTATGGCTGTCTTGTTCATGGAGCCAATCCTCCTGTCATTTATAGTTCAATGTTGACGATTGTATCTTCGTCCATCTCTTTCAGCAGGTTTTCACGCAATGCGGCAAGGTATTTATCAACATCATCCTTGCTTTCCAGCCGCCACGACGCAGTCTTGGCAACCGTCTTGATGGAAACATTCTTCGTGGTGCGCACCTTATATACAGGCTGCGGTTCTGTGACCTTTTCAGCCGGTTTCACGGTCTCGCCGCGTTTTTTCGCCTCTTCTTCCTGACGCTTGCGCTCTGCCTCTGCCTTTGCCTCTGCTTCCTTCGCAAGGCGAATATCCTCTGCGTTCATCTCATTGAGCAGGCGCAGCTTCAGTGCTTCCGCCTTATCTGCATAGCTACGCAGAGTGGAGACATTGTTGCAGTGCTCCGCACCGTCCATAATCTCCTTAAACAGTTCCAAATAACGGTTGAACTTCGTATCCTTATAGGGCTTGGTGTTCAGCACTTCAAAGACACGGTTCCGATCCTGATTGATGGAATCCTTGACCGGCTCTGCCTGCTCTTCCAGAATGCGCATATAGCAGTTCATAAACTTCTCGCGCAGCTCCGGCAGCTTCGGAATCTCCTTGTAGGGCTTCGCCATCCGGACGATGGTACGCATCTTAGCCACCACGTCTTCCAGTTCTGCATCCACGATGTAGGTCTTGCTGTCCTCGTAAATATTCAGCATATCCAGCGCACGAGTGAAGATGGTCAGCTGCTCACTGCCAAAGAAATCACGGATAGGCTCATAGTCTTCGCCAAAATCCATCAGATCATCCTGCTCGTCAAATACGGTCTTAAAGAATTCCAGCGGTGCCTGAATCTGCACCAGTGCGGAAAGCCGCTTCTTACCCTTTTCCAGAAGTTCTTTCCCAGGATAGGCGTAATTCTCATATTTGGGTTCCAGACGCTCAATCTCGGTGATCCGATTCTCGCAGTAGTGCTGGAAGTTCTTCATGATGGTATCTTCGTCATCGGCAGGCGGTGCCACCTTAAACAGCTCTTTCATCACGGTGCGGACGGCCTTTTTCTGGTTTTCCGGCACACGGACGCGCACTTCCGTCAGCAGCTTATCCACAAACTGCTTCTTCGTGATGTAGCCGATGATTTCTTCTTCGGAACGGTTGTTTAGATTGACGCTCTCACCGTTGACCGTAAAGGACAGATCTCCACGCATAAAGAGACGTGCCACCAGCCAATGGATGTCATCTTCCACAAAGCCATAGGGTGCTTTCATAAAGCGATCCTTAATGGTTTTCATAGAAGTTTTCATGTGCATCCGGGAATTGCCCGCCACGAATTGCAGCACATCATCCAGCGCGTGAACATTGGATTCTCCGGTATCTCCCAGTGCCAGTGACAGCTGATTGCTGGTCTTGAACATCTTCCGGATGTCTGCTTCGCCCATCGCTGCGTCAATGTAGGACAGCTTGTGGTAAACCGTCTGCACCAATCTTCCGATTGCCTCGTTGATGCGGCTGGTCACTTCCTTTCCGGAAGTGTGCAGCACATCGCCATTGACATAGATAGTAGCCTCTTTCAGAGCTTCCGTCAGGTAAAGCTTGGCGTTACCGTTGCGTTCCCGCATCTCCACGCGCTTTGCTTCCTTAATGGTCTCATACTTGGCAAGCTGCACAGAAGTATTCTTGCGCAGGAACCGCTCAATTTTCAAGTATGCCCGCATTTCCGTCAGGAACGCATCATCGTTCGGCAGAACCACAAGGACTTCCTTGCCCTGGCCAGAGAGCAGGCGCAGCGTACCATCATCGGTGCCGCCCTCATACCACGGGGTCAGTACACGGAGACCGATATCGTAATTCTGGTTTGCCTTATAGGGGCGGTCATCCACTGTCTGATTGAAGGAGAACGCATACCGTCCACCAAAGCTGGGGTACTGATACTTCTTGCTGGAGAAAATGTCCTCATAGATCATCTCGGCAATCTTCGTGATGACCTCCGGCATCTCCACATTTTCTTTTTCGATTTCGTTGTTGATCTCCTGTTCCTCATCGGTCAGAAATACATAGATGGAGCCGTTCTTCTGAATCAGCATCTGGCGCATCAGCACTTTCAGTGCATCTTCCACCTGTGCTTTCAGAGAGATACGATCATCGTCAATGCTGGTAATCATCAGGCTGACGATGTTGTCCACGTTGGCTTCGATTTCCAGAACATATTTAATCAGGAAAAGAGTCTTCAGCACATTGATGGCAAAGACATCTTTTTCCTTCTTTTCCGGGTTGATATAGCTGTTGTCATAAGCGCGGATGATCACACTGCTGTGGCTGTGGTCGAGGAAGTTCTCCAATGCATCATAGAACCGATAGAACGGCACGATTGCCCCCATCTCATCGTCCATCAGCTGCATGGCAGACTCTTTGAACAGAGCCAGCATGGAACGTTCACCTTCGGACAGGTGCTTGCCGGATGCACCATGGGTACGGATGCTGGTCAGCACGCTGGCAAGCAAATTAAACTGGTATGGAACAAAAGGATAAACCTCAGCAAAATCTTCTGCGTTGGCGTACAGTTTTTTCTCCACACCATCGTTGAAGACAATCAGATTTTTGATGATGGTTGCTTTCTGGTCATAGAGCAGACGCAGGCTCTGGGCTGCGGTCTCTGTCTTATCCAGAATACGCTTTTTGATAACAGCGTCCACATTGGCAGAGGACAGAGAAAGGCGTGTATCGAAACGTCCCTGAATCTTGGAGAAGTCGTTACCCTTCACCTTGGTAATGGAGTCGATGTCCTGCTGGCTCGTTACGATTACCCAAGCCTTACCCATGCACTCCTTGCCCAGTTCTTCCGTCACTGTCTGAAGGTTCAGCATCAGCTTGGAATCATCGCCAATGTACTGACCGATCTCATCCACAAGGAAAACAACATGGTGGTTATTGCCTTTTTTATCAATATAGGACTTTACACGCTTGGCAAAATCTTCAATGCTGATCTGGTAGCTCTCGGTTGCTTTCTCGCACCAGTTACGGGCAGCTGATTCGCTCATGAAATCCATGTCAGAAAGAACATCGACAACGGAATCCTGAATGAAATCGAAGTCCTGGCGAGAGCTTTCCCACGGATCGCCATACTCTTCTTCAAACTTTTCCTTAAACTCTTCAAAACGACCTTCCTCGGAAAGCCTGCGCTCCAGGTCAGCAAGGTGCGGCATGGAACCGCAGAAGCCCTGCATCTCGTTGAAAACTTTCAGGAATACGTTCACAATGGCATCCTTATTTTCTTTGCCATTCGAATCGCTTTTGGAATCAATGTTGAAAAGAATCACATCTGATGGGGTGTTTGCTGCCAGCTGCATATCTGCCAGCACCATCTGATTGGTAATCTTCTGATCTTCGATAAAGTAGTCGATGGCATGTTTGTCTCCGACCTGTTTATTCTGAAGCAGATAGGACAGAATTTTCAGGAAATGAGATTTACCACTTCCAAAGAAGCCGGAAATCCAGACACCCATTTTTGGTGTGGTTCCCTGAATACCTTTTTTATATGCTGCAAAGAAATCCGCAAAATGACGCTGAAGCTCACGGGTCACAACATACTCTTCCAGCTCCTGCGCCACATTTGTCTCTTCACCCTGACCGACAATGATAACGCCCTGTATCTCACGGTCAATTTTCTTTCGGAACATGTCCTTGATCTGCATAACAGTTTCCTCCATCCATTACTTTACCAGTCGGAATGCCCGGTAATAGTTATCGTCTTTAATCTCATTGAACAGGATCAGCTCCTGTTCATTATAGGTTCCCGGAAAGAACATCACGACCGGGCAGCGCACAAACGCCTGGTGCAAGTTGTTAAGCACCTTGTGGGAGCGCAAAATCGGATAGCACTTGCCGATACCGGTCAGGAACACGACTGCATTCTCCGGCGTATGTTCTTTGATATATTGCACGATCAGGCTGTCATCGTCATTTACCTTCATGGAGTTGGTCACTGCCTTGACGATACGCTCGATTCCTCGCTTTTTTTCAAAGTCATAGCACTTTTCCATGAAGTTTTTCTTTTCCAAAAAGTCAATGATGATATCATACAGGTCAAAGACCACAAGCTCAAAATCATCATCGCCCCGGTCGTTCTTATTTTTCAGATACTCTACACGCTCCCGAACTTCCAGTTCCTTTTCCGGTGGATAATCAAACACCCAATAGTTGACCTCATTTGCGCGGCCTGTTCCTTTTCGGAAAGACGGCTTATGGATTGCAAGCTCCATCTCATCCAGTCTTTGGCTTAAATCCATTTCATCTTACCCCCGTCAGTGTTTTTACCATGATGCCAAGGTCATGGTCATAAAGCCAATGCTCAAATGCAATATCAAGAATTGGCCTCAGTATTTTTCTTGTGCTGTTTGCCCGGTTGCTTTCTAAAAGCCCAGCTTCATAAAGCTGCGTTTTATAGCAGGAGCCGAGGCGGTGCAGCGTATAGTCTTGAAGAGAAGCCACTTTCTCACTCTGTTCCTGCTTATTTTTGAAGAATATCCGGATATCTGCATCCGTCAGCTCGTCGGAACCAAGAATCATTTTTTCCCGCACTACTTCATACACAAAATCAAAGAACAGCGTGTCATGCAAAAGAGCCGCAGTCAGCACAAATAATTTTTGTGTAGCAAGATCACTGCTCAAAAAGATTGGGTAAAAGCTTTCATCTAATGTCTTGATACGGGCTGTTACGGTAGAATAAATCTGCTGCGCTCGTAGTCTTGTCGGTGCGCCATAAATGTTTGTCTCTTCATTCAACTTTTTAATGTCTGCAAAGCTCTTACCCTCACTCAAAAGCTGCACGGTTTTCCGAAATTCCATGAACCAGAACGAAAATTTCACGGCTCCGGCACTATACGGTTTTCTTTCCATCTTCGTTCTCTCCATTTCCGGATTTTGTTTTAATGTATCTGCCGCTTTTGATTCTGGCATCCTTCGGCTTTTCGGCGTTAATAGGAATGACCCACTGATGGCCTAAACGCTCGGCACCATCAATTCGCCCTTCTGTGCATAATGTCTGTACTCTCCTTGTGCAGATGCCCCATTTTTCAGAAGCCTGCTTAATCGTCATGAAATCCATACGGAACCTCTTTTTCGATGTCTAAAGTCACTCGCAGCAAGTTAAAATTTCTCATTTATATTCTACTCCAAGAAACGAACAAAATCAATCGAAAGTTCTTCCAAATTTTGAACGATTTTTTTAGAATCCACTCTTCTGCAAGCAGGGCTTTCGTGACACGAAAGCGATTTTCTGCTTGTTGGGGAAACTCCCCAATCCCCATAGAACGCTGCCTGCGGCATCGAGCTGTGCATCCGTTCCGGATGCTTTAACGGCAGTTCCTGCCAAAGAAAAAAGCCCGGTGCAGCATGAGCATTACGCCCACACTGCACCGGACAATCCATCATCGACTGCTTTGTCTATTTTCTTCTTCCTGCCGAACTTCCTGCTCATGCAGCTGCTCTTTTTTCTGGTCGTCCTCTTTCAGGATTTCCTGCACAATCTTCTGTGCCACAAGCCAATCCTGCATTTCTGATTTTGTCTTGCGATACTCTGCATCCAGCTTACAAAACCGGAGCAGTCAAAACTGGTACTCGGCGAGCTGCCGCCCCAAACATAGGGATAACCGAGATATTTCTCAGCTTCTGTAATCATCTTCCGGAATTTTTCATCCGTCAGAGCTTCGCCCGGAATGTCGTAATCCTGATATTCTCCGCTGGAACCTGCGCCATCCGGCATTGCAAAGGCAATGCCTGCAAACAGATCATCCCGATTGCCCCGGCACTCCAATGTGACTTCGTAGCGTTGCAGCTGGTCATCTGTAAGGCCGGAATTTCTGGCAACATAGTCCACACCCCGATTGAGCAGCGTTACATTGAGGATTTTATACTCATACTGTACCGTCACCTGATAGGTGTAGGTGTGTCCGGTTCCGGTGATCGGATTGTAGCGATAGCCCACACGGGTTTCTTTCCTCGTCCGGATTTCCACCTTTTCCTCCAACTTCAGCTCATACTGTGCTTCAAAAATACTCTGGAGCCGCGTCTGTACCTGGCTTCTCGTATGAGATATATTTCCACCATTCGGCCATACACGATAACAAAGATAATAGCCGACAATGCCAGCATCGTGACCTGAACCACAAATGTCTGCAAATACAGTCCCAGCAGCGGTCCCAAGTCCATGCCTTACCGTATACGGCTTTTCCGTACACGGTGATTCCGAACACGGCTTTTTCCTTGGCATCTCATAAATCACATACTCCGCTCTGCCCATCCGACCGTTGCTCTCACGCTGCTGGTTCCTTTCCAGATACCCAAGACGCTCCAGCTCCTTCAAAGCCGTAAGCACTCCATCTACGCCATCCGGCGTAATCGAAGATAACCCCCGTACCGAATAGTTCCATGTGTCTGGCAAGCTGAGCAGCATGGAGAGAAGTCCTTTTCCTTTCAGGCTGAGACCCTGATCCCGCAGGTGGTAATTGCACATCGTTGTGTAATTGCTGTTTTTCTCAACCCTGAATACCGGCATGGTGCTCACCATCCTTTTTCGCAGGCTCCGCTTTTTTCTTCGGACATTTGCGCGGACGATCTTCGCTGTCCTCCCGGCGATGGTATTTGCCGGTATCCTGCATCATGCGTTCAAACGCCTGAAGGCGTCCCTCTGTAAAAAGCGTCATTCGATCACACCCCATTTCTTAAACAACTTGAAGAGATGATTCTTTCCCTTGCAGGTCACTCTCGTCTGCTGCACCAGTTTTCCGCTTCTGCCGTAGCAATCCCGGACAATAAAATAGCCCCTTGCAGATTTGTCTGCAAAAGGCATCAGCCAGCCACTCGGACTGCGGTACAGATAGCGATGATCCAGTAAGAGAGCCACTGCCGTCTTCTCCGGGATTCCGATTTCCTTACAGAAATTCCGGATGCAGGTGCAATCCTCCGAATTCACAAAGGTATCGAAGTAGTCTGCCTTGGGCTGCGCCGCATCCAGCTGTTTGCGGATACCCTCAAGCTGCTCCCTCTCGGCTACAAGTTCCTGCGCCAGGGTGTAGATGACTTCCGGATGCTGAATCACCTGATCCAAAACGGAATCGCTCATATACACACCATGCTTGCGGATGGAAGGGAGAACTTCATCAAACACCCAGTGTTCAAATCGTTCTGCCGATGGCAGCTTGCTGTGAACGATCAGCCGGTAAACATCGCCTTCTGTGATAAAGGCGATTTCAACGACCTGCTCTCCAGCATCCCCATACTGATTCACCTTCTGAACGACCCCCTCGCGTTTCGTTAGGGGGCCTCTGCAATGGCGTTTCACTGCGGCGTAGGGATTCACATACCCCAACGCTTTCGCCACATCGCTTGCACAGAAGAAGGTCTTGCCTGCCTCTTGTAACAACCGGATCGAACCAAACTCCTGGTTCTCAAACACCTCCATCATCTGCCTCGACTGTCCGCCATGACTGCCCACATCGGTATCATGGGTCTTCTGATTGAAATCCGTCATACCTGTTACCTCCTACTCAAATTTGTCTCGCCGGATTTCAGGCGAAAAAAAATAGAGCCTCGACCCATTCTCGTTTTCAAAGAATGAGCCAAGGCTCTATGTAAATCAGTCAAGTATGTGTTCGTCCGTCGATGGCAAAATTGGACTTCATTTGCTCCTATTGTCCACCAGTAATTTAACCCATAAGAGGTCAAAAGTAAGTAAGTAATCATCCGTATCTTTTTTTTCATTTTTTATTCTGCTACAATCTCCTTAAAACTCAGGAGGTATTC
>NZ_JANJZT010000003.1 GCF_024622975.1 Blautia caecimuris | reverse complement strand
TGAAATAAGATTGATTTAGAGTCAGGATATTTCAAAACAGGCGGTGGACGGATAAAAAAGTAAAATATGTACTTGTTAAGTTTAAAAATCCATGATAACATAAGCATAGCAGTTTTTTTGTATTGTTTTAGGTTGTCTTGTGGTGATTCAACAATAAAACATATATAAAAAAACTGCTACTTTTATTTTGAGGAAAACAGATTTCTTTGAAAAAAAGTAATAGAACCACGTACTTAGGACTAGCCGTCGCGCTAGCGACTTGGTACAATTATCATTGATTTTAAAAGAAAGTAGAGCGAATGATGAGCGAAAAGTTACTGATTGTTGAAGATGACAAAAAATTAAATGATGGAATACGCCTTGCCTTGAAGAATGATTCCTATTTCTTTTATCAGTGCAGAACTTTGCAGGAAGCGAGAGATATCCTAAACAGGGAAGATATAACATTGGTTTTATTAGATGTAAACTTGCCAGATGGAAATGGAATTGATTTTGTAAGAGAAATCAGGAAAAACAGTCAAGTACCGATTATTCTGCTTACTGTAAATAACATGGAAGTAGATATCGTAACAGGATTGGAAGCTGGGGCAAATGATTATATTACGAAACCATTTAGTTTGATGGTTCTGCGTGCAAGGGTATCTGTGCAGCTTAGAAATAAAGAGGCAACAGCAAAGGATTCTATGGAGTTCGATGGACTTGAGTTCTATTTCGATAAAATGGAATTTTTTAAAAACAGAGAACCGATTGAACTTAGTAAGACTGAACAAAAGTTATTGCGAGTGTTGTGTGAAAATAAAGGTAAAGTATTGAAACGAGAATACTTGATCGACGAGGTATGGCAGGGGGATACAGAGTTTGTGGATGCCCATGCCCTGACTGTTGCAATCAAACGTCTCAGAGATAAATTGGAAGATGATGTACAGAAGCCTAAATATATCAAGACGGTTTACGGAATTGGTTATACATGGGCGGTGAAAGAATGACAGAAAAAATTATATGGGTTGCAGGAATATTTCTCCTGAGCGGAGTATTTTGGTACTGTATTTTTTATCAGAAAGAAAAAAGGCTTTTGAACCGGCTGCAGCAAATGCTGGATTGTGCGATAGATGGAGAATTGGAACGGACAGAAATATCTGAAGAAAAGTATTCTACCCTTGAAAACAGCATGAAACAGTATTTAGACAGTAATTTTCTGGCAAGAAAGAACCAGCAGGAGCAGAAAGAAGTGATACAGAAACTTATTTCCGACATTGCACATCAGACATTGACTCCTATTTCAAATTTGAAAATTTATGGGGAAATACTCTCTGAATCGAATCATGAAAATCAGGAAGAGATAGATACCATTTTGGAACAGACGGAGAAACTAGATTTTCTGATACAATCACTGGTCAAATTATCTCGGATGGAGAGTGGGATTATCGCAGTACACCCAGAAAAGGTTGGTATCAGGCAGTTGCTGGAGGATATTCGGCAGCAGTTTGCTGCAAAAGCAAGGGAGAAGAATATTACCTTGAGTGTGTGCGATACAGATTTGTATGTTATCTGTGATTTGAAATGGACGGCAGAGGCACTTGGAAATATCGTAGACAATGCGATTAAATACACGCTGGGCGGAGGAACAGTCCAGATGAAAGTGGAGAAGTATTCTTCCTTTGTGAAGGTTGATGTAATCGACGATGGTATTGGAATCAAAAAGGAAGAAATACCAAAGATATTTGGAAGGTTTTACCGAAGCCTGTCAGTAGCGGATCAACCAGGGGTAGGAGTTGGTTTATTTCTTGCAAGAGAGATTATTCAGGCGCAAAAAGGATATGTGAAAGTGAAATCAGAGATTGGGAAAGGTTCCACATTTTCTGTGTTTCTTCCCGTATAAGGTGCGAATAGTATCAAAACTGTGATATTTCAGAAACCGGATGGAGACATTGTTATGATAAAGTCTGTATTGTAAAGATCAATACAGGCTTTTTTACAATATAAGACAGGGAGGAAGACATGAATATATTAAAAGCAGTAGATTTACAAAAAATATATGGACAGGGAGAAACGGAAGTTCGAGCCCTTGATGGTGTAAATTTGGAAGTGGAAAAAGGGGAGTTTGTAGCGATTGTTGGGACTTCTGGGAGTGGAAAGTCTACGATGCTCCATATCATTGGTGGATTGGATAATCCAACATCCGGGCAGGTAATTGTGGATGGACAGGACTTAAGCCATATGACAGATGAAGAGCTTACCATTTTCAGGCGCAGAAATATTGGTTTTGTATTTCAACAGTATAATTTAGTTCCGATGCTGAATGTATGGGAGAATATTATTCTTCCCGTGAAACTGGATGGCAAAAAGATTGAAAAGAAATATGTAGATGAAATCATTGATACACTTGGTATTCGGACAAAATTGGAAAATCTGCCAAGTGCTTTATCCGGGGGACAGCAGCAGAGAGTGGCAATTGCAAGGGCTTTAGCGGCAAAACCTGCTATTTTGCTGGCAGATGAACCGACCGGAAATTTGGACTCCAGAACAAGCCAGGATGTATTAGGACTTCTAAAAGTAACCAGTAAGCGTTTTCATCAGACCATTGTAATGATTACCCATAATGAGGAGATTGCCCAGATGGCAGACCGGATTTTGCAGATTGAAGACGGAAAAATTGTTTCAGATAGTGGATTGGTATAGCAGGGGGCGGTCATATGGTAAAAGTAGAGAATAAAGAGACGTTACGATTATTGACGAAGCGTTTTATGAAAATGAATCGTGCCAGAAATGTGATTGCTGTCATTGCCATCATGCTGACTTCCCTTTTATTTACAAGTCTCTTTGTGGGGAGTGTATCCATGATTCTTTCCAAAAGAGCAACGGAAATCAAACAATTTATGGATTCCGCCCATGCCAGTGCACAGAATCTGTCAGAAGAAGATGCAGAGCGATTGCAACAGACAATCGAACAGAGCGAAGAGGTGGAACGATACGGTTCCGGTATTTTTTTGGGAGCCGGAATGGATGAGCGGTTTGGATTTTCCGTAGAGGTCAGATATGCAGATGAAAATATGGCAGAAAGTTTTAATTGTCTGCCAACCACAGGAAGACTGCCAGAAAAAGAAAATGAAGTAGCACTCAGTAGCATGATATTGGAAACGCTAGGTGTTACACCAAAGATAGGGGAAGAAGTAACGCTGACCTGGGAAGTAAATCCAATGTTGAAACAATATAAGACTGATACATTTCAGATATGTGGTTTTTGGCAAGGGGATAAAGCTGTTTTAGGACAGATGGTCTGGGTATCCGAAGCCTATGCAGAGGAGAATCGTTATCCTGTTACACAGGAAGAATTAGAAAATGGCATCTATAATGGAGGCAAAGAGTATTCTGTCTGGTACAAGAACCTTTGGAATCTGGAAAAGAAAACGGAAAATATATCTAAAGCAGCAGGCTTTACGAAAGCTGGAACAGGAATGGAAGTCAATCCAGCATATAATCTGTTGGAAGAAGACTCTTTTTCCTTTACTTCTCTTATCATAATGATCCTGTTTGTGATACTGGCTGGATATCTGATTATCTATAATATTTTTAGCATTTCTGTGAAAACGGATATTCGGGCTTATGGACTGTTGAAGAATGTGGGGACAACAGGAAAGCAGTTGAAGAAAATTGTGCGTATGCAAGCATGGCGATTGTCAGCAGTGGGGATTCCAATTGGATTACTTTGCGGTTATCTTGCAGGACTTTGTATGGCTCCGTCACTGACCGCAGATGCTGAAATCAGCGCACAGGCAGGAAAGACTGCCCAGACAGTGGTGTCAGCCAATCCTTTGATTTTTCTTGCCGCAGCACTTTTGACACTTTTGACGGTGTATCTCTCCAGTCTGCAGGCTTGTAAAATGGTGGAAAAGGTATCTCCGGTGGAAGCTCTGCGCTTGGCAGAAGGGGGACAGTCACAACGGAAAATAAAAAAGAATACTTCTGTAACCTGGTGGGGGATGGCAGTTCAAAACGTGTTCCGAAATTGGAAAAAGGGATTGATTGTTATGCTTTCTATCGCTCTTTCTATGGTAGTGGTCAACTGTATCGTGATGCTGGTGCAGGGATATGATTTTGAGTCTTACAGGAAAGTATTTTTAGCATCCGATTTTCAACTGGATCAGATGACAAATAGTTTGTTAAATACGAATTTTAACGGTATTACACCTGAAATCAAAGAGATTCTGAATGAATGTCCTGACAGTGATCAAACAGGATATGTGTATTATTCAGAAGAGACACATAGGATGGAACCGGAACTTCTGAAAACATGGGAAACATTCGCAGATAAATATGAAGAAAACTGGACCGAGTATGAAGAACAGGTTTGGGAAGAGGCAAAGGCTTCCAATACAGTAAGTGTTCATTTTCTCGGAATCAGCGAGTCGGTGTTTGACAAGTTAGAATGGAGAGGGGAAAAATGTTCTTGGGATACCTTTAAAAGCGGAGATTATGTACTTGTAGATTATGGTGACAAATATGCAGAACATCCGGTTTCTTATTATCAGACCGGGGATGTTTTTCAGATGGAATATAAGAATGGAAACCAGAAAGAATATGAAGTCATGGGAGAAGCGCTGATGCCATATGCATTGGATTATCCGTATGCAGATCTTATCTATATTACGGTATTAGTTCCGGAAAAGGAGTATATCACCCAGACAGGAAATGAATCGGCCATGTATGCTGCTATTGATGCAAAGAAAGGAGCGGATAAGCAGGTAAAAGCGTATATTGATGAAAATATTTTGAAAGAAAATGATATGATCAATGTGTTTTCTGTATTGGATATGGAAGCGAGCTTTCAGCGGTTTGTCAGCAAATATTATATGATCGGTGGTTTCCTTGTCGTTATTTTAGCTTTTATCGGTATTATGAATTTCTTTAATACAACAGCAACTTCTGTAATCAGCAGAAAAAAGGAACTGGCGCTTTTGGAAGTTGTTGGGATGACGAAAAAACAGGTATCGAAAATGCTGGTGTCTGAGGGATTCTTATATTTAGGAGGCGCATTTGTAATTGCAGTATTATTAGTTGTGTTTGGAGCAGAGAAGATTTTAGCAAATACACTCGGTACGGCATTTTTCTTCCGAATGCACCTTACAATCGTGCCATGTATTCTTATGATACCGATTTTGATTGGGATTGCGTATGTGATACCAAAATATCAGTTTAAGAAGATGAGTCGGGAAAGCGTTGTGGAAAGGATTCGTAAAGAATAGAGATTAAGTAGGGAATGTAGTGGAAAGCAAGTCTGAAAAATGACTTGCTTTTTCTTTACTATGTGGAAAAGTGATGTATAATTACATTAGAGAGAAAAAATTAGGTTTTACGAGTTGGTGAGACTTCAATATATGGAGGTATATATGGCTCTTATAGATACATATAGAAAAAATATCATAAGGAAGAGAGAAGAGAGTGTTAAGTTAGTTTCTGATAAAGCTAAGGAAAAGGATAAAATTGCAAAAGCAAGAATTAAGATTGATAATGCAAATGCTGCAATAACAAGAACGAAGAATGTAACTACAATTAAGTCAAAAATGAATGATATAAACAGAGCAGAAAAAGAGATAACAGCAGCAGAAAAGAAAATTGCATATATAGAAAAAAAGAGTTCAAAATTGGAAAAAGAATTATCGGATGAACAGAAGAAGGTTGAACGAGAAGAAGAGAAGGCGCATGAGCAACGAATGAAAGAGGAAGCAGAAATGCAGAAAAAAACTCAACGTCAGATTTCAGAATTAAATAGGACGGTTCAAGTTCATGAGCAGAGACAAAGTGAAATGCAGAGCCAGATTGAGAATTTACAAAAAATCCCAGAAATTATAACTGTCCTATTCTTGGCATCAAATCCTATAGATACCCAATCATTAAGATTAGATGCGGAATCTCGGGCAATACAAGAAATGATTAGAAAATCAGATTATAGAGACACTATCAGATTCGAAACAAGATGGGCAGTGCGAACATCGGATCTTTTACAGGCAATTAACGAAGTGAACCCTGATATTATTCATTTTAGTGGGCATGGTGCTTCTAATGGGGATTTAGCTTTTGAAAACGTGAATGGACAGAGTAAATTAGTTACTAAAGAGGCAATGGCACAGATAATCATGACGCTTTCAGATAAGGTGCGATTGATTTTCTTCAATGCGTGTTTCTCTGCAATTCAAGCAAAACATATTGTAGAACATGTTGATGCCGCAATTGGAATGAACACATCTATAGGTGATGAAGCTGCACTTGTATTTGCTTCGCAGTTTTATTCCTCAATAGGTTTTGGGAAAAATTTGAAATCAGCTTTTAATCAAGCAAAGGCAGCTTTAATGCTGGAGGGAATTCCAGAAGAAACAACACCTGAGTTATTTGTTCGAGAGGATTTACAAGCAGAAAATATTATTTTAGTACAACCACAATAGATTATCTACAATTATGCTTAATGAATATGGTGTTTTGATCAAAGTTTAGTCATTAATAGAGAACTAAGTAAATTGTTGTTTATAGAATTGAAAATGGAAATATAAAGGGCGTATGGGTTTGATTGGCTCCCATACGCCTTTTAAAGATAACTACAATTCCATATCACGTGATTTTTTCTTGGAGCGAACAGGTTGTTTTCTTCGCATTTCCTGCTTTTTCTGATACTCAAGTTCCCATGAGCGGCGGGAAAAGAGGTTTGGGTCTTCTGCGTTCAGATAATCTACTTTGTTGGATGCAAAATCACGGCGGTGATAGTCATAATATTTACCAAAGGCACCTTTGAGTTGTTTAATCAATTTATCCCGAAAATCAGATCGAATCTGGATCCTGGCATCCAGTAATTCTGTATATTGGTCTGATTTAGGACAAAATCGTTCTTCTCGGAAAGCTGAGGCATCTTTTTCAAGCTGTTCTTTGAGGGTGGCATCCTGAGAATCCAGAGTTTCCAGATTTTTCATCATCTGATTGTATCTGTCAGAGAGTTTAACCATATCTTTATCGGTGGAACACTCTGCCTGAAATAATAGTTGCTCTTTAGCGGATTTCAGTTCCTCGATTTCTTCTGTTACAGTTGTAATCTGCTGATTTAATTTTATATGCTGGATTGGATTTAAGAAACTGGTTTTATCTTTCTGTAAATTCAATGTTTTTTTCTCAGCAGCTTTGTCTTTCAGTTTTTTCTTTACGGTGTTGTATTTGCTTAAAATCGGTTTGAGATTGTACATCCAGTCGTGAATTACCTCTTTTTGCATTTCATTATGAAGCAAATGATATTGTGTAAAAATCATATGGTTTCGGATTGCTTCCAATGTCTCGGCGATTGCAGGAATAGATTTTTCAATGGCTTGAGCCAGTTTAGCAACTTGGGCTTTTAATTCTCTGAGTAATTTATTGTCTGCACGAATCTGACGATTGATTTCGCAACGTTCTGCAACCATGCCTTTCTTTTCCATATCCTGAGCAATATAACCTTCATGAATAGTAGGCTGCTCTGTGATTCCCTGTGCGGAAAAGCTGCGGTGATCAATAGAGGCTTTGATTTGATTTTGAGCAAGCATCTTGTTTGTAAAATCCGCCCAATTTGCTCTCCAGACACAGAGTTGTTCATCGCTATTCCATTGTTCAGAAATGGGATTTTGTCTGCCATACCGGGTACTTTTTGGATGTTTATCAATACGTTCATAGCCTTGCTCCTGAGCGGCGGATGGAGTAAGATAGATTTTTTTCTTTCCTGCTTTATAGCGGTACTGCTTTTCCCATCCGTCTTTCTGTGCTTCTTTATATTCAGAAGCAGTAAATCCTTTTTCTTCTCCGTTTTTTACACAAAGATATTCTTTTTCAGTTTTATATTGCCATGTTCCGTTTTCATTTAATGGACGGACAGTAAGTAGAATATGAGCGTGTGGATTGTGTCCGTCGGTATCATGAATGGCGAAATCGGTACACATGCCCATATCTACAAAGTTTTCTTGAATAAAGTTCTGAAGAAGAGAAATATGACTGTCCTTGTTTAATTCGACAGGAAGTGCTACAACAAATTCTCTTGCCAGTCTGCTGTCCTTTGTTTTTTCAGCAGCTTCTACAGCATTCCAAAGCTGTTCTCGGTCTTTCCATTCAGCCGGAGCCATCGGTGGAAGCATTACTTCCTGATAAATCAGTCCATGTTTTCGGGTATAGTCATGCTGGATGCCATCATAATCATTATACATCCGACTGCAGCTCATATAAGCAGAGGCTGCGACAGCAGACCGCCCGGAACCACGACTGACGACTTTAGCTTGCATATGATAAATTGCCATATCTGGCACCTCCTTTCGATGTTGCTTGCAACAGCGGATAGCCCTCGGCAGAGCGCACGAGCCTGACCAACGGGAAGGATACCACCGCCCGATTTATCGGGTGGTGAGTAAGTGCGCCCTTCGGGAGTATAAATTCTTGGTTTACAATCCTCTTAGTCGGATTATCAGTTCCTGTTTTAGAGTATCTAAATCCATTTCTTTGATATGGGGAGCAACGTTTTCCAGAATTGCTCCTTCTTGAATCAATCTGCGTGTTCTGGCATTACGCTCTTTTTTTCGATTTCTTGCTTCGGCTTCTTCCTGACGGTGTCTTGCCTGTAAAAGTGCTTTTTCTTCAGTTGTCATTGTTTTGTTATCTGCCATATTTGGCACCTCCTTTTATGCCCGTATCCGGGCGTTTTTAGTTTTGATTTTTTTCTATCTGGTACTAATGTTTTGATGGATTGACAGTAGTACATTTCACTTGAAAAATAGTTCGAGAGAATAGCACTACTGTCGGTTGATTGTGATAGTTGTGCAACGGTGTTTTGTCTGCTTTTGGCACGAACAGGTATCACAACAGGATTTTTTTAGCTTCCTGTAGATTTGCAGAAGCATTTTCCTGACGAATGTTACGGTTATTGATACGAACAGGAACACATCTTTCTAAAATACGGTCATAAATTCTTTTGTGTGGTAAATCGGAAGGAGTGTTCAGTTCTTGCAAGGTAAGATTCGTTGTTACAATGAGTGGTTTTTTACTTCGATAACGGCTGTCGATTACGTTGAATACCTGTTCCAGTGCAAATTCTGAATTACGTTCAATCCCAAGATCATCAATAATCAGCAGACTATATCGATTTAAGCTGTCAATGAACTGATTTCTGTCTTCAAAGTGCATCCCGGTAAGTGTGTTCAGAATCCGGGAAAAATTCGTCATAAGAACTGGCACTCCTTTTTCAAGAAGAGCATTGGCGATGCATCCGGCAAAGAAAGATTTTCCGGTACCAACATCTCCCCAAAGAAGAAGACCTGAGGAGTTGGATTTCATTTTTTCCCAGTTGTCTACATAATTGTGTGCCAGTTTCATTTCTGTGTTCATTCCGTTATCCTTATCAAAGGTATAGTCATATAATGCTTTATCCTGTAGACCGCTGGCTTTCAGATGTTCGATTTCAAACTGTTTTTCTCGGAGTGTTCTTTGCGCTTCTTCCTGCTCATAAATTTCTCTTTGGCATTTACAAAGAATAGAGGGAAGGAAGATTTTACCTTGTAACATGTGCCTGCTCTGTCTGGGAGTATGGCATTTGGAACAGTAAATCAGCTGATCTTTTTCATTAAAATATTCATCAGATTGAAGTTGTCTGTTTGGTTTCAAGATGTTTGGTTCTTCTATAAATTTTGTCATAATGTTTCATATTCCTCGCTTTCATAAATTCTTTGTTGGGAAAGGGGATTGTCCTGCCTTGCCCAGTTGATGATAGTAGCTGCATGATTCCGGTATTGTTTTCCGGTGGAAGCCATGTAGCCGGATAAACGTTCAATATATTCCTTCCAGTCACTAACGGAATGTTTGATTTCTTCCAGTTCCTGATCGGAAAGAAATACATTTTGAAATTTTCCATATGGCGAGAGGTTCTTTGCTCTCTCATTTTTCGATAAATTATTTTTTTCTCTTTCTTTTTTATTAGTGGACAGTTTTTTGTCTGTCTCAGTGATAGAATTCTGTCTGTTAGAAGGACAGTTTTCTGTCTGTGTCAAAGAAAGTATTTTGTCTGTATGGTGGAAAGTTCCTAACGGAAATTTCACATAAATTCGATTAGGCTGTCCAACACCCTGCCGTTTCCGTAGAATCAACTCACTTTTCTCCAATGATGTTAAAGATGTTTTGATGGTCATCTGACTCTTGTGCATAACTTTTGCCATTGCTTCAATGGTAAAATAGATGAACACATGACCGGATGTGTCTGTCCAACCTTCATTTTTAAGAGAGAGCCTTGCACGATCCAAAAGAATTACATAAAGTAGCTTAGTTGTTTCATTTAGCTCCGTATCCAGAAGAAAACGGGGAAATACCATATAGGGCGGCAGGCTTGTATCGGCTGTCAGAAATTCTGTCATGTGTCCACCTCCTAAATTCGGTTATTCACCGAGAAAATCCCAGTCCACATCTTCTGTATCGGAATTACAGTTTTTTGAATCTGTCAAGGAAGCTTGTTTTGGAGTTCCAATTTGTACCATACCTACGGTCAGACCGGAGAGAAAAAGTGGAAGTGATTGTTTCAGATTTTGTTGAACGCCCTCTACAATTTGATTGATAAATCGTTCTTCTCGTTCCCTTGTTTCCAAATAAGGGTCTTCGGCGATACGATAATATCGGTCAAAGTAATCCACCAAAGCGAGGGAAATTACATGACTGTAGGATTTGAATTCCTGCCGGTTCATAGATTGTAAATATTCCCATGCTTTGCGTTGCAGGTCTTTTTCCAGATTGAAGCGTAGGTTCGTATTTCTGATTTGATTTGACATGGCTTATTTCCCCCTTTTCAGGCTCATATAAGCCAGATTTTCATATCCTTTGGCTGTGGCACAGATATCATCAAGGATTGTGACACGAGAATTATCATAGATTCCAAAGTTACGGACGAGACATCCCCCACCGCCGACTACATACAAACGCATTAAATCGGGATTGTATTCATATTTACGAAGCGTGGAGAATATATCTGCCACATATTGCTTGGCTACCGATGTGATACAATCCAGATATGGAGCTGCAATATCTGCTGTACCGAATCGAAGAATCTGTTCTACAGTAGCTTCCTCGATTTTGACTCCGAATTTATCCAAGATGGCATTTTTTGCAGCAATCATGCATTGGTTTACACCGAGTTTTTCTGTCCAGCATCGGTTTTCCTGTGCTTTCTTATTGTTGATATACAGAATGTTCATAGTGCCATTACCGATATCCGCAAGAAGATTTGTCCCTTTGAAATTACCCAGTTGATTTATAATAGCCGGATACCCCTGTGGATAAAGACTGCATCCAACAAAGTGAATGTGATACTCTTTATTGTTGAAGCGATAGTGAACTTCGGGATTCTGAAGCAGGTAGGAGCGGAATTTTTCACGCTGATTCCGTATCCATGTCAGAGGAAGTCCAGCCGTCAGATGAACATCTGCTTCACGAACGGAGTAGATATTCAATTCTCTTGCAACAGCCATGAGGGTTAGGAGATAATACTCTTCATCCATAGCTTTGTCTGGGATAAATTCTTTGTGACCTTCTCCAATCCGGTAGAATATATCGTTATATTCTAAAATGTTTCCGGTGAAGATAGGTTCTGTTTCATAGGCTTTGATACCTGTTGGTGTGACTGTGTTGGCAGTCTTGATATTGCCGTATCCATGATCTACAGCAATGATTTTGGTGTTTTTGATTTCTCTCATAAAAAATACCTCCATTTTCGTATTGATTTTTTCAGTAGGCTGTACCAGTGTGGTACTGCTTGCTGTGAGATAAGCATACGAAAAATGAAGAGAAAAGGCATTGAGTTGAAATTGAGTTGAAATTGAAGAAAAGAGAGGATAAAAATAAGAGTGAAGACATTTATGTAAAATGAGCTTCACTCTTTTGGGAAAGATGTGTTTAAATTATACTTGTTTATTATTTGTGTGTAAGAGGCTTCTTGCCAGAGCAATCCCGACCTGCGGATACAGTTCGTGAATTTCTCGATATTTTTCTTCAATCAATTCCGGTTCGTCTGCCCAGATTTCCGCATAAATTTTCAAGGCTTTTTTAAAATGTATTTTTGCCTGTGAGGTATTTGCTGTGATCAGGCATATATTTCCCAGGGATTCCTGTACCTGAGCATAATCCAGACAGTGGTCTGAATTGTATTCTTTGATAATCCGTGCAAGTTTCTGGAGAGAGGACATGGCACGTTCTGGTTCCTGCATTTCTGTTAATAAGGCAGCGTAATTGCTAATCTGAGGAATGCTGTCATTAGTATAAAGAAGTCCATATTGTTCTAATAGTGAGATGCCCGTTTCCATGTGTTCTCTTGCCAGTTCTATTTGACCTTGCATCCGATAAAGTCCTCCCAGATTTGCATGAAGGTTAGAAACAAGGTGGGCATTATCTTTTGAGGTTTCTTTTATTTGAGTAAGCGCTTCTTTTTCTAACTGGATGGCTTTCTGTGGTTTGGTTTCCAGAGTTGCCTGATAATCCAGTAATAGCGCCCGGTCAGAAGCAGTTCCGTGATTATTTGTTTTTACAAGGAACTTTAATTCTTGAATGATCTCTGTCATGCCTTTTTGATAGTGATATTTTTCCATATACGGAAAGACGTTTTCTAAAAATAACAGGTATTGGAGAATATCATCTTTTTCAATTAGCTGCATGATGTTTTCTATTGTTTGAAACAATTTTTTGTAATAACTGATCTCAACACCGTGCATCAAACATATTTTTTGAAGAGAACTCAATAAGGTGTGACAGTTTGTAACGGAAGGGCTGGTTTCAGAAAAAGCGATTTCCTGAATCATTGGATGCAGAGAAATAGTATGCCGGAGACTTGACTGTACAAAACCTGTCTCAATCAGATCATTCACGTCATTTAAAGTAGGCAGCTCCAGCCATTTGGAAAATATACGGGCAGAAATACCAGATGAAGGCATAAAACACATATTGCACATAATATCCTGTTGTTTCCGTGATAAGGAGTATAACGAAAACAGGGTATGGATATGGTTGTAATAGGTGGCTTTTTTGCTCTGACCATCTTTCATTACTTTAATCTTATCTTCATTATGAAGAGAAGCCTTTTCCTCTTGAAGTTTTATCAATAATTGCTCTGGAGTTAAAATTCCATTTTCCAGAAGTTTGGCTGCCAGTTCGACAGCAAAAGTATGGTAGTGTACAGTTTCTATGATTTTTTCTACGATTGCCCGGTTTTCCTCTGCTTCTGAATAAAATACAGATGTCAGTTGAAAAAGAGTGGGTATATCTTTCAGTTCTTTTAATTGAAAACTACAGTATTCAGACAGTTGGCTTCTGGTTGTAAATAAAACCCGACAACGGTATTTTAATACGACTGACAGGCAACTGTCCTGTGTGGATGTGACATTAAAATTGTCTATGATCAGCAGTGTATCAGATTTCAAAGAGCGTAAGAAACGGTTATGTCTTTGAAAACGTTCCTGCTCACTGATTTCTGGTAGATCATCAATAAAATCCATGTCTACAATATCTTGATATAGATTACCGGTGTATTCCATATAGAGAATATTGGTGTACTGTTTTCTGTATTGCTTTGCATAGGCTTTAGCAAGCTCGCTTTTTCCAATTCCGGCAATTCCATAAAGAAATATATGTCGGTTCTCTTCAAACAAAGTATGGAGTTCATCCAGTTCTTCTTCTCTTCCTAGAAAATGACGGCATGGTTTCGGGACTTCGCTGTCCATAATGTAATCCAGAACAATCGGAGATAGAACACCTCCTGCAATCAGTTTTTGATTTCTTGTATCACGTTTAATAAATTGCCGTTCCATACCAAAAGAAAGTACTTTTGCTAAAAACAACAGCCTTGAATCAGAAGGTTTATATAGAGATACAAGTTCCTGCTTTTTTGTATCCGAAATAGTATCGTCCTGTATGAATAACGTGTAAATGTCCTGTATAACCATGTTGCAGTCTGCCATTAAGGGAAGTAAGTTCCGCTGAATGGTTGTTGCCAGTTTTTTCTGATTGCTGGGTTTTGCATAATATGAGGTTATTTTGGGACTGATTTTTGCTTGTCCGGTTATCCAGCGGCAAATCAGACCATTATCCATAGAAAAATCTTCATTTATCGGATCATTCATAAAATCTTCGAATAATTCGTATAAAAAATCAGGTTGGTTCATCTGATTGCTTTCACTGATTTGATTTTTTAGGCATGTGCTAATAGAAGAAAAATCACATCGTTCCAACAGAAATCCCTCCTTTGGTTTTCGTGTTTTATATTCTTAAAGTCTTTTTATTATAACACGAACAAATGTTCTGGACAATAGGAATTGATACTGTATAGGAAGAAAATGAATCTTAAAAACTCAATCTGCGGTCAATTTCAATTCAATGTGATTGGTGCAGAATAATTTTAGAATGTAATCAGGCTTTCGAAAGCCGAATTCAATTCATACAGAACTTTTGTACAATCCTGCCGGCATAGGATGTAGAGAGAACTGTATGCTGAAGGAGGCATATAGCATGAATACGTTATTTGATTCTGCAGAAGTTCTGGATACAAAAAAAGAAATTCAGAAAGAGGATGTAAGCTATGAACATGCAGGATATCAGATTCGAGTGCATTTTAATGGAGAAAAGACATTGACTCAGTGTATTCAGAATCTAACGGAACGAAAAATTGCAGGTTGATTTTTTATAGTTCTTGTTGTAAGATAAAGACAATTAAAGACAATGACCATACAAGACCAATGAAAAGAGGGATAAAATGTATCAGGCAGGAATTTATTGCCGAATTTCCATTGAAGAGCAAAACAAAGAGGGTGAATACAGCAATAGTATTCACTCTCAGATTCAGATGGCAAGAGATTATATTGCAGAGAAGAAGGATATTGCAGAGAAAAAAGTTTATGTAGACGACGGGGCTTCCGGAAGTAATTTTGAAAGAGCTGAATTTCGGAGGATGCTGGCAGATATTGAGCTTGGTGTTATCAATATGGTGATTTTTAAGGATGTATCACGACTTGGAAGAGAACATATTGATACTAACTATTATCTGGGCAAATATTTCCTGGAGAAACAGATTCGGGTTGTTTCAATTCTGGACAATTATGATTCTGTTATTGGAACTTATGATGAAATGTTAGAAATAAAAACTTTGCTGAATGATATGTATTTGAGAGATACATCCAGAAAGATTAAGACAACGATTCAGACCAAAAGAAGTATGGGCGAATATACTCCGAAACAGCCCCCCTTTGGATATGTGAAAAGTAAAACAATTCATAATCATCTGGAAGTTGATCCTTATGCAGCCGAGGTTGTTCGAAGAATTTACAGAATGTATCAAAATGGATTTGGCTGTACGGTTATTTGCAGGACTTTGAATGAAGATGAAATCCCTTGTCCCGCAAAATATAAAAAGGAAGTTTTAAAAACCAATTATGTATGGGATTCGGGAAAAGGTCTGTGGACATCGTCTACTGTAAGTGGAATTTTAAAGAATCCGGTCTATACTGGGGCGGTTGTGATTCGGAAACATGAAAGACCGTCTTATAAGCTGAAATACAAAAAGGCAATTCCCCTGGAAGAAATGGAGCTGGTGCCGGATGCACATGAGGCAATCATTTCTAAAGAAGAGTTTGATAAGGTTCAGCAAATAAGAAAGGGGCGTAGAGTTTCCTATTTTGATAAAAACAATGAACCACATAAATATGTGGGACTGCTCTTTTGTGGGAAATGTAAAACAGCCATGCGAAAACGTTATCTGGCATCTCATAAAGACTATGACGGATATATGTGTGGTTTTCACCAGAAGCAGGGGCAGAATTACTGTGAGCTGAATCATATTACATTTGAAAAGCTGGATGAACTGGTTGTATTTGCAATCAACCAGCAATTGAAACAGATGAAGATGGATATGAAGAATCTGGAAACTCAGATCAGACAGAAACAGCCGGAACTGGATGGTAAAATTGTAAAATTGCAGGCAAAAATAGAAAGGAATCTGGAATATAGAAAACGAGCATATGAGCAGTTTATGGATGAAGTGCTTTCCAAAGATGAATATCTGGAATTAAAACAGATGTATGAAACAGAGAATCAGAAATATCAAAAAGAATTATACAAACTAAACCATGAGGCGCAAAGTCAACAATCAGCTGTAAATGAGACAAAGATGTGGTTAGGGCATTTTAATCGCAGGAAAATAACGGTAAAGCAGCTTACTAGAGAAGTGCTTGTAGAGTTGATTGATAAAATTTATGTTTATCCCGATCAGAAACTGGATATATATTTTAAGTTTGCTTCAATGGAAAATTCAGCAGATAGAATACTTGAGAAAGATAGGGTGATATGATGTATCAGATGGGTGTATATTGTCGTCTGTCGAAGGATGATGGAGAGAATAAAGTCAGTGAGAGTATTGAAAATCAGATGAAACTGATTCGGGAGTATGTGAGTAAATCAGATGATCTGGAAATCGCAGATATTTATATTGATGATGGTTATTCTGGGCTTTATTTTGCAAATAGACCGGAATTTCAGCGGATGATGGAGGATATTTACAAAGGAAAAATCAAGGGAGTTATTACGAAAGATATTTCCCGGCTTGGACGTGAACATATTGAAACCAGTAATTATATAGAACGTGTTTTTCCTTCTTTAGGCGTACGTTACATTGCAATTTTAGATGGTGTGGATTCGGTTTATCACAGCAATGAAGAACTGGCACAGTTTAAGACGTTGTTTAATGATATGTATAGTCGTGATATATCCAAGAAAATCAGAGGTGCATTGACCGCCCAGAAGAAACGGGGACAGTTTATGTCTGGGTTTGCCCCATATGGATATGTAAAAGATCCGGCAGATAAGCATCATTTTCTTATAGATGAAGAAGCAGCCAAAGTGGTACGGAGAATCTTTTATATGAGTCTGGAGGGGTATTCCAGAGATAGTATTGCAAGGAAGCTGAATCAGGAAGGAATTCTGACACCGTCAGAGTATAAGAGAAAGGTGCAGGGATTGAAATATGCCAATGCATTAGAAAAAGCTGGTGCAAAGGGATGGGCATATCCTACAATCAATGTGATTTTGCGAAACAGGGTTTATACAGGAGCTATGGTGCAGCATAAATCTGAAAAGGTTTCCTACAAAGTAGAAAAATATCATTATATTCCAGAGGAACAGCAGTATATTGTGGAAGGAATGCACGAAGCAATTATCAGCAAAGATACTTTTGAGCAGGTACAGGAACTTATGAAGAAAAGAACACGGACACCGGGCTTTAATAGCGAAGTGAGAAAGGTAAATCCATATGCAGGAATTATTGTTTGTGGAGATTGCGGATATAATTTCCAGAGGGTTACTTGTCGGGATGGTTATGAGTGCGGTACCTATCACAAAAAAGGAAACACAGTTTGTTATTCTCATTTCATTAAAAAAGAAGTATTGGATTCTATTGTAAAAAATGAAATCCAAAGACAAGCGGAACTGGCACTGAAAGAAAGTGATAAGGATGAAATATTAAAAGTAGCAGATAGGAAGAAGGAGGTGCAGAGACGATGTGCAGAAGCAGACCAACAGATTGAACGGTTACAAAAAGAACTTGCGGCTGTCCAGAACTATAAAAAGAAAACTTACGAAAATTATGTAGATGGTGTTCTGGATAAAGAAGAATATCTCTCCTATAAGGCAGAATATGAAAAGCAGGATAAAGATATCAGGGCGAAGATTCAGTTGGCAGAACAAGAGAAAGACAGCTTTGGAGAGGCAGAAGAATCTTATGAAAACTGGATAGAGAAATTTATCAAGTATGGAACATTATCCGAAGTGACAAGAGAAATTGTGACAGAATTGATTGAAAAAATTGTTGTGAATGGAGATAAGAGCATTGATATTGTATTTAAGTATCAGTCGCCTTATCCGGTAGAAAAACAGGCAGTGTAAAGACTGCAAATTTTTTTACAGTAACTTTCCCCTAGTTATAATGAACACACAGAGGAGATTCGCTTCTGGAGACATATTTAAGCAACGTATCTGATGCAGGAAGGACAGTGATCTGCGTGGGGACGGGAAATAATGGAAATGACAGCGTTCATACAGCAGGAATCCTGGAAACAGGTATGCAGGCAGAAATTCCATTCAGTGTCAGCCCCCGGGAGCTGGTACTTAATGTACAGCTGTGGAAATCTTACGCAGATGAAATAGAAATTTCTCTTGTGACTCCTTCAGGAGAAAGGATAGGGCCTCTGTCTGAACAGATTGGAACTCAGAGATATCAGGCCGGAGAAACAGAGCTTCTGATCTATTATGGAAAACCAGGTCCTTTCCAGGTGACTCAGGAAATATATTTTGACTTTATTCCGAGAGGAGCTTATATTACAGGAGGTGTGTGGAAAATTCAGCTTCGGGGACGAAGGATCAAAGACGGCAGTTATCAGCTTTGGCTGCCGGGGGGAAGGGTTTTGAATCCGGCAACCGGATTTTATTATCCGAAGGCAGAGGAAACGCTTACGATTCCCTCTACTGCAGCTAAGATAATTACAGTAGGAGCCTATGATTCCAGACTGAATGCCCCGGCAGATTTTTCAGGAAGAGGCGGGGGTAGCCTTTTTTATCCAAAGCCGGATCTGGCTGCGCCGGGAGTGGAAATTACAGCGCCGGTTCCCGGCGGAGGATATGGAACCGTAACCGGAACTTCGTTTGCTGCGCCTTTTGTTACAGGCTCGGCAGCGCTTTTGATGGAGTGGGGGATCGTTAGGAGAAATGATCCCTTTCTCTGGGGAGAAAAGGTGAAGGCTTATTTAAGAAGAGGCGCGCAGCCCCTGCCGGGATTTAATAAATATCCTGATAATCAGGTGGGGTATGGATGTCTCTGCTTAGAAAGCAGTTTGCCGGATTAAAATATTGTATTTGTAAAAAATGTATGCTACGATATATACACAATGTGTAAAAAGCGAGGGAGAATATGGAAATAAAAGATATAATAAAAGAATTACGGGAAAGTACAGGAATGAATAGAAAAGAATTTTGTGAGTATTTTGGTATTCCTTACAGAACTGTAACAGAATGGGAAAGAGGAACAAGGAAAATGCCGGATTATGTTTTTAGATTATTAGCATACAGGATAAAAATGGAAAATTTTGCAGGAAAGGAAGAGGTGGATGGAGAATAGGATAATTAATGTACAAAATGTTCCAATTTCAATTTCAAAACAAGAACTGGATGATTATATTTGCATTACAGATATTGCAAAAGCTAAAACAGGAGAATCACGTAGTGCAGATGTTGTAAAAAACTGACTGCGAAATAGAAATACGTTGGAATTTTTAGGAACGTGGGAAATGATTTATAATCCTGATTTTAAAGTGGTCGAATTCGACCACTTTAAATCAGAAGCGGGTTTACATACATTTGTATTAAGCGTTGCGGAATGGATTAATAAAACGAATGCCATAGGATTATATGTAAAGCGTGGAAAATATGGAGGTACATATGCTCATAAAGATATTGCCTTTGAATTTGCATCTGCAATCAGTCCGGTTTTTAAGTTATATTTGATAAAAGAATTTCAGCGCCTGAAAGAAAAAGAAAATAAATCAAGACAAATAGAGTGGAATGCTAAACGTTTTCTGACTAAAAATAATTATTTGATTCAGACAGACGCAGTAAAAAACTACTTACTTCCGCAGAAGGATTATAAAGAAAATTTGCAATGGCTGGCATATGCAGAAGAAGCCGATATATTAAATGTGGCTTTGTTTGGATTTACAGCGAAAGCATGGAGAGAAACCAATCCAGGATTGGCAAAAAAGAATAATGTCAGAGATTTTGCCGCCATTAATGAATTGACGGTACTTTCTAACCTGGAATCTCATAATGCACAGATGATTAAAGAAGGAAAAGGGAAAGAAGAACGATTTAAAAGTTTACAGGAAATTGCTGAATATCAATTGAATGTTCTGAATGCAGCAGAGCAGATAAAAAAAATAGAAGTTTGTGACAATGACATAACATCCTCCCCACCTGCTTTGTAACAATTATATAACGTCCTCTATACAGAAATATGCGGTTTTAAGCCATTTTCGTGGCAAAAAACCGCATGTTTTTTCGTCATGCGTGCAAAAATCCGTCCGGTGGACGAATTTTTTTTGTAGCAATGACTTGACATCCCCGGGGGCGTTGTGTACAGACCAAAGTCTCCCTCATATGTGAAAGTTTAAATGAATTCATCCCGGATGCGCAGTTCTTGTGGAATATGCACAGATGAAATACATCCAAACATTTCTTTCCGTATTGAAATTCAAACACCTCATAGGGGCTTTTGTTTCCCAGTTTCTTTCTTGCATAGGAATTGATATGACTCATCATAAGGTCAATCTGTTCCTGCGTGTATTGTCCGATATATTCTCCTTTTGGAATAATCCGGCGTATCATCTCATGGTTGTTTTCGCAACTGCCTTTTTGATAGGGGGCACTGGCATTGCAGTAGAACATCCTTGTGCGAAGCTTTCCCTGGGAATCGCATTCGATAGCGGAAGGATTGGAAAATTCGCTTCCGTTATCAGCCAACAGAAGTGGGAACAGTTCCATGAAGATGTCGGGCCTGAGTTCCAGATAGAGGCGGTTGAAAATATCAATGACCGACTGGGAATCATTTCGTTTCCGGAGAAAAGCAAGCTGTAATTCTTGTTCCACGAAATGGATGGTGAGAAGAACAGCGCCGCCTTTCAGGCCTTCTACAGAATCAATCTGACGAACGGAGAGATCCGGATGTTCTTTTGTATAGGCCTGGAAACAGGAAAAATCACGCCCTTCACGGCAGGCCTTGTCCACCTTGAGATTTCTGGAAACATTTTTTCTGGGACGCATCCGGACTGTTCGGGGCATGTCAAGATTTCTGGCAGTAAAGAGTCCGTTGTTTACATAGGCATAGAGGGTTCTTTCTGACTTCATAAGCTCATCTGCATGGTGGATAGCGATGTGATGAAGGGATTGCCCTTTAATCAGAAGCGGGGAAACGATGTCATCCATCTGTTTCAGCTCCGTTGGGGAGAGGGCAAAACCGGCTCTGGATTCGCTCCTGACCAGTTCATACTCTTTTTGAGCATAGGAAGCCTGATAGAGATGTTTTTCCAGAGAGCATTTATTGCGGGACGGACAGCCGTTGCATACATAGGGCGGCCTGGAAAGTCTGGGGCAGATATACTTTTCGTAGAGGATACAGGAAGAAGTACATTTGCCGCAGGACCAGCAGAGCCGGCCTTTGCGAAAGGAACATTCCCGACATACCATTTGAGCAGAGCACTGATGCAGAAAGGCGAGACGGCAGTCGTTGAATGCCCTGCCATAAGCCCAGCTTTTTTCAAAGCAGATGTGGTTTTTCACTTCTTTGGAGATGGTGGTACAATCCTTATTTAAGAACCTACCGATGGATTTAAAGCTATCTCCTTTATTCAACATGGTTTCAATGGTGATACGAGAGGTAAGGGTTAAATGTTTTTGTTTATTCATAAGGACTTCCTTCCCGCCGGGCAGAAGCAGCCATGTTTATAGAAAGATTTTAGCAGAAAGTTTGGAAAGATTAAATTCCATAGTTGAGGGAAGATGGATTTGTAAGATTAAATTCCACAGAGGGGTGGAATTTAAATTTGCAAGTAAGTAAAAGCAAAAAATTAAAAAAATATAAATTTCCTCTTGCAAAATAAAAACAAGTATGGTATTATAATTTTCGCTGAGGTCAGTAAAAATGATTACAGCGAAAAATAAGGCTCCATGGTCAAGCGGTTAAGACACCGCCCTTTCACGGCGGTAACAGGGGTTCAAATCCCCTTGGAGTCATTTGAAAATAAAAAATGAGATTTTCTTTGACTTGATTCCGACATTTGGTGTATAATAATTTTTGTAAGTATTACGCGCCGATGTGGCTCAATTGGCAGAGCAGCTGATTTGTAATCAGCAGGTTATCGGTTCGAGTCCGATCATCGGCTTTTTGGACCTTTAGCTCAGTTGGTTAGAGCAACCGGCTCATAACCGGTCGGTCCTGGGTTCGAGTCCCCGAAGGTCCATTTTTGTTTTTTGGCCCAGTGGCTCAGTTGGTTAGAGCGCCGCCCTGTCACGGCGGAGGTCGAGAGTTCGAGTCTCTTCTGGGTCGTTATATGGGGTCTTAGCTCAGCTGGGAGAGCATCTGCCTTACAAGCAGAGGGTCATAGGTTCGAGCCCTATAGGCCCCATATCTTTTTTTATATAACATGCCGCAGTGGCGGAACAGGCAGACGCCCGGGACTTAAAATCCCGTGGGTAGTGATACCCGTACCGGTTCGATTCCGGTCTGCGGCATTGATGAAAAGTGGGAGAAACGTTGAATTTACAGCGTTTCTCTTTTTTTAGCTATTTTATATATAATTCTGTTAGTTGTAAAAAATTATAAATTGAGCTATACTGTTCACCAGTATATTGGGAGAAAACAGAGAAATAATGAACGAGAAAGGATGTTTCAAATGAACGATAACAAAAGTTTTCTGGGAACAGAGCCAATTGGAAAGCTTTTGATGAAGCTGGCGCTTCCTACAGTAGCGGCTCAGCTGATCAATATGCTTTATAATATTGTAGACCGTATTTACATAGGCCATATTCCCGGGGACGGAGCGCTGGCTCTGACCGGTGTGGGCGTCTGTATGCCCATTATCATGATCGTGTCTGCTTTTGCAGCGCTGGTAGGCAACGGAGGTGCGCCCAGAGCTACCATTTATATGGGGAAAAAGGATACTGACACTGCTGAAAAAATTTTAGGAAACTGTTTTACCGCACAGATTATAATTTCAGCTGTCCTTACGATGGTTCTTCTGATCTGGAACAGGGATCTCCTCCTTGCTTTTGGCGCAAGTGAAAATACCATTGATTATGCAGTGGCATATATGAATATCTATGCTTTTGGAACTATTTTTGTACAGATCACATTGGGAATGAATCTGTTTATCACTGCTCAGGGATTTGCAAAAACGGGAATGCTTTCCGTACTTCTTGGAGCAGTGACAAATATTATCCTGGATCCGGTATTTATTTTTGGGTTCCATATGGGAGTAAGAGGCGCTGCACTTGCAACGATCCTTTCTCAGGCTCTTTCCTGTATCTGGGTACTTTGCTTTCTGTTTGGAAAAAAGACGATCCTGCGACTGAAAAAAAGATATATGACAGTGAAAAAGGAGATTCTTCTTCCATGTCTGGCGCTTGGTTCTTCTGTGTTTATCATGCAGTCCAGCGAAAGCGTGATCTCTGTATGCTTCAATTCTTCACTTCTGAAATATGGAGGAGATATTGCCGTAGGAGCTATGACCATCCTTACCAGTGTTATGCAGTTTGCCATGCTTCCTCTTCAGGGACTTGGACAGGGCGCTCAGCCTATCATAAGTTACAATTACGGGGCAGGAAATAAAGAACGTGTGAAAGGAGCTTTCTGGCTGCTTTTAAAGTGCAGTATGTTTTATTCCGTACTGTTCTGGGCAGTGGTCATGCTGTTCCCGCAGATGTTTGTGGGAATGTTTACTTCAGATGCAACGCTTGCAGCTTTCACCCGGGATGCGCTTAAAATTTATATGGCAGTGGTGGGACTGTTTGGTATTCAGATGGCATGTCAGATTACATTTGGAGCGCTGGGAAATGCAAAAGCCTCTATTCTTGTGGCTGTTATGAGAAAATTTGTGCTGCTGATTCCGCTGATCTATATTATGCCTGCGATTTTTACGGCAGACAAAGCAAGGGCGGTTTATATGGCAGAGCCGGTTGCAGATACACTGGCAATTACCTTTACCGGATTTTTGTTCTTTTTCCAGTTCCGTAAAGTCCTGAGAGAGATGAACAAAAATACAGACCAATAAAATGTAAATTGGACAGAAATATATAAAACTCTCAGATTTTGGGAAATATTTTCCGAATTCTGAGAGTTTTTTGTCAGTCAGTTGTCTTGCGGCGGATCAGAACAGGAGTGATCTGCTTATGAACAGGAGTTTTTAAAGGAGAAGGCTTCCTTTTTTTCATTTCATCCATTTGGGAGACCAGCAGCTCCAAAGCAGTTTCAGCAATTTTGTCGATCTGCTGACCGATGGTGGTAATGGGCACGATAGCTTCATTTGCGATAGGAGAGTTATCAAAGCCCACAAGACGGTACTGCTCTGGCAGATGTCCATATTTCTGGATGATAAGATTCAGAAATATATTTGCATAAGTATCGTTGGCGAAAAAAATTCCTTTTTTTCTGTCAGGATATTTTTCTTCGATAGTTTCAAAAGTTTCTTTTATCCGGTCAAAGGTTGTTTCATAAGTGGAGCCAAGATCGCCCAGCATGAGTTCGTATGGCACATGATACTTCTGACAGGTATCTTCAAAAGCAGTGATACGGTTATGAGCCGGAACATTTTCGGGTACGGGAACATTGATGTGGATCAGGATATCGCAGTGGTTTCGTATCAGAAGACTGGTTGCCTGCAGTCCGCCCATATAGTTGTCAGTATCCACACTGCAGATATGTTCGGCTTCCCGCTCAATAGCCACAATGGGAATATTGCATTTTGCCAGTTCTGCCGAGGAAAAAGTGTGGCTCAGAATGATCAGACCCTCAATTTTATAAGCCAGAAGCTCATTGATATACTGCTGCTCCCGTTCTCTTCCGTCATTGCTGACAAAGACAAGAAATTTATAGCCGAATTTTGAGTAACTGGACAAAAGCTGATTTAAGATTTCTGAATAATAATGGAGATAGAGATTGGGGATGATGATCCCGACAAATTCGCTTTTTCCGTTGGCAAGGACTTTGGCCAGTTTGTTTTCCTGATATCCCAGTTCTTCCAGAGCTGCGGCTATTTTTTCCTGATTTTCAAGGGTCAGTGAATCCGGGTTATTAAAATATCTGGAGATCGTTGTTTTTGAAAAATTTGTGTAAGCTGCTATATCAGCAAATGTCACTTTTTTTTTCGCCATGATTCTGTACTCCCTGTATTTATATGGTAATTATGTTATGTCAGACACGTTTTTATATGGATATTTACAAGTATAACAAGGCAGATATAAAAAATCAATCTAAAAATAACTGGTTAAGTAACCGGTTATTTTTTAGTTCCAATCTATTGACAGACAGAAAAAAGTGATGTATTATCAAAATAAAGTAACCGGTTACTTAACCGGTTATAAGATCGAAAAAGAAAACGGAGGGAAATGGAGTGAACATTTTAGCGAAAAAGAAAACGTCACCTGTCAAGCGAACGGCAAAGGATAAGCTGATGTATGTAAAAAAGAACTGGCAGCTTTACCTGTTTTTTCTTATGCCGGCACTGCTTCTTACTATCATTTTCAAGTATCTTCCCATGGGCGGAGTGCTGATCGCTTTTGAAGATTATAACGTCATTGACGGCATTCTGGGAAGCGAATGGGTGGGACTGGAATACTTCAAAAGATTCCTGTCATCGCCGGATTTTATGGAATACCTGATGAATACTCTGAAGCTCAGTGCATTTGGTCTGCTTTGGGGATTTCCGATTCCCATTATCCTGGCTTTATTGTTAAATCGTATAAGACGTGAGGGAATACGAAAAAAGATTCAGCTGCTGATCTATGCGCCGAACTTTATATCTGTCATCGTTCTTTGCGGTATGGTTCGTATGTTTCTCTCGCCGGTAGGCCCTATTAATTCCCTCCTCGGGATTGATACAAACTGGATGACAATGCCTTCAGCTTTCCGTACGATTTATATTGCCAGCGGAATCTGGCAGACAGCCGGATGGTCATCGATTATGTATACGGCTGCTCTTGCAAATGCCAGCAAAGATCTGGAAGAGGCGGCAATCGTAGATGGAGCAAATATCTTCCAGCAGATACGATATGTAGAGCTTCCGGCGATTAAAAACATCATTGTGATCCAGTTCATCCTGCAGGCAGGAAACATTATGAGTATCGGATTTGAAAAAGCTTTTGCATTACAGACGGACATGAATCTTCCGGCATCTGAAATCCTTTCAACATATGTGTATCGAATGGGTCTTCTTAATGGAGATTACGGATATTCTACAGCAGTAGGTTTATTTAACGCTATTATCAATGTTATTTTACTGATCGCAGTCAACTGGGTTGTGAAAAAGTTAAATGATGGCGAAGGTTTATAAAGAGGAGGAAAGAAATGGAAACAAGAAGAAAAATGAAACTCGGAACATCTGATAAAGTGATTCTGGGAATCGGCTATACTGTTCTTGGCATTTTTGTTTTATCAATACTGATCCCTCTTGTATATATTCTAATGGCTTCCTTTATGGATCCAAATGTACTGAACAGTCGGGGAATCAGCCTGAATTTTAAAGACTGGACGCTGGATGCCTACAGACGAGTTCTGGAGAACGATATGATCTGGCGTGGATTTTTCAATTCATTTTTTTATTCAGCGGCATTTACTGTGATTTCTGTGTTTATCACGCTGCTGGCAGCTTATCCTATGTCAAAGAAAGAATTTGTAGGAAGAAAATTTTTTAATACAATCTTTCTTATTACAATGTTTTTTGGCGGAGGAATGATTCCTACTTTTATTTTAATTAATCAGTTACATATGGTAAATACCATCTGGGCGATTCTTCTTCCGGGAGCATTCAACGTATGGAATATGATACTGGCAAGAACCTATTATCAGTCTATTCCCAAGGAACTGCGGGAAGCATCTTCTATTGACGGTGCAAATGAGATCCAGCATTTCTTCAAGGTAATGCTTCCTGTCTGCAAGCCCATTATTGCAGTTCTGGCATTATGGTCATTTGTAGGAATGTGGAACAGCTATTTTGACGCAATGATCTATTTAAACGACGCAGAGCTCCAGCCTCTGCAGCTTGTATTAAGATCGATCCTGGTCCAGAACACGCCTCAGCCGGGAATGATAGCGGATATCCAGAGCACGGCGGAGATGGCAAAGGTTGCAGAACTTCTGAAATATGCTACTATCGTAGTATCCAGCCTGCCGCTTCTGATTATGTATCCGTTCTTCCAGAAGTATTTTGATAAAGGAATCATGGTTGGTTCTGTAAAAGGTTAAGGGGGATGTAAAGCATGAAAAAAAGAATAAAAATGCTGATAGCGGCAGGTCTTTCCGTTGTGATGCTTGCTTCTGCTGCAGGATGTGGAAAAAGAGAGCGTATGGAAGCAGAGATCAATCCGGATACTCCTGTATCAGAGGTTTCGTTTCCTTTGAAGGAGCAGGCGGAGTTGTCCTTTATTACAAATGCACCGGCAACATCAACACAGGATCCGAATGAAAGGGTTATTTTCCAGAGAATGGAAGAGCAGACAAATGTGCATATTGACTGGACCTGCTTTGTTGCAGATCAGTTTGCAGACAAAAAGAACCTGGCTCTGGCACAGTTTGGAAACCTTCCGGATGGTCTGTTCAATGCAGGAATGAATGATTATGATCTTCTGAGATATGCAAAACAGGGAATTATCATTCCCCTGGAAAATCTCATTGACAAATATATGCCTAATCTTCAGAGGGTATTCGAACAGTATCCGGAATACAGGACAATGTGTACAGCGCCGGACGGACATATTTACTCATTCCCATGGATTGAACAGCTGGGGGCAGGAAAAGAGGCTATTCAGGCAATTGGAAATATTCCCTATATCAACAAAAAATGGCTGGATTATCTGAAGCTGGAAGTACCGTCTACGGTGGATGAACTGAAGGAAACACTGATTGCCTTTCGCGATCACGCCGCAGAACTGGAAGAGGAATTTGAGATTGAGGGCGGAGTGATTCCTATGTCCTTTATTATAAACAACGGAGATCAGGATCCGTCCATCCTGATTAACGGATTTGGAGAGGGCTATGGTGATACGGGGGATCATTTTGCAGTGACAGACCAGGGCGAAGTGATCTACACCACTGTACAGGAAGGGTATAAGGAAGGAATCCAGTGGCTTCACCAGCTGGTAGAAGAAAAGCTGGTAGATCCGGAAGCCTTTACTCAGGAGTGGTCTACATATGTGGCAAAAGGTAAAAATCACCGTTATGGTCTTTGCTTTACCTGGGATATTTCGAATATTGATAATTATCAGGATTATGTGATGCTTCCGGCTCTTGCCGGTCCGGAGGGTCTTGTTAATGTCACAAGGCAGAACAACAGTGAGACCAGCGGTTTTGACAGAGGACGCTGTGTGCTTACCACCAGCTGCAGAAATACAGCTCTGGCAGCAGCCTGGATCGATCAGATGTATGCACCTCTCCAGTCTCCTCAGAATAACTGGGGAACTTATGGAGAAGAGGATTCCTTTAATATTTTTGAGATGGCAACAAATAAAGATGGAGAGCCTATGCTGAAGCATATGGATCTGGGAGATCAGTCCCCGGTAGAGGTAAGGGAGGCTCAGTCAGTAAACGGACCTCTTGCCATACTGAATGAATATTATGACGTATATGTGACACAGCCAGATGATGCCAAATGGCGTCTGGATAACATGCATGAGGTATATTTGAAGGATATGAACAGTAAATACGTTTATCCAAATGTATTTATGAGCATTGAGGACACTAACAAGATATCCCAGTATGATACAGATATTAAGAAATATGCAGAACAGAAAAAAGCGGACTGGATCCTGAATGGCGGGATTGAAAAAGAGTGGGACAGCTATCTTGAAAAAATGGAACAGTATGGATTATCAGATTATCTGGCCATCAAACAGAAGTATTTTGATCAATATCAGGAAAGTCTGATGGAAAATCAGGGAGATACAAAGTAAAAAATATATAGCGATACAGGAGTTTGAAATGAGCGAAAAATTAACAAAAGCAACTCGATTTCAATATGAACAGATGAATCAGATGCCGGAAGGAGAGAAACCTGTTTTTCATGTTTCTGCTCCTGCAGGCTGGATCAATGATCCCAACGGGTTCTCTGTATATAAAGGAAAGGTGCATCTGTTTTATCAGTATCATCCATATTCCATCTGCTGGGGTCCTATGCACTGGGGACACAGCGTAACGGATGATATGATAAAATGGAAGACAGAGCCGGTGGCTCTGGCGCCGGATCAGGAATATGACAAAAAAGGATGCTTTTCCGGAAGCGCTGTTCAGGCAGGAGACAGACATGTGCTTATCTATACCGGAGTTACAGATGAGGAAAAATCTGACGGAAGCCGGGAAGAAAGACAAAACCAGTGCATTGCCTTTGGCGACGGAGTAACCTATGAAAAATCACCGCAGAATCCGGTAATCACCGGGGACATGCTGCCGCAGGGATGCAGTCAGATTGATTTTCGTGATCCGAAGATCTGGGAAGAAGATGGGAAATATTATCTGATCGTGGGAAATAAAAGCGAAAAATATAAAGGGCAGGTGGTACTGTTTTCCAGCTCAGACCTGGAAAAATGGAAATTTGAAACCATTCTGGCTGAAAACACATCAGGAAAAATCGGATGCATGTGGGAATGTCCGGACTTTTTTGAACTGAATGGAACCCATATTCTGATATGTTCTCCACAGAATATGACAGCAGAGGGACTTGAGTTTCATAATGGACACAATTCTCTGTATTTTTCTGGAAAGTATGAGAAACAAAGCCACACCTTTATAAAAGATGAACCCAGATCACTGGATTACGGACTGGATTTCTATGCGCCTCAGACAACCTGTCTTCCGGATGGAAGAAGAGTCATGATCGCCTGGATGAAGTCATGGGATTCCTGTGTGATTCCTGACGGACAAAGCTGGCAGGGAATGATGACGCTGCCAAGAGAACTGGAATATGTAAACGGAATTCTTTTCCAGAAACCGGTAAGGGAGTTGGAGAAATATCACAAAAATCCTGTTTACTATAAAGAAGCGGAAATCAAGGATAAAACAGAACTTCCGGGAATCCGGGGCAGAATACTGGATATGACAGTGGAGATCCCCGAGGGAGACTATGAAGAGTTCCGGATCGATCTTGCACATAATGAGTCTTATACAACCAGTTATACATACTACAGGAAGCAGGGAATACTGGAAACAGACAGAACCTATTGTGGAATCAACAAAGATGTAGTGTGCCAGAGAAAAATGAAGATACGTGGTACGGAAAAAGCTCTGAAACTTCGCTTCATACTGGACCGTCAGTCCATAGAGTTGTTTGTAAACGAGGGACGGCAGGTAAGTACAACGGCAATCTGTACGCCGCAGGAAGCAGAACGGATTGTATTTTCATGCGACAGAAGTATAAAAGTAAATATCCAGATGTACGAAATAGCATAATAAATATAAAAATCTCAGATTTCAGGGAAAAGGCATCCTGGAATCTGAGATTTTTTATTATTATGGAACAAGGTGTGTTTTATGTGTTCAGGCATCCTCCGCCAGTATAGTTCCGCCGCCAAGTACCGTATCCCCGTCATAAAAGACTGCAGCCTGACCGGGAGTAACGGCTCTCTGAGGCTCCTGGAAGGTAACGCGGATCCGGTTTTCGCCGATCTGTTCGATGGTGGCTGGCTGTTCCGGCTGACGGTAACGGGTTTTTACCTTACACTGGACAGGGCCATCCAGATGATCCCAGGGAATCAGATTAATATCCCCCACCAGACAGGAGGAGGACATAAGATCATCCTTCCCGCCAAGGATCACCTGATTGTCTTTCAGGGATTTTGCGCAGACGTAAAGAGATTCCGGCGCAGAAATGCCCAGACCTCTTCTCTGACCAATTGTGTAATGGATGTGTCCTTTATGGGTTCCCAGAACTTTCCCTTCTTTGTTGACAAAATCTCCGGGTACGGAGGTCCGTCCGGTATATTCCTCGATAAAGGAAGCGTAATCGCCGTCAGGGACAAAACAGATATCCTGACTGTCCGGCTTATCTGCGTTGATAAAGCCCTGTTCCTGGGCTATCTGACGGATTTCTGCCTTGGTATAGGTTCCCAGGGGGAAAAGTGTATGGGCAAGCTGATCCTGAGTCATGGAATAAAGTACATAGCTCTGATCCTTGGTATGATCCAGTCCTTTTTTCAGAAGATAACGGCCGGTGTCCGGATCCTGTTGGATTTGTGCGTAATGACCGCTGACAATATAATCTGCACCCAGTTCCTGGGCTTTTTTGATCAGGGCATCGAATTTAAGGAAGCGATTGCAGTCGATGCAGGGATTTGGAGTACCTCCGTTTAAATAGGTGGATGCAAATTTATCAATGACGTGGTGGCGGAATTCCTCATGCATGGGAAATACATAATAAAGGATTCCAAGTCTTGCTGCTACATTTCTCGCATCCTCTGTATCAGAGGGAGTGCAGCAGGAACGGTCGCCTGGCTGGCTGCACTGAGGTTTATCATAAAGCTTCATGGTAGCTCCGGCGCAGTCATATCCTGCCTGGATCATCAGGTAAGCAGCTACACTGGAGTCAACACCGCCGCTCATGGCAATGATTGCTTTTTTCTGCATGGAATCTTCTCCTTTTTCTTTTGCTGTGGCTATGGTATCATTATCAACCTATGATGTCAATATGTAAATTGTCATGTATAAAATGGATATATAAATTTTTAGATGCGAAAGAAGAACTTCTGACAGAATGCGGAAGATATAGACGAAAATACAGGAAAATTATGGTTTCTTTATAGATTTTATAATTATATTAGAAATTATACAAACTCTTATCACAATTATGTTGTATGCTATAAGTGTCTTAAAGGTAATCCCCTTTAAGAACAGGCAGCACTTCAATGCCGGAAGAGCTGCCGAACTCTTTCCTTTCCCTAAAAAAATAAAAGAAAACAATGACAGCCGCCCACCCGGCAAGATCGTCGGGAGAGCGGCAGTTTTCTTGTTTATGCGGAATATGACTGCCCATGACAGTCTGCATCTGGCGCGCAAAGCGGAATTTGTCTGCTTTGTTCTTCTTTTTGTTATGGCCTTCGATAACGATTAAAACAGGAGTAGATTTCCTGGGCTCTTGGAGAAGCATAACCGCAGGAGATATAAGAATTATTACTGAAAAATCCCAATCCTTTCCGATCAAGTTCTTTGATCAGATATTCCACAATTTCCGGAAGCGTCCGTTTACCGTCAATGAGATGTTCCACAGCATATTTCAGCAGTATACTTAAAGAAGCTGTCTGCTCCGTATCCACAATCTGTTCAATATAGCGCAGATCCACATCCTGTCTGCCTATGGAAAATCCATCCTTTCCATGTGTTTTTGTTTTCAGTCTGTCCGGACGGTCAGAATCTCTGCGAGGGGATCTGGGAGCTGCGGAAGCAGCTTTTGTCATGATCCGGCAGCTTTTGGGAAAGTGGAATCCCGGCACAGAGATTTCAGGAAGCGGATACTGGCTGCAGAGAGTTTTTACCATGTGGGTAATGTCCAGCGGATAATAGCTGTCCATCTGGATCACTGTGTCTGCAATATGAAAAAAGGCACCGGAGCTTCCGGCAACCAGAATGGTGGAGATTCCAGCTTTGTGGTACAGATCTCCTGCCCGTTCCAGAAACGGAGTGATAGGCTCCTTTTCTCTGGCAATCACTTTCTGCATAAAAGAATCCCGTACCATAAAGTTGGTGGCAGAGGTATCTTCATCCAGAAGAAATACCTTACTGCCGGCTTCTATTCCTTCAATGATACCGGCAGCCTGTGAGGTACTTCCGCTGGCATCTTCTGTAGAGAAACAGGAGGTGTCTTTTTTATTTGGAAGATCATTGATAAAAAGAGAAATATCTACGTCTTTGATAAAACGACCGTCCTCAGAACGCAGCTTCAGAGCCGTATCATTTGTGACCACATACTCTCTTCCGTCACCCGGAACATGGTTATAAACGCCAAGTTCCAGCGCATTGAGCAGAGTGGATTTACCATGATATCCACCGCCTACAATCAGGGTGATTCCCTCCGGGATGCCCATTCCGGTTATCTTTCCTTTATGCGGAAGCGTCATGGTGACCCGAAGAGTATCCGGAGACTGGAAGGGGATGGAATCCTTCATGGGATGGGAGGATATCCCGCTTTCTCTGGGCAGAATGGCGCCGTCTGCCACAAATGCAGCCAGAGCTTCTTTTTTCAGCTGTTCCCGGATATAGGCCTGATCTTCTGCGAGAAAGATGGCTTCTTCCAGTTTTTTTGCATCCAGATTTTTATAAAGAAAGGCTTTTTGTACACAGATTGGCAGAAAATCAAACAGGATCTTTTCCAGCTCAACGGAATTAACAGTGCGTCCGTTGGCAGGAAAGCCGATAAAGAAACGGGCGGTGATTCCCTGGTCTGTGATCTCACAGGCAGTTCGTTTAAGTACCTCCTGACCGCAGTGGCTGACAGAGATCAGGCCGCTTTTTCCCGAACCCTTTGCCCGGAAGGAAAAACGGTTGATCTGCTGTTCAAACTGACGGGTCAGATAATCACAGAGAGTAATTTTTGTAACAGGATTTTGCAGATATTCTTCCGGAAAACCGGCAGTTTTATGAGAAACCCGGATGCTGATATGAGAGGGAGAGGCAAAAGGATCTCCCTGAACATGGTCAACAGATAAAATGTAATGACCGAACTGATACGCTCCTTTCAGAGATTTATATGCAGGATAGCTTTTTCTGTGAATGGAGTGAAGCATGTTCTGCAGGTCTGTAGATTGCTGCATAATAAAGTTGCCTCCTTGATAAACTAATAAATGGCAGGACTGCCTTTCTGTTCATTTTAGTAAATCAGAGGCAATAAGGCAATGATTTTTGGAAAAGAAAATACCCGGGAAAACATAAAAATTTCCGGAGGCTCTTTCTTAAATCTTCTTTAAGATTTGTCAAAATGTGTAGAATTTTAGACATAATTGGATTATAATGTACAGGAATTGTGTATTGATTCAGGCAGGAGCAGGGCTTTTGCAGAAACAATGAAACCCGACGTTATACTCCGGAAACGGGGTATTAAATACGAATTATATTAAGGAAAGGTGGAACTAATATGGAACGAAGAAACGCATGGCTCAGCTATGGAGAAAATGAAGAAAAAGAGATGGAGCAGATTGCAAAAAGCTACAAAAGCTTTCTGGATGCAGGAAAAACAGAAAGAGAATGTGTAACAGAGCTGATCAGACAGGCAGAGGCTGCCGGCTATGTTTCCATGGAGAAGAAGCTTGCATCAGGAGAAAAGATCCAGGCAGGAGACAGAGTTTACTCTGTGGCTATGAATAAGATCCTGGCATTTTTCCACATCGGACAGGAGCCTCTGGAAAAAGGAATGAATATCCTGGGAGCGCATATTGACTCTCCCCGTATTGATATTAAACAGAATCCTCTTTATGAAGAGGCTGATATGGCATATCTGGATACCCATTACTACGGCGGTGTAAAAAAATATCAGTGGGTTGCGCTTCCTCTTGCCATCCATGGTGTGATCGCCAAAAAAGACGGTACAGTTGTAAACGTGACAGTGGGAGAAGATGAAAATGATCCTGTTGTTTATATTACAGATCTTCTGATTCATCTGGCAGGAAAACAGCTTCAGAAAAAAGCAGCTGAGGTCATTGAGGGTGAAAATCTTGATATTCTCATTGGAAGCAGACCGCTGAAAGATCTTGATGACGACAAAAAGAAAGAGGCTGTAAAAGAAAATATCCTCAGAATCCTGAAAGAAAAATATGATGTAGAGGAAGAGGACTTCCTTTCTGCAGAGCTTGAGGTAGTTCCGGCAGGAAAAGCAAGAGACTGCGGACTGGACAGAAGCATGGTTACGGGCTATGGACAGGACGACCGCGTATGCGCATACACTTCCTTCCTGGCAATGCTGGAAATGAAGGATCCGAAGCGTACAGCCTGCTGTCTTCTTACAGATAAAGAAGAGATCGGCAGCGTAGGAGCAACAGGAATGCAGTCCAGATTTTTTGAAAACAGTGTGGCAGAACTTCTGGAAGGAATGGGATGCTATTCTGATCTGACACTGCGCAGAGTTCTCAGAAACTGCAGCATGCTGTCCTCAGATGTAAGCGCAGGCTTTGATCCTGCATATGCAGAAGCATTTGAAAGAAAAAATGCGGCATTTCTGGGAAGAGGAATTGTTCTGAACAAGTTTACAGGAGCCAGAGGAAAATCCGGTTCTAATGATGCAAATGCAGAATATGTTGCAAGAGTACGGAAGATTTTTGACGATCATGAGATCGCATTCCAGACTGCAGAGCTTGGAAAGGTAGATGTAGGCGGAGGCGGAACCATTGCCTATATTGCGGCTCTTTATGGAATGGAAGTCATTGACAGCGGTGTGGCTGTGCTGAGTATGCACGCTCCATGGGAAGTAACCAGCAAAGCCGATATTTATGAAGCAAAAAAAGCATACAAAGCATTTTTACTTGACGCATAAAAGCTGTTTTGGGCAAAAATAATAATTTAATGCCAGAATTTTGAAGTTTTGAAAAGTCTTTTTTCGTTTTATAAGTGAACGAATAAATTGTATCCGCTTATAAAGGCGTGGAAAAGAGAGTATAAAAGGAGAAATCATGGGGGATACATTAATCAAGGTAGAAGACCTGTGTAAAATTTACAATCCTGGAGAAAACGAGGTCCGCGCTCTGGATCATGTGAACCTTGAAATTAAAACCGGAGAGTTTGTGGCTATCATCGGCCAGTCCGGCTCTGGTAAATCTACGTTTATGAATATGCTGGGCTGTCTGGATGTGCCTACTTCCGGGAAATATTATCTGAATGGAACGGACGTATCCACCATGAAGGACAATGAACTGTCAGTGGTTCGAAACCGCGAGATCGGATTTATTTTTCAGGGCTTTAATCTGATTGCAAATCTGAATGCCATCGAGAATGTGGAGCTTCCTCTGATATATCGGGGCATTGACAGGAAAACAAGGCATAAGCTGGCTATTGAGTCGCTGAAAATGGTAGGGCTTGAGAAACGAATGCAGCATAAGCCAAGCGAGATGTCAGGAGGACAGCAGCAGAGAGTGGCAATCGCCAGAGCCATTGCGGCAAAACCGCCGGTTATCCTGGCAGATGAACCTACAGGAAATCTGGATTCTGCATCCAGCAGAGAAATTCTCGGAATCCTGAAGCAAATGCATCAGTCCGGAAAGACCGTGATTCTTATCACACATGACAACGGGATTGCCGATCAGGCAAGACGGGTGGTAAGGATCATGGATGGAAAGATAGAATCAGACACCATAAATCAGGATTTTGGTAAAGGAGAGGAAGTATTATGAAAAAGCCAAAGAAGAAGCTGGTGATCGGAGTTGGAGCAGTAGCAGTGGTGGCAGCCGGAGCAATTGCAGTTTTAGGAAATCCCGGAAAAGAAGGGGAAACACTTCCGAAGGTGGAGGTTGTGGAAGCTGTAACCGGAGATGTGCAGCAGACTGTAGAGGCCAGCGGAACTGTTGTAAGTGAGGAAGAAAAAACGTATTTTTCACCGGCAAATGCAAAGGTTGATGAAGTTTCCTTTAAAGAGGGAGAAACCGTAAAGGCTGGAACAAAGCTTGTAGAATTTAATATGAAGGATCTTGAGAGAGAAGAGAAAAAGGCTGAACTGAATGTGAAATCAGGAAAGCTTGACATGCAGAATACTCTCAATAAATCTGACAAAGCGGTAAAGAAACAAAAGGATGCCCAGGGAAATGTAGCTTCTCTGGAGCAGCAGGTGGCAGCGCAGAAAAATTATGTGGCAAGCCTGAAATCACAGCTGGCTCAGGTAACAGCAGACGCTCAGGCTCAGGCGGCAGCAGAGGCAGCCAGAAAGGCGGAAGAGGCAAGAAAAGCTCAGGAGAAAAAACAGCAGGAAATTCAGCGTCAGTATGAGGAGGCAGTGAGAATTTATGAAAGCGAGACGCTTCCCGCATACCAGAACAGACTGAATGAGCTGAACTCAGCAGCAAATCAGGCGCTTACCGTGTACAATCAGGCTGAAAATACATATCAGATGGCATTTACTGCCTGGTCAGCAGATCAGAGTCCGGAAAATACAGAAGCCCTTTCTCAGGCAGAGGCAGACAGAAGCAATGCTCAGGTAGAATACCAGAATGCTCAGGCTGTTTATGAGGATTACAAAACTCAGATGCCTCCGGCTCCTCTTTTATCTGATTTTACAGGCGCTTCTGATCTGGTGACAGACGGAACCGGCAGTGATTTCAGCGATACGCCTTCCGGGGATATTTCCGGAGGAACTGTGTCAGTGGATACTTCCGGAATTGAAATAGCGCTTGAACAGGCAAGCAGCGATCTGGCAGAGCTTCAGTCAGAGCTTGCGTCCCAGGAGGCAATTGCCGAGGCAGATCCCAATGCAGTAACAAAAGAAGAAAAGGAAAAGATGAAGATCACAAATAATCTTTCCGAACTTGAAAAAATGTCTGCCAAAGAGCTGGTAGAGTCTGCAAAAAAGGGAGTAACTGCAGATTTTAACGGGGTTATTTCAAAGGTAACGGTGGTAGAGGGCTCTACAGTAACCCAGGGAACGGAACTTTTTACTTTGCAGAATACAGACAAAGTAGATGTGGATGTCAATATTTCCAAATATGACTATGACAAGATCCAGGAAAATCAGAAGGCAGAGATCACTCTTGCAGGAAAAAAATATGAGGGAACTGTAACATCTGTCAGTCATATTGCAACACAGAATGAAAAGGGAGCTTCTCTGATTTCCGCAAGAGTAAGAATTGATGATCCGGATGAAAACGTATTTCTTGGGGTAGATGCAAAGGTTACCATTCAGGCAGATAAGGCAGAAGATGTTCTTGTTCTTCCGGCAGAGGTTGTGAATATCGGTAAACAGGGATCTTTCTGTTACGTTCTTGAGGACGGAGTGATCGCCAAAAAGAATATTGAAACCGGGCTGAGCTCCGATGACTACATAGAGGTCACCGAAGGCATTGAAGAGGGAGACACTGTGATCAGGGATATTGGAACACTTCAGGAAGGAATGCCTGCAGAGGCTATGGCGTCCGGTGATGCCGCAGTGACGGGAGAAGGTGCCTGATGAATGGATTTTATGAATATGTAAAAATGGCTGTTCAGAACATCCGCGCAAATAAAGGCCGGTCTTTTCTGACAATGCTTGGTATCATTATCGGAATTGCTTCTGTTATTGCAATTGTTTCCATTGGTGAGGGAACAAAGAACCAGATGAATTCAGAGATCAGTGATATCGGAGGCGGCCAGGTTTACATTTATGTCAGCAATGATGCAATCACAGAACAGGAATGGATCACACCTGAAGACATTAATGCAGTCCGTGAGCTGGAAAGTGTGGAAGGGGTAAGTGTTGCTGAAAGCTATGACGGTGAAACAGTTACCGGAAAGGGAAACTTTAATCTTATGGTAACTGCAGAAGGACCGGACCCCAAAATGGTAAATAATGCGGACATGAAATATGGAAATTATTTCGGTGAACGGGAAGTGGAAGAGGCCAAACCTGTATGTGTGATCTCTGATGCCGATGCCAGACGTCTGTTCGGCACAGATGATGTAGTGGGCATGAGTCTTGACATTACCTGCTATGATGTGACGAAAAGCTTTCGTATTGCAGGTGTAACCACACAGAAGGAAAATGGAACCTTTGTCAGCTATACATATGAAGGCATGCCTGTAACTGTAAACATTCCTTATTCTGCAATGAATGAGCTGGTAGGAGATGTGGACTATTTTTATTCCATGACTGTTCAGGTGGATACAAGTCTGGACTCTCAGAAGGTTGCCAATGAGATCGTTCATCTGCTGGAGAAGAACCACCAGAGTGCAGGAGATGATTATTTCCAGATCCAGAATTTCCAGGATGTTATGAAATCCATGAACCAGATGCTTGGCATGGTAACTGCATTCATTTCCTTTGTAGCAGGAATTTCCCTGCTGGTAGGAGGAATCGGCGTTATGAATATCATGCTTGTTTCTGTAACGGAAAGAACAAGGGAGATCGGTATCCGAAAATCTCTTGGAGCAAAAACCTCTTCCATTATGATGCAGTTTCTGGCAGAAGCAGCCATTCTTACTGTGATTGGAGGAGTGATCGGAATTATTCTGGGAATTATCGGAGCGTATGGAATCTGCAGCGTTATAAGCGCAAGTATGCAGATGGTGATCAGCCCCGGAATCAGTCTCAGTACAATTATGTTTGCAACTCTGTTTTCCTGTGCAGTTGGTGTATTCTTTGGAATTTACCCTGCGAGAAAGGCAGCGAAGCTCAGTCCTATTGAAGCGCTGAGAAGAAACTGAGATGATATAAGGGTTTTCCTGTGGGAGAGAACTGGCAGGGAGTCAGGACAAAGCCTCCCCGGGAAGCCCTTTTTTGTATACAGAACCGCAAATTAAGCTGCAAAAACGAAAGCAAAATTCTATACCGGAAAACTTCTGGAAAAAAATAATTATTTTTCAAAAAAGTGTTGACAAAAAACACGTTATCATGTAGAATACTCTTTGTTGCGAGGGAAGTCGCAAGGATGTGCGTTTAGCTCAGCTGGATAGAGCGTTTGGCTACGGACCAAAAGGTCGGGGGTTCGAATCCTCTAACGCACGCTAACAGTTATGAGAGCCTTGATTTTTCAAGGCTCTTTTGTTTTTGTTAGTATATTATTTTTTGACAAATACTTGACAAAATAAGTTTGATTTAATATAATGAACGATGTTCAAATTAAATTGATTACTTATGAGAAAGGAAATCTGGGAATGAAAAAAATATTAAATACTTCTATGATTTATTTTATTCTTGCTGCGGCAGCAGGAGTGTTTTACAGAGAGTTTACGAAATTTAACGGATATACAGGAGAAACGGCGCTGAGCTATGTCCATACTCATTTATTTGTGCTTGGAATGTTCGCGTTTCTTGTTATAGCGCTGTTTGGATGTCAGAAGCCGGAATTATTTAAACAGAGTACATTTAAGAAATTTTTTATCCTTTATAATATTTCCCTGCCGTTTATGGCAGTTATGCTTCTTGTAAGAGGCGTTGTTCAGGTTCAGGGGGCAGAGCTTACAAAGGCGGCAGACGCCATGATTTCAGGCTTTGCGGGAATTTCCCATATTTTAATTGGAATTGCTGTTCTGGTACTGTTCCGGTCCCTGAAGAAATGTTTTGAGTGACGAGAACAGAAGAATGGAACAGGCTATCAGCGTAAGAGGAAAAAACATAATCAGATGCTGAGGTAAAACATTAAAGATAATATGAACACTGTGTTCAACAGTGATTGACAACAGGCAGAATCTATGACGATTCTGTCTATTTTATTTTTGCATATTGATTTTAAAAAGTTACCTGTGATACAGTACAAATAACAGAAAATAGTGAGCGGATATTTGGAAAAATAAAAATATTTTAAAGAAACTTATGGGAAAGAAGCAAAAATTTAAAAGAGCCCGGGATTCGGAAGAGGAGTTTATGGACGAAATAGATTGAACAGTCCGTCTATAGTGGCTGAGAATCTAAAGGGCGGAAAGGGAGGATACTATGAAAGCTGCATTTAACGAGGATGAGCTGAGGGTAATTGGAAAGCATACCCAGTTCGGTATTTACGGGGGAGAGGATACAGAAGCAGTAAGCTATAATTATCCCATTACTCCGAAAGAGAATATGCTTCGTATGCTGCGGGGAGAAAAACCTTTATGGGTTCCAAATCAGACGCTGGAAAATAATGCTCTGCAGCCTCTTGTAATGGACGATGCCCGGGCCAGGAATTTTGGAGGAAAAGACTGGTTTGGCATTGAATGGGAGTATGAGCCTCTGACAAGAGCGGCTATGGTGAAGCCGGGAACCCGGAGGCTGGATGACATTACTAACTGGAGATCTCTGGAATTTCCGGATCTGCGCGCCATAGACTGGAAAAAGGATTACAAAGAAAGATATGAAGGAAAAATATCCCAGGACAGGCTGACTTATTTTATCATTGTAAATGGATTTTTTGAGAGAACGGCAGATCTTACAAGCTTTGAGGATGCGTTCTGTTATCTTCTGGAGGAACCGGAAGCCCTTACAGAGTTCTATGACCGTCTGGCAGAATGGCACATTGAACTGATCAAGATTGCAAAGGAATATTATCATACAGATATGATTCTCTTCCATGATGATATGGGAACTCAGATCAGTACCTTCTTTTCACCGCAGATTTATAAGGAACTGTTTTTGCCTCAGTACAAAAAGGTCACAAAGGCAGCTCATGACATGGGAATGTATATCTGTCTTCATTCCTGCGGATGTATCGGTTCTCTGATGCCTCTGATCATTGAAGCCGGTTTTGACGCATGGGAGGGACAGGATTCCTCCAATGACAAAAAGGCTATTATGGATCAATACGGAAAAGAACTGGCCCAGTGTACGTTATTTGTGATCCCGGCTGATATGAGTGATGAGGAAGCTGTTGCAGAGGTTCACAAAAGAGTGGATGAGCTGGGAGTCAGCGGACGTTTTGCCTGCCGCCTGAAGGATGAAAAGCCTGACCGGAAAGTAGATCTTGCTCAGGAGCTTTACAGATACAGCCGTATCAGACTTGCAGAAACGAAATAGAAAAGGAGAGGGGGATTTCTCTATGAAGGAGCAAAAACAGGAAAAAAAGGGACTCAGCGGCGCGCTGAAAAAGTTTTATGGTGTGGGGGACTGTGGATTTACTCTGATGTCAAATATTGAAAGCTATTATTTCAGCTTCTTTCTCACAAACCTTGCCAAGTTCAGCCTTCCAATGGTTACGTTTATCACCACAACGGCAAGCGCTGTGGATGCGCTGCTTTCCTGGATTTACGGGGCCATTCTGAACAGCATCAAACCTATGAAGTGGGGACGCTACCGTTCCTGGCTGATCGCTATTCCATGGCTGGTTCCATTTCTTTATGCATTTCAGTTTGTAAAGATCGGCGACGGAATGGTTTCGGCTGTGATCATCATTATAGCTGCCATTGCCAGCCATGTGGCGTGGAACTTTGCGTATGTTGCCAATGTTTCTATGATCTCAGTGGCAGGCAAAACGCCGGAGGAAAGATCGCAGCTTTCTGCTACAAGAGCAGCCTGGGCCAATTTTTCAAAGGTTATTTTTTCTTACGTAGGTCCCGGACTTGCAGCAGTAATGGCAGGGATCATCGGAGAAGTGAACCAGTACGGCGCAGCTGCGTTTGTGCTTGGATGTATTATGGCAGTGCTGTATTACGCGCACTTTAAAATGTTTGACGGTTATGAGAGTGTGCAGCCTGCAGAGAACGCAGGGAAAAAAGCGGCAAAGGATAAAACCGGCGGCATGGATCTGATCCGGGCGCTTTTGCAGAACCCTCCGCTGATCGCGCTTCTGATCGCTGACCTTGCCAAGTTTATGTTTAACTTTGTACTGATGGGAGTGGCAGCTTATTACTTTACATATATCGCAGGCGATGAGGGAATGCTTTCCACTTATATTCTGGTTACTAATATTTTCTGTGTGATCGGAGCTTATTTAAGTAAGACGTTAAGCATTAAATTTACCACAAGGACAACAACCATTGGAGTTATGGCAATCCAGGCTGTGCTTCTGATCATCTCATTCCTGATGTATGATAACGTAATGGTTGTCATTGTTCTGATGAGTATCGCAATGTTCGGATATGGCATTACTTATGCTTGCACACCTGCCCTGTATGGTGATACCATTGTATATAGTGAATGGAAAACGGGAAAAAATGCAGCAGGCTGGATCAGCGGACTTCAGAACGTACCTCTGAAGGTTTCTATTATGACAAGAGGAATTATCATTTCCGCATGTCTGGCAATGGGAAATTTCAGCCCGGATATTGATCCGGCGGCAGCCTCTGAGGAACTGAAGCGTGCCATAAGTCTTGGATTTATGATTATTCCGGCAGCGGCTCTTATTATTGCAGTTGTTGCTCTGGTATTTGGATTTAAGCTTACCAAGGATAAGGTTGATCAGTACGCACAGGAGATCGCATCCCGTTCATAAACAGATAAAGGACGGTCAGGCAGGATGGAGAACAGGGATATCAGATTTCTTTTAAATCTGCAGATGCTGGCAGATGGAATAAGGAAAAGCTTTCCGGAACTGGAATTTTATCAGGGAGAGGACGAAGCATGTCTGGAAGGAGTGCGTTTTTTCCAGAAAGGAAAGAAGCTGGATTCCCGTTATGTGTATATTGCAGATGTAGATCAGCTGAAGTCTGAGATCCCTCCGGATACCCGCTGCTCTCTGATACTGGCAGACAGAGAGAAGATTTCAGATAAAAGAAATATCTGTCTGAACCGGAATGATAAAGGCAGCCGTAATGCATGTGCTCCGGATCCTCTGAACAAAGAGTACTGTTATCAGAGCCAGAGTAACGAAAATTATCCGGACAATGGTAAATTATCTGTTCAGGATCCTCTGGCTGAACAGAATAAATGTGAGAAGTGGAACAACGGCAGAAACAGCATTATCCGGATATCAGGGGAAGCGGAGCTTACAGAGCTTTTTAATGGGTGCCAGGAGATTTTCCGGTATCACTGTTCCTGGGCAGACACTTTAAAAAATATAGTGATCTGCCAGGGAAGCGTGGATGATCTGTGTAAAGTAAGCTGTGAATACTTCCATAATCCTGTTTTTGTGCATGATTCCAGACTGAATGTGATTTCCTGTCCGGTATGGAGAGAGGGAATGATCAACTGGCAGAGGGATGAAAGTACAGGACTTCTGATCACTCCGCTGGAAGAGCTGAATGAGTTCAAAACAGACAGAGAGTATCTGAAAACACTTACCACTACAAAAGCAGATATTTTTTCTGCAGATCTGAGAGGCTACAGGGATATTTATGTGAATATCTGGGGCAGCTACGGAGGATATGAAGGAAGACTGGTCATCTGTGAAATTGACAGCTCTCTGGAACCGGGACAGCTTGTATCCGCAGAATATCTGGCGGAAATGGTACGTTTTGTTCTGGAAAAACGGGGCCATATGGAAAACACTTATAAGCGGGCCCTGGAAGTAATGCTGGTGGGAATGATACAGGGAAAGAAATTTTCTGATTCAGAGATTGCAAGCCGGATTGAACAGTGCGGTTGGAAAACAGAAGACTCCTATGTATGCATCCGCCTGGACGCAGAGGAGCAGGAGGGAAATCCGGGATCCTCAGCAGCCAGTCTCTGTAATTATGTGGAAGCCAGAGTTCAGGGAAGCAAGGCTGTAAGCATGCATAACCGGGTCTGTATTATTATTAACCGGAACCTGAACAGACATTATACTTCAGATATTGCAGGCATTTTAAGAGACGGGCTGTTTAAGGCAGGATTCAGCAATGTGTTTCATAATCTGACTAATCTGGAAAGCTGTTACAGGCAGGCATCTACAGCCCTGAAGTACTGCCGGAAGAAAAATGATATGATGTGGTCCTATACATTTGGAGATATTGTAATGGACTATATCGGAGACCTTTGCAGCAGTGAATTTGAGCCGGAAGAGCTTTGTGCATATGAATTAAAAAAGCTGAAGGAATATGATGCTGAGAACCGGACAGAGCTGTACAAAACACTGATGACTTATATTTTAAATGAAAGAAATACCGTAGCCACAGCTTCAGACCTTTATGTGGGACGAAGTACTTTGTTTTACAGGCTGCGAAAAATAAAGGAGATCACAGGGCTTGATAATGAACATCTTGCCAGGCCCATAAAAAATCTATATTTAAGACTCTCGATTTTTCTTATGGAGAGAGGATAACAGGAGAAGGGAGATGGCTTTTATGCTGACACCAAAACAGAATTTGCTGGAAACACTGAAAAAAGACGGAAAACCGGAATGTCTCTGTAATTCCTTTACCATGTTTCGGGGAATCCCCGGAGATCCCTGCTTTAAGCTGATACGCGGAAATCGCATCAGAGGAACAAATTCCTATGACCAGTGGGGAACTCTGATTCTGTTTCCGGAGGATGCTCCGGCGGCAATTCCCTATGTTACAGAAGAGAATCAGGTGATAAAGGATGTGGCGGAATGGCAGAAGTATGTGAAGGTTCCTGACCTGACAGGAAAATGCTCCGAAGGCTGGGAAGAAGCTCTGGAAGCAAAAAGTAAGATCGACCAGGAGAAATACCTTACCATGGTAGTAATGGGAACCGGGATTTTTGAGCAGCTTCACATGCTGATGACCTTTGAGGACACTCTGATGAATTTTTTGCTGGAGCCGGAGGCAATGCATGAGCTGATCGATGTGATCTGTGAATACCGTCTTACCTATATGAAGCTTGTTGTGGAGCATCTGCATCCGGACTGTATTGTTTCCCATGATGACTGGGGAGCAAAAGACAGCCTGTTTATGTCGCCGGAGGTATGGAGAGAGTTCTTTAAGGAGCCGTACAGAAGACTTTATGATTATCTTCATTCACAGGGAGTAATTGTAATGCATCATGCAGATTCCTATCTGGAGCCTATTGTTGAGGATATGGCAGAGATCGGCGTAGATATCTGGCAGGGAGTTCTGAACACCAACAATATTGCAGCGATTTCCCAGAAGGTAGGGGACAGAATGCTTCTGATGGGCGGAATTGATTCTGTCATAGACCGGGAGGATGCCACGGAGGAGGAAATCAGAAAAGAGACAAGGCGTGCCTGTCAAGAGTATGGAAACCTGAAAGGCTACTGGCCGGGGATCACTTACGGCGGACCGGGAACGATTTATCCTCATGTAGAAGAAATTGTGATCGATGAGATCAACCGATATAATGAAGAACGATTTGGAGTTTCTGTTTCATAAAAAATGTCCCGGAGATGTACTGCCGGGTACTGCAGATAAAAATATCAGCATCAGGAAATGGAGGAGAGAATATGACTGCAAAAGAAATTTTTCTGGAAACAATTAAAAAGGACGGAAAACCGGAACGGCTTTTAAAACAGTATGAGGGACTTGGATTTTATCCTCCCAATCCGGCATCCACTTATATCCGGGGAAATCGCCACCGTGGTATGGAGCCAATGAAAGACAGGTTTGGTACAGAGATCCTCTGGCCGGCAGATCAGCTTGCGGCAATGCCTCATGTAACAGAAAGCAATAAGGTGATCAGTGATATCTGTGAATGGAAGGAGCAGTTGAAAATGCCGGAGCTTCTGGAAAACTGTTCGGATCCGGCTCTCTGGGAGCCATTTAAGGAAAAAGCTCAGGAAATCCGGGAAAGCGGAAAGCTTTTTATGGCATTTATGCCAACAGGAGTGTTTGAACGGCTTCACTTTCTTATGGGATTTGAGGATATGCTGATGAATTTTCTTCTGGAGCCGGAAGATATGATGGATCTCTGTAATGCTATTGGAGAGTATCGCTATCAGTATATGAAACTGATCGTAGATAATCTTCATCCGGATGTGCTGCTTTCTCATGATGACTGGGGCTCCAAAAATCAGCTTTTTGTAAGCCCGGAAACATGGAGAGAGTTTATTAAGCCTCAGTATGCAAAAACCTATGGATATATGAAAGAAAAAGGAGTCATCATCATCCATCATGGGGATTCCTTTATGGAACCTGTCGTAGAGGATATGGTGGAGCTTGGCGTTGACGTGTGGCAGGGAGTTCTTCCTCAGAATGATATTCCGAAGCTTCAGAAACAGCTTGCAGGAAGGATGACACTGATGGGAGGAATCGACGCATCCATTGTGGACAGAGCAGATTCCACAGAGGAGGAGATACGCAGGGAAGTAAGAAGAGCCTGTGAGGAATATGCTCCGGGAGGACATTTTATCCCATGTATTACTTATGGCGGACCGGGATGTCTTTTCCCTCATGTTGACCCGATTATTGACGATGAAATTGACAGATATAACAGAACAGAAAAGTGAAGACAAGATGAAATATAAAATTACCTTTGAAGATGAACAGTTTACCTGCCTGGCAGAGGCAGGAACCACGGTTTTGGAGGCGCAGATTGCAGCAGGAATGACTCCGGATGCTTTTTGCGGAGGAAATGGAAAATGCGGAAAGTGCAAAGTGGTGATCGACGGAAAAGAAGTGCTGGCATGTAAGACGGCAGTAGACAGAGATATGACAGTGTATACAGGAAATAAAAAAGGGGAGCGGGCTCAGATCCTTGCACAGGGAAGCGGCAGACAGGCAGAATTTTCCCCCGGAAATCTTCCGGAAGGCACGGATACACCGCTTCTCAGCGCTGTGGATATTGGTTCTACCTCTGTAGTGGCGTATCTTCTGGACGGAACAAACGGAGAGCTGATTGGAACAAAAAGTATTCTGAATCCTCAGAGACAGTTTGGAGCAGATGTGGTCAGCAGATGCAGCTATGCGCTGAATAACGGCGGAGAGGCTTTAAGCGGCTGTATCCGAAACGCAGTAAACATACTGTTAAGAGAGCTGGCAAAAGGGGCGGGAAGGAACCCGGAGGATATTGTGAGAATTGTTATGGTGGGAAATTCCTGTATGCATCACCTGTTTCTGGGGATTCCAACTGATACGCTGGCTCTGGCGCCCTATACGCCTAAAGTTACCGAAGCGCAGGAGCTTATGGCTGCCCGGTATGACATTCATGTACATCCCCGGGCGCAGCTTTGGTGGCTTCCCAATATCGGCGGTTTTGTAGGCGCAGATACTGTGGGATGTCTGGTGGCATCTGATCTGGATACCTGTGAAGAAATGACGCTGCTGGTGGACATTGGAACAAACGGAGAGCTGGTTCTGGGAAACAGAGACGGGCTGATCGCCTGTTCTACAGCGGCAGGACCAGCCTTTGAAGGAGCGAAGATCACCTGTGGTATGCGGGGCAGCAAAGGCGCCATTGACCATGTAACTGTAAAAGATGGGGAAACAATCTGCCATGTGATCGGAGAAACCGAGGCAGTGGGAATCTGCGGCTCCGGTCTTCTGGATGGGGCTGCCTGTCTTTTGAAACTGGGAAAAATTGATGAGACAGGAAGACTGGAGAAGGAGTATCATTTTACTGACCGGGTATTTCTGAATCAAAAGGATATCCGGGAGCTTCAGCTGGCAAAGGCTGCCATTGCGGCAGGTATCCGAAGTCTTTGCGAGAAGAAGGGGATTAAGGTCAGTGATATCAGCCGTGTTCTGATAGCCGGAGCCTTTGGCAATTATCTTGATCCTGCCAGCGCCTGTGCCATTGGAATGATTCCTCCTGAACTTCAGACAAGGATCACCTCCATAGGAAATGCTGCCGGGGAGGGAGCCTGTATGGCTGCTGTGAATCGGGAACAGTTTGAGCGGAGCCGGATTCTGGCACAAAAGGCTGAGTTTGTGGAGCTTGCTCTTGATATGGGATTTCAGGAGATTTATGTAGAAGAAATGGAGTTTCCGGGGGAATCAGAACATGAATGAGCTTGACAGAATAATGGAAATCATAGAGGCAGCCGGTTTTTCCCATACAGGAAAAATCAGTATGGATACGGTAGAACTCAGGGATGAGGTACGGGATATGTGCCGCAATGGAAACTGTGGAAAATATGACAGGAACTGGTCCTGCCCTCCCGGCTGCGGAACTCTTGATCAGTGCAGGCAGCAGCTTCTCAGCTATAAGACCGGAATTCTTGTGCAGACTGTTGGAGAAATAGAGGACAGTATGGACTGGGAAGGCATGAAAGATACAGAAGAGCGCCACAAAAAAACTTTTCTTGAAACAGCGGAAAAGCTCCGTAAAATAGCTCCCGGATTTCTTCCTCTGGGAGCAGGAACCTGTACCTTGTGCAGAGAGTGTACATACCCGGACAGTCCTTGCAGGCAGCCGGAGCGGAGAATTTCTTCTATGGAGGCCTACGGGATCCTGGTCAGTGATATCTGTTCCGGAAACCAGGTAAAATATTATTACGGTCCAAAAACGATCGCCTATACCTCCTGCTATTTCTTTGATTTTTCTTCCTGATCCATCAGATAAAAGGACAGCATCAGGTAAAGCAGCTCATCCGGGTCCGTGAGATCGGATTTTAAGGCTGCCTCAATTTTTTCAATACGGTAAAGAAGCGTGCTGCGGTGAATATAAAGTGCCGCAGCCGTTTTTGTTGCACTCTGATGATTCTGCAGATAAACCCTCAGAGTCTCATAAAGCTGAGTGCCGGTGCTTTCATCCTGATATTTCAAATGGAGAAGCTTTTCATGGCAGATCATGTAGGCTGGAAGCTTTCCTGTGATCTGTTCCAGAATATAAGGCAGTGCAACATCATTAAAATGATGGATCCAGGAGGTTGGATTTTTGCGGGAGCCTGTCTGAATGGAAATAGAAGCCTGTACATACTGCCTCTGAAAATTAAAATGTCCCAGCATCACTCTGCTGTAACCGGCGATCAACAGACTGTCCCGGATAAAACCGGCAAGCTTCTGAGAAATTTCATCCAGTGTAAAGTCGCACAAATCCAGATTAATATATACAACTACATTTCCTCTGTGCTCCACTGCACAGGCAGCCGGAATAAAATTTTCCACATAACTGCAAATGGATTTTAGGGTCAGATTTTTCCAGTCCAGAATTCCTGTTTTAATCAGAATGCACTGATAGGAATGGGAGGACAGCCAGCCGTTTTCTGTAAGCTGGTGACTGACCTCCACATAGTCTGCTTTGGAATTGGTAAGGAGATTATGAAAAATCCGGTGGAGAGGGTACAGGGTATCGTGTTCTGCCACAGACTTTGTGGACAGCACATAAGAAATAAGAGATGCCAGATGTTCTGCCACAAAGCCAAAGGTGTCATCCAGTGGAAGCTCTCCGGGGCGAATCAGAAGGCGGTATCCGGTTTTTCCGGAACGTCTGATATTGACGCACAGAGCCGGAGGTGCAGTATGGTTTCCGGGATAATAAAAATAACCGGTACGGTACTGAGCCTCTTCGTAATTACTGTCCTGCTTCAGAGAGTTGACAACATTCTGAGTTTCTTCTGTGGAGCCAAAGATTCCGTCTTTCAGTTGAGAGTCAGGCTGATTTCCGGTTGCGATCACTGTGAAGTCAAGACCTATCACTGTCATGGGATTGGGAATGACAGAAGTACTGAGGTCAATCAGCTTCTGGACAGAGGGCTGGTTCAGGATCAGGTCAAACAGACCTTGATTCCACTCTTCGTATTTCCGGAAAATTTCCTGTAGAAATGAAAGCACGGAAACAGCAGAAACGGTTTCCTGCAAAATGCACAAATTTGGATAGTCATCCTCTTCCAGATACCGGGATTTGCCGGTGAGGATCACCAGGGTTTCAGACAGGTGATGGGAGGGAACCAAAAAGTCAGGGTCATCACTGATATATATTTTTCCTCCGGCCAGAGGCCCGGGAGACTGATAGATCACAGGATATTCCAAGTGAGGCTCTGAAGACAGCCAGGAAGAGGCTGCTGCAGAAAAATGCTGACGAAGATGATATATAATAAGCTGGGCGCTGAGTTTCATAAAAAATTCCTTTCTGACGGGACTGCCGTGTCATTTAAAGCAGTTTTTTTTATTATATCCTATATGGTTTCCAGGCTCAATAGCTGCATTCAGATACTTCATACAAATTGTAGGAAAATGAATAAGAAAATAGACGATTTTGAAAATAGAGATTATCTGTATCCTCTGTTATACTGAAAACAGTTAAAGTGTAGGAGGGATTTACGCATGATAATTATTGGGGAAAAAATCAATGGTTCCATTCCTGCTGTGGCAGATGCCATTGCCCGCCGTGACGGGGAATTTATTAAAGAAAGGGCCAGAATGCAGGACGAGGCAGGAGCTACGTATATTGACTGCTGCGCTTCTGTTCCAGAGGAACAAGAGGCAGAAACCCTGAAGTGGATGATTGACTGTATTCAGGAGGTCAGCGATCTTCCGATTTCTGTGGACAGTCCAAGCGCGGAGGTGCTTGCGCAGGTGTTTCCATACTGTAAAAGACCGGGGCTTATCAATTCTGTTTCTGGTGAGGGAAATAAGATGGACGTACTGTTTCCTCTGATCGCGGATACGAAATGGGAAGTGATCTGTCTGCTTTCTGATGATACAGGTATTCCGAAATGTGCTGCAGACCGTCTGAGAGTTTTTGACAATATTATGGCAAAGGCAAAGGAGTACGGAATCAGTCCGGACAGAATGCACATTGATCCGCTTGTGGAAATGCTCTGTACCTCAGAAGATGGAATTGCCATGAATGTGGAAGTGATCAGTACCATTCGGGAAAAATATCCGGACATTCACATTACAGCTGCAGTCAGCAATATTTCCTTTAATCTTCCGGTTCGTAAGATGGTGAATCTGGGCTTTACGGTTCTTGCAATGAACGCAGGGTTGGACAGCGCGATCCTTGATCCCACCAACAGAGATATGATGGGCGTGATTTATGCTACAGAAGCGCTTCTGGGACGGGATGATTACTGTATGGAATACATCAGCGCATACCGGGAAGGGATTTTCGGACCGAAAAAATAACAGTTATTAATTTTAATATAAAAATGAGGAGGTAGTTTCAAATGGCAGGTATTCAGGAAGTTTACGTTTTAGTAGAAAAAGGAAAAGCAAAGGTAATCGCAAATGCAGTTCAGGAAGCACTTGATGCAGGCTGTGATCCGACAGAAATTCTGAATGACGGAATGATCAAGGCAATGGATGCTGTAGGTGAAAAGTTTAAAAACGGTGAAATTTTTGTACCGGAAATGCTGGTAGCTGCAAGAGCCATGAAAAAAGGTGTTGAGGTTCTGAAACCTCATCTTGCAACAGGCGCAGCAGGGGCAGCGGGAAAGGTAATTATCGGAACCGTAGCAGGCGACCTTCATGATATTGGCAAAAATCTGGTAAGTATGATGCTGGAATCTGCAGGCTTTGAGGTGATCGATCTCGGTGTTGATGTTCCGAAAGAAAAATTTGTGGAGGCATATGAGGCAAATCCGGATACAAAGATCATCTGCTGTTCAGCGCTTCTTACCACAACCATGCCTGCACTGAAGGATGCGGTAGCGCTTATTAATGAGGCTTCTTTCCGCCCGAATGTAAAAGTAATGGTTGGCGGAGCGCCTATTACTCAGGCTTTTGCAGATGAGATCGGAGCAGACGCGTACACAGAGGATGCGGCTTCCTGCGCAAAGAAGGCAAGAGAGCTTGCTGCATAATAACTGCGGTTTAAAAGAAAATTTACATAAAATGGCTGTATGAGAATGAACGAGCGGAACAGGGAGTTGTGATATGCTTGAAGAATCCTTTGAGCAGCTGGATCAGGAGCAGTGCGCTGCTTATCTGAAAAGGCTGAAACTTCCACAGGAAGAGTGTACTTTGGAGTTTCTGGACAGGCTGATCAGGAGACATCTGGAAGAAATTCCTTTTGAAAATCTGGATCTGGTACGTACCCATGAGCTGATCTCAACTGATCTGGATACGGTTTATAAAAAAATTATTCAGGGCAAAAGAGGTGGCTACTGTTTTGAGCTGAATGCATTATTTCTGGGCTTGCTGAGGGGACTTGGATATCAGGCGTATCCTGTTGCCTGCCGGGTTCTCAGGCGTCCGGGACTTCGGATGCCTACACACAGGGCCAGCGTGGTCTGCGCTGACGGTAAAAAATATTTCTGCGATGTGGGTTATGGAGGCTTTGCCTGCGTCCGCGCCGCTCTTATGGAGCCGGGCGTTGTTACGCATACTGATTTTGGCAGCTTTTATTTTGAAAGAGAATGTGCAGGATGGCTGAATTTCTGGCATAAGGGAGAAAAAAACAGGGAAAAATCAGGCATAAAAATATTTATGGTGGCAGAATTTCCCAGCGCTCCTGTTGATTTTGCTCCGGCAAATCAGGCAATGTGCAGTCCTGGAGCCATGTTTTATGACAAGGTAGTGGTGCACAGAATGACAGAGTACGGCCCTCTTTCTGTAGAAGGAAATCAGGTTACACTTCGCGAAAAGGAAGGCAAGAAGATCGTTACCCTTTCTTCAGGAGAGGAACTGAGAGAAGTACTGAAAAAAGAATTTAAAATCGAAGTCATCTGACAGGTAAAACGGTTTCCGTAAATAAAGCGGAAGCCGTTTTTATCTGGCAGGAAAAAATATATTCTGTACGACCACTGGAAGGTAAAACGGTGAATGATAAAAGATAAAAACTCTCCCTAGGGCTGCGGTCATGTCTGGAAATTTTATATTCTATGTGCTAGACTGATTGGGACAGAAAGCTCAGAGATTCAGCCTTGTACTATGAAGTATTCTAACATTATACAACATGGAAGATCATACATAAATGCTGAGTATTCCGGCAAATCAAAACAGAAAAATTCGTATTTTAATTTGTACTGAAGTTACTGTGCAGGAGGCATTTGACCAGGTTACTGTGAATGGAGTGAGCAGTAATATACTGAATCTTGACGCAGGATTAAAAGCAGGGAGGATATCATGAAAACCAGAATGGCAGAGAATGCGAATATAAAAGAAAATGAAATTCAGAAAGGGATTAAAAAAGAGACAGGGGAGGAACAGAAGATGCTGAAAAACGAGTATCTTTCAGAAATAAACCTGGATGACAGATTTGAACTGAGAGAGATCAGACTAGGAGAAGCCGTAGAAGCAGCAGGGGTTGAAAAAGCTTGTTTTCCTCCAAGTGAGGCCTGCTCTGAAAAAATGATGGTAGAACGTGCTACAAAGGCGCCGGAGTATTTTCTTGTGGCAGTTGACAGACAAACAGGAAAAATCGCAGGGATTTTAAATGGTCTTGCTACAGATGAGACAACGTTCAGGGATGAATTTTTTACAAACGCAGAGCTTCATGTCCCGGAAGGAAAAACAGTCATGCTTCTTGGACTGGCAGTTCTTCCGGAATATCGGGGAGAGGGGCTTGCCAGAGCGCTTATGTATCGGTATCTTTGCAGAATGGTGCAAAAAGAAAAAGACATGGTACTTCTCACCTGTCTGGATTCCAGAGTACCTATGTATGAAAAAATGGGATTTCAGGATAAGGGAGCTGCCAATTCTACATGGGGAGGCGAAGAATGGCATGAAATGAATTACCCTGTGGGAATCGGCAAATTGCCTTGAAAACTGTCGGAGAAACCCGTATAATGTAAATCAGTGAAAGAAAGAATGAGGGCACAGGACTATTTTGCTCCACAGGTTTCACAGACATGGGGGAATGTTATGAACAAAACAAAAACCATTTGTTTTACAAATAATAAGGGCGGCAGCGGCAAGTCTACCACCTGTTCCAATATTGGCGCGGCAATGGCCCGGGCCGGAAAAAAGGTTCTGATGATTGACGGAGATATGCAGTTAAATCTGTCACTGGCTTTTTTTTCCGAGGACTGGGTGCTGGAACAGGCAGCAGGCGACAAGAATCTTTATCATGCAATAAGAGAGCAGAAGGATCTGGCAGATTATATTGTGCATACGGATTATGAGAACCTGGATCTGATTCCTTCTTCTACTCTGATGAGTTCTATTGAGTATGAGCTGTTTACAAAATGGCAGAGAGAATTTATCTTAAAAAAATGTATTCAGAACATAAAAGATTCGGGCGTTTATGATTATATTCTGATCGATGCGCCGCCTACGCTGGGAGGCTGGGTCATGAATATCCTGTGTGCATCGGATCAGGTGGTTGTTCCTGTGGAGGCAAGTCCCTGGGGAATGTTCGGTCTGGCAAATATGTTTGATTTCCTGAACGAGGTAAAGCAGATTGCGCCGGAACTGAAGGTTGCGGGAATTGCAGTTACAAAAGTGGATACCCGTAAAAACTATTTTAAACAGACAATGGAAACTTTACACGAGCTGGAAGAAATCTATGTGTTTGATTCCTTTATCAGGGTGGACAGTTCTGTAGAATGGGCGCAGGACAACAGCGCTCCGGTAGTGGAGTACAAAAAATCCAGCAGAAGTGCAAAAGAATATACAGCGTTGGCAGAGGAGGTAATGAGACGTGTCAGTAGGTAAGGAAAGCATTAAGCGCGCGGCAAGCGCAGGGGCAAAGAAAACTGCAGCAGCAAAGACAGCAGAAGCAGACGTTAAAAAGACGACGGAGGCAAAGGCGGCAACTGTAAAAGCAGCAGAGACAAAGGTTTCATCCGCAGAAAAAACAGCGGGAACTGCTAAAAAGACAACATCAGGAAAAACATCTGTAACCAAGGCGGCAGCAGCTAAAAAGACAGCAGCCAAAAAGACAACAGCGAGAAAAACTACAGCGGCAAAGACTGCAAAAAGTGTAAAGACTTCTGTACTTACTCCTGCCAATTCAGAAGAGATTCAGGCAAAATTTATCTCTGATAAGGCGAAACAGCCGGAAAGTGTCAATGGCCCGGTGCATGTAACAGAAGAACTTCCGATATATCTTCTTTAAAAAATAAGAAATAAAAAGCTGTCACGGGATCACAGGAAAGTATTTTTCACATAAAGATGAGAAAATACTTTCCGGGAAATTGATTTTGCGGCAGTTTTTATTTGGTAAAAATATGGATGGGAGATGGAAAGTGTGGAAAAAGTCAGGCATCAGACATCAGAAACATTTCGGCTCAGTGCGCTTCTGGCATTGTCAGGAGGCTTCCAGGACGCCTATACTTATAATGTAAGAGACAGAGTTTTTTCCAATGCGCAGACAGGAAATGTGGTGCTTATGAGCCAGCATCTTATGATGGGAAAGTGGGCGGAAGCCCTGCATTATCTTTTTCCTGTAATTGCTTTTGCCATGGGGGTATTTGTGGCGGAAAGAGTTCAGCAGAAATATAAATACAGGAGCTGTATCCACTGGCGTCAGATTATTGTTGCCCTGGAAATTGCGATTCTTTTTCTGGTGGGATTTATTCCTGCACAGTTTAATATGGCTGCCACTATGCTGGTATCTTTTTCCTGCGCCATGCAGGTTCAGACCTTCCGAAAAGTACACGGTTATGGTTATGCCAGTACCATGTGCATCGGAAATTTACGGGCGGGAACAGAGAGTTTGTCTGTTTATCTGAGGGACAAAAAGCCCGGAGCTTTGAAAAAAGCTGTACATTATTATGGGATTATTCTGATTTTTGCAGTGGGCGCAGGACTGGGCGGAGTGATGTCTCTTCATATTGGACTGAGAGCTATCTGGATATCTCCGGTTCTTCTTACAGCAGCCTGTCTGTTGATGAATTACGAAAAAATATAACCGCTGATATGTTAAAACACAGATGGATTTATGATAAAATAAATGCAGATATTTTGAAAAACGGCAGGTGAGAGTATGGAGTTTCAGCACGAACTGATCATTCCCAATGAAGGGCTGCCCTTCAAGATTTTTCTTTTTGAGGGGAGCAGGGGGAACTATATAAGAGAAAAGCACTGGCATACCTCTATAGAGATTTTTGCTGTTATGGAGGGAGAGCTGCTTTTCTATATTAATCATGAGAAATATCCCCTTCATGCAGGAGAACTTCTCATAGTGAATGCCAATGAAATTCATTCAGTTCATGCATTAAAGACGAATAAAACCGCAGTGATCCAGATTCCTCTCAGGCAGTTTGAAGGGTATTTTACAGCCCAGCAGTTTATCCGGTTTGAGGGCGGTGTGCGCGGTGGAAAGGACAGCGGCAATCCGTCAGATAAGCGGCTGATCTCTCTGGTGCAGAGACTTTATAATGTGTATGCAGAAAAGCGGAATGGATACGATTTTCGCACGATTTCTCTGTATTATGAGCTTCTTTATCTGTTGGTTACTCAGTATCGGGTAACAGAGGTTGAGGAGAAGGAGCTTCGGCATAACCGGCATTTGAATGCTCTTTCCAGAATTACCACTTATATGAGAGAACACTACAGAGAAGAGCTAAAGCTTTCAGATCTGGCAGAAATGTTCGGATATTCAGACGCTTATCTGTCAAGAATGTTCAGGGAGTATGCAAAAGTCAATTTTAAGACTTATCTTCAGGATATCCGTACCTCTTATGCCTATCGGGATATTCTGAATACAGATCATACAATCGGTCAGATTGCGCTGGATAACGGGTTTTGCAGCAGCCGTGGACTGTCCAAGGATTTCAGAAAGCGATACGGGGTGCTTCCAAGTGAGGTGAAGCGCGAAAAAAAGCATAAAGCAGCTGAACAGGAAACTGACAGCTTAAAATAAAAATGTCAAAAAAGCGCTATAAATCAGATAAAAAAAGCGGCGAAAAGTATACCGGACTGTGGTATGCTTTTTTCAATGAATGAGAGCACCGGAGAGCAATGGGACTTTCATGGAATTTGTAAGGAGGAATTACAATGAAAATTCAGAATGTAACAGATGATTCTTTCCGAAAATACGGAAAAGTTCTGGAGGGATATGACTTCACCGGTCTTTTAAAAGAAATGAAGCATATGCCAGTACCGGAAGATGTGATTTACGTTCCTTCTGTAGATGAGCTGGAGGCATTGGATGTGGCAAAAGAGCTTCAGAACAGAGCCTACGGCGGACTGCCGATTCAGATCGGATACTGCAACGGACACAACAAAAAACTGAATGCAGTAGAATATCACAGAAATTCTGAGATCAATGTTGCAGCCACAGATCTGGTTCTTCTGATCGGAGAACAGAAGGATATTGAGGATGATTTTACATACGATACATCAAAAATCGAAGCTTTTCTTGTACCGGCAGGCACAGCCATTGAGGTGTATGCCACAACACTGCATTATGCGCCCTGCAATGTAAAAGAAAGCGGATTCCAGTGCGTGGTTGTTCTGCCGAAGGGAACCAATACGGAGATTAATTTCCAGTTGGAAAAAACAGGAGAGGACGCACTTATTACTGCAAAAAATAAATGGCTGATCGCTCATGAGGAAGCTGGAATTGAGGGAGCTTTTAATGGGCTGAAAGGTGAAAATATCACAATTGAATAAGGATGCAGCATCAGAAAAATCAGAAGATTTATAAAAAGAAAATTATAAAGAGATATTTATAAAACTTATACGCAGTCGTATAAAAACAACTATAAACCAATAAATAACAGAAAAAATGGAGGAAAAAATCATGAATAACATGCCAGAAGTAAAAGTTGGAATCGTTGCAGTCAGCAGAGACTGTTTCCCGGAAAGCCTTTCTGTAAACAGAAGAAAAGCTCTTGTTGAGGCCTACACAAAGAAATATGACGCAAAGGATATTTATGAATGTCCAATCTGTATTGTAGAGAGCGAGATTCATATGGTTCAAGCTCTTGAAGACATCAAAAAAGCAGGCTGCAACGCTCTTTGTGTATACCTTGGAAACTTTGGTCCGGAGATCTCCGAGACACTTCTTGCAAAGCATTTCGACGGACCGAAAATGTTTATCGCAGCAGCAGAGGAGACACAGAATGATCTCTGTCAGGGACGTGGAGACGCATATTGCGGTATGCTGAACGCAAGCTATAACCTGCAGCTTCGCAACGTAAAAGCTTACATTCCGGAATATCCTGTTGGAGACGCAGAGGACTGCGCGGATATGATTCATGAGTTCCTGCCGATCGCAAGAGCAATCGAAGGACTGAATAATCTGAAGATCATCAGCTTTGGACCGCGTCCGCTGAACTTCCTTGCATGTAACGCACCGATCAAACAGCTTTATAACATTGGCGTTGAAATTGAAGAGAACTCTGAGCTTGACCTGTTTGAGGCATTTAACAAACACGCAGGTGACGAGCGTATTCCAGCAGTTGTAAAAGAGATGGAGGAAGAGCTTGGCGAAGGTAATAAGAAACCTGAAATCCTTGCAAAGCTTGCACAGTATGAGCTGACATTAAAGGACTGGGTTGAGGAGCACAGAGGATACCGCAAATATGTTGCCATTGCAGGAAAATGCTGGCCAGCATTCCAGACACAGTTTGGCTTTGTTCCATGTTATGTAAACAGCCGCCTTACCGCACAGGGAATTCCGGTTTCCTGCGAGGTTGATATTTATGGTACTTTAAGTGAGTTTATCGGAACTGTTGTAAGCCAGGATGCAGTTACACTTCTGGATATCAACAACACTGTTCCAAAGGATATGTATAAAGAGTCCATTGAGGGCAAATATAACTACACTCTGAAAGATACTTTCATGGGATTCCACTGCGGAAATACTGCTTCCGGCAAACTTGTTTCCTGTGAGATGAAATACCAGATGATCATGGCAAGAGCTCTTCCGGAAGAAGTAACACAGGGTACTCTGGAAGGCGATATCCAGCCTGGAGACATCACCTTCTATCGTCTGCAGAGCACTGCTGACAACAAGCTCCGCGCTTATATTGCACATGGTGAAGTGCTTCCGGTTGCTACAAGATCCTTTGGCTCTATCGGCGTATTTGCGATTCCGGAAATGGGACGTTTCTACCGTCACGTTCTTATTGAGGGAGGCTATCCGCATCACGGCGCAGTTGCTTTCGGACATTATGGAAAAGCTCTGTTTGAGGTATTCAAATACATTGGCGTTCCGGTAGAAGAGATCGGTTACAATCAGCCGGCAGGCGTAAGATATCCTACAGAAAATCCATGGGGATAAGATCATTCTCCAGATGATAAAATTCTGAAATATACAGGCTGAAAATCCATTGCCGCAGGCCGGAGGGAATAAAAATCAGCTTTGTGAACAATAAAAGATACACGTCCCGGGGAAACCCGGGATGTGTAGTTTAAAAATAAAAACCGTACTGAAAATCGGACTGAAATAAAAGAAAGGACGGAAAATATGTACTATATTGGAATTGATCTGGGAACCTCTGCTGTAAAGCTTCTGCTTATGGAGGAATCCGGAAAAATCTGTAATATTGTATCAAAGGAATATCCATTATTTTTCCCTCATCCGGGCTGGTCGGAACAGAATCCGCAGGACTGGTTTGCTCAGAGCATGGAGGGAATGAAGGAGCTGACAAAGGATATTGACCGCAAAGAAGTTGCCGGAATCGGCTTTGGAGGTCAGATGCACGGCCTTGTAACTCTGGATGAAAATGATCAGGTGATCCGCCCTGCTATCCTCTGGAATGACGGACGTACCCAGGAGGAAACAGAGTATCTGAATAACGAAATCGGCAAGAATAAGCTGTCTGAATACACCGCAAACATTGCCTTTGCAGGCTTTACTGCCCCGAAGATTCTGTGGATGAAAAAGAATGAGCCGGACAAATTTGCCCGCATCGCAAAGATCATGCTGCCAAAGGATTACCTTGCATATTGTCTGTCAGGTTCTTTCTGCACAGACGTTTCCGATGCTTCCGGAATGCTTCTTCTGGATGTTAAGAACCGCTGCTGGTCAAAGGAAATGATGGAGATCTGTGGTGTAAAAGAAGAACAGCTTCCAAAGCTTTATGAGAGCTGGCAGGTTGTGGGAACTCTCAAAAAATCCATTGCAGACGAGCTTGGATTCTCGGAAAATGTAAAGGTTGTTGCAGGCGCAGGAGACAATGCTGCCGCTGCTGTTGGAACAGGAACAGTGGGAGACGGACAGTGCAACATCTCTCTTGGAACCTCAGGAACAATCTTTATTTCCAGTAAAGATTTTGGCGTTGATGAAAACAATGCTCTTCATTCCTTCTGTCACGCAGACGGAAGCTATCATCTGATGGGATGCATGTTAAGCGCTGCCTCCTGCAATAAGTGGTGGGCAGAAGAAATCCTTCAGACAAAGGATTTTGCGGCAGAGCAGGCGCCTATCAATAAGCTTGGAGAGAACCGTGTATTCTTCCTTCCGTATCTGATGGGAGAGCGGTCTCCTCACAATAATCCGGATGCCAGAGGCGTGTTCTTTGGCATGTCCATGGACTCTACGAGAGCAGATATGACTCAGGCTGTTCTGGAGGGCGTTGCCTTTGGTCTTCGCGATTCCCTTGAGGTTGCCAGAAGCCTTGGAATTAAGATTGAACGTACCAAGATCTGCGGCGGGGGAGCAAAGAGCCCTCTGTGGAAAAAAATCATTGCCAACGTCATGAACCTGAAGGTTGATGTACTTGAGGTTGAGGAAGGACCGTCCATGGGAGGCGCCATGCTGGCGGCTGTTGGCTGCGACGCATACCCGGATGTGGAAACCATCGGAAAGAAAATGGCTCATGTAGTGGATACGGTTGAGCCGGAACCGGAGCTGGTGGCGAAATATGAGGAACGCTACCAGAAGTTCAGAAAGCTTTATCCTGCAATGAAAGACCTGTTTTAAATTCTGTAAAAGATAATAAGGGGGCTGTAAATCCGTGTATGCGGAGTGCAGCCTTCTTTTTTACAAAAATATTAAAAGCTATAGTAATAACCGAATGGATGTGCTACACTAAAATTAATTATACGGCTACTGTTGTTACACACAGCTTATAAAGAAGGGGAGAGAACGGAATGTCAGACGATCGTCATAAAAAAGCACTGGATCAGGCTGTACAGAAACTTCGTACACAATTTTCCAATTATGTAACAGCAATATACTGTTATGGAAGCTATGCCAGAGGAGAACAGAAATTCTGGTCAGATGTGGATGTTCTGGTTAAGGTATCGGATGATACTTCTCCCAGAATTATGAGACAAATGAGAGCCGAAGTAATACCTGAACAGTATGATCTTCCTGAAGTGGATCTGAAATTTTCCTCAGGAGAAGAATTCAGTACCAGCTACCGATTTAATGAAAATATAAAAAAGGAGGGGAAGCTGATATGGAAAAAGGACTGAGTTATTTTGACCTGGCAGAAAATGACTATCAGTTTCTTCTAAAAGATAAAAAAGAAGGCCGTGTAGGCAATATTATGTGTTCTGCCGCACAGAACATCTGCGAGAGATATCTGAAACATATGATAGATACCTATGTGCTGGATTGTGATACAACCCGAATCCTTCAGACATATTCACTGAGATTTCTGAGAAGGTTCATACAGGAGCAGATTCCGGAATTTGAAGGAAACTGGAAAGTGATACTGCAGGCAGATGGCTATTATTTTTCTACAAGATATCCCGGAGACGGTGCGTTTATTGTTGGAAAAGAAGATGTAGAAGAGTGTTGGGAGGCAGTAGAAGAAACCAGGGAAGCGGTAAGGAAATATCTGGAAAGTCAGAAATAGAAAAATGGATTTTAGATGACAGTTTATGGGAGAGCGAATAGGAAAACGCTCTCCCATACTTGTCAGTACCTGTATTTTTTTCTGTATTTCATAAGCATCCATGCAGCCAGAATTACTGCCAGCAGTTCAGCGGCAGGATTGGCAAGCCAGATTCCGGTAACACCTAAAAGGGCAGGAAGGGCCAGAAGGCAGACGATCATAAAAACAAAGGATCTGGTGAAAGCAAGTACTGCAGATACTATTCCGTTATTCAAAGCAGTAAACATCCCGCTGGAAAAAATATTAAATCCAATAAATAAAAGAGCAGTTGTGCAGATCCGGTTTCCGGTAACAGCAAGCTGATAAACCGGGGATGCCGGTTTGGTAAAAACAGACACCAGAGGTTCAGTAATCAGCAGGGAGATCAGGGCAGCGCTTATAGAGATTCCTGTAATGATCTTCAGGCTCAGGCGCACCAGCTTTTTCAGTTTAAGATGGTTCTGAGCGCCGTAATAATAGCTGATCATAGGTGCAGCTCCATAGGAATATCCGCTGAAAAGGGAGCTGACAAACATCAGTACATACATGATGATGGTAATGGCAGCAACACCGTCTTCGCCAACATATTTCAGCATGGTCCAGTTAAAAATCAGAGTCGTGATTCCTGTTACCAGAGCAGTTGCCATTTCAGAGCAGCCGTTGGTTACTGTTTTTTTCAGTACAGAGAAACGATATACAGGTTTTACAAAGTGAAGCATGTTTTTTCTTTGCGAGAATACAATAAATCCGACTGCTGTAGTAACAGAATAGCCTATTCCGGTTGCCACGGCAGCGCCGCCGATTCCCATTCCAAGTATCTGTATAAAGACATAATCAAGGATAATATTTGCAATTCCTCCTGCAACAGAACAGATAAAGGACAGGGAAGATTTGCCGGAGGCAATCAGGTAAAGAGAAAAATTATTCATTAAAAGGATCGGGATAGTAAAAATCAGGTAATGACCAAGATAATCCCGGCAATAGCCCATGACTTCCAGAGAAAGCTTCATATTGGAAAAAATCATGTTCATGGCAAAGTATCCAATCGTACCCATAATAAGACCGACCAGGACATTTACAAGTATCAGACTGGTAAAATTCCTGCCGGGCTTCTTTTTCTTTCTTTTCCCCCATTTTTTTCATGATAACAGCGCTGCCACCGGTAGCCAGCATGGTAGAAACAGCAGTAACCAGAGAAATAACAGGGGCAGTGAGATTAATAGCTGAAAGAGCATTCGTTCCGATGAGCCTTGATACAAAAAGCCCGTCTACCATGGTATAAAAGGACATAAACAGAGACATGGCTATGGTTGGCAGTGTAAAGAGTATGATATTTTTGAAAGTGACTGGTTTCTGATAGGCATTCAGAGATTTGTCTTTTGTCTGATTCATAAAATTCCTCCTTGTATTTTTGTTGTGCATGAGATATCATAAACTTTACAGTAAGTGTAAAGTCAAGAGGGAAATATGAAAAATCAGGAAATAAATTTAACAACAGCCCAGTTTGCAGCTATTCATGAGGTAAATCCCAGAACTCTGCATTATTATGATTCCGTAGGACTGTTTTCCCCGGAAAGAAAAGGGGAGAATCAGTACCGTTATTATACCAGCCGTCAGAGTATTGATTTTGAATATATCCGTATGCTGAAAGAGCTGAATATGAGCATTCGGGAAATCCGTTCTTATGTCCAGGAGCCCGGACCGGATAAATTTATGGAACTGGCAAATGAAAAAATAAATGAGATAAACAGAGAAATACAAAGGCTGGAAAAGACAAAAGAGATTCTGAAAGTCAGGAAAGAGCAGCTTGCAGTATGCAGTCGTGTGGATGATATGTTTATAGAGTTGAAGCTGCTTCCGGAGGAGCGTTTCCGGGTAATTCCCTTTGATATTAAAGAAGAAAATTTAAAGGATCTGTTTTCCTGTGCAAAGGATTGCTGGGGAATTGAACAGTGCAGAATGGGAATCGGTAGCTATATTTCTGTGGATAAGGTGAGAAAAAAGAGGTTTGAAAAGTATGACGGAGTTTTTTCTCCTGCGCTGAAAACAGAAAAAGGCGGAGAGATTCTGATAAGGAAAAAGGGACTTTGTCTTTGCGGATACCAGAGAGGAATATGGGAAAGGCTGCCTGAGCTTTATGAAAAAATGCTGGTATTTGCAGAGAGGAAGAATCTTAAGTTAAAAGGTTTTGCATTTGAATCAGGTATGAATGATTTTGCCATAACAGATGAAAATGATTACGTCACAAAAGTGGAGATTGCTGTAGAAGAGTCCCTGTGAAAGGGCAGATATCCGGGGATTGATAAAAAATTTTATTGAAATTTGTGACAGAAAATGTATTTCTATTAACTTTTATTGCATTAAATTTGCGGCAGATATTTAAAATAGAAAACCGTCCGGAGAGGTTCGCTTCCGGACGGTTTTCTGTATATTACTTATAGAGTATCTATGAGTGACCGTGATTAGAACAGACCTGTGATCTTACCTGTCTCGTCAACGTCAATCTTCTCAGCTGCCGGTACTTTTGGAAGTCCTGGCATTGTCATGATTTCGCCGGTAAGGGCTACGATAAAGCCTGCACCTGCAGAAATCTTCAGGTTACGTACAGTTACCTCAAAGTCTGTAGGAGCGCCCAGTTTTGTCTGGTCATCTGTCAGGCTGTACTGTGTTTTTGCAACACAGATCGGGCAGTTGCCAAAGCCAAGATCTTCAAGCTGTTTTGCCTGTTTCTGAGCGTTAGCTGTAAGGACAACTCTCTTGCCGCCGTAGATTTTCTGAACGATCTGGTTCAGTTTGTCCTCAATGGAGCCTTCCAGCTCATAGGAGTAGGAGAAGTCATCATTTGGCTCTTCGCAGAGACGGATTACTTCTTCTGCAAGCTTCAGACCGCCTTCGCCACCTTTTGCCCATACTTCAGAAAGAGCTACGTTTACGCCCATTTCTTTACATTTTGCCTCTACAAGATCAAGCTCTGCCTTGGTATCTGTTGGGAAAGCATTGATAGCAACTACACATGGAAGTTTGTATACATTTGTAATATTGCTTACATGTTTCAGAAGGTTCGGGAGACCTTTTTCAAGAGCCTCAAGGTTCTCGTTGTTCAGGTCAGCTTTTGCAACGCCGCCATTGTATTTCAGAGCACGAACAGTTGCAACAACAACAACAGCGTTTGGTTTCAGACCTGCCATACGGCATTTGATGTCAAGGAATTTCTCAGCACCAAGGTCAGCGCCGAAGCCAGCCTCTGTAATTGTGTAATCAGCCAGTTTCAGAGACATTTTTGTAGCTGTTACAGAGTTACAGCCATGAGCGATATTAGCGAATGGTCCGCCGTGTACGATTGCAGGAACATGCTCAAGAGTCTGAACAAGGTTTGGTTTCAGAGCGTCTTTCAGAAGTGCTGTCATAGCGCCCTCAGCGTGAAGATCGCCTGCTGTTACCGGTTTCTGCTCAGAAACTTTACCGTATGTATATCCGATGATGATTCTGGAAAGACGTTCTTTCAGGTCTTTGATATCGCTTGCAAGACACAGAACTGCCATGATCTCAGAAGCAACAGTAATGTCGTAGCCGTCTTCACGAGGCATACCGTTTGTCTTTCCGCCAAGGCCGTCTACTACATTACGAAGCTGACGGTCATTCATATCCACACATCTTCTCCATGTGATCTTTCTTGGGTCAATGTTAAGAGCGTTGCCCTGGAAAATATGGTTGTCGATCATTGCTGCAAGAAGGTTGTTTGCTGCGCCGATTGCATGGAAGTCACCTGTAAAATGAAGGTTGATATCTTCCATAGGAACAACCTGTGCATAGCCGCCGCCTGCTGCGCCGCCTTTTACACCGAATACCGGTCCGAGAGATGGCTCACGAAGAGCTACCATAACGTTTTTGCCAAGCTTCTGCATACCGTCAGCAAGACCTACAGTTGTAGTTGTTTTTCCCTCGCCTGCCGGTGTAGGGTTGATAGCTGTAACAAGGATCAGCTTGCCGTCCTGTTTGTCGGTTTCTTTCAGAAGATTGTAGTCGATTTTTGCTTTGTACTTTCCGTACTGCTCCAGATATTTGTCATCAATACCTGCTTTTGCAGCGATCTCAGTAATTGGTTTCATTTCGCATTCCTGTGCGATTTCGATGTCACTCTTGAATCCCATAAGTTTTGTCTCCTTTCATAAACGGAAGCCTGAACCCGGACAGAAAAAATATCCTGTCTGAGTAAAAAAGGGCAGTATCTGAAAGTGTCAAATACTGCCCAGACGGTCGGCTTCACAAATCTCTGACTCCCCTGTGGTTATCCACGTCTCCGCCAGTTGTCAGAGATGTTTTAAATTGATGATGAAATGGTAACATATTAATTATGGTTTGTCAATAGTTTGTCAAAAAAATATCAAAATATTATGTTGTATTTGTATATCTGATATAAAAATACTGGATGAACTTTATATACATTGCACAAGTAAAGTGTGATGCAACTGTGTTTGTAAATCGGAAACCGTCAGAGAATTACCTGGAAGTTCCGGTGAGCTTTTTCAGGATCCTGCAGCCGTGGCTGTACAGGGAAATGTGGCTCTTGTGAAGGTCAAAGAAATACCCTGTTCCTGTAAGGATGTCAACCACAACTGAAAGAAAGGTTGCGTTCAGATGAGGATCAATCACAGTTTCTGCAATAGCACTGTTGGTGGAGATATCCTTCAGGGCTGTTCTGGTATCTTCTGTTACCCCGTTCTGATACATAATAATGATCAGACAGGCATTTTGCCCGTTACAGTCAGAATTATTAAAATTATCAATTTCACGGTCAAGTGTTCCGGACAGATCGGTAGCATCTGTCAGTTTTATATAATAGCGAACTGAATCTTTCCAGAAAGAGAATTTTTTGCGGTAATAATAACCGTTTTCATACTGGAATTTGTTTTCGCTCAGAGCCTGCTGTAAAGTCGTTTTGCCCATGGCAGGAAGAGAAGTAAGTTCCTGACCGTTCAGTTTTTTCTCCTTACGGTCTGCTTCCCACAGCAGAGCATAGCCGATATTTTTCACAATAAGAAAAACTGCTGCGATACCAAAGATAACAAAGCCGCCTATAGCAATTGCATCGCCGTTTTTTACATTATACTTCTGGAAAAATATTCCGGCGATAATAAAGCCAAAGGCTATAAGGCAGCAGACAAGCCCGGAAAAATACAGCCGGAGCCCTCTTTTTTCAGAGCGGAGCTCTTCCTGCTCGTCAAAAGTGTCAGGTACCTGGGTGTTTTCATCTTTCATAGACGATTCCTCCTGAGATGTAAATATAATATAATAATTTTATCACGGAAAATTTTGAAAAGAAAGGATAATACTGCATTTTGGGAAAATATTAAAAATAACAGTGTGACAGGCGGATGTTCCTACTGCAATACCACATGGCGGCATAAATGTGAAATAAACAGATATCAATAAAAGCGTAATGGATATATATAACAGTAACCAATAATATTAAATTTGCATAATTGTGAATACCTTGACATTTTTGAAGGACCATGATATAAAGAAACAGGATTAAGTGTTGATTTTGCAGTTATCCTGGGATAGTTGCAATAATCAGTGAAAAGGGAAACGGGTGAGAGTCCCGTGCGGTGCCGCCGCTGTAAGCGCATAAAAGCAGTTTTGTTTCACTGCATTCCATACAGGAATGTGGGAAGGAACAGAACATGAATGCTGCGCAAAGCCAGAAGACCTGCTTAGTTCTTTTTGCATCCACGGGCCATGGTAATGCAAAAAACATAGGGATACTGTACCCATATAAGTAAAACAGATGCACTGCAGGCCATAGGACTGCAGTGTTTTTTTGTGTACAGGATAAGTAAGGAGAGGCCATATTATATTTTCAGGAGGAAAAACAATGTGTAGCAAAAAAATGTTCAGTATGATGATGGCTGCGGTTATGACAGTGGGAGTGAGTGCAGGGACGGTATCAGCAGAGACTGATTATGAACCAGTAACTATTACTTTGAATTTACAGCGTTCAGGTCTGGGAGAGAATGTAGAGTATACATTTACAGAAAAGCCATCTGCGGTAGTAGCATCCGGGGAACAAATGGCGGATCTTTTCTTTGATCTGGGGCTGGAGGGTCAGATGGCAGGCTATACAAAAGGAAACTGCTGGAGCACAAAATCAGAATTTCCGGCAAGCGAGAAAGTTCCTCAGCTTCTGGAACCGGGACAGGCTCTTTCTAATATGTCAAAAGAAAAACTTCTGGAAACTGGCTGTGATTTTCTGATTGGCTGGGATTCTGTATTTGCAGATAAAAGCTTTAATAAAGACTTCTGCGAGGAAAATGGTATTGCAATGTATTTCCCGTATGTATGTTCAGATCAGGCCACCTTTGAAGATCTTTATAAAGATTACGAAACTCTTGGAAAGATTTTTCAGGCAGAGGATGTGGCAGCAGAAAAAGTACAGGCTATGAAGGACAAGATTCAGTCAGTGAAGGAAACCATTGGCGAGGATGCTTATAAAGATCCGGTAGAAGTGTTTGTTTATGATTCCGGTGAGGATGCACCTTTTACTGCATGCCAGGGAATGCCGGGAGATATCCTGAAGCTTGCAGGCGGTATTTCCATTTTTGATGATATTGAAAAAGGCTGGGCAACTCCTTCCTGGGAAGAAGTGGTTGAACGTGATCCGGAAGCTATTGTAATTCTGGATTATACAGGTAAGGATGATATTGCTGCCAAAAAAGAATTTCTGGAAACCAGCGAGTATACAAAAGATCTCACAGCAGTAAAAGAAGGCAGAATTTATTCCGCAAGCTGCAGTGACATGCAGGGGTCAGCAGGAAGCGCGGCTACAGTGGAGCAGATTGCACAGCAGCTTTATCCGGATATGTTTAAATAAGAGGATGTTATGAAAAAGAGATCAACAGCAGGCGGGAGGAGGCATTTTGCCGTCCTTCTGCTTTTTATATTAGGGATGATCGCTGTTTTTACCTGTATTTCTGTGACTATGGGGGCAGTAGAAATATCACCGGTAAATATTGTGAAGATCATTATTAATAAAAGTTTTGGGCGTGAAATTTTTGATGCAGCATGGGAGACAAAAACAGAAAATATTATCTGGAATATCCGTTTCCCGAGAGTTCTGCTGGCATTTATTGTAGGAGCCGGACTGTCGCTGTGCGGAGTTCTGATGCAGGCTCTCACAAAAAATTCCCTGGCGGATCCTTATGTGCTTGGAATTTCTTCAGGAGCATCGGCAGGAGCGGTCTGCGCCATGGTACTTGGAATGTTCAGCATTTTTGGCGGCTATTCTGTGATTGTGGGAGCGACAGCCGGAGCGGCGCTTTCGATTATTATGTCCATGAAGATCGCTTCTGTTCGGGGACGTATCACATCCACCCAGCTGGTATTGGCAGGAATAGCCACTTCGGCTCTGTTTTCAGCCGTAACAAATTTAATAGTGTATGGCGGGGGCGCTTCTGATAAGACAAAGACAGCGCTTTACTGGATGGTAGGGTCTCTGAGCGGAGCTACCTGGTCCCGGCTGCATTATGTGGCAGTGGTATTTATTATTGCAGTGGCAGTGATTTTTCTGTTTGCAAAAGAGCTGGATGTACTTCTTTTGGGAGATGATGCGGCAGAAAATCTGGGAGTGGATACTCGGAAGTTAAAATGGGTTATTATTGCTGCTTCTACAGTACTTACAGGAGTGGTGGTATCGGTCAGCGGAGTAATCGGATTTATCGGTCTTGTTGTGCCTCATATGATGAGGGGAGTTGCCGGTTCAGCACATAGAAGACTGATTCCGCTGGCACTTCTGGGAGGCGGACTGTTTGCTGTGATCGCAGATCTTCTTTCCAGAGTGCTGATTGCTCCGGAAGAATTGCCGGTGGGAGTGATATCGGCTTTTTTTGGAGCGCCTTTTTTCCTGTATCTGATCCGGAAAGGGAGCAGAGAAAAGATGTGAGGGAGGTTATGAGACAGTGAGTTTAGAGGTAAAAACTTTGGATTATGAGATCCGGGGAAAAGAAATTTTAAAGGATATTTCTCTTGAAATTCATACGAAAGAATTCGTAGGGCTGGTAGGACCAAATGGCTGTGGCAAATCCACTCTTCTGAAAAATATTTACCGAACTCTTCGTCCAAAGTATAATACAGTATTTATTGACGGAAATGATATTTTAAAACTGTCTTCCAGAAAAATGGCCCGGGAGCTTGCAGTAATGGCTCAGGAAAATAATATGGAATTTGATTTTAAGGTTCAGGATATGGTAATGTTCGGACGTTATTCTCATAAAAAATTTCTTCAGGGAGATACGTCCCGGGACAGGGAATTATGTGCGGAATATCTTGCGGAAGTGGGACTGGAGGGATATGAAGACAGATCTTATCTCAGTCTGTCAGGAGGCGAAAAACAGAGAGTGCTTTTGGCCAGAGTGCTGATTCAGGAAAGTCGGTACATTATTCTGGATGAGCCGACCAATCACCTGGATATCAGTTATCAGTATCAGATTATGGATATTTTGAAAAAACAGGAGGCAACAGTATTTTCTTCTGTTCATGATCTGAATCTGGCAGCTCTTTACTGTGACAGGATTCTTTTTATGTATCAGGGGAAGATCGTGGACGACGGAACTCCGGAAGAGGTTCTCACTTCAGAGAACCTCTGGAAATATTTTCAGATCAGGGCTCAGATTTCCCGGAATCCGGCAACTGGAAAACTTCAGATTTATTATCTTCCAGATTGGATATAAAGAACATTTTTATCAGCGCCTTTTCCGGAACTGAGAAACCAGAAACAGGACTACGCCCACCACCAGGATAACAGGCAGCAGAAAGCTGAGTACCATAAACAGAAGCGCAAGAACAGCTGCCGCCGCCGCGATCACGATCAGTTTGCCGTACCAGGTAGAAAGATCCAGATGGTAGTGCCGGTGTTTGGGCTGGCCGTATTCACTGTCCGACTGATTTCCATAACCTGTGTTTTCGGTATGGTAAATATCCTGTCCTGAATAATCCGAGGTATTGGTTCCGGAAAAAACAGAAGGCTCTGCATCGGTATCGATCAGGGTTTTGGCAATCAGTCTGGGATCGCCCAGTGAATCCAGAACCTGTTTTTCCTTCTGGCCATTTTTCAGGGCATCTTGTATATAATCGTGGTAATATTGCGTGTGCGCGGAGGCTTTTGCCTCCGGCATCTGGTCTGAAAGCTGCTCGTATAAAATATTAAGAAATTCTTTTTTTGTCATGTTTATCTCCCGAAATCGTTATGAACGTTATTTTATTTTTGTGCAGACTTCCTCTGTATATCAGAAGAAAGTTTTATTCTATAAGCAAACATATTTTTTAAAGCTGAATAAGGATTTTGAAAATCTGTGTTTATTATGGGGAACATGGAAGGATTCTTCCTTTATGCCTGTCTGACACAGAGCTTTCTGCTTAATATCTGATAAATGTGTATGCATAGAATTACTGATATTTTATCATACAGAAAGAAATCATAATAGTTTTTGAAATATTAAATTTCCATAAAACAATTCAGAAGGTCCGGTAAATTTCATGGAAACAGAAGGATGATTTTTTAGGGCTGTTCCGTAAAAATAGCTTGTATACATTCTTTCCAGGTTATAAAATAAAAAACAGATGGTCTGATCATGTTTTTATGAAAAGGGAAACCAGTACAAAAAGGCAGGAGGCAGGAAACATGTTACGAACTTTTCTTGTGGAAGATGAAATTGTTGTCAGGGAGACCATAAAAAAGATGATTCCCTGGGAGCAGTATGGATATGAGCTGGTTGGCGAGGCTCCGGACGGGGAAGTGGCTCTTCCAATGATAAAAAATCTGAAGCCGGATCTTCTGATCACGGATATTAAAATGCCGTTTATGGACGGGCTGACCCTGTGCCGTATGGTGAGAAAGGATTTTCCTGAGATGAAAATAGTGATTCTCAGCGGATATGACGATTTTAATTATGCAAAGCAGGCGATAGCCATAGGGGTAGAAGATTATCTTTTAAAGCCCATTACAAAAAATGCATTTCTGGAGCGTCTGACAGAAATACGGGAACGCTGGGAGAGAGAAAAAGGACAGCGGGACTATTATGAAAAGTTCCGCAGGGAGATTCAGGAATACGAAAGAAATGCAAGCAGAGATTTTTTTGAAGCTCTTGTCAGCGGAAAAATGGATGTGGGAGAAATCTACAGACAGGCAGAGCGGCTAGGGCTTGATATTGTTGCAGAAGTCTACAATATCATTCTTTTTACAATGGACACCGGAACGGAAAGCTATGATATTTCTGAAGCGTACTCTGAGTGTGAAGCTCAGAGAAGAGAAAAAATGGAAGCTTTTTTTGTGGACAATGCAAATGCCATGCTCTTCCGTAACAATGCGTTCAGCTATGGTGTTCTTGTAAAGGAAAAGAGAGACGCGCTTTCTGAAAATACAGAAAAATGTGTGGAGTTTTTTAAGGGGATTATGAAGGGCGAAAGGGAGCAGGACTGGTTTCTGGCAGTGGGACAGCCGGTAGAAAGACTGAGCAGTATCAAATCCAGTTATTATACAGCTTCCAAAACCTTTGCAAGGCGTTATCTTTATGACGGCTCTGTTCTCTATTATAAGGATCTGAAACAGGAAGATACCAAAAGGGATAACAGCCCTTTTCTGAAAAAAATTGACATCAATGCCCTGAATCCGGCCACTCTGGAACGATTTCTGGGAAGTGGGCTTCTGGATGAGACAGAGGACTTTGTAAGAGATTATTTTCAGGCTATCGGCCATGAGGCAATGGAATCTCTGGTGTTCCGCAATTATGTGATATTGAATGTAAGGTTTTCTGTTCTGGGATTTTTGCAGAAATTAGGCTGCGAACCGGGCAGACTGGAAGGACAGGATACAGAGCAGGAGCTGATGGAAAGGGCTCAATCCATGGAAACTGCCAAAAAATACGCTCAGGATATTATCCGGAAGGCAATTATGCTTCGGGATGAGAACTCGGGAAACAGAAACCGGAGTATCCTGAAATCAGCCATTGAATATATTGATACTCATTATATGGATGAAAGTCTTTCTCTGAATACTGCCGCTCAGGTGGCAAACATCAGCGCCAATCATTTCAGTGCCCTGTTCAGTCAGAATATGGGACAGACATTTATAGAATATCTGACAGCTCTCAGAATGGAGCATGCAAGGGAGCTGCTCCGGTGTACCGGAAAACGTTCCAGTGAGATCGCAGCAGAGGTTGGATATAAAGACGCCCATTATTTCAGCTATCTATTTAAGAAGACACAGGGAATGACGCCAAGTGAATACCGTAAAACCAGGGAGGACAGAGGATGAAGAAGATTCGGCTGGAAACAAAAATAAAAAGAATCCTTCTCGGTACGCTGGTGCCCATGGTGGTATTAATGCTTCTGCTTCTGGCTATTGTTTCCAGGTATATTTCACAGTATGACAGACTTCTTGAGAATCTTGCTATCAGCAGTGAATTTAATCTTCATTTTAAGGATGATGTTGATCTTGGCATGTACTCTATTGCTGTAGGAACAGAGGAAAACAGCTATTTGCCTGAAGTGATGAAAAGTGTCAGGGATGCGGAAAAAATCTTGAACAAGCTGAAAGAAAATACATCCAGCAGTGAGAGCCGTAAAAATCTGAAGCATCTGGAAAGTTATCTGAAAAACCTTGAAAAAAGAATGGTGGAATTGACAGAGATCACTGAGTATGACCAGAAAATGGCTTCCATGGACAACAATATCCGGATTCTGACCCGTCTTATTGTAGAGGAAATGCAGAATTTTATTTATAACGAATCCATGTATCTGGTTCATATGGAGTCTCTTATGACACAAAGAGTCTATATGCTGGTGGGAGGAGTTGTGGTTCTGTTTGTGATTACAGTAGGTATTATGCTGCGCCGTTCTTTTCGGTTTTCAAGAAGCATTACAAGACCTGTGACAGAAATCCTTGGAAATGTCAGGGAAGTAGGACGGGGAAATTTTGAGATTTCTGAAGTCAATACTGACAGTATGGAAATTGAGGAGCTGGATGGAGGAATCCGCAGGATGGCAGAAAAGATCGAGCAGCTGCTGCAGAGTGTAAAAAAGGAAGAAGAAATGCAGCATCTGACACAGCTTCAGCTTCTTCAGGCTCAGGTGAACCCTCACTTTCTCTATAATACGCTGGACACCATCATCTGGTTGATCGAAGGGGGACAGAATGACGATGCTGTGGAAATGATCTCCAATCTGTCTGTATTTTTCAGGACCTCACTTTCAAAGGGAAATGATGTGATCACTCTTTCTGAGGAAAAAAGACATACAGTCAGTTATCTGGAGATCCAGCAGTCCAGATACCGGGATATTCTGGAATTTGAGATTCATATTCCGGAAGAGTTTAATGAAGTTATGGTTCCAAAGCTGACGCTGCAGCCTTTGGCTGAAAACGCTCTGTATCATGGAATAAAAAATAAAAGGGGCGGAGGAAAAATACTGATCGAGGGAGAAAAAAGCGGGGACGATCTGATCCTGAGGGTAACGGATAATGGACAGGGAATGAAAAAAGAGCGCCTTCTGGAAATTCAGCATGCGATCCGCACAGGAGAGCGGGCCGGCTTTGGACTTTCGGCAGTGGCAGAGCGGCTGAGACTTTATTATGGGGCCGGATATGGAATGGAAATTCATTCAGAGGAAGGCAAAGGTACTGTGATCGAAATCCGTATTGGTAAAAAAATTAATCTCTCATCATAAATAATTCAACTTTAATCGTAAAAAAATCAATTTGTTAAATTGAAAACAAAAAATTGATAAAAGACCATACATTTTTCCGAAAATATTCTATGGAGTTTTTGGAGGTTTTCGCTATAATAAAGACATCTTAAAAAACACCGAACCAAAAAGTAAAGGGAGGAAATGGAACATGAAGAAAAAAATTATGGCAGCAGTTATGACAGCAGCAATGGTAGCAGGACTTGCTTCTACCTCAACTGTTTTTGCAGCAGAGGACACACTTACAGTTGGATTTTCACAGGTTGGTGCAGAATCTGACTGGCGTACAGCAAATACTGAGTCCATGAAATCTACATTCTCTGAGGAGAACGGATATGAGCTGATCTTTGACGACGCACAGCAGAAACAGGAAAATCAGCTGACAGCAATCCGTAACTTTATTCAGCAGGAGGTTGATTACATTCTTCTTGCTCCTGTAACTGAAACCGGTTGGGATACTGTTCTTCAGGAAGCAAAGGATGCAGGAATCCCGGTTATCATCGTTGACCGTATGGTAGATGTTTCTGATGACAGCCTCTATACATCTTGGATCGGAACAGACGCTCTTCTGGAGGGCCGTAAAGCAGCAGAATGGCTGAACGCATACGCAACAGCAAAAGAGATCAAACCAGAGGATCTTCATATTGTAGATATTCAGGGAACAATCGGTTCCACAGCTCAGATCGGACGTACACAGGGTCTTGAGGAAGGCGTAGAGAAATATGGCTGGGATCTTCTCGAGCAGCAGTCCGGTGAGTTTACTCAGGCAAAAGGACAGGAAGTTATGGAGTCCATGCTGAAGAAATATGACAATATCAATGTTGTATACTGCGAGAACGACAACGAAGCATTTGGCGCAATCGACGCTATTGAGGCAGCCGGCAAAACTGTAGGAAGTGACATTGCAAACGGTGAAATCCTGGTTATTTCCTTTGATACAACAAACGCTGGTCTTACAGACACTCTGAACGGAAAAATTGCCTGTGATGTAGAGTGCAACCCACTTCATGGCCCACGTGCAGAAGAACTGATCAAAGCTCTTGAAGCTGGCGAAGAAGTTGAGAAACTGAACTATGTAGACGAGGAAATCTTTGCAGCTGACGATACTGTTGCTTCTGTAACAGCAGTAAACAGCCTTGAAGAAGAAGGCGAATATGCAGTAACACCGATCACACAGGAAATCATTGACGGACGTGCATATTAATTACAGAACAGACTGACAACAAAAGTGGAAGCAGATAGGAAAGTCTGAGAAACAGGAAGTGAATCCGGAGCGTGGTACATAATTCGGAGAACCCGGATCAGTGGATCACGCTCCTTTTGCGCTCAAAATCAGAGAAGAAGATCTGTTTTTGGCATATTTTATATGATTTTACAGATAATTATAAAAATTTAGGGAAAGCAGGTGGAAAGAATATGGAACAGAATGTTGTGCTGGAAATGCGTGATATCAGTAAAAATTTCACCGGTGTCCGTGCTCTTTCCCATGTGGATTTCACTTTGCGTAAAGGCGAGATCCATGCGTTAATGGGAGAAAACGGTGCAGGAAAATCTACGTTGATCAAGGTTCTGACAGGCGTTCATGAATTTGAAAGCGGAAGCATCCGCATGGCTGACAAAGAAAAAAATATCATCAATCATTCCCCGCAGGAGGCGCAGGAAAACGGAATCAGTACCGTATATCAGGAGGTCAATCTGTGCCCGAACCTGACTGTGGCTGAGAATCTTTTTATTGGACGTGAACCCCGTAAAATGGGAATGATCAACTGGAAAGAAATGAATAACCGTTCTGAAAAGCTTCTGGAAAGTCTTGATATTCACGTACCGCCTACCCAGATGCTGGATGAGTGTTCAGTGGCTATTCAGCAGATGATCGCCATTGCCCGTGCAGTGGATATGAAATGTCAGGTACTGATCCTGGATGAGCCGACCTCTTCGCTGGATGATGACGAGGTTGAAAAGCTGTTTGTCCTTATGAGAAGACTTCGGGATGAGGGAGTTGGAATTATCTTTGTTACTCATTTCCTGGAACAGGTTTATGCAGTTTGCGACAGGATCACAGTTCTTCGTAACGGCGAGCTGGTAGGGGAGTATGAGACAAAGGATCTGCCGAGAGTCATGCTGGTAGCCAAGATGATGGGCAAGGATTTTGACGACCTTGCTGATATTAAGAGTGCTCATGAAGGAAAGAAAGCAGAGGGTTCCGTTCCGGTAATTGAAGCAGAGGGACTTGGACATAAGGGAACTATTAAACCATTTAATATTAAGATCAATAAAGGCGAGGTAATCGGCCTTACCGGTCTTCTGGGCTCCGGCCGTTCCGAGCTTGTCCGCGCCATCTACGGTGCAGATAAGGCAGACTGCGGAAAGCTGAAGGTCAATGGAAAAGAAGTAAAGATCAACAGCCCTCTGGAGGCTATGAAGCTTGGTATGGCATATCTTCCTGAAGACCGTAAAGCAGAAGGCATTATCGCAGACCTTTCTGTAAGAGAAAATATTATTATTGCCCTTCAGGCGAAAAAAGGTATGTTCCATCCATTAAGCAGAAAGGAAATGGAAGAAGCTGCAGACAAATACATTGATATGCTTCAGATCAAGACTGCAAGCCGTGAGACACCGATTAAGAGTCTTTCCGGCGGTAATCAGCAGAAGGTGATCCTTGGCAGATGGCTTCTGACGAATCCGGAATATCTGATTCTGGATGAGCCTACAAGAGGTATTGACATTGGTACAAAGACAGAGATCCAGAAAATTGTCCTTGACCTTGCAGATCAGGGAATGGCAGTGACCTTTATTTCCTCAGAGGTAGAGGAAATGCTCCGTACCTGCTCCCGTATGGCAGTGCTCCGTGACGGAGAAAAGGTGGGCGAGCTGGAAGAGCATGAACTTTCTCAGAGCAGTATTATGAAAGCCATTGCAGGAGGTGACGATAAAGATGAATAAAAGCAAATTAAAACAGATCACAGGCGCAAGGCTTTTTCTCCCGATCGTATGCCTGATCGCCGTGCTTCTGCTCAATGTGATAAAAACACCGGACTTTTTTAATGTATCTATCAGGAACGGTGTCCTTTACGGATACATTATTGATGTTATCAACCGTGCTTCCGAGCTGGTTATCCTGGCAGTGGGCATGACTCTCGTAACAGCTGCTTCCGGCGGACAGGATATCAGTGTAGGTGCGGTAATGGCAGTGGCGGCAGCGGTTTGCTGTCAGGTACTTTCCGGCGGACAGGTTTCAGTTACTGAGTATCAGAACTCCATTATCCTTGCAGTTGTGGCAGCTCTTCTGGCATCAGCTCTCTGCGGCGCGTTCAATGGATTCCTGGTAGCCAGGCTGCGTATCCAGCCCATGGTTGCAACGTTGATCCTGTATACTGCAGGACGTGGTATTGCACAGCTTATCACAGCAGGTCAGATTACCTACATCCGTGTGGATTCCTTTAAAATGGCAGGCGGATATATCGGAAAATGTCCGATTCCAACCCCGATTTTCTTTGCAGTGATCACAGTTGTGATCGTTGCCCTGATCCTGAAAAAAACAGCCCTTGGTCTTTATATAGAAAGTGTTGGCATTAACGGAAAAGCAGCCCGTCTGGTAGGCCTGAATTCTACTATGATCAAGTTTCTGACCTATGTGATCTGCGGTGTTCTTGCAGGTATTGCCGGAATCGTTGCCTCCAGCCGTATCTATTCTGCAGATGCAAACAATATCGGTCTGAATCTTGAGATGGATGCGATCCTTGCAGTTGCTCTTGGCGGAAACTTCCTTGGCGGCGGTAAATTCAGCCTGGTAGGTTCTGTAATCGGCGCCTATACCATTCAGGCTCTTACAACAACTCTTTACGCAATGAATGTAAAGGCGGATCAGCTTCCGGTATACAAAGCTATTGTAGTTATTATCATCGTAACTCTTCAGAGTGAGGTATTTAAGAAATTCATCGCCGGACTGAAAAGCAGAAAAGCATCCGGCGCAGTAGCAGAAGGAGGGCAGAAATAATGAAACAGAAAAAGAAAATGACAAGCTCAGGATTCCTTTTGCTGATCACAATTGTTCTGTTCTTCGTAATGTACGCTGCAGGCATGGTGATTTTTGCAGACAAAGGTTTTGCGAAACCTCAGATGTTTTTGAACCTGTTTGTATCCAATGCAGGACTCCTTGTTATTTCCTGCGGACTTACCATTGTTATGATAACAGGAGGAATTGATATTTCTGTAGGCTCTGTAACGGCCCTTGTGTGCATGGTAATGGCAGACCTTATGGAAAACAAAGGTGCAAGCGCTTATGTTGCAGTTGCAGTTGCTCTTGGCATCGGACTTCTGTTTGGTATTGTACAGGGCTTTCTTGTAACCTATATGGGCATCCAGCCCTTTATCGTAACACTGGCAGGAATGTTCTTCGGACGAGGCCTTACTGCTATCATCAGCACAGATATGATCGCTATTAAAAACAAGGTATTTCTCAGCTGGGCAAACTACCGTTTTTATATGCCTTTTGGTTCCACCAACAAAAAAGGTAAATTTATTCCGGCATACATACCGCCTACAGTTATTATTGCGCTGATCGTAGTGGTTCTCTGTGCAATCCTTTTGAAATACCGTAAATTCGGACGTAAGCTATACGCTATCGGCGGAAATAAGCAGAGCGCTCTGATGATGGGACTTGATGTGAAAAAAACAATGTTCAAGGCTTATGTTCTTGACGGATTTCTGGCAGGTCTGGGCGGTTTCTTATTCTGCCTGAACAGCTGCGCAGGCTTTGTAGAGCAGGCAAAAGGACTGGAAATGGATGCGATCTCTTCGGCAGTTATCGGCGGAACACTGCTTTCCGGAGGTGTGGGAACTCCGATCGGAACCATGTTCGGTGTTCTGATCAAGGGAACTATCTCAAGTCTTATTACAGCGCAGGGAACACTTTCCAGCTGGTGGGTAAGAATCGTACTTTCCGCGCTTCTGTGCTTCTTTATTGTAATCCAGTCTGTACTGGCTTCTGCAAAAAAGAAAAAATAAAAAAGAAAGATGATCGGACCGTAATAACCGGCGCGAGAAAAAGAAATGGGCTGCTTTTAAGCAGCCCTGATATCGAGGAGGAAATGTGAAATGAAGACAGGGAGAAATTATAAATTCTGGTTTTGTACAGGATCTCAGGATCTGTATGGGGATGAGTGTCTTAGAAAGGTTGCAGAACATTCCAGGATCATTGTGGAAGAGCTGAATAAATCCGGCATATTTCCTTTTGAACTGGTGTGGAAACCCACTCTGATCACCAATGAGCTGATTCGCAAAACCTTTAATGAAGCCAATGCAGATGAAGACTGTGCAGGTGTGATTACCTGGATGCACACATTTTCTCCTGCAAAATCCTGGATTTTGGGACTGAAGGAATACAGAAAGCCTCTTTGCCATCTGCATACCCAGTTTAATCAGGAGATTCCCTACGATACCATTGATATGGACTTTATGAATGAAAACCAGTCTGCTCACGGAGGCAGAGAGTATGGTCATATTGTGTCGCGTATGGGAATTGAGAGAAAGGTGATCGTAGGACACTGGGCAGACAGAAAGGTTCAGGAACGGCTGGCATCCTGGATGCGTACAGCAGTGGGAATCATGGAAAGCAGCCATATCCGTGTGTGCCGTGTGGCTGACAATATGAGAAACGTGGCAGTTACGGAAGGGGACAAAGTAGAGGCGCAGATCAAATTCGGCTGGGAAGTTGACGCTTATCCGGTCAATGAGGTTGCAGAATATGTAAAAGATGTAAGCAAAGCAGATATTGATGTTTTAGTAGAAGAATATTATAATAAATATGATATTCTTCTTGAGGGAAGAGACCCGGAAGAATTCAGACGTCATGTGGCAGTTCAGGCAGGTATTGAGATCGGTTTTGAACGCTTCCTGGAAGAAAATAATTATCAGGCAATAGTGACACATTTCGGTGATCTGGGAGCTTTGCAGCAGCTTCCGGGACTGGCAATGCAGCGCCTGATGGAAAAAGGCTACGGATTTGGAGCGGAAGGCGACTGGAAAACAGCCGCGATGGTCCGTCTTATGAAGATCATGACAGCAGGGATCAGGGATGCAAAGGGAACCTCCTTTATGGAAGATTATACATACAATCTGGTGCCCGGCAGAGAAGGAATTCTGCAGTCTCATATGCTGGAAGTTTGTCCGAGCATTTCCGATGGAAAAGTCGGCATTAAGGTTTGCCCGCTTTCCATGGGGGACAGAGAGGATCCGGCAAGACTTGTGTTTACTTCCAAAACAGGTCCGGCCATTGCCACCTCTCTTGTAGATCTGGGAGACCGTTTCCGACTGATCATCAATGATGTAGAGTGTAAAAAAGCAGAGAAACCAATGCCGAAGCTTCCGGTAGGAAGTGCGTTCTGGACTTCGATGCCGGATCTGGCAACAGGAGCAGAGGCATGGATCCTTGCGGGAGGCGCACATCATACTGCATTTTCCTATGACCTGACAGCGGAACAGATGGGTGACTGGGCGGCTGCAATGGGAATTGAGGCTGTATACATTGACAAAGACACAACCATCCGTAATTTTAAGAATGAACTGAGATGGAACGAGGTTGCATTCCGTAAATAACCGGATGGAGGACTAAGGAAAATTCGGGAGGATTTACAATGGGTGTAAACGAAGCAAAGAATTCAATAAAGAATAATAAAACAGCTCTGGGTATTGAGTTTGGTTCTACAAGGATCAAGGCGGTCCTGGTAGATGAAAATAACATGCCTATTGCATCAGGAAGCTATGACTGGGAGAACCGTCTGGAAAACGGAATCTGGACCTATCATCTGGAGGATATTCATGCAGGACTTCAGGGCAGCTACCGGGCTCTTGCCGAGAATGTAAAAGAACAGTATGGCGAAGAGCTTACCAGCGTGGGCGCGCTTGGTGTCAGCGCCATGATGCACGGATACATGCCGTTTAATAAAGACGGCGAGCTTCTGGTTCCTTTCCGTACCTGGAGAAACAATATCACAGGACAGGCTTCTGAGGAACTGATGGAGCTGTTTCAGTATAATGTTCCTCAGAGATGGAGTATTGCGCATCTTTATCAGGCGATCCTGAATAAGGAAGAGCATGTGAAAGATATTGATTATATGACAACTCTGGAGGCATATATCCACTGGAAGCTGACAGGGAAAAGGATCCAGGGAATCGGAGACGCTGCCGGAATGTTCCCGGTTGATTCTGAAACAAAAGATTACAACGAGGAAATGGTGCAGAAGTTTGATAAGCTGGTGGAGCCATATGGCTTCCCGTGGAAGCTTCGCGATATTATGCCTCAGGTCATGGTGGCAGGACAGGACGCAGGCTGTCTTACAGAGGAAGGCGCAAGACTTCTGGATCCTTCCGGAAAGCTTCAGGCCGGAATTCCCATGTGTCCTCCTGAGGGTGATGCGGGAACAGGAATGGTTGCCACAAACAGCGTAAGACAGAGAACCGGAAATGTTTCGGCAGGAACTTCTGTTTTTGCTATGATCGTTCTGGAAAAAGCTCTTTCCAGACCTTATAAAGAAATTGATATGGTCACAACACCGGCCGGAGATCCGGTTGCCATGGCACATTCCAACAACTGTACTTCAGATCTGAATGCCTGGGTAAATGTATTTAAGGAATTTGCAGAAGCTATGGGCATGGAAGTGGACATGAACAAACTGTTTGGAACACTGTACAACAAGGCTATGGAAGGTGATGCGGATTGCGGCGGTCTTCTGTCCTACTGTTATTTCTCCGGAGAGCATATGACCGGATTTGAGGAAGGACGTCCTCTGTTTGTCCGTTCTCCGGAAAGCAGATTCACACTGGCAAACTTTATGAGAACCAATCTGTATACCTGCCTTGGCGCCATGAGAGTAGGCCTGAATATTCTGCTTGATAAGGAGCAGGTAAAGATTGACCGGCTTCTGGGACACGGAGGTCTGTTTAAAACAAAAGGCGTTGGACAGCAGATCCTTGCAGACGCTGTAAATGCCCCGGTTTCTGTTATGGAGACAGCAGGAGAGGGCGGCGCCTGGGGAATTGCTCTTCTGGCTTCCTATCTGATCAATAAAGAAGAGGGAGAGACTCTTCCGGACTTCCTGGACAGCAGGGTGTTTGCCGGAAATGAGGGAAGTACTCTGGATCCAAAGCCGGAAGGTGTGGAAGGCTTTAATATATTTATGGAAAGATATATGAAAGGTCTGAACATTGAAAAAGCAGCAGTAGAGTCTGAAATCTGGTAAAAATAACAAAATAAAAAAGTTCCCGATTTTCATTTGTACGAAAATCGGGAACTTTTTGTCTTGTTACAGAAACTGCTGATCATGGCTATGAGGTATGTTCAAAGCAGTTATAAAGTACAGTTTTAATAAGGTCTTCCGGTAAAAATAGCTACAGATCTCGGCCTCATAATGAAATTTCCTGTAATCCGTATTTCCTGCCCCTGAGGGTAAAAATATCGTCCCTGTCCATCGCCGTAAGTATTGACGCTCAGATACCAGAATCCACGTTTGTGAAGATCAGGAAGTGTGATGGAAACATCTTCCCAGTAGGAATTAACCGCAATATATACAAGATCATCTTTTCCTTTTTCACGGTCATATCCTGCAAAGCTTACAGCAAAGGTATAAGCATCTCTTGGAATGGAGATATCCTGTGCGTTTACATTATGGGTGTGGATAGAGTCCATGCCGCATACTGCATCAGGAAGTTTTTTACGGATAACAAGATGATCTTTTCTGTAGGAAATCATAAACCTGAAAAATTCAAACAGATCTTTGTTTTTTTCCAGAAGAGTCCAGTCCAGCCAGGAAATTTCGTTATCCTGACAGTAACTGTTGTTATTTCCGTACTTGGTATTTCCGAATTCGTCACCGGCAAGGAACATAGGTGTTCCGCGGCTGCACAAAAGCACTGCGCAGGCGTTTCGTATCATGCGGTATCGAAGCTTCAGAACCTCGGGATCGTTTGTCTCACCCTCTGCGCCGCAGTTCCAGCTTCGGTTGTCGTTTGCTCCGTCTGTATTGTCCCAGCCGTTATTTTCATTATGCTTTTCGTTATAAGAATAAAGATCATACAGAGTAAAGCCGTCGTGGCAGGTCAGAAAGTTGATACTGGAATTATAGCCTGCGTAATTGCCACCCTGTGAATCCTTGTACATACCGTAAAGATCGCCGGAGCCGGAAATACTCCAGGCAGCATCCCAGGAACTCCAGCAGTCTCCCTTCAGAAAGCTTCTGAGAGAATCTCTGTATCTTCCATTCCACTCTGCCCAGCGTCCGCTTGCGGGAAAGCTTCCCACCTGATACATTCCGCCTGCATCCCAGGCTTCTGCGATCAGTTTGACATTGCGCAGAAGAGGATCTGAGGCAAGCGTACGGAGAAGAGGAGGATTGTTCATAGGGGAACCGTCCTCATTTCGTCCAAGGATGCTGGCCAGATCAAACCGGAACCCGTCTACACGGTAGTTGACCGTCCAGTACCGGAGACATTCCAGGATCATCTGCTGTACTACCGGATGATTGCAGTTCAGAGTATTTCCGCAGCCGCTGAAATTATAGTAATTGCCGTCCGGCGTCAGCATGTAATAAATATTATTATCGAATCCTTTGAAACAGAAGGTTCTTCCCAGTTCATTGCCCTCTGCAGTATGATTGAACACCACGTCCAGGATTACTTCAATTCCGTTGTCGTGAAGGGCTTTGATCAGAGTTTTCAGTTCCGTTCCTTCCCGGTTGTATTCATTGACAGAGGTAAAACTTGTATTGGGGGCAAAAAAGCTGACAGTATTATACCCCCAGTATTCCAGAAGACGCTCCCCGTTGATTTCTCTGGCATTCATGGTTTCGTCAAACTCAAAAATAGGCATCAGCTCTACGGCATTGATTCCCAGCTCTCTGAGATAGGGGATCTTTTCCATCAGCCCTGCAAAGGTGCCTCTGTTCTGGACTCCGGAGGACTCATGTACGGTAAAACCTCTTACATGAAGCTCGTAAATAATAAGGTCACAGAGTTCTTTTTTGGACTGAGGCATATCGCCCCAGTTAAAGGAATCTTTTACAACACGGGCGTGGTAGGTTGGATCCCAGTGAGTACCCCAGGTCCTCTGGCCGGAAACTGCCTTTGCATATGGATCCAGAAGAATATTTTTTTTGTCAAAAAGCAGTCCCTTTTCAGGATCCCAGGGGCCGTCTACGCGGTAGGCGTATTCAAAGTCCCGGATATCCAGACCGTAGACGATCATGGAATATACGTCGCCGATTTTATAAGCCTCCGGAAAGGGAAGAACAGCAAAAGGTTCTTCCTCTTCACGGTGGAAAAGAAGAAGCTCACAGGCTGTTCCGCCACAGGTGTGTATGGTAAAGTTCACGCCGTTCTGAAGAGGAGTAGCTCCGTTCAGATCAAACATTCCCGGACTGACCGGAAATCCGGAGATTTCTCCGGTTGGATAAACATCCAGAGGCGTTTCGGATACAAATTTCTGATGATAGGATTTCATAATAGAAATAGCCTCCTGTTTTTACTATTCCATAAAAAGTTTTTCACATTTTGAAAGTATGTCCTGATTTCTTTTTTCGTAATCTACATGCATGGTATGGATCTTTCCTTCAACAAACATTTCCATTCCCTGAACAAGACCGTCTTCGCTGTTGGGAAGAAGCGTTCCTCCGTACTGCCGGATAAAAGCTCTTGCCCCGTTTACATCACAGGCAGCTGCGGGAACACCGAGAATATCGGCTTCAGGAACTACCAGTACCTGGCCTTCATAGTAAGAAGACAGCAGGAAAAAGTCGCAGGCTTTTACGACAGGGAAGGGATTGCTCATATATTTGATCAGGATAATGTGACTGCTGGATTTCACAGATGCTGCCAGTTCACAGGTACTTGTGTACAGGTTTCCCATTCCTCCAATGATGATCAGCCAGGTATCAGGATGATTTACCCAGAAACGGTCAAATGCCCGGATCAGTCTCTCATGACCTTTTTCCGGGGAAAAACGGCCTACATTGATAAACTTGCGATCACTGCTGTTCAGGATTTCCTGAAGTTTTTCAATGGAAACAGTGGACTCTGTATTTTTATCAAAGATAAGTGGTTTTTCAGATTTAGAACGAATGAGATCAAGATCCATATAATTGGAAATGACCTGGATTTTTTCTGGATGCCCTCCGATTCGTTCTGCTGCGCCCCTTATATCCTCTCCTACAGGTATTACGTGATCATAGGTTGAATAGGCTTTTTGGAGAAGAGGACGACTGACATTATGTTTTTTTGTAATTTCCATTTCCATATCATTATGGGCCCAGATGCTTTTTTTACACGGGGCATAACTAAAAAGTGCAATCATATAGTTTCCGTATCCGTCATAATGAACGGCATGGTCAAAAGAGATACATCCAAAGTGTTTTTTCCATTCCCTTTTATATGCGTGATCAAGGCGTTTGCCAATGCCAAAAGCTGTAATCCCCCAGTTCATATAAAGAATCTGAGCAGCAGCAGTCAGTATATCAAGATTCATCTCAGTGGCAAGTGGATAGAAATGGTATCCCTCTGGGATATTATTAAGTTTTTCCGGATGATCCTTTATAGAATGGGTTCGGAAAACAATATAGTATTCACAGGAGGATGGATCCAAATGATGTATAAGGCTATAAAAGGCAGTGGTAATCCCATTAGGGAGAAGGCTGCCTGTATAAATAAGGACTTTTTTCTTTTTTGTGCCGGGCATAGATGTACTTTTACATATTTTTTCTCCCAGAAGAACATGATGACAGATATTTCTGGTTGCATTTGTCTGTTCGAAAGTGCAGTATTTCTGGAGAAAAGCATCATCCGGATGTCCGGAATCAGTATTCAGCTCTTTTACCAGCTCCTCAGGAGTACGTACCAGTGGGAAGGGGTAATCAGAGATATCTTCATACATTCCTCTGCTTCCCTGATAGTATTCAAGATCATAAGCAAAAAGCAGGATCCTGCGACCGGTAACAGCAAAATCATACATGACACTGGAGTAGTCTGTAATCAGCACATCACAGGCATTGAGAACTTCATAAGTGTCATATCCTTCCGGAAAGAGACGGATATGACGGTAGGAATTTAATGTTAACTGGCTCTGTACAAATGGATGCAGCTTTACCAGCATGATCTGATTTTCATGAAGCAGTATATCAACGCGGTTCAGATAGTCTTTTATCTGATTTACATAATCCTCTTCCTGCACAGAAGAGGAGGTTCCACGGAAAGTAGGCATATAGATACTCAGCTGTGTACCGGCATATCCGAGAAGCTCTTTCAGTTTTGTACCCTGCTCAGGATGAAAGAATATGCAGTTGCGGGGATAGCCTTCATGAAGAACGGTCCCCTGATAGAGCTCTTTCAGATTATATGCTCCGGACATTTTTTCTTCCATATAAAGATTAGGGAATACAAGATAATCAGATTGAAGAAGATTCCGCATTACGTTTCCGGTATCATACCGTTCTTCCGGATTGTCCTGTCCCATTCGCTTCAGCGGTGTTCCGTGCCATACATTCAGATAGGTCTGACCGTCTTTTTTTATGTAGCGGCCGGGGAAAGTAGTATCATTGATCAGCCATCCGGCTTTTGCCAGATGATAGTAATAGGAGGGTTCTCTGGTGTAAACAAATTTATCTACTGAGATCCCGTACCGTTCCAGTTTTTTCTGAATCTGCTCTTTTTTGTTTTTCTGAACAGCCAGGACTTTATAAAACCCTTTATATTCCGGCTGATTCAGTTCCTTTAAAATAGCAAGGATATTGCTCTCCAGCGCAAGGCCGCTTCGTGAAACAAGAAGAATTTCTTTTTTGTCAACAGGAACTTTTTCATAGAAAGTATTATAAAATGGATACCAGGCTCCACTCTTGAGTTTTTTCTTTACTTTGGATATAAATGATGGCATAAAATCACCGCCTTAAAAATATTTTACAGATCGTTTGTCAGATGCAGTTTATCAAGTACATAAAATACAAGGCTCAGTATCATGGCAACCACACAGGCAAGAACCATTCCGGTAAGTTTTACATTTCCCAGATTCAGAGCGATTCCGGAAAGGCCTACAATAAATACCACAGAAGTCAGCGCCAGATTCCGGGATTTTCCGTAATCCACCTGATTATCTACCAGCATACGAAGACCTGAGGTTCCGATCATTCCATACAGCAGGAAGGAGATTCCGCCAATAACAGGCCCCGGGATGGTGTTGATCAGGGCTGCAAGCTTGCCAAGGAAGGAACAGCAGATAGAAAGTACGGCTGCTCCGCCGATGACCTGTACGCTGTAGACTTTTGTCATTGCCATTACGCCAATGTTTTCCCCATAAGTGGTAGTAGGAACAGAGCCTACCAGACCGGAAAGGGTAGATGAGAAAAAGTCTGCAAAAAGAGAACGGTGAAGTCCTGGATCTTTCAGAAGATCTTTTTCTACAATTTTACTGGTAACGATCTGATGACCAATATGCTCTGAGGTAACCAGAAGAAGCGCTGGCAGAATTGTCAGGATCGCTTCAATATTAAAGGACGGCGCCTGGAAGTTGGGCAGAGCAAAAAAGGAAGCTTCTTTTACTGCCGTGAAATCCAGAATGCCGCAGAAGCCTGCTGCTGCATATCCGGCAATGATCGCGATCAGAATCGGAATAACAGACAGGAAGCCTCGGAAAAGAATCTGGCCAAATACAGCCACTCCCAGAGTCACCAGAAATACGATCACGTTTCTGGAGTCAATTTTGTCATCCAGAAGTCCGGCAGTGCTGGCAGCGCTTCCTGCAAGCTCCAGTCCGATGAGTGCCACAACAGGTCCCATAGCGGCTGTAGGCAGAACAACGTTGATCCAGTCAGTTCCGCAGCGGCGGATGATCAGTGCAAGGATCATTCCGGCGATTCCGAGAACCACGAATCCGCCCAGTGCATATTCATAACCGAACTTGTCTGCAACCAGAAGGCCCGGGGATAAAAATGCGAAGCTGGATCCCAGATAGGCAGGCGCTTTTCCCTTTGTGATAAGAATGAACAGCAGCGTTCCCACACCGTTCATCAGAAGTACCACGGCCGGATTGATTCCGAACATAAAAGGAACCAGCACAGAAGCTCCGAACATGGCAAACATGTGCTGGATACTCAATGGTATCAACAGTTTTACAGGTACTTTTTCTTCTACTTGGATAATTTGTCTTTCCACTCTTTTCCTCTCTTTCTCGTGAGTACACGATGTAATCGGAATTATTATAGCATAGGAGACAGGGGAATACTATTCAAATTCATAACAATCAGTCATAACTTAAGAAAATCTAAAATTTTACATATCTTATGGTAAAATCCACAGGATAGTGATATACTATAGCTTACAGGAAAACAGTGCGGGCAGAGTATTCGGATGTCTGACCTGCGTAACGGCAGCATGGATGCCGATAAAGAAAGAGAGGATGGTGTGCATATGAATATGAATACAAAAATCGAAGAATTGCTGGCAGTTTTAAAGAAAAAGGAAGACGACAAACAGAAAAATACAGTCCTCTGGGTGTTGGCGATCATTGGTGCTGTGGCAGCAGTAGCAGGAATCGCGTTTGCCGTTTACCGTTTCTTCGCTCCGGATTATCTGGAGGATTTTGAAGAAGATTTCGATGATGATTTTGACGATTATTTTGAGGATGAGGAAGAATAAAAACCGACAGCTCCGGTTGATACCGGGGCTGTTTTCTTGCAGGTCCGTTGGGCAAAAAACATGCCATACCTGAGAATCACAGAAAAGGAGATATTAAGGACAGACATTATATGAAAAAAGGCGAGATATACGAAGGAATCATAGAAAAAGTGGATTTTCCCAATAAAGGTTATGTAATGGTGGAGGATCAGAAAGTACTTGTAAAAAACGGAATGCCTGGTCAGAAGATCCGCTTTGTTATTCAGAAAAAACGTTCAGGAAGAGCTCAGGGCCGTATTCTGGAGGTACTGGAAAAATCACCTCTGGAAAAAAGAGAGCCTGTATGTTCTTCATTTCCCCAGTGTGGAGGCTGCATGTACCAGACAATGCCATATGAAGAGCAGCTTCATATGAAGGAAAGACAGATTCGTGAGCTTCTGGAGGAAGTCCTGGTAAAGGAAGGACAGACAGACCTGAATGGAAAAGCAGATTTTGTGTGGGAGGGAATCCATGGAAGTCCGGAAGAGTTCTGTTACAGAAATAAAATGGAATTTTCTTTTGGAGATGAATATAAGGACGGGCCTTTGTCTCTGGGACTTCACAAAAAAGGAAGTACCTATGATGTGCTAAATACAGACGACTGCAAACTGGTCCATAAAGACATGACAGATATTCTTACCTGTGTGCGTGATTATTTTCTGGAAAAAGGGGTACCCTATTATAAAAAAATGCAGCATACAGGATATCTGCGTCATCTGCTTCTGAGAAGAGGGGTAACTACAGGAGAAATTCTGATCCATCTGGTAACTACAAGTCAGGAGGAGCATGATCTGGAACCTTTAAAGGATCTTCTTCTTGCACTGCCTCTGGAAGGAAAAATTGTAGGGATCATGCATATCATCAATGACTCTCTTTCCGATGTGGTAAAAAGTGACGAGACCAGAATCCTGTATGGTCAGGACTGGTTTTATGAAACTCTCCTGGGGCTGAGATTCCGGATCAGTACGTTTTCCTTTTTTCAGCCAAATTCCCTGGCGGCGGAGGTTCTGTATTCGATTGTCCGCACATATGTTGAAGATGCAAGAGGCATGGAGGTCTTTGATCTTTACAGCGGAACCGGAACCATTGCCCAGCTTCTGGCGCCGGTAGCAAAAGAAGTGATCGGTGTGGAGATTGTAGAAGAAGCAGTGGAAGCAGCCAGACAGAATGCTGCTCTGAACGGGCTGTCCAACTGCCGTTTTATTGCGGGAGACGTACTGAAGGTTCTTGATGACCTGGAGGTAAAGCCGGATATGATTGTTCTGGATCCGCCCAGAGAGGGGATTCATCCAAAAGCGCTTCCGAAAATCCTTTCCTATGGGGTAAAGAGGATCGTGTATGTATCCTGTAAGGCCACCAGTCTTGCCAGAGATATGGAAACCTTTCTTCATGCAGGCTATCGTCTGGAAAAAGCCTGCTGTGTAGATCAGTTCTGTCAGACAGTCTGGACGGAGGCTGTGGCGGTATTTGTCAGGGAGTGATAGGCATGGAAAACAAAGTGGAGCGAAAGAAAAAATTTATTATAAACGTTGTATTTTATGCCCTGATCGCGGTACTTGTATGGGTCGGATGCAAATATCTGGTTTCACCGATGATGCCGTTTATCATTGCTTTTCTGGTAGCGGCTCTGATCCAGGTACCGGTAAGGAAGTTCAAGGTATCAAAAAAGCAGAAAAAGCTTTTGTCTATTGTTTTTTGTGCTGTATTTTACGGGCTTTTGCTTTTGCTGGCAGCCTGGGCCAGTCTGAAGTTTCTGGACGGAGTGGAAAATCTGATACGGCAGGTTCCGCATTTTTATAATACTACAATAGTTCCGGTATTTGAGACAATTTCCAATTATCTGGAGGAGTCCATGACATCGGTACATCCTTCTGTGGCAAATACCATTGAAAATTCCTTTGAGGAAATGACAAATAATCTGGGCTCCTATGTATCCAGTCTGTCTGTAAAAGTTGTACAGATCATATCCGGAGGGATCAGCGGAGTACCGGGATTTGTTATTAAGCTTGTGATCACTGTTGTGGCAACTTTTTTCTTTGTTGGGGATTATGATGGAATTATTGCATTTTTTAAGAAGCTTCTGACACCGAAACAGGTAGCGCTGGTGGAAAAAGGACAATCCTATGTAAAAAACGTTCTGTTTATTTATATCAGATCCTACAGCTTTCTGTTCCTTCTGACCTTTACAGAGCTGTGCATCGGAATGTTCCTTCTGAAAATGCCTTATCCGGCGCTTCTGGCCCTGTGTATTGCAGTGTTTGATATTCTTCCGGTTCTGGGAACCGGCGGTGTGCTTCTTCCCTGGGCGGCAATTCTTTTTATTATGAAAGAACATGGACTGGCAGTGGGGATACTGATTCTGTATCTGGTGATCCTTGTTGTGAGAAATATGGTAGAGCCAAGAATTGTAGGAAAGCAGATCGGGCTGCATCCTCTGGCAACACTGGCAGCGCTTTTCCTGGGACTGAAGCTTTTTGGTCTGGTGGGTCTGGTTGCCTTTCCGGTAGCCCTGACTGTACTTGTGAATTTCAGCAGGGAAGAACTGATGGAAAAATTATAAAAATATATACAAGAAGAAATATAAAAGAGCTGTGGCCCTGGGACACAGCTCTTTTATTTGTTTTGATTCAGGGGAAAACAGGATCAGCCTGTTTTATTCTGGTTCCGTGAAGTTGTTTTGTTCAGAAAATATGAAATATCAGAAAAACTTACCGGTCAGAAAAGAAATAAGACCGCCTGCCCCACAAAGGCACATAACAAGAATGGGATTCCACTTCCACTTTCTGAGAATGAAAAAGGCTCCAAGGAAAAGCAGGGCGTTGGTCCAGTCAACAGAAGAGAGAGACACAGGAAGCTCTCCCCACAATGCGGTCTGGCTAAGAGAAAGGCCTGCGGCAGTAATCAAAGCCACAACAGCAGGCCTCAGACATCCGAGAACTGTGTCAATGGCAGTGGTTCCTTTATACTTTCTGTAAATCAGTGAAAGAAGGGAAACCAGGATAACGGCAGGAAAAATGGAGCCAAGAGTGGCTGTTACAGCTCCGGGCAGTCCGGCAATGCGAAGTCCTACAAAAGTAGCAGAATTAATTGCCACAGGGCCGGGGGTCATGGAAGAAATCGTGATAAGATTGGTAAATTCCTGCATACTGAGCCAGCCGTGACCGTTTACAATTTCACTCTGGATGAGCGGAATGGCTGCATAGCCTCCTCCTACACTGAAAAGTCCTATTTTCAGAAAGCTGAAAAAAAGCTGTATATAGATCATCTGGATACCTCCCTGTGAAAGCGCCGGATTATCAGAAGCCTGACAGTCCCAATGACTGCAGCAGCCAGAATAATATAGATGACGCTTACATGAAAAACAAAATTCAGAACAAAAGCCCCTGCCATAATAAAAACGGAAAGGCTGCTTTTTGTTTTAACAGTTGCCATGCCAAGGTCGCAGGCAACATCCAGAACTGTGGCGGCAACTCCGGCTTCCATGCCGTGAAGGACAGCGGATATCAGAGGGCTGGAGGCAAAGGCGGAATAAAACAAGGAGATCACTGAAAGAATGATCATAGGAGGGAGAATGGTTCCCAGAACAGCAGTAAGCATTCCTGCAAATCCGCAGATTTTCCAGCCTATTAAAATGGCGGCATTTACAGCTACTGCTCCGGGACAGGACTGAGCCAGAGCTGCGAAATCAAGCATTTCCTCCTCATCGATCCAGTGAAGATCATGGACAAATTTTCTGCGCATAAATCCCACGATCACAAATCCGCCTCCAAAGGTAAAAGCACTGATATATAAAGTGGAAAGAAAAAGAGTTTTCAGTTTTTTAAGATTTTGATGCCTGAGAGGTGTATCCATGGAAGTCTCCTTTTTAAGGTAATCAGTTATTTGAATAAGACTATTATACAGGAAGAAACACTTTTTGAAAATACCGGTGAAATAAAACAGAAAGTAATTGACTTTTTCCTTTTTCCTGTATATAATATAAACAAACATATGAATAACTGTTCATATGATAAAACGTAAACGAAAAGGAGATAAAAAATGAAGAAAACCTATAAGATCGAAGTAGACTGTGCAAACTGCGCGAACAAAATGGAAGAGGCTGCAAAAAGAACAGCCGGAGTAAAAGATGCCACTGTGAATTTTATGATGTTAAAAATGAACGTGGAATTTGAGGATGGACAGGACCCGAAGGCTGTTATGAAAGAGGTTCTGAAAAACTGTAAAAAAGTGGAAGATGACTGTGAGATCTATCTGTAATAAGTGAAAGGATAAGGTGCGGATATGAACAAAAAACAGAAAAAAATGCTGACTCGTATCCTTATTGCAGCAATAATGGTTGCAGCGTTGTCTCTGGTACCTGTTCAGGGGTATCTAAGGGCAGTTCTGTACATGATTCCGTATCTGGTGATCGGATATGATATTCTTTTAAAAGCATGGAAGGGAATCAGAAACAGACAGGTATTTGATGAAAACTTTCTCATGGCAGTAGCTACAGTGGGCGCCATCTGTCTGGGAGATTTTAAAGAGGGAACAGCAGTTATGCTGTTTTACCAGATTGGGGAACTGTTTCAGAGCTACGCAGTGGGAAAAAGCCGACGGAATATCAGCGAGCTTATGGATATCCGTCCGGACTATGCCAATGTAGAAAGAAACGGAAGTCTGGAAAAAGTAGATCCTGATGAAGTGGAGATCGGCAGTATCATTGTAGTGCAGCCGGGAGAAAAGGTTCCCATTGACGGAATTATCACAGAGGGAAAAACAACGCTTAACACAAGCGCTCTTACAGGAGAAAGCCTGCCCAGAGATGCAAAAGAGGGTGACGAGATCATCAGTGGATGCATTAATATGACAGGTGTTCTGAAAATCCGCACTACAAGAGAGTTCGGGGAATCTACGGTTTCCAAAATCCTTGATCTGGTGGAGAATTCCAGTTCAAGGAAATCCAGATCCGAAAATTTTATATCCAAATTTGCCCGTTATTATACGCCTGTAGTCTGTTACAGTGCGCTGGCGCTGGCAATTCTTCCGCCGCTTGTCCGGCTGATGCTTATGGGACTGGATCCCCAGTGGGGAGACTGGGTTTACCGTGCGCTGACATTTCTGGTAATCAGCTGTCCCTGCGCCCTTGTGATCAGTATTCCCCTCAGCTTTTTTGCAGGAATCGGCGGAGCAAGCAATGCCGGTGTACTGGTAAAGGGATCCAATTATATGGAAACTCTTGCTCAGACCAGATATGTGGTGTTTGATAAAACAGGAACACTGACAAAAGGTGTGTTTGAGGTCTGCGGTGTGCATCACAATGTAATGGAAGACCATAAAATCCTGGAATATGCGGCGCTGGCAGAGTGTTCTTCTTCCCATCCTATCAGCCGGAGTCTCCAGAGAGCTTACGGAAAAGAAATAGACCGTACCCGTGTAGAGGACATTGAAGAGATCAGCGGAAACGGCGTGACAGCCAGAGTGGACGGTATTCCCGTTGCAGTCGGAAACAGTCGGCTTATGGAGCGGCTGGGAGTTGCCTTTAAGGAGTGTCATCAGGTAGGAACCATTGTCCATGTTGCCATTGACGGTTCCTATGCAGGCCATATCCTGATTGCAGATGTTTTGAAGCCAACTGCAAAAGCTGCGGTAGCAGAGCTGAAGAAGTCAGGTATTCGTGAAACAGTAATGCTGACAGGTGATATTGACCGGGTTGCTCAGCAGGCAGCAGCAGAAACGGGAGTAGACCGGGTATACAGTGAGCTGCTTCCGGCTGATAAAGTGACAAAAGTAGAAGAGCTTCTGGAGAAAAAGAACCCCAGAGAAAAGCTTGCATTTGTAGGTGACGGAATCAATGACGCCCCGGTTCTTTCCAGGGCAGATATCGGAATTGCAATGGGAGCTCTGGGTTCAGACGCTGCCATTGAGGCGGCAGATGTGGTTCTGATGGACGATGATCCTCTGAAAGTAGTAAAGGCAGTAAGGATTGCAAAAAAATGTATGAGGATCGTTTACCAGAATATTTATTTTGCTATTGGAATCAAGATTCTGTGCCTGCTTCTGGGCGCAGTGGGAATCGCAAATATGTGGATTGCTATTTTTGCAGATGTAGGCGTTATGGTAATTGCAGTTCTGAATGCCATTCGCGCGCTGTTTGTAAAAAAATTATAATACCCGTGCAGAAAATCCCTGCATGTGATATGATAAAAAGGAAAGGCAGGGAAATTACATGGCAGAAACAAAAGAGAGTCTGTGCTGTGATACAGAGGAAATTCATGAGGAGCTTTTAAAAATCGTGGATGAGACAATGCCTGATGAGACAGAACTGGATTCGCTGGCAGAGCTTTTTAAGGTTTTCGGAGATCCTACCAGAATCAGGATCCTGTTTGTTCTTTTTGAAACAGAGGTGTGTGTCTGTGATCTGGCAAGAGCGTTGAATATGACCCAGTCGGCAGTTTCCCATCAGCTTCGGATCCTGAAACAGAGCCGTCTGGTAAAGAACAGAAGAGAAGGAAAATCCATGTTTTATTCTCTGGCGGACGACCATGTACGAACAATGATCGCCCAGGGAAGGGAACATATACTGGAGTAGAGATAAGCTGCTGTTTATATTTCTTACAGTAACAGAAATTTCAGAAAAGAGGCTGTGAAACCACAGCCTGTAAAAAGAAGGATCAGGGGTTCGCAAAGAATCCGGGATCCTTTTTTGTCTGCCGGGAAAGTCGTACATTCCATACTGATTTTTCAGTGGATGTATGATAAAATAAACAGGTAACTGTAAGTGAATAAATATTAAAATTTATATCGCTAAATAAGGCAGTACAGAATTTTGCGCAATAGAATCTATAATATATGGACACAAATAAATTTTAAACTATATATGTGCATCCAGCAAAGACAGAACAACGAGAATGTGTACCTTTTGATTTGATCATTTACAGCAGGTAATCCGGGATGTATTCTGAGCAGGTTATGGGGAATAGTGATCATATTTAATGAAGAGGAACTGGTTTCTTCTGTTATGCAACAGACAGAAACGGATAAAGTACACAGTTTTGTGAAGTGCAGCATTATGATTAAGGGGGGAAACGGGTGAAGAATCAGGAACTGTATCAGATTATGGCAGACCATATGGAGAAGAATAAAAATATGCTGGCCACAGTAATAGAAGGAGAAAATACAGGAAAACGTCTCTTTTTTACTGAGGGCAGGCTTGTGGCCGAAAGCGGAGAAGACAGGCTTTCACCAGAGCTGATAAGCCGGCTGGCAGAGACAGAGCAAAGCAGTATTATTGAAGCGGACGGATGCCGGATTTTTGTGGAACTGTTGGGAAAACCCGGAAAGCTTGTGATCTGTGGCGGAGGTCATGTGGCGCAGCAGGCAGTAATTCTGGCAAAACATACAGGGTTTCATGTGACTGTGCTTGAAGATCGTCCGTTTTTTGCGGATCAGGCCCGGGCGGCAGGGGCAGATCAGGTAATCTGTGATGATTTTGCTTCAGCCCTGGAAAAAATTCCCGGAGGCAGTGATACTTATTTTCTGGTTGTTACAAGAGGCCATCGGTATGATGGAATCTGCCTTACTGCAATTTTGAAAAAGGAACGGGCATATGTGGGAATGATGGCAAGCCGGAAGCGCGGGATCCTTCTGAAAAAAAAGCTGGTGGAAGAGGGATTTCCGGAAAGTGAGGTAGAACGTCTCCATACGCCGGTAGGACTTTCCATTTATGCGGAGACTCCGGAGGAAATTGCAGTCTCCATAGTGGCAGAACTGATTATGGTAAAAAACAGTATAAAAAAAACAGGCGGATATGATAAAGAACTTCTGGCATGCCTGACAGGGGAAAGCTATCCGGAGCAGAAAAAGGCTCTTGCGACTATTGTGGCAAGGCAGGGCTCTGCTCCCAGAGAAATCGGAACAAAGATGGCAGTACTTTCAGACGGAAGAATCGTTGGTACGATCGGAGGCGGATGTATGGAAAGCCGCATCCGGAATCAGTGTCTTCATATGCTGAAAGAGGAAAATCCCCAAAGCCGTCTTGTGCTTGAGGACATGTCCGGACAGGAGGCAGAAGAGGAGGGGCTTGTCTGTGGAGGAAGGATCAGGGTTTTTCTGGAAGTACTGTAAGCGTGTATCCGAAAATACAGTGATCAGACTGCGGAGTGGAGATATTATCACAGAGTTGCGGACATTATGGAATAAACAGGAAGATTTTCTGATATATTCAGATGATTCTATAGCAGGAAATGAATGCCGTATGGCGCCAAAAAGGGAAACGGCAGTTTTGAGGGTATATAACTGCCGTGAGAAAATATGGAATACAAATATGCCGGAAGGTGTGTTATAATAAAACTCACAGCAGGTTCCGCAAAACTGTAAACGGAACAGAGAATATCAGAATATCAGAATGTCAGTTTCAGTATATTTTACTTTTAATTAAACGGAGGACAGGATTATGAAAAAAAGAAGTGTGATCGCAGCATTACTTTGCAGCTTGTGTCTGACAGCCGGAGGTGCGGTTCCGGCTATGGCAGATTCAGCCAGAGTTGTAACACTTGGCGCAGACCTTACCCAGGATCAGAAGGATACCATGATGCGCTATTTTAAAACAGATGCCAGCCAGGTTCAGATCCTTACTATCACCAATCAGGATGAAAGAGAGCATCTGGGAGATTATATCCCGCTGGAGCAGATCGGAACAAGAACCCTGAGCTGCGCTTATGTAAAACCTACACAGTCAGGCGGAATCAAGGTCCGTACTGCAAATCTGAATTATGTAACCGGAAATATGATCGCCAATGCTCTTTCTACTGCAGGAGTAACCAACTGTGAAGCTGTTGCGGCATGCCCTTATGAAGTATCCGGAACAGGCGCTCTGACAGGTGTGATCATGGCATACGAAAGCGCAAGCGGACAGAAGCTTGACAGCACCAAAAAAGATCTTGCAACAAAAGAGGTTGTGGTGACCGGTGATCTTGCGCAGCAGGTAGGAAACGATAATGCGACCAATATCATCAATCAGGCAAAGCTTCAGATCATTGGCGATAATATCCAGAACGCAGATGAAATTTATAATATTGTAAACAACATTGCTGTTCAGAATAATGTTACTTTAAGCCAGGAGGAAATGGAAACGATCGTTGCTCTTCTTCAGGAGATCGCGCAGCAGAGCTACGATATCGAGCAGATGAAAGAGACTCTGGAAAATATTCAGCAGAATCTGGATAAAGAAGCTGCAGATGATCCTGTTTTTGACGGAACAGCTCAGGATGACGGCGTAGTTGATGCAGAGGATGACAATCTGGTAGACGAGGACAGTACAGACGGAGAAGATATTACACAGAATGTAGATCCGGACGCTCTTGGTGAAGACATTAAAGAAAGCTCCACAGAGGATCCGTCTCTTCAGGAAGAAACCATGGGAGAGGCTGTGGAAGGCGAGGACGGCGCAGTTGATGAAGAAACAGGAATCCCTGAAGCTACAGAGGACGGAACTGTTCTTGACGGAACAGCCCAGGATGACATGAGTGTGACACCGGAGGAAAATACAGCAGAAGATCCTCTGAATACAGATTCTTTAAGTGAAGAAGCAAAAGCATCCTTTGAACAGGCAAAAAGCTTCTGTAAGGGAGAGTATGAGGGAGATACGGCTTCTCTTCAGAGTGTAATGGGAGAGGATGCCATGGCATCAGTTACAATTACACCGGAGGTTGGTGCAGATCTGACTCAGAAGGTACTGGAATCCTATATCAAGGTACTGAAAGACGGAGGAATGAGCTATGTTCCGGCTGATACAGACATATATCTGTCAGCAGAGCTGAACATGGTAAATGCAGAGATGAGACTGATCTTCAGTATGGAACTGGATCCGGCTGAGGATGACATTCTGGTAAATGAAACACCGGAGACAAGACAGGCACTCTACAGTGACACTATGAAATTCTTTGAAAATCTGTATGGAGAGAGCAGCGTTTCTGCTGAAACCACACAGGAAGAAGTAATGGAATAATCCTGCATATGGCGGCTGTGCCATATCGGGCAAAAGGGTGTTTTGCCCAGGAGCAGATATGAGTTAAGATAACATATTAAGATCTCAGTATTAGAAATAGTACTGGGGTCTTTTATTTTCGGGAGAGAGTATCTCAGGTACAAACTTTTTAGTATAACAAAACATTCCACAAAGATTTTAGGATAAGCAGATCTGTCCTTTTTGTTTTTACAAAATACGGAAAAGTCACGCCAGAATATCATCCTTCATAGAATGTGATTATTTTGTGTCTTAGCGGAAATACTGGAAAATTCAGACTGTGTGTGCTACAATAAATGGAAATGCTGACGAATACAGTGGAAATATGTTTCCGAAAGGAGAAAAATACATGAGTCTGGCAGTAGTAACGCTGAAAAAAGGGGAAGGACGTCTCCTGAAATCCGGCGGAATGTGGGTGTTTGACAACGAGATAGCTTCTGTGATGGGAAGCTTTCTCAACGGAGATATTGTCCTGGTAAGAGATTTTGACGGATATCCTCTGGGAAGAGGATTTATTAATACCAACTCCAAAATCACAGTGAGGCTGCTCACACGGGATGAAAACCAGAAGATTGATGAGAAATTCCTTGAGCAGAGAGTAAGAGATGCCTGGGAATACCGGAAAAAGGTAACAGATACAGGAAGCTGCAGACTGATTTTCGGAGAAGCTGATTTTCTTCCCGGACTTGTTGTTGACAAATTTTCTGATGTGCTTGTTGTTCAGTCTCTTGCCCTGGGAATTGACCGCCTGAAGCTGCAGATACTGGAACTTCTGAAAAAGGTTCTGGAAGAGGACGGTATTGCTGTCAGAGGAATTTACGAGAGAAGCGATGCCAAGGTAAGACGTCAGGAGGGAATGGAGCTTTACAAGGGCTTTATCGGTCCGGAATTTCCTACTTTGGTAGAAATCGAAGAGAATGGGGTAAAATATCAGGTAGATATAAAAGACGGACAGAAAACAGGATTTTTCCTGGATCAGAAATATAATCGTCTGGCTATCCAGAAGCTCTGCAAAAATGCAAAAGTGCTGGACTGCTTTACCCATACCGGTTCTTTTGCCCTGAATGCAGGAATTGCAGGCGCCAGTGAAGTGACAGGAGTAGACGCCTCTCAGCTTGCTGTAGATCAGGCCACTGCCAATGCACGGTTGAATGGACTTGACGGTACGGTTAAGTTTATCTGTGAGGATGTATTTGAGCTTCTTCCTGAGCTTGAGGAACGCGGAGAAAAATTTGACGTTGTGATTCTGGATCCTCCTGCTTTTACAAAGTCCAGAAATTCTGTAAAAAATGCGGTGAAGGGGTACAGAGAGATCAACCTGAGAGCCATGAAGCTGGTAAAAGACGGCGGCTTTCTGGCAACCTGTTCCTGTTCACATTTTATGACCTATGAGCTTTTTACAAAAACAGTCGGACAGGCTGCGCGCAGCACCCATAAGAGACTGAGGCAGGTAGAGTACAGAACTCAGGCACCGGATCATCCGATTTTATGGGCGTCTGACGAATCCTATTATCTGAAGTTTTATATTTTTCAGGTGTGCAGTGAACGATAAGTAAAGACAGGAGATGCATTGACATGAAGGAAAAGTTTATAAAATTCATGGAAGGACGCTATGGTGTGGACGGATTTGCACGGTTTACCATGGGAGTTGCCCTGGTATGCATTGTGGCTTCTGTTTTTTTCCGTAATGGAAGCACCACGGGAGCGATTCTGAATACCGTGGGTCTGGCTGCCATCATTTATACATATTTTCGTATGCTTTCCAGAAACATTCAGAAACGTTATGCGGAAAATCAGAAGTATCTTTCCATGACAGCAAAAATCAGACAGTGGTTCAGAAAAGAAAAAAATATGATGGAACAGAGAAAAACACATCATATTTATACCTGTCCCAGCTGCGGACAGAAAATCAGGATCCCCAGGGGAAAAGGAAAAATTGAGATCGACTGTCCGAAGTGTCATACAAAATTTATCAAAAAAAGCTGAAAAGCCTGAGGATAAGCAGGAGGAGTTATGTTTGGGTATGTTGTGATGAACCGGCCGGAAATAAAATTTAAAGATTATGATCTGTATCGGTCTTTTTACTGTGGATTATGCAGGGAACTGAGGGAGCGCTATGGAATCTCAGGTCAGATCACACTGACCTATGATATGACTTTTGTAATCCTTCTTCTCAGCGGTCTGTATGAACCGCCCACAAAAAAAGGAACCAGCCGCTGCATGGTTCATCCGGTGAGAAAACAGCCGGTACGCAAAAATAAAGTGACAGAATATGCGGCTGATATGAACGTGTTTCTTGCTTATTACAAATGTGTGGACGACTGGAAGGATGAAAAAAAGCTTTCCAGACTGGCATACAGCAGACTTTTGAAAAATAAGGATAAAAAGGCGGAAGCTCTCTGGAAGAAAAAGACAGCAGTCATTATAAAACATCTGAATGAGATTTCTGCCATGGAAAAAGCAGGAGAAACGGATATTGATAAAATATCTGGATGCTTTGGGAAAATTATGGAGGAGATTCTTGCCTGGAGAGAGGACGAATGGGAACCTGCTTTAAGGCGAATGGGGTTTTATCTGGGAAAATTTATCTATCTGATGGATGCCTATGATGATGTGGAGAAGGATCTGGAAAAAGGAAATTACAATCCTTTTGCTCAGGATTATATAATGGAAGGGTTTCAGGAACGCGTATGCCAGATACTGATCATGATGATGGCTGAGGCGTGCCGGGAATTTGAGAAACTTCCTATTATTAAATATGCAGATATTCTGCGAAATATTTTGTACTCCGGCGTATGGTGCCGGTTTGAGGCAGTTTCAGAGCAAAGGAAGAAGAAACAGGAGAAAGAACATGTTTGATCCGTACAGTATTCTGGGTGTGTCGAGGGATGCATCTGATGAGGAAATAAAAAAGGCATACAGAAAGCTCAGCCGGAAGTATCATCCGGATGCAAATATCAATAACCCCAATAAGGACCAGGCGGAGGAAAAGTTTAAAGAGATCCAGCAGGCCTATGATCAGATCATGAAAGAACGGGAGTATGGTTCTTCGGGAAATTATGGATATGGCGGAAATACGGGATATGGAGGCTTCGGCGGATTTGGCGGCTATGGCGGAAGTCAGAGCAATAGCGGATATCGGGATGAGGAGGCCATTCGCAGACAGGCTGCTTCCAATTATGTTCAGAGCGGTCATTATCAGGAAGCAATGAATGTTCTGTCCTCATTAAAAGAAAGAAATGCTCAGTGGTATTATCTGTCAGCGGTTGCCAATATGGGACTTGGGAATAATGTAAATGCCATGAATCATATCCGTGAGGCTGTGCGTCTGGAGCCTGATAATATGCAGTACCGCATGATGCTTCAGCGTATGGAGGGCGGCGGAAGCTGGTATCAGGAACAGCAGAATCCATTTGGCGGAATGCCCACAGCTGGCAATGATCTCTGTATGAAATGTCTGATGGCAAATCTTGCCTGCAGCTGCTGCTGTCCGGGAAGCGGAGTCATCTGCTGCTGACAGCGATGGTACAGACCGCCGCGAATGGTAATGTAATGTAATATGCCATTACCGAAGATCATTTGTAATGGATTCTGATCAGGTTGCCGTAAATGAAGCGAACAGTAACTGATGCGGCAGAAATTTGTCAGGAACAAAAGAAAAAAATTGACATTATTCCTCTGGAAGATTAATATATAAGCAGAAAAAACGAGGAGGAAATTATTATGAGTATTCGAATTGGAATCATGGGATATGGCAACCTGGGCAGAGGCGTGGAATGTGCAGTGAAACACAATCCGGATCTGGAACTTGCGGCAGTTTTTACACGCCGTGATCCTGAGACAGTAAAAATACTTACAGAGACAGCTAAGGTCTGCCATGTGGACGAAGCAGAGAAGATGAAGGACGAGATCGACGTTCTGATCATCTGCGGCGGAAGCGCAACAGATCTTCCGGTACAGACACCTAAATATGCACAGTGGTTCAATGTTGTAGACAGCTTTGATACACATGCAAGAATTCCGGAGCATTTCGAAAATGTGGATAAAGCGGCAAAAGAAAGCGGCCATGTGGGAATCATCTCTGTAGGCTGGGATCCGGGAATGTTCTCTCTGAACAGAATGTATGCAAATGCCATTCTTACCAATGGAAAAGATTATACTTTCTGGGGAAAAGGCGTAAGCCAGGGGCACTCTGATGCAATTCGAAGAATTGACGGAGTAAAAGACGGCAAGCAGTATACAATTCCGGTAGAGGCTGCTCTGGAATCTGTAAGAAACGGAGAAAATCCTGAGCTGACAACAAGACAGAAACATACAAGAGAATGTTTTGTTGTTGCTGAAGAAGGCGCAGATCTGGCCCGCATCGAGCAGGAGATCAAGACCATGCCAAACTACTTTGCCGACTATGATACAACCGTACATTTTATTTCTGAAGAAGAGCTGAAACGTGATCACAGCGGGATTCCTCATGGCGGTTTTGTTATTCGTACCGGAAGCACCGGATGGGATAACGAAAATAAGCATGTGATCGAGTACAGCCTGAAGCTGGATTCTAATCCGGAATTTACATCTTCCGTGATCGTGGCATATGCAAGAGCTGCATACCGTATGAGCCAGGAAGGACAGAAAGGCTGCAAAACTGTTTTTGATGTTGCGCCGGCATATCTGAGCGCTATGGACGGAGCAGAGCTGAGAAAACACCTCCTTTAAAAATAAATAAGACAAATATTACAAAAGAGTGAAGTCAGAAAGACTTTGCTCTTTTTTGTTCTGTTTTACAATTTGTAATAAAAATATTGACGCATGGAAAAAGTTGAGATATAATAAATACACAATATTGTAACAAGATTGTAAAAAATAAAGTCCGAGAAGAGGAAATGTTTATGAATAAGGTATGCAAGCGCTGGAAATTCTGGGGTATTTTACTGGGGCTGATGCTATTTGCAGCCGGCTTTTCCATGCATTCCACTACTGTAGAAGTTCAGGCGGCACCTGTGAATGGATTTCATACAGTAGGTGGAAAAACATATTATTATAAGAATGGCAAGAAAATGACCGGGACTCAGAAAGTGAATAATAAGTATTATTATTTTGATCCCAATCAGTCAGGTGCAATGTTGAAAGGCTGGTACAAGAACAGTAAGGGTGACAGACGTTATTTCGACAAAAAGACAGGGGAAATGCGAACCGGACTGAGACCGATTAATAGTGAGTATTATTACTTTGATGCAAAAACAGGATGGGCTCAGAAGGGGTTCCAGACAGTCAACGGATATACACGATATTTTCAGCCTGCAACATTTACCATGTCTACCGGATGGATGAAAAATTCAAAAAATCAGAAATGGTATTTTGAAAAAGGAAACGGACGAATGAAGACAGGATTGCGTCCTATTGATGGAAGATACTATTATTTTGATCCTAAGACAGGAGCTGCAAAACAGGGATTCATTGAGTTCGAGGTTGGAATGAGATATTTTTATGGTGGAGGAACCTATGCTATGGCAACAGGATGGCATACTTCACCAGAGGGAGAGAAAAGATATTTTGACCCTAAAACAGGTGTCATGAGTAAGGCAAAAAAAGAAGTTGACGGAAACTGGTATTATTTCAGCAAAATCGATGGTGTTGCCAAAGGCGGATGGCTGAATGAAGACGGTCGAAAAAGATACTTTGATCCTAAAACATTAATTATGGTAACAGGAACAAGGGTCATTGACGGAAAAACTTATACGTTTGATTCCAAGGGACTTTTGATTTCTTCAGAGGATGATTATAATAAGCCTGTAACTCCATCAACTCCTACTTCTGAACGTACTGTTAAGAACTATCTTTTAAATGCATTGCAACCGGTAGGAAGAACATTGTACATCTGGGGTGGAGGGCATAATGACACAGATTCCACACGAAAGGGAATCAGCCCTAAGTGGACATCATTCTTCAGTAGTCAGAACAGCAGCTATAATTACAATAATTACAGATATCAGACAGAACTCGGACTTGACTGCTCGGGATATATAGGCTGGGCTACTTATCAGGTAACAGGACGTTATTCCACAGACGTTTCAGGAAACATTGGAAGTTTGTATAAAGGATACGGTTGGGGTACTATCTGTAATCAAAATTATCTAAGCAGTCATGATTATAAACTGTATCCGGGGGATATAGGATATGATGAGAATCATACCTGGATGATTCTGGGACAATGTAAAGATAAGAGTGCGGTGATCCTTCACTCCACACCGAATGCAGGTGTACAGATTTCCGGAACGCCTACACCGAATGGAAATTATGGAAGCCAGGCAATTGCCCTTGCAGAAAAGTATATGGAACGTTTCCCGGGGTATCAGAAAATGCAGAAGACCAACAGTAGCTTCTACCATACTTCATCAGGCGCTTATGTCCGTAGAGGAAATTACTTCAGATGGAATTCTTCCACCCTGAGTGATCCCCACGGATATAAAAATAAAACAGCAGATCAGATTCTTGCAGATCTGTTTAGTTAAATAAAAGTAAATATAATGATTTAGAAAGAGATGTTTCGTAAGGGAGCATCTCTTTTTTGTACTATCTGTAATAAGTACAGTATGGAAAAGATTGAAGATGAAAGAGCATTTCTTTTTTACAGTTTGGACATTGCAGAGGATCGTAGACTATAGTAAGTAGAAACAGTGTACGCCAGGTATTAAAATCAAGAAAGTTCCGATGTTTTGATTTACGGACAGTTTTATGTAGCTAAGTTTCGATTTCGCGGTATTTGGCACAAAATCTATAGTAGCATATCATTTTGAAATTTTTTCAAGGATATGCTGGATGAGTAATTTAATAAAATTAATTGCCGGAAGAGTTTTTATGATAAAAAATCAAACAGAAAAACAAAATCTGCTGCGGTTAATGGATTAGGATGAAATAAACATTTCAAAATATGAAATAAAGGAATTATGTGATAAAAAACTTTTCTTTTTTTGAGTCTTTTGTCAATGGAATTTTACAGAAAAATATTTTACAATAGGGACAGTAAAATCAATGAAACAGAGTAGCAGAAGAACAGTATTTTAATAGTTTCTGTAAGACAATTTATTGAAATTGGGAGGTAAAAGATGAAGGTTGGATTTATCGGACTTGGAATTATGGGAAAACCTATGTGCAAAAATCTGATTAAAGCAGGTCATGATCTTATCGTTACTACTCATAATCCGGATACCTTAAAAGAGATGGAGGCGCTGGGCGCCAAAGCAGTTCATAATGGAAAAGAGGTAGCAGAAGAAGCAGAAGTGATTATTACCATGCTTCCAAACTCTCCTCAGGTCAGAGAAGTTGCGCTTGGAAAAGGCGGAATTATTGAAGGTGGCAGAAGGGGAATTGTTCTGATTGATATGAGTTCCATTGACCCTACAGAGAGCAAAGCGATTTCGGCAGTACTTGCAGAAAAGGGAATCGATATGCTGGATGCACCTGTATCCGGAGGGGAGCCGAAAGCCATTGACGGAACGATTTCAGTTATGGTTGGCGGAAAAAGAGAAACCTTTGATAAATACTATGAACTTCTTATGAATATGGCAGGGTCAGCTGTCTATGTAGGTCCGATAGGCTCCGGAAATGTAGCCAAGCTTGCCAATCAGATTATTGTAGCAGTGAATATAGCGGCTGTTTCAGAAGCTCTGACTCTGGCGACAAAAGCAGGTACAGATCCTGAGCTTGTATATCAGGCGATCCGAGGAGGACTTGCAGGATCCACGGTGCTTGATGCAAAAGCTCCGATGATGATGGACAGAAATTTTAAGCCGGGATTTCGTATTGAACTGCATATGAAAGATCTGAACAATGCATTAAATGCAGGACATGCGGTGAATGCAGCACTTCCTCTTACAGCAGAGCTTATGGAAATCATGCAGTCTCTGAAAGCGGATGGCTGTGAAAAGGAAGATCACAGCAGTATTGTAAAATATTATGAAAAAATTTCCAATGTTTTTGTAGAGCGGGAAAGGAAGTAAAAACAGAAAATTTCTTTGATGCATCCCCGGTCAGGTATGCCATGAGCCTGGCCGGGGATATTTGTATATGGTACTTGAGGATTACGAAAAGGAGAAATAATTATATGTCAAAAATAGCAGTTCTTCTTCCAAAAGAGTATATGCTGGAACAGGCGCGCAAGGTGATACAGGAAAAAAATGCGGATATAAATATATTGAAAGTAATAAAAACATCAGATTCTGTATATGAAGCGCGTAAGGCAATGGAGCAGGGGGCAGGAATCATTGTTGCCCGGGGAGTGCAGGCAGCATATATCAGAGAATATACCAATATACCGGTGGCAGAAATCATACTGACAGGTCAGGAAATAGCGCTTATGGTTGCGGCGGCAAAAAAGATTATACCTGAAAAGAAACATCCCCAGATTGCCCTGATCGGTTTTGAAAGTATGTTCAGCGATACATCTTATTTTGATGAGCTGTTTGGAATCACATTAAAAACTTATTTTATGAAAAGTATGGAGCAGGCTGCAGAAAAGGTGGAGCTTGCGATCGCAGAGGGGGCAGATGTACTTCTGGGAGGAGATACAGTGAACAGTCTTGCTTCACAAAGAAATTTTCCCTCCTGTTTTATAAATTCCACAGAGGAGTCTATACGTTCAGCTCTTGCTATGGCAGAGCATATGGCGTTGTCAGCAGAAACAGAAAAAACATATGCGGCGCAGTTTGAAACAGTTCTTGATAATGCCAATAATGGTATTTTTGAGATTGACGAAAAAAGAAAAATTACAATTATTAATCGTACAGTAGAGGAGCTGCTGAAAAAATCTGCCGAGAAGGTGAAAGGAGAGGCTTTAGAAAGCTTTTTTCCGGAGCTTGATATAAAATATGTCAATGACGTACTGGAAGGAAGAAGGGATATGTTTACAACTTCTACATATCTTGCCGGAATACCGATGATGATAACAGTTGCTCCTGTTCAGTATGAGGAAAAAATCTGCGGCGCTATCATAAGCTGCTACAGGTATATATCAGCTCAAAAGAGCAGTACGGACGAGCTGCATTCTCATTATTTGAAAGGATATGTGGCGAAAGCACGGTTTTCAGATATGAGAATTACCGGAAAAGAGATGGAATATTGTGTGGAGCTTTCCAGAATGTATGCTCTTTCTAAAAGTCCGGTATTGATACGGGGGGAGGGAGGAACAGAAAAAGAGTTCCTGGCTCAGTGCATCCATAATAATAGTTCTTATAAAACAGGACCTTTTGTGACGATCAACTGCAGCGGAATGTCGGAGCAGATGCAGATGGACCGTATTTTCGGCAATCCGGCTTCTGAGGATATCGGAATTCAGAAAGGCGGACTTGCAGTGGGAGATCTTGGAACAGTACTTATCGCAGAGATTGAAAAGCTTACTCCTGTGTGTCAGTACAGACTGTATCGCGCCATACGGTATGAGGATCTTATTCAGAACGATTTAGAGCGAAGCCAGACTCTTGATAATCGTATTATAGCCACAACATCTGTTGATTTGGGACAGCTTGTAAAGGAAGGACGGTTCAGAGAGGATCTGTATTATCTTTTGAACGGGCTTGTGGTAGAAATACCGCCGCTCCGCAAAAGAAAAGAGGATATTCGCTCTATAGTCGAAGAATGTCGTACAAAATTTTCAAGAAGATATGCAAAGTTTCCTAAAATATCAGAGGATGCCATGGAAGCGCTGATGGAATTTCCGTGGCCGGGAAATGAGCTTCAGCTGGAGACCTTTTGTGAGCGTATGCTGCTGACAACCTTGAAAAAAACCATTGCCGGTGATTTTGTACATTTTCTTCTGAATGAACTTTATCCGCAGACGGAAAGTGAACAGGAGGACGGAAAAACAGTTATTTATCAGCATCCTGAGGCTGCTGAACTGCAGACCCTTCTGGAAAAATACAGAGGAAACAGAAGCGCAGTGGCAAAAGAGATGGGAATCAGTACAACAACACTGTGGAGACGTATGAAAAAATACGGGATTATAAACCGGTATGATTTACTGGAAAGAAGACAGTCGGCTGAAAAGGATGTTTTCAAATAAAAATTTTCAAAGTCATTTTTTCAGAGGAGATAAAAATTATGGCAATTCATATTATTGATGAGGCAAACAGATGCCTTAACTGTAAAAAACCGAAATGTATGGAAGGATGTCCGGTGCATACCCCTGTTCCGCATATTATTCAGCTGTTTAAGGAGCATCAGGTTATGGATGCGGGAAGAGAACTGTTTGAAAATAATCCGATGTCTCTGATCTGCTCCATTGTATGTAATCATGAAATGCAGTGTGCAGGGAACTGTGTTTTGGGAAAAAAGGGAAGTCCGGTACACTTTTCCAGTATTGAAACCTATATTTCCGATATGTATCTGGACAGAATGAAGGTAAAAACAGCAGAACAGAAAAAACAGAATGTGGCTGTCATAGGAGCCGGACCGGCAAGGATGACAGTAGCGGTGATTCTTGCTCAAAATGGATATCAGGTAACGATTTTTGAACAGCAGGATAAGATCGGCGGGATTAAACAGTACGGAATTCCGGAGTTTCGACTTCCCAAAACCATTCTTTCCAGATATCAGAAAAAACTTCTGGAACTGGGAATCAGAATACGACCCAATACAGCCATTGGCACAACCCTGACCATTGAAGATCTTCTTCGGGACGGGTATGCCAGTGTGTTTGTGGGAACAGGAGTATGGAAGGCGAGAAATCTTGGAATACCGGGAGAATGTCTTGCCAACGTACATTTTGGAATTGATTACCTTGCCAATCCTTCTGCATACAGTCTGGGAGAAAAGGTTGCTGTGATCGGTATGGGAAATGCAGCAATGGATGTAGCAAGAACTGCTTTGAGAAACGGCGCTCATCAGGTGACCATGTATGCCCGGGGCAGACGGATAGCTGCCAGTTCCCATGAGATGGCTTATGCAGAGCTGGATGGCGCAGAGTTTGTTTTTGGAAAAGCAATTGAGCGGATCACGGAGAAAGGGCCTGTATTTAAAACTTCCATTATGGATGAGAATAACAGAGTAACAGGATATGAAGAAGGAGAAGAGCAGACAGAGGCGGATTCTACGATTATTGCCATCAGTCAGGGACCCAGAAACCGTCTGATCCGTACTACAGTAGGGCTTGAGGGATCAGACAAGGGGCTTCTGATCGTAGATGAAAATCATATGACAACCAGAAAGGGGATTTTTGCGGCAGGAGATGTGGTTACAGGGTCTAAAACAGTTGTTCATGCAGTAGAAGCTGCAAAAAAAGCAGCAGAAGCAATGATGCGTTATATGGAAAAAGAAGGAGCATGATCAAAGCTCCTTTTTCCAGAATTCTTCCGCCAGAGCTATGAAGTCTCTGGTGGATTTGCTTATATAGCGGTTTTTGTGGCAGCAGGCCATAATATTCCATGCAGGGTTATCCGGAAGTGTAAAATAGCGGATGCCATATGGAGAATTTCTGGCATAGTATTCTGGAATGAGTCCGCAACACATTTCCGCATGTATCATAGTGGCAATTGTGGCGTTATTAGAGGTCTCAAAAAGTACATGGGGAGTAAATCCGGCTTTTTTAAAAATCTGATCTGTCATTTCCCTTAAGGTAGATTCCTGGTAGGTGAGAACAAACGGCTCCTCCCGGAGCCGGTAAAGATCAAGCTCCTGAAGTTCGGAAGACATATCAGTCATATCAGCAACAGGTGTGCCGTCAGAGCTGTCCAGTGGAGTTGCCACCGGATGGCGGAGAGGAACACCGGCCAAAATTCTTTCTTCAGAAAGATTTATGTATGTAAGAGAAGCCTTCTGCTGGGAAGGCGTTAAGGTGACAAAGCCCAGATCCAGGCTGCCGGACAGAAGAAGCGACTGCTGTTTCTGTACACTGAGCTCCCTTGGTATAACTGTGATACCCGGATACATCCTGTGGAATCGGGGATAAATATGAGAGAACATGATAATGCCCCGTCCGGGAGTAAATCCAACGGAAAGCTGTCCTTTTTGAATTTCAGCAAGATCGTGGATCCGGTAATAGGTATCTTTTTTCATCTGAAGCATTTTACGTGCTGCGCTCAGATAGATTTCTCCTGCTTCTGTTGGGTGCCAGTCAGTGCGTGAACGGTGAAAAAGCGGGACACCAAGTTCTTTTTCCAGCTTCAGAAGCTGTTGATTCAGGGCAGACTGAGTAATATAAAGCTTTTCCGCTGCCCGGGTAATATTATTTTCTTCTGCAATTTGTACAATATATTCAAGCTGTCGTAAATCCATGGCAAATTCCTTTCTAAAAAATATGGTTTTTCATCAATATCAAGAGGCAGAGACGCAGCTGGGATAATAAGAGCTGATTTTACTTTACCATTTTTTTATCAAAAGGTCTATACTTCTATTAATAAAATTAATAGATAACTAATATTTATTAATTTTACTTATACAATATCATATATTATAATAGTAGCATAAAAACAAAGGAGGAATTCCCATGTCACTCTTAGTGAAAGTTCACAGTTCTGATAATGTTGCCATTGCTGTGAAACAACTGAATGCAGGAACTGAGATCGAAGGTCTGCATATTAATCAGGATATTCCCCAGGCGCATAAGGTTGCCCTGACTGACATTCCGGCAGGGAGCCCGGTTATCCGTTACGGCGTGATTCTCGGTTATGCCATGAATCCGATCAAACGCGGCGACTGGATCAATGAATTTATGCTGGAGCTTCCGACACCGCCGTCGGTAGATAATATGGAATATGGAAAAAATATTGTAACCGAACTTCCGGAGCCTCCGGTAACTACATTTGAGGGATATGAAAATCCGGATGGAGGATACGCGGGAACAAGGAATATTCTGGGAATCAGCACAACGGTACAGTGTGTGACAGGTGTACTTAATGTAGCAGTTAAAAAAATGAAAGAAGAACTTCTTCCCAAATACCCGAATGTAGATGACATTGTTCCCATTAATCATGCATATGGCTGCGGTGTCGCTATCAATGCGCCAGAGGCAAAGGTTCCTATACGGGCTCTTCGTAATCTGGCAAAGCATCCGAATTTTGGCGGCCAGCTTATGGTTGTAGGACTTGGCTGTGAGAAGTTTACAGTAGATATGCTTCTTGACCAGGCAGACATATCACCGGAAAATGTGATTATTTTGCAGGAATTAAGGGGATTTGACGCTATGGTGGATGCGCTGATGAAAATGGCAGATAAGAAGCTTGCCATTTTGAATCAAAGAAAGCGTGTTACGCTTCCTCTTTCAAAGCTTTGTATCGGAATGCAGTGCGGAGGCAGCGATGCTTTTTCCGGCGTTACAGCGAATCCTTCAGCCGGTTATGCAGCAGATATGCTTGTAAAAGGTGGAGCAACGGTTCTGTTTTCTGAGGTGACAGAGGTTCGTGACGGAGTCCATTATCTGGCAGAACGCTGCATCAGTCCTGAGGTCAGAGATAAACTGGCGACAGAAATGCGCTGGTATGATAATTACCTTGCAGAAGGAGAGGTGGACAGAAGCGCCAACCCGACACCGGGAAATAAAAAGGGAGGTCTCTGCAATATTGTGGAAAAGGCAATGGGGTCCATTGCAAAATCAGGAACCTCTCCTATTGTAGAAGTGCTTTCACCGGCAGAGAAGCCCGGCAGACACGGACTCATTTATGCGGCTACACCTGCCAGCGATATTGTCTGCGGTCCCTGTCAGCTTGCGTCAGGAATCACTGTCCAGGTATTTATGACCGGACGGGGAACGCCTTATGGTCTGGCAGCAGCACCTGTGATCAAGGTTTGTTCAAGAAATGAAATGAAAGAAATGTGGCAGGATCTGATTGATGTAAATGCAGGCCCTATTGCTATGGGGCAGGCAACGATCCAGGATGTCGGAACAGAACTGTTTTATAAGATCATTAACGTAGCAAGCGGAAGGGAGCAGTCCTTTGCGGAAAAATACAAGCTTCACAATGATCTGTGCATTTTTAACCCTGCGCCTATTACCTGATTTTTGTTTACCATATTCGATGGAAATTCCTGTTTACCCTCTTTCTTTTGGGAATTTCCATAAAAAGCTGTCGGTATATGCTGGCAGCTTTTTTATGTGAAAAAACAGGACGGATAAAAAATTTTACAATGTAAAAGTTATGTAAAGTGGAAAAACAAAATTCTGTGAAAGAAATGAATATTTTTGAAATAAAAATGAAACAGAAATATTTCATAAAATGAAAGATTGAAGTATATATATAAAAATTACCTGTTTATCTTGAGTATTTTGCGAATTGAATAACAAAAGGGATTGTATATAATAAAATGCATAGAAAAGAACGGTGGCCGTAACCTTTTAAGCACATTGAGGAGGATATATTGATGATACCAGTTGTAGAAAAAATGGAAGTTTATCCGGTAGCCGGACATGATTGTATGGAACTTAATCTGTCTGGCGCACATGCTCCATATTTTACACGAAATATTGTAATACTGACAGATTCTACCGGAACAGAAGGAGTAGGAGAGGTTCCGGGAGGAGAAAAAATTACAAAGGCACTGGAGCAGGTGAAAGACCTTGTGATCGGAACCAGTATTGCGGATTATAAGCAGACCTTAAATAAGGTACGCGGCTGGCTTGACAAAAATATAAAGGATGATGTCCGCGGACTTCAGACCTTTGATCTTCGTACAGGGGTTCATGTGGTCACTGCTGTTGAAGCGCCGCTTCTGGATCTTCTCGGAAAGTTTCTTGAGGTTCCGGCAGCAGCTCTTATGGGAGACGGAATCCAGAGAGAACGGGTACAGTTCCTGAGTTATCTCTTTTACATTGGGGATCGTAAAAAAACAGATCTTCCATATGAAGAAGAGCCGGATGCAGAGTGCGACTGGTATCGTCTGCGCCATGAGGAGGCTCTTACCCCGGAAAGCATTGTAGCGCTTGCAAAGGCAACTCATGAGAAATATGGCTTTGTGGATTTTAAATTAAAGGGCGGCGTTCTTCCTGCAAAAGAAGAGCTGAAAGCTGTCCAGGCAATTAAAAGAGAATTTCCAAATGCCCGGGTAGACCTTGACCCCAACGGATGCTGGAGCCTTGAAGAAGCACTGGAAATTGCGCCTCAGCTGAAAGAGTGTCTTGCTTACTGTGAAGATCCATGTGGAGCAGAAAACGGATTTTCCGGCCGTGAGATCATGGCTGAGTTTAAAAGAGAGTCCGGAATGCCTACTGCAACAAATATGATCAATACAGACTGGCGTCAGATGTGCCACTGCCTTTCTTTAAAAAGTGTAGATATTCCGCTGGCTGACCCGCATTTCTGGACCATGAACGGTTCTGTGCGGGTAGGTCAGATGTGCAATGACTTTGGGATGATGTGGGGATGCCATTCCAATAATCACTTTGATATCAGTCTTGCAATGGTTGTTCAGTGTGCTGCTGCAATTCCTGGAAAAATGAACGGAATTGATACTCACTGGATCTGGCAGGAGGGACGTGAGCGCCTGACAAAAGAGCCGATGCAGATCGTAGACGGATGCATTGATCTTCCGAAAAAAGGCGGCCTTGGCATTGAGGTTGACCGCGACCAGGTACTGAAGGCACATAAGCTTTACATGGACAACTGTCTTGGCGCACGTGATGATGCAAAGGGAATGCAGTATCTGATCCCCGGATGGGAATTTGATAACAAACGTCCGTGTCTGGTTCGCTAGACAATGTAAAAAACAGTTTACGGTCTGTCAAAAAACCGGATACATAAGGAAAAGGAGAGAAAAACATGTCTGAATCAACAAGAATGTTACTGGGACTTGCATTAGGTATTATTGTTATGATTCTCCTGGTAATGAAAACAAAGGTTCATTCCTTCATGGCGCTTCTTATTGCAGCCATGATTACAGGAATCATCGGCGGAATGCCGATTTCAGACGTAACCCTCGCTGACGGCACAACACAGACTGGTCTGATCACTGCCATTCAGGATGGTTTCGGAAGTACACTGAAAAGTACAGGTATTATCATTGGTCTTGGAGTTATGATGGGCGGTGTCCTTGAAAAATCCGGCGCTGCTGAAAAAATGGCATACAGCTTCATCAAACTCATTGGCCAGAAAAACGAAGAATGGGCGCTGGCAATTACAGGATGGTTTATTTCAATTCCGGTATTTGCAGATTCCGCAATCGTGATCTTTGCCCCTCTTTGTAAAGCAATGTCCAGAGTAACCGGAAAGTCTGTTATCGGTCTTGCCCTTTCTCTGGCGGTTGGTCTTCAGCTTACACACTGTCTTGTTCCTCCTACACCCGGCCCGCTGACAGCGGCAGGTATGCTGAATGTAGACGTGGGAACCATGATCATCGGTGGAGCGCTGATTTCCATTCCTATGCTGATTGTAGTCGTTTTCTATACAAAATGGATTGGAAAACAGATTTATCAGATTCCTACTGCAGACGGTGGATTTGACAGAAAAGAATTCAAAAAAGAATACATCAAATCCATGGACGAGCTGAATGCAATGATGGATGCAAAACCGCTTCCGGGATTCTGGGTATCCGTAGCTCCGATCATCATTCCGATCGTCCTGATCCTTCTGAAAACAGTCCTTGATTTCGTAGGTGTCGGCAATGCATTTATCGACTTTTTTGGTTCGCCGATTGTTGCTCTTGGAATTGGTACTCTTCTTGCTATTTACGGTCTCGTAAAAAAAGAAGACAATAAAAAAGTCCTTGGTATGATGGATGAGGCAATCAAGGATACCGGTATCATCATGCTGATCACAGGAGCGGGCGGAAGTCTTGGAAACGTAGTGAAAGTCAGCGGTATCGGTACAGCTCTGGGTGAGATGGTAACATCCTGGCCAATTCCGGCAGTTCTGATTCCGTTTATCATTGCAGCTCTTATGCGTATTGCTCTGGGATCTGCAACGGTTGCCATCACAACAGCAGCGACACTGACTGCTCCTCTTATGAGCATGCTCAGCATCAGCCCGCTTCTTATGGCTCTTTCCTGCTGCGTAGGTGCGATTTCCTTCTCCTACTTCAATGACAGTGGTTTCTGGGTATTTAACGGTATGTTCGGTCTGACAGAGCTGAAGGATCAGGTAAGATGTAAAACGGCAGTTTCCATGATTATGTCGGTTGTAGGTGTTGTCGAACTTCTGATTGCACAGTTTTTTATCTGATATTTGACAGTACAGCTTCCTGTCTCTGCTTCACAGCAGCAGGACAGGAGGCCACCCTCACAGCTTATTAAAATTAAATAAATATATAAAGGAGATTTTAAAATGAAAGTTGGATTTATTGGACTTGGAATTATGGGTAAACCTATGAGTAAAAACCTGGTAAAAGCAGGTCACGAGCTTGTGGTATTTGATTTCAATGAGGCAGCGGTAAAAGAGCTTGCAGATATGGGAGCAGTTGCTGCAAAGAGCAGCGCTGATGTAGCCGGCCAGTGTGATGTGATCATCACTATGGTGCCAAATTCTCCTCATGTACGTGCAGTGTGCCTTGGTGAAAATGGTATTTCTGATACAGCAAAGCCGGGAACAGTCGTGATTGACATGAGCTCTATTGACCCGGTTGAATCAAAAAAGATCGGCGCAGAGCTGGCTGAAAAGGGCATTGAGCTTATGGACGCTCCGGTTTCCGGAGGAGAGCCGAAGGCGATTGACGGAACACTTTCTGTTATGTGCGGCGGTAAAAAAGAAACCTTTGACAAATATTATGATCTTCTTATGAGTATGGCAGGATCTGTTGTATATGTAGGTGATCTTGGTTCAGGAAACGTTGCAAAGCTGGCAAACCAGGTAATTGTTGCAATTAATATTGCAGCAGTTTCAGAAGCGCTGACTCTTGCAAAAAAAGCAGGCACAGATCCGGAGCTTGTATATCAGGCGATCCGCGGAGGCCTTGCAGGCTCTACGGTTCTTGACGCAAAAGCGCCGATGATGATGGAGCATAACTTTAAACCGGGATTCCGTATTGAGCTTCACATTAAAGACCTGAATAATGCTCTGAATGCATCTCATGCAGTAAACGCATCTCTTCCTCTGACTTCTCAGCTTATGGAGATCATGCAGTCACTGAAAGCTGACGGATGCGAGATGGACGACCATAGTGCAATTGTAAAATACTATGAAAAAATATCTAAGGTTTCAGTAGAAAAAGAAAAATAATTTATCGCTTTTAGGCGAAGGAGGTACCAAAAATGGGATTTGTGCCAAGAGGTATTATTCCCCCGATTATCACTCCTCTTACTGACGAGGGTGAAGTCAACTATCCTGTTCTGAGACAGATGGTAAATCATCTGATAGATAATGGAGTGCACGGTTTGTTTCCGCTTGGAACAACCGGCGAGTTTTATGCGTTTGACGATGACACATACCGTAAGATACTGGAAACAGTAAAGGACGAAACAAGAGGACGTGTTCCGGTATATGGCGGAGCAAACCATATTACAACAAGAGGCGTAATCCGCCTTGTAAAAATCTGTGAAGAGGTTGGAGTAGATGCAGTCTCTGTTCTGACACCGATGTTTGTATCTCAGACACAGGAAGAGCTTTATGATTATTTTGCAGAGATAGCAGCCAGTACAAAGCTTCCGATCATTCTTTATAATAATGCTCCGAAGACAAATGTTACGATCGCCCCGGGAACTGTAGCAAGGCTGGCAGAAATCGACAACATTATTGCGGTCAAAGACAGTACAGGAGATATGACCAATACTGCAGAGTATATCCGTCTGACGCGTGATAATGATAATTTCCATGTACTGATGGGAAGAGATACTCTGATTCATGCTGCGCTCTGCTATGGAGCATCAGGCGCCATTGCATCCTGTGCCAATGTAGCTCCCCGTATCACTGCCGATATTTATGATAAGTATATGGCGGGAGATCTGAAAGGCTCTCTGGATGCCCAATTTACTTTAGCGCCTCTGCGTATTGCCTGCAGTATGGGAACATTTCCGGCCGTTATTAAGGAAGGTCTTGTACAGGAGGGAATTCCGGTAGGAAAATGTCTTTCACCGATTGCAGAGCTTAAACCGGAGGAGAAAGAAAAGCTCCATCAGGTTCTTGCAGAAATGAAACTGGTATAAAGGTTCAGAAAGAGTTCTGAGCCTGTAAATAAAAAATGCTGCCTTATGTATCCGGCGATACCCCCAGATATAAATCCACCGGATATGTGAGGACAGCATTTTTTGTATAAACAGGTGAGGCAAAAAGCTTTATAAATACAGATATGTGGATATAAAACAGCAAAAAAAGGAGGACTGTGGATAAGTATGAGAATTTTTTACGAGGATATGAAAAGGGAATTTGAAAGGGTCCTTCTGAAAAAAGGATTCAGTCAGGAAAGAGCGGAGACTTCGGCAAAAATGTTTGCAGATACGTCTCTTGACGGTGTTTACTCTCACGGGTATCAGAGGTTTCCCCGTGTGATAGAATATATTGACAAGGGATATATTCATGTAAATGCGATACCGGAAAAGCTTGCGGGAGTCGGCGCGGCAGAACGCTGGGACGGACATCTCGGAATGGGAAATCTGAATGCAGCGTCTGCTATGAAAAGAGCTATGGAGCTGGCCGGAGAGTTTGGAATTGGCCTTGTGGCAATGTGTAATACGAATCACTGGATGAGAGGAGGCACTTACGGATGGCAGGCAGCAGAGTCCGGATATATTGGAATATGCTGGACAAACACCATGCCAAATATGCCTGCCTGGGGAGCCGTTGACAGTAAGATCGGGAATAATCCTTTTGTGATGGCAGTTCCCGGGCCCCAGGGAAAACATGTGGTGGTTGATATGGCTATGGCTCAGTATTCTTATGGGAAGCTGGCTGTATGCCGACAGGCTCAGACAGATCTTCCTTATCCGGGCGGATATGATGAAGCCGGAGTTCTGACCTGTGATCCGGCAGCTATTGAAAAGACAAGGCGCGTCCTTCCTATCGGATATTGGAAAGGATCCGGAATGTCAATCCTTTTGGATCTTGCAGGTGCCGCTCTCACCCTTGGGAGAACAGTATCTAAAATCGGGAAAGAGTGTAAAGAAGAATATGGGCTGACGCAGGTATTTATTGCAGTGAAGCCGGAGCTTCTTAGCGGGGATGCGGAGGCAGCCAAAGCACTTGCAGAGGAAACCCTGAAAGACATTCAGAACTCTGTGCCGGAACATGCAAATAAAAAAATCCGTTATCCGGGAGAGGGGACTCTGATTCGCAGGAAAGAGAATACAGAGCTGGGCATTCCGGTTGATCCTGAGATATGGAAAAAAATCTGTGAATTATAAAAACTACCTGCCTGATAATTTCAGAGCCATATACAATACAACTGCATCCTGAAAGCTGCGGGGATTGTAGCCGCAGCGGTGATAAATCTGATTCAGTCTGTACTGAAGTGTGTTTTTGTGAAGAAAAGCTTTTTCGCAGGTGTCCTTCAGTGACATATTACATTTAAAATAAGTGTTCAGAAGGTTCAGATCTTTGTCCGAAAGGCTGCTGACAGTCTTTGAAAGATAGGCGGAGCGGATTCTGGCCGGCGCAGAGGAAAGAATCAGTTCCAGGGTCAGGTCGCTGAATTCTGCAAAGGTTCTGCCGGAAGTCAGGAGACTTTGCAGAACCGTTTCAGATTCGTCATAAGAATCGCTGATCTGACGAATGGGCACAGCATTTCCAACAGCAATTTGTACAGGAAGACCTGAGCTTTCCGGAAAAGCTTTTAGGATATGTCTGCTGTTTTCAAAAACAGAATGTTCCAGTACTGCCAGATACTGATCAGGATACATAAATGTATAAAGAGTGATCCCAAGTTTCTGAAAAAGCTGATGTATCACCGGTTCCGGAAGAAGAAAAGCTGTATCGTTATGAGAGGCTGCATGGGAACCGGAAAGCGTATTTTCGTGATCAATATAAATACGGATTAAATGATACCGGCTGTTTTCCTGTATTCCCCAACGGGAAAAATTTTCTGCCAGATAATCCGGATGAATATCCTTATGCTCGATCAGACCCTGGAGAATATGGTTTTTCTTTTCGGCTTCTGTGCGATGAAAAGCATCCAGTTCTTTCTCGCGGATCAGAAGTCTGGTAATACGTTCTGCAAGATGAGCATATTTTCGGATCTCATCCGGATTTCCGGTAATTCCGATGACAGCAATTACCTTATGATTATGATAAACAGGAAGATTGACTCCCTGTTGGGTTCCGGTAAATCTGTCAGTTTCTGTTACTTCGATTACTTTGCCGCTGACTGCCGCCTGTCTGCCGATTTCGTGAAAATTTCCGATCCGTTCTTCATTTGTGCTCGCAAAGATAATACCCGAACAGTCTATAAAATTTACATTCTGCCCGCAGAGATCACTGACAGTATTTACAATCTGACAGGCAAGCGACTTGCTGATATATGGATTCATGCTTTCCTCCTGAAATAATACTGTAAAAGGTATTGGGTATATGGCCTATTATACCAGAGCGGAAAGCGGTTGTCGAACGGGCAGAATTATTTAAAAAAGCCTAAAATAAGGATATGTTTCAGTCAGAAGCTGTCCTTTTTCATCCGGGAGACTTTTTACAGAAGGCGGAATACCTGCTCGGCGCAGGAGCGCATATTGTATTTTGCTGTTTCTGTATCCATGGCTTCTTCCAGAGTGGTGATTCCTCTTACTATTGGAAAGAAAGCGTCAATCTCTGCCTGGTTGCAGGCTGCGGCATCTTTTGTAACACTGCCTGCAAAAGCAATTGTTTTTGCTCCATATTTCTTTCCCAGCTTTGCAACCCCTACAGGAGCCTTTCCCATAGCAGTCTGATGGTCAAGGCGGCCCTCTCCGGTAACCACAATATCTGCATCTTTCATTTCATCTTCCAGATGAACTGCATTCAGAATCAGTTGGATTCCGGGAGTAAGCTGGCCATTCAGATAACTTAAAAAGGCAAAGCCAAGTCCGCCGGCTGCGCCTGCGCCCTCTGCCGGGGAATGATCTTTTCCGGTCAGAGAGGCAGTAACCTCTGCATAATTTTTCATGCCGGCGTCAAGAACCGGAGCCATTTCTTCTGTAACTCCTTTTTGGGGGCCATAGATATAGGTAGCGCCCTGGGGCCCGCAAAGGGGATTTGTCACATCGCAGGCGATCTGAAAACAGCATTGGGCAAGGAGCTCTTGTTTGTCAGAACTCCTTACAGAGGAGATTTTTGCAAGAGCCTGTCCGCCTTCGCCTACGTCATTTCCGTCTCTATCCAGAAATGTAAAGCCCAGGGCTTTTAACATTCCGATTCCTCCGTCGTTTGTGGCGCTGCCTCCGATCCCGATAATAAAGTTGCGGATACCATTGTCTATGGCGTGAAGAATCATTTCTCCAACTCCAAAGGTGGTTGCTTTCATGGGATCAGCGTGATCTGAAATTGTGATTCCCGCAGCAGAGGCCATTTCCATAACTGCAGTGTTTGTATCTTCCAGATAGCCGTAGTAAGCGTCTACAGGCTCTCCCATGGGCCCTGTAACTGTCAGATTGATTCGTTTTCCGTTTAAGCCCTCCGTCAGGGCATCGGTAGTTCCTTCTCCGCCGTCTGCCAGAGGTCTGACTATTACCTCCGCATCAGGGTGGGCAGCCAGAATACCGGACTTTACTGCAGTACCGGCTTCCATAGATGTCATACTTCCCTTAAAAGAATCAACTGCAACAACAACTTTCATATTAAAAACCCTCCTGTAAGTATACTTGAAATTTATATTTGTATTTTACCACGGGAAAAATCAGAGGCATATGTTGTACAGGACAAAATATCTGTGATTTTTAAGGATTTTTTGGTACAGATACCAAGGAAGAGGGTAATACACTTAATGGCAATTTAATCAAGGAAGAAAGCTTTAAAGCGATTGGTCGGTTTTTAAGTAAGAATTGTACGACCATCTCCGAAGAAGTGAAAAATCACATCTGCTTTGAAAACAGTGGGGCATATGGCAGAGCTTTCAATGTTTGACGCCTGGATTTTCTACATTGGTGCTCTGCACAAATGGTTTGTCGTGAATGTTCCTTCCGCAAAGAGTGATTCTGTGTCAAATGTTCCTTTTCCTGCCTTTTTATGAAAAATATATTTGCCCCAGACTCTCTAAACCGCCTTATGTCTGCAACGGCTGTCCGGAACGCAATAAATGTTCTCCGGAAAAGCATCTCTATCAAGATGCTTATGTCAAAAAAGGGTATGAGATGGTCAGAAAGAGCATAAGCCGGATTTTTTGTGATGATCTGCAGACAGAGAAGGTAAAGAATATCTTGTATGGAGAAAACGGATAGGAACTGGAGATGATAAGGAACTTTGAGAACAGGATGGGAAATCCCAAAATCCATAATAGATGCGATAGGGGCAGTTTGTGCGTATTCTTCCGTATGGAAAGAGAAAAGTCGGAAAGCAGCAGAAAAAAGAAGGGTTTTATAAATATGCAGAGTTAAAAGCGAAACCCCTGAGTAAAATAAGTTTTTGTTTTCTTTTTGAAGGCAGTATGATAAAATTATAAAAATAATATCTACTGTGAAAAATTATAAAATTGGAGAAGGGCAACGGTACTTAAAGATATGATATGGTAGAATCAAGGGGAAGGATATGTATGAAAAAGAATAGAATAGATTGGGTGGATTGTGCAAAAGGAATTACTTTGTTGCTTGTTATTATAGGACATACAGTAAGTACCGATGCTTCAAATATGGTAAGAGCAGGAATATTTTCTTTTCACATGACGCTGTTTTTTGTAGTAAGCTGCGTTACAGGAAAACTTTCAAATAGTAACGATGAATTTGTGAAAAAAACAGAAAAAGGTTTTAAACATTTAATTCTTCCGGCATTGTTTATATATATTACAGTTTTAATTTATGTTAGTTCTAAGTGCATTTCAGAATTTCGTTCCTGGGAATTTGTGAGAAAATTTCTAAAAGAAAGTTTATTGACAATGGTTTTTTCATCCGGAGTTAACTTACATGTATTATCAGCGGAAATTAAAGGTTTGGGTATTCCATGGTTTTTAGTAGTTATGTTTTTGGGAAAAACATTGTTTGACTATATGCATTTAAAATTATCAGAAAGAAAACTGATTGTAGGTTGTTTACTCCTTTCAGTAACAGGAGTGGCAATCAGTCGATTACAATGGTTACCATTGTCTTTTGATATTGTACTAACAATTATGCCAATGTTTTATATTGGATATATTTTGAGGAAGTTTTGTGTAGAACATAAGCCGGTATTGAAACTATTGATATTTGGAACTGGTTGGTTTGTAACATTTTATTTATGTTATAAAATAAACGAGGGATGTAATGGATATCCCTATATGGTTTATGCCAGCAGACAATACCCATCATATCCGTTTTGCTTTTTGCCCGCCATTTTAGGAACATTAATGATTGCAGAGCTTAGTGTAATACTTTGTAAGCAAAAAAAGATAATCAGTCCTTTGCTGTATTTTGGGAAAAATTCTCTTTATATGCTTGTGATACATGGGATTGACAGTACATGGATGAAAAGAATCTGGCTTATATCAGAAAATATATACATAAATATAATATGCAGAATCATTGTGGATATAGTAGTATTTGCAGCAGTAATGTATGTGCGTGGATTATGGAATAAAAGCAAGCAGCAGAGAATAGAAAGTATGCCTGAAACCTGATAAGTATGATTGTATATTATGTTCTGAAAATAACAACACTTAAAGGAAAATCAAAGACTGAGAAAAGGAGCCTGATATCTGGGGTTCTGACTTTGGCACAACATAAAGGAGTTCAGACTTGAAAAGCTTACAGGAAGATTTAAAAACAGGAAATTTTAAACAGGCGTATCTTTTGTTTGGGGAGGAGGCCTATCTCAGACAACAGTATAAGGATAAGCTGATACAGGCATTGAATCCGGATGGAGATACCATGAATTTTACCAGATATGAAGGAAAGGGAATAGAAGTTCGTGAAATGATCGATCTTTGTGAAACGATGCCCTTTTTTGCAGAGATCAGGGTGATCCTTGTGGAAAACTCCGGATTTTTTAAGAATAAGTGTGAAGAACTTGCGGATTATATGAAATCATTGCCGGATTATATCCGGATGGTTTTTGTGGAAGAGGAAGTGGACAAGCGAAGCCGGATGTATAAAGCAGTGAAAGCCTGTGGCCGTATCACGGAATTTGCCAGACAGGATGAAAAATCTCTGATGCGCTGGGCGGCAGGAATCCTGGGACGGGAAGGCAGGAAGATCAGAACTTCAGATATGGAGCTTTTTCTTACAAAAACAGGAACTGATATGGGAAATATCCGTATGGAGCTGGAAAAGCTGATCACTTACACCCAGGGGAGAGATATTGTTACTGCTGAGGATATTGAGGCAGTGTGCACCACCCAGACTGCAAACAAGATTTTTGACATGGTGCGTGCGGTAACGGAAAGAAATCAGAAACGGGCATTGGAACTGTATTATGATCTTCTGACCTTGAAGGAGCCGCCAATGAGAATTCTGTTTCTTTTGGCAAAACAGTTTCACCAGCTTTTTCTGGCAAAGAAGATGTCAGAGGAAGGCGTGGCGCAGCCGGAAATTGCTTCCCGGTTAGGAGTACCGTCTTTTGTGGCACGAAATATTTCCGCCTGTGCCCGTTCCTACTCGGCTGCGGAGCTTCAGAAAGCAGAGGAAGACTTTGTGGAGGCAGAGGAAGCAGTGAAAACAGGACGGCTTCAGGATGTGCTGAGTGTGGAGCTTCTGATCGTAAAATACAGTTCTGCACGGTAAGTCGGAGATTTTTAAGAGTCAGCCGTAACCGTCAATTTTGCTGCCTTGGTACAATACAGAGGAAGAAAATATAGTGAAGGAGACTATAGTTTCAGTAAAATGCAGAGGAACTGTTACAGGGAGATGTTCGGGATATCAAGAATATCTGTTTTTTTGCATGAGCGGAATTATGAAATAAACAAGCCGGGATTTTCCGGCTTGTTTTATGTGCTTTACAGGTGTCTTGACACCTATCAAGTTTGGTGGTATACTTGCAAAAAATGTTAAGAACAGTCAAAGATTATGTAAAGAAAACCGCTCAGATGTCGGAAAATGACAGCTATGCGGTGCGAGGGAGAAAATGAAAGAATATTATGACGTGATCATTGTGGGAACTGGCGCAGCAGGTCTTTACTGTGCCCTGAACCTTCCGGAAAGAAAGAATATCCTGATGATCACAAAAAAGGAAGCGGATCAGTCTGATTCTTTTCTGGCTCAGGGCGGCATCTGTATGCTTCGTGGTGAGGATGACTATGAGGATTATTTTGAGGATACCATGCGGGCCGGACATTATGAAAATAATAAAAAGGCAGTAGATCTGATGCTTAGAAGTTCCAACAGTATTATCCGGGATCTTCTGACGAGAGAGGTTGATTTTGAGAGAAATGAAAAAGGAGATCTGGAATTTACCAGAGAAGGAGCTCACTCTCAGCCGAGGATCCTTTTTCATGAGGACATTACAGGCAAGGAGATCACTTCAAAGCTTTTGGCTCAGGCACAGGCCAGAGAAAATATTGAAATTGTTGAATACATGACAATGGTAGATCTGATTTCAGCAGATAATATCTGCGGCGGAGTTGTTGCCATGGACGAACAGGACGAAATTTATGAGATACGCGCTCCTTACGTGGTGCTTGCCTGCGGAGGACTTGGGGGCCTGTATAAAAATTCTACCAATTTTCCGCATATTACAGGAGATGCTCTGGGAATTGCCATGAAGCATGGGATTCTGCTGGAAAATATTGATTACATACAGATCCATCCCACAACTCTGTATTCAAAGAAGCCCGGAAGACGTTTCCTGATTTCAGAATCAGTGAGAGGCGAGGGAGCTTACCTTTATGACAAAAACGGACAGCGTTTTACAAATGAGCTTCAGCCAAGAGATCTGCTGAGCCAGGCAATTTTTTCTCAGATGGAAAAGCAGGATACAGAATTTGTCTGGGAGGATATGAGACCTCTGGGAGAGAGTACTATTATGAAGCATTTTCCGAATATTTTCAGCAGATGTCTGGAGGAAGGCTTTGATGTAAGAAAAGAACCGATTCCTGTAGTTCCTGCCCAGCATTATTTTATGGGGGGGATCAAAGTAAATCTGGGAAGCAGAACCTCCATGCAGGGGCTTTACGCCTGTGGAGAGACCAGCTGCAATGGTGTTCACGGTAAGAACCGTCTTGCCAGCAATTCCCTTCTGGAATCTCTTGTATTTGCAAGAAGGGCAGCTGATGATATATTATTTGGGAAGAAGCCGGAGCCATGCCAGGCAGGCGCAGTAGACCGGAAGGCGTATGAGGACCGGGAAAGTCTTATGGCAGGCTACCGTACAGTGATTTTAAATGAAATTGAAAGGATGAAAAAAAATCATGAATGAAATTACAATGAAAATGCAGGCAGATGAGCTGATTATGATGGCTCTGAGAGAGGATATTACAAGCGAGGACGTTTCCACAAATGCCGTTATGCCAAAGGCACAGAAGGGAACGGTTGATCTGATCGCCAAGGAGGACGGCGTGATTGCAGGACTTCAGGTTTATGCAAGAGTATTTACACTTCTTGATGACAAAACAGAAATTGAATTTTTCTGCCAGGATGGAGAAGAGGTAAAGAATGGACAGCTTCTTGCCAGAGTAACAGGAGATATCCGCGTGCTTCTTTCAGGAGAACGTGTGGCTCTCAACTATCTTCAGAGAATGAGCGGAATTGCCACCTATACAAGAGAAGTGACAAAACTTCTTGAGGGAAGCAGTCTGACTCTGCTTGATACAAGAAAGACAACTCCCAACTGTCGTGTGTTTGAAAAATATGCAGTGCGTGTAGGCGGGGGAAATAATCACAGATATAATCTTTCTGACGGAGTTCTTCTGAAGGACAATCATATCGGTGCGGCAGGAAGCGTTGCAAAAGCTGTCGCTATGGCAAAAGCATACGCGCCTTTTGTCCGTAAAATTGAAATTGAGGTAGAGTCTCTGGAGCAGGTAAAAGAAGCTGTTGAGGCAGGAGCCGATATTATTATGCTGGATAATATGACTTCGGAACAGATGAAAGAGGCAGTAGAGTTCATTGACGGAAGAGCGGAAACAGAATGTTCGGGAAATGTTACAAAAGAAAACATTGCCAGAATCCGTGAGGTGGGTGTTGATTATGTTTCCAGCGGTGCTCTCACTCATTCTGCACCGATTCTTGATATTTCCATGAAAAATCTTCATGCAATCTGAGAGGAGGGAAAGCATGAATACCTCTGAGAGGAGAAAGGAGATTCTGAAGACTCTTCAGAACTCGGATTTTCCGGTGGCAGCCAGAGAGCTTGCGGCGAAATTCGGCGTGAGCCGTCAGGTGATCGTGCAGGATATGGCGGTGATACGTGCGTCAACACCGGGAATCCTTTCCACTACAAAGGGCTATACCATACAGCAGGAAAACAGCTGTACAAGAGAATTTAAGGTTCGTCACAGTCAGGAGCAGGCAGCGCAGGAACTGAACCTGATCGTGGACTGCGGCGGACGTGTAAAAAATATCAGCATCAGCCATCGGGTATATGGCCGTGTTTCCGCAGAAATGGACATCCGTTCCAGGCATGATGTGACGGAATTCGTAGAAGCTCTGAACAGCAGCCATTCCACAGTTCTGAGCAATGCCACTTCCGGTTACCATTATCATCTGGTAGAAGCAGAAAGCCAGCAGCGGCTGGATCTGATCGGCCGTCAGCTGGAGAACGCAGGATTGCTGGCGCCTCTGCAGCCCTGGGAAAAGAAAGAGAAAAAGGAGAACATAAGATGACAGTAGCGGAGTTACAGGCAGAAATCATTCGCCTGAAAAAAGAAAAAAACATCTGTATTCTGGCACATGCCTATCAGGGACATGAGATCCTGGAGGTAGCGGATTATACAGGAGATTCCTACGGATTAAGTGTGGAGGCTACAAAAAGCCACTGCAGCGGTATGATCATGTGCGGTGTCCGGTTTATGGCTGAGACCTGCAAGATTCTGAATCCTGATAAAAGAGTCTGGCTGGCAAATCCGGCAGCAGGCTGTCCTATGGCTGAACAGCTTGATGTTCAGGGACTTCGTCAGTTGAAAAAGAAATATCCCGGTTATGCAGTTGTTGCCTACATAAATACCACTTCAGAGCTGAAAACAGAGTGCGATGTATGTGTCACTTCCGCTTCTGCACTGGAAATCTGCAGAAAGCTTGACAATGATAAGATCCTGTTTATTCCAGATCCGAATCTTGGACATTTTGTGGCAGAGCAGCTTCCGGAAAAGACTTTTGCTTTTTATGACGGAGGATGTCCACGTCATAAGATGATTACAGGTCAGGAGGCAGAAAATGCAAAAGCGGCTCATCCGAATGCCCTTCTTCTTGTACATCCGGAGTGTTGTCCTGAGGTGACCCGGCAGGCTGATTATGTGGGCTCTACAACGGGAATTATGGCATATGCGGAAAAATCGGACGCAGAAGAATTTATTATCGGAACAGAAAACAGTATTGTAGAGCATCTGCAGTTTTCCTGCCCGGATAAAAAGTTTTATCCTCTGTCTGTTTCTCTTACATGCATGGACATGAAGGTTACTACATTAATGGATGTTTATAATTGCCTGAGAGGAACTGCAGGAGAAGAGATCGAGCTTTCTCCGGAAGTAATGGAAGGCGCAGGAAGATGTATCAGAAAAATGGTTGAATAAACATATGGAGCAAGGGGAAGCGCGAAAGCGCTTCCTTTTGTTGTCAGTGGGAAAACAGATAATTTTGATCAGAAACTGATATCATAGCTTACATTATTACAGTGTTATCTGAGGCGCAGGCAACGGGGGAGGAGGGATTTTAAAATTTTTTAAACACATAAAACCTTGACTTTTATATCTTACATATGTAATATTTGTATATAAAGATTACATATGTAGGATTTAAAAAGAGGTGATTATGATAAAAAAGTCAAAAAAGATTTTGTTTACAGTTTTGCTGCTTGCAGTAGGTATACTTCTGATTGTTTTTGCAGCAGGTCTGGCATTCCGGATGAAGACAGAAAAGCCGGAAGAAATTTTGAGGGCGTATTTTTCCGCAGTGGAAGAAAAGGATTATGAATCTATGTATCAGATGGTGGATCCGGATACGTTGATCAATCTTGATAAAGAGGGTTTTATCCAGAGAAATTCCAGAATTTATGAGGGAATGGAAGCCCATAATATCCGTATTGAAAACATTCAGGAAATCAGCAGCAGGGGAAAGACTACTGTGCTGTCCTATGATATTTCTATGGATACTGCGGCCGGAACCATTGCTTTTTCTGATGAGACAGGCTTTGTCAGGACAAAAAACAGATATTTACTTTTATGGAATGACGGGATGATTCTTCCTGATCTGACTCCATCAGACAAGGTAAGTGTTGTTACAGATAAGGCACAGCGGGGAAGGATTCTTGACCGGAACGGAAAGACACTTGCCGGTCCCGGAATTGCTTCTTCTGTGGGCATTGTCCCGGGAAAGCTTCAGAATAAGGAGGAAGCTGTAAAGGAACTGGCTCTGCTTCTTGATATGAGGGAGGAAACCATTCTTCAGAAGTTAAGCGCATCCTGGGTAAAGGAAGATTCCTTTGTGCCGCTGGCAACTATTCCAAAAGTCAGTGAACTGGAGCTTATGGCAGAAAATCCCGGTCAGGAGCTTCTTCAGGAGCAGCAGCGTCAGGAACAGCTTCTTGCCGTCCCGGGAGTTATGCTGACAGATCAGGAGATCCGGACGTATCCTCTGGGTGAAGCCGCCTCTCATTTGATCGGGTATGTGCAGCCTGTAACCGCAGAGGATCTGGAAGAGCATAAGGGCGAGGGCTATGATGCTGCCAGTGTGATTGGAAAAAGCGGGGCAGAGCTTCTCTATGAAAAAGAACTGAAGGGGAAAAATGGATGTGAGATCAGAATTGTAGATCAGGCTGGAAACACCAGGAAAGTGGCAGCCAGTGTTCCAAGAGAAGACGGACAGAACATTCAGCTTACCATTGACAGCGGCCTGCAGCAGTCCCTTTATGAAAAATTTCAGGAGGATCCCGGCTGTTCTGTGGCAGTAAATCCTTATACGGGAGAAGTTCTGGCTCTTGTAAGCACTCCTTCCTATGATAATAATGATTTTATTCTGGGACTTTCGGATACTCAGTGGAAGGATTTGAATGAGGATATAAAAAAGCCAATGTATAACCGTTTTCGTCAGATCTGGTGTCCGGGCTCTGTGTTAAAGCCTGTGATCGCGGGAATCGGAATGAAAACAGGCAGTCTGGACCCGGAGGAGGATTTTGGAAATGCAGGACTTTCCTGGCAGAAGGATTCCTCCTGGGGAGATTACCATGTAACGACTCTTCATGAGTATGAGCCGGTTACACTAAAAAATGCCCTGATCTATTCTGATAATATTTATTTTGCAAAGGCAGCTTTGAGAATCGGGGCAGAGACATTGGCGGATTCTCTGGAACAGCTTGGTTTTTGCCAGAAGCTTCCTTTTGAGATTTCTGTGGCGGAATCCCATTATTCGAATACTGATAAAATTGAAACAGAGATCCAGCTTGCGGACAGCGGGTACGGGCAGGGTCAGATTCTTGTGAATCCTCTTCATCTTGCAAGCATTTATACGGCGTTTCTCAATCAGGGAAATATGCTTCGTCCCTATTTGAGATACCGGGAAAATCCTTCTGCAGAAACATGGATTACACAGACCTTTTCTCCGGAGATCGTGGATAAGCTTATGGAAGGAATGACTGGGGTTGTGAACGATCCTTCGGGGACCGGATATGGAGCCTGCAGACAGGACGTTCTTCTTGCGGGAAAAACAGGAACCGCAGAGCTTAAGGCAACCCAGGAAGATTCTACAGGTACAGAAATCGGATGGTTTGCTGTTTTTCCTGTGGAAAAGGATGCTTCCAGACCAGTTCTTTTGATATCCATGGTGGAAAACGTAAAGGAACTGGGAGGAAGCGGATATGTAGTCCAAAAGGATGCGGAAGTTTTAGAGGAATATTTTGGAGGATAATACAGAACGGGTGATTGCAGCGGCCTGCGAGCCGTCTGCATGGTCTGCACCCTGGATATTTGCAGCAAAATACAGAACATTATCATCTGTTTCCACAAAACCTACAAACCATCCACTGATATCCCTGCCGTTTCTCCGAATAGTTCCGGTTTTGCCGTACAGCGTTCTGCCTGAGAACTCTCCTACCCGAAGCGCATCCTTTACTGCCTGAATGTTTTGTTCGGAGCAGTCAAAGGTATTCGTATAAAAATTCTGAAGAAGCTCCACCTGTTCTACTGCGGAAATCTTCAGTGAGTCGTCAGCCCAGTAAAGCTTCAGATCTTTACTTATCTGCTTGTTTCCATAATTGATTTTTTTCAGAAAGGAGGAGATTTCTGTTCTTCCAAGCAGCTGATCTATGTTCTGAAAATACCAGTTTACAGAGTCCTTCATGGCAGAATCAAGGGTCTGGTCCTGTTCCCACCGGGGAAATGCGCAGGGAGTGCCGTCCCATTTCATGGAGGAGGATTCCGGTGAGATAATGCCCTTTTCCAGCCCGTGAAGAGCAGAATAAATTTTGAAGGTAGAGGCCGGAGAAAAACGTTGGACTGCAAGCTCCGGCCGGTAAATTTTCCAAAGCCCGGTCTGACTGTCATACAGAACAAAGCTTCCGTCAAAACCATGGAAATCTGTGAAAAGCTCAAGATTCTCTGTGGTTTTTCCATGTAAAGAAACAGTTTCTTCGGAGCCAGCGTATGCAGACAATACAGGTATCATTCCTGCAATAAGAACAGAAATGAGAAGATAGGAAATTACGCTTTTCCATTTTTGTTTCCTGTTTCTGTGCCGGAAAGAGGTGATTCCCAGGATTCGCCGGCGGAGCTGGCTGCCTTTGCTTACCATTCCGGAAGCAGACGGATAAGAAGAGAGCTTTTCCGCCAGATTTAAAAGCGAAGCTCCGTAAAGAGGGTAATCCTCTGCTGATAGATGAGCCAGCACAGAGGCATCGCAGGCAAGTTCCCGCTCCAGGGGGATTTTTTTCAGTACCAGGATAACTGCCGGGTTAAACCAGTAAATAATGCGGAACATAATACAAAGATTATTGACAAGCCCGTCCAGACGGCGGCAGTGCTGAAGCTCATGGAGAAACATATACCGTAATTCATGGGTCTGAAGGACAGAGTCAAGATCGGCAGGAATAAAAATCCGGGGTTTCAGAAAGCCGGTTGTTACAGGCGAATGGATTTTGGGGCTGACAAAAACCAAAATCTTACGACGAATATGGAGCTCTGTACAGCAGTCTGAAAAAAATTTTTGGATTTCCGGTTTCTCAAGGAGACTGGCGCCGCATTTTATTTTATGGAACTTCCATGTAATATGGAAAAATAAAAGCAGGGTTATGGCAGCACCGGTAATCCAGAACGAAAGAAGTATAAGATTCCAGTGTCCGGGAGCTGCAGAATTTACAGAGACTGCAAAATCCCGGATTACGGAGCTGGAATCCGAGGCTGTCATAGAGGAAATGCCAGGGAGGTTTTGCGCGGAAGCCGGCTGCAGGCTGTTTATAAAAGCAGAAAGCCATTGGAATAATGAGCTTCGGGATACGGGAAACGAAAATCCGAAAAAGGACAGTGGGAGAAAAGGCACGGACAGAAGGATAAAATACGGTATGCAGAGATAATACCGGAGCCCCGGAGAAAGCTGGTTTTTCAAAAGTCTTTTTGCACAGACCAGTATTCCTGTAAGAGCTATAAGAATAAGATTGCAGATCAGAAAGCGGATACCAAAATTCTGCAAATTAATTTCCCCCTTCCGGAAAACGATCGTTCAAAAGCTGACGAAGAGATTCCAGTTCTTCCCCGGAAACTGGTTCCGTGTCCAGAAAAGAGGAGAACATGGCAGAAAGCTTTCCATTATAATACCGGTCCAGAAAACTGGAATTTTTCTGGCGGAGGTAATCCTCTTCAGAAAAAACAGGAGAGTAGACAAACATCCGGCTGCGTTTTTCATAGGAAAGAACACCCTTTGTCACAAGCCGCTTCAGCATGGTCTGGACAGTTTTTGGGCTCCAGTCCGTAGTCCGGCAAAGTATGTCAGTTACCTGGTTGGTACTGATGGGGGCATGTTTCCAGATGATTTTCATTACCTCGTATTCTGCTTCAGAAATCTGGGGAAGTTTCATGACAGTCTCCTTTCGGGATGGATAGAATGGAATCTTACATATGTAAGATTATTATAGCCCGGGCGAGGGCGGGTGTCAAATACATAAAAAGGTATTTTCATAGGCAGTTACTGAAATGAATACGGTAATGTTGATGAAAAATGGCAAGGAATTGAGATGAAATATTGCACAGGGACAGAGAGGAAAATATATTGCGGTATATAGAAAAAAGAGATATATTATAAGAAAGAAAAAGGAGAGGAAAGAAAAGGAGTGCGTATGATGAAAAGAAAGGGAACAGAAAAGGCATTGCGTGTAGTATTTGTATGTGTGCTAATATTAATCAGTGCATTTATTTTTGGACAGGATACATCTGTTCAGGCGGCTGCACAGCAATTGCGGATTATTTATGGTGATGTGAATTATGATGGGAAAATCAATAATACAGATAGTATTATAGTGAATCGCCATATTGCTGCTGAAAAATCCAAAGAAATTTACCAAAAACATCCAGACTGGATTTTGAAAGGGAAATTTTATACTGCTGCAGACATAGATAAAAATAATAAAATAGATATTACGGATCTTTTAATGATTCAGAGACATATTGCGTGGTATAAAGGAAGCAGAGTTTCCAAAATTGTAACAGTAACATTAATGAGTGATGAGAGATGCTATGACTGTTTTCCGATTATTTATGATGTAAACAGAGGTGCATATTATCCATATTTACCTTCGATATATAAAACCGGTTATACATTTCAAGGATGGTATACTAAAAAAACAGGAGGCGAGAGGGGGTTTTCATATTCTCCTATAAAAAAGGCAGAAAATCATACTCTTTATTCTAAATGGTCAATTAATAGTTATAAAGTATCGTTTGATACAAACGGAGGAAGTTCCATTAATACAACAAAATCAGTGCCTTATGGTAAGTATTATGGGACTCTGCCAACCCCTGTGAGAACTGGTTATAAATTTGGGGGATGGTATACCCAAAAAAATGGAGGAACAAAAGTTTCTTCCACAACAAGAATGGAAGCACAGAATGTTTTGCTTTATGCCCATTGGAATCCTATAGTACCAGGTAAGCCGTCACTCTCTGGAATTAAAGCAAATTCTTATAATAAAATTACCATTACCTGGAGAGCAGCATCAAATGCTACACATTATGGTATTTTTTATAAAACATCTGGAGAATCATGGAAACAGATTGCGACTCTTGGAAGTACAGATAGGAGTTATACCCATATTTCCTCTAAACGTTTTCCCATTAAACTTGGAAAAAAATATGTATATACAGTTCGTGCATATAACAGTTTTTCGAAAAAATGGGGAAATTATGATAAGATAGGCATATCTTCCAGAACGTCTCCGACAGCAGTTAAGTTGAAAAGTGCCAGACTGGATGCAAAGAAAAGTACAGTAACCATAAGTTGGAACAAAGCTTATGGCGGGGATACTTATTATGTTTATCGAAAGACAAGTTCCAATGCTGCATGGAAGAGAATTGCAACTTTAAGATCAAACGTTTTGTCATATACAGATAAAAAACCAGTAAAAGGAACAACTAATATTTATACAGTAAGAATGTACAGCAGTAAAGAAAAGATCGCAGGTGGATATGACAAGAAAGGAGTATCGGCTACAGTATCTATATATCCGGGAAAAGTACAGTTGGCGCAGATATCGTCTAACAATAATAATGTGAAGATTGTGTGGAAAAAAGTATCAAATGCAACACATTATAAAATATACTATAAGGTTCCAGGTGGGAAATGGAAGGGCATTGCACAGGTAGGACCTGCGACGACTTCATTTACTCATAAGGGCTTAACAGCTGGAAAGAAATATTATTACGTTGTAAGGGCGTACAATAGTCGTTTTAATACGTATGGTGCCTATGATTCTGGCGGATGGGGAATTACGGTAAGAGGCAGTAATAATGGAGTTTCTTTTCGAAGTTTACTGGGAAAAGTTTATGAATATAAAAATACAAAATTTAAATATGGTATAGCGTTCGGTAAAAATCATAAAGCATATCTTGGAGTATGGAACAGGAGTGGAACAAGCTCGTCTTATGAGGATTTCTTTTTTGAGATTAAAGAAGGAAAATCCAGTTATAGATTAAAAGGAGCTCGAAGTGGTTATTATTATCGTGTAAATCTTATTCCAGGAAAGAATTATGTTAAGGTGAAAATATCCTGCGAAGTATCTTCATATAATCATTTTAATATCAATACAACGTTTAATTACACAAAGAATGATTATTTGCTGCAATATACTGGTTCACAGATAGAAAATTCATCTGGAAATGCAACCAAAGCATTTGAAAATTTTATGAAAAAAAATTATAAGGGGTATTATTATGCGATTGTAAATGCTGGGTATAATAAGGAAACAATCCTTATTGTGACTACAGCTTTTCGTGGAAATTCGCATTATAAGCCGTCAGATAATGTGGGATATCCAATTTATGTATACAGATATAAAAATGGAATAGTTCAATTGGCTGTGAAAGACCAGCTTACACAAAGTATTTCCGCAGGCCCTTGGTATTACTATAAGAATAAGTTATACACTTTGGCGCGTCGAGGCGGATATTATCGTTTGGATATTTTTGCAAGTGGATATGAACGAAAATTTGTTAATAGTTACAGTAGTACGATTTTTGCAGACAAAAATATTGTAAAGTTGAAAAAATGCAACTAAAAAAGAAAAAAAGACAGTCACATGACGGTTGTGACTGTCTTTTTTAATTATAAGCTTATAATTAAAAATAAAAGGCGTTTTTATTAGCCGATGTTGTTTACGGCTTTTGTTAAACGGGAAACTTTTCTTGCACAGTTGTTTTTGTGGTAAACACCCTTGGATGTAGCTTTGCTGATTGTAGCAATTGCCTCGTTAAGTGCAACCTGTGCAGCAGCCTTGTCGTTATTCTGAACTGCAGCTTCTACCTTTTTGATGGAAGTTTTAACAGCAGAACGGATAGACTTATTTCTCGCAGCTTTAGTTCTGTTTACTAAGATTCTTTTCTTTGCAGATTTAATGTTAGCCAATGTGGACACCTCCATTTCGAGTTTTTTTGATTGATTGCTACAGGAACAGACACGGGCGCTCCTGTAAACATGCTTATTTATTTTAGTATACATATTCTGGAATGTCAATACATAATTCTCATAAAAATGTAAATCTTATAGAAAAGGAGCTATCAACTGCTTTATGCGCAGTATAACACTGGAATTTATTTCAGATGTCCCGGGAAAATGAGCGCATTAATTGTATGAAATCGGACAGGATTGCATGTATAGCAGGGAAAAGACACTGGCAATATCATTTACAGGCATGGAGGGAAAAATGTCAGGAAGCAGCAGAATCAGAACCGACCTGGCTCTTGAAGCAACGGAGAGCTTTGCACAAAGCAATACAGAGCTTCGGGGAGTAGAAGTAAAGGAACAATATGATGAAGAAAGAGACATCCGCACTACGGTTGTTAAAATAACAACAGAAAACGGGGCAAAGGCTATGGGAAGGCCTCAGGGAAATTATATTACCATAGAAGCGCCAAATCTTTCGGCCTCGGACGAGGATTATCACAGAGAAATTTCAGAAGAGATCGCCCGTCATCTGAGAAAGCTTGTCAATCTGAAGCGAGAGACATCAGTTCTTGTGGTAGGCCTGGGAAATCAGGCAATTACAGCAGATGCCCTGGGTCCTCATGTGGTGGATAATCTCAGAATGACCCGCCATATTATCAGAGAATACGGACTTAAAAGCACAGAAAAGGAAATTCTGCACCGGGTCAGTGGTCTTGCGCCGGGCGTTATGGCTCAGACAGGAATGGAAACTTCAGAAATTGTAATGGGTGTAGTGGCAGAAACAAAGCCGGATCTTGTGATTGCGGTAGATGCCCTGGCAGCCCGCAGTATCCGAAGGCTGAACCGGACAGTCCAGATCACGGATACGGGGATTCATCCAGGTTCCGGGGTGGGAAATCACAGGATCGGACTTACTGAAGAATATCTTCAGGTAAAAGTAATTGGAATCGGGGTTCCCACAGTAGTAGATGCGGCAACGATTGTCCATGATTCTATGGAACATCTTCTGGATGCACTGGAGGAACAGGAGCAGAAAGAGTTCCTGGAGGAAATGATTGCGCCAAATCTTTACAGTATGTTTGTGACACCGAAGGATGTGGATGAAACTGTAAAATATTTAAGCTTTACCATATCAGAGGGGCTGAATATGGCTTTTTCAGGCGTCTGATGGGAAAATCAAAAAATAGATTTCTGCATAGATAAAGCTTATTGCTGCTGTCGCAGAGAATCAGAATATATGACCGGGAAATACTTTGACAGCAGCATATTTCCGGAAATACAGGGGTATAATCATATCATTTTTGTCATAGGATTCTTTGAAAGAGGTGATTCTATGACGAAGCTCCAGAAAGTAACCTGCATTATTTTGAGCGTTTTCTTTTTTGCGGTTCTGCTTTTGGTTCCGGGACCGTTTTTTTTGCGGGGAAATGTGTACAGGCAGCTGCCGCTTTACTGCTTTCTGGAGGAAGAAGCAACAAGTGTTCCTCAGAGAGAAGATCCGGAAACCTATGAAAAACTTGTGGAAAGTAATGCAAAATATCTGGCTGATATGATGAAGGCGGAAAATCTTCAGTCGGGCAGTGATGATATGCGGGAAAATCAGGAAACGGCTGCTGAAAAAGAAAAAAACAGACCGGAAGCACACCTGTCAGAAAATGAAAAACTGGAAGAAAAAACAGAAGAATCGGACAGGCACTTGCAGGAACAGCAGGTGACCGGAGAAAAGAAAAGCTCTGAGACAGAGGCGATTCCCACATCAAAACCGGAAGTCAGCCCGGTATCAGGTCCCACTGCCAGTCCGGCAGTCAGTTCAGCAGCCTCTGCACAGCCTGCCCTGGCGCAGATTCAGCCTGCACCGGTTATTGATCTGGCTCCGGAGATCCTGGCAGATTATGATTATCTGCTGAATAATTTTTTTATTGTAGACGAGGATACTGCCACCAGCGCAGAGCAGCTGGATGCAGCAGAATTTCTGGCAAATGATCTTACGGTAAAGAAGGATCCGCGGACGCCTCAGATTCTTATTTATCACAGCCATACACAGGAAACTTTTGCAGATTCCAGAGAAGGCGTGGTGGAGGATTCTATTGTGGGAGTGGGAAACTATCTGGCGAAAATTCTTACAGAAACCTATGGCTATCAGGTACTTCACGTAACAGAAGAATTTGATCTGGCAGGAGGCGTGCTGGACAGGAATAAAGCCTATGATTACGCCCGGCCTTATATAGAACAGATTCTGAAAGAAAATCCTTCTATAGAAGTAGTAATAGATCTTCACAGGGACGGTGTGGCGGAGGATCGTCGGCTGGTAACAGAGATCAACGGCAAACCTACAGCTCAGATTATGTTTTTTAACGGACTCAGTTATACAGCCTCAGGCGGACCGGTGGATTACCTGCCCAATCCATACATACAGGATAATCTTGCTTTTTCTTTTCAGATGGAATACCAGGCCGCGCAGTATTATCCGGATTTTTACAGAGGAATCTATCTGTCCGGACTGAGATATAATCTGCATCTGAGAAAAAGAGCAGTTCTTCTGGAAGCGGGGGCGCAGACAAATACAGTGCAGGAGGTAAAAAATGCAATGGAACCTTTTGCAGATATTCTGAACAGAGTCCTGACAGGGGAGTGAAAAATCTTGCTTACATTATACAGAATGAAAACTCTTAAAGGCAATAGAGGATATATGCAGGAGCAGCTTCTGTTTATTTATATTATAAGGATTTATGCGTTATATGGAACTGTAAATGAGACAATACAGAATTTTGCACAATAAAATCCACAGTATGCGGACATAAACAAATTTTAAACTTTATTTGTATATCCTGTAAAGGCAAAACAGAGAAGATTTTGTGTGCTTTTTTAATCTGTTCATTTACAGAGATGGTATTTACTTTTGCCGGCTGGGATTTAAAAATGCATTTAAGTTTTGTCGAAGGAAAAAAGAAAATAGGTCTTGAAAATATGAACGTATGTTTGTATAATGAAAGCAGGAAAATAAATAGCATGTAGGACTGCGAAAGGCCTTGGAAAGCAGGGCTGATAACTGGACTTGATGAGGGCGGATATGCTATAATGGGGCACGATATAACGAAAATACACTGAGATAAGAGGAGGAACGCTGCGGAATGACAGATCAGAGCAAGATTCGTAATTTCTGCATTATTGCACATATAGACCATGGCAAGTCCACACTTGCCGACCGTATTATTGAGAAGACCGGACTTCTGACACAGAGAGAAATGCAGGCGCAGATCCTGGACAATATGGATCTGGAAAGAGAAAGAGGGATTACTATTAAATCTCAGGCAGTCCGGATTGTTTATAAAGCAAAGGACGGAGAAGAATATATTTTTAACCTGATCGATACGCCGGGACATGTGGATTTTAACTATGAGGTTTCCAGAAGCCTTGCGGCCTGTGACGGAGCCATCCTTGTGGTAGATGCTGCTCAGGGAATTGAAGCTCAGACACTGGCAAATGTCTATCTGGCTCTTGAACATAATCTGGATGTGCTTCCGGTGATCAATAAGATCGATCTTCCAAGCGCGGAACCGGACCGCGTGATCAGTGAGATCGAGGATGTGATCGGACTGGAGGCAGAGGACGCGCCAAGGATCTCTGCAAAAACAGGACTGAATATTGAGGATGTACTGGAACAGATCGTGGAGAAAATCCCGGCGCCGGAAGGGAATCCGGATGCCCCGTTAAAAGCCCTGATCTTTGATTCTATTTATGACTCCTATAAAGGTGTTATTGTATTCTGCAGGCTGATGGACGGATGTATCAGAAAAGGCACAGAAGTAAAAATGATGGCAACAGGTTTTTCAACAGAGGTTGTGGAGGTTGGATATTTTGGAGCCGGCCGTTTTATTCCATGTGATGAGCTGTCTGCTGGAATGGTAGGTTACTTTACAGCAAGCATCAAAAACGTCAGTGATACCCGCGTAGGCGATACGGTTACAGAAGTGACCAGACCGTGTGCGGAGGCGCTTCCCGGATATAAGAAGGTTCAGCCTATGGTTTACTGCGGCCTTTATCCGGCAGACGGAGCCAAGTACGGGGATCTGAGAGACGCTCTGGAAAAGCTTCAGTTAAACGATGCGTCTCTTTTCTACGAGCCGGAGACTTCTGTGGCGCTGGGCTTCGGTTTTCGCTGTGGATTTCTGGGGCTGCTTCATCTGGAGATCATTCAGGAGAGACTGGAGAGAGAATATAACCTTGATCTTGTCACTACCGCTCCAGGCGTTATTTATAAGGTCTATAAAACAAACGGAGAGGTAATCGAACTTACCAATCCGTCCAATCTTCCGGATCCCTCAGAAATTGAGTATATGGAAGAGCCTATGGTAAATGCTGAGATCATGGTAACGACGGAATTTATCGGCGCGATCATGGATCTTTGTCAGGAACGCCGGGGACAGTATATTGGCATGGATTATATGGAGGAAACCCGTGCGCTTCTGAAATATAAGCTGCCTCTGAATGAGATCATTTATGACTTCTTTGACGCTCTGAAATCCAGATCCAGAGGATATGCATCTCTTGATTATGATCTCTGCGGTTATGAGCGCAGCGAGCTTGTGAAGCTGGATATTCTTGTAAATAAGGAAGAGGTAGACGCCCTTTCCTTTATTGTTCATGCGGAAACTGCCTATGAAAGAGGACGTAAAATGTGCGAGAAGCTGAAAGAGGAAATTCCCAGACAGCTTTTTGAAATTCCAATCCAGGCAGCAATCGGAAGCAAGATCATTGCCAGAGAGACAGTTAAGGCCATGCGTAAAGACGTGCTTGCCAAATGTTATGGCGGCGATATCAGCCGTAAGAAAAAGCTTCTGGAAAAACAGAAAGAGGGAAAGAAGCGCATGCGTCAGGTAGGAAATGTGGAAATTCCTCAGAAAGCCTTTATGAGTGTCCTGAAGCTGGATGAGAAATAAGGAATTCTGTGAAGGTCAGAAACAGTACTAATAGGTGACTGTACGCAGAAGGCTGTAAAGGTCAGGAACAGTAAGGAAAATAGCCTGAACAGGCCTGAGCCTGTCAGAATTGGAGATAGGAAATGAAAAAAAATGCAGCAAGAAAGCTGGTTGTTGTTTCTGTGCTTCTGCTCTGTGTGTTTATGGCAGGATGCGGCTGCGGCAAAAAGAAAAAGGATCCGGTCACCCAGCAGGTTCTGAAGATCAGTATCACACCTGAGCCGTCGCCTGCGCCTGAACCGGATAAAATGGATCAGAAGGCAGTAGTCAAAAACGGAAATATTACCATGGTAAATGAATATCTGGTCAACGGGAACAAGACAGACGATAAAGAAACCGACAGCAGAACAGGTGAGAACTCCGAAAATGCAGAAAGTCCGGAACCGGAAACCGATAACGGCAGCGACACAGGAGATCAGGAGGACATTATTGAAGAATAAAGGGAAAAAACCTCTGGAACTTTATCTTCACATTCCTTTTTGTGTGAAGAAATGTGATTACTGTGATTTCCTTTCCGGTCCGTCCGGCACAGAGACCAGGAAAGCATATACAGAGGCTCTTATTAGAGAAATTCAGGCGCTTCCGGAACACCTGGACAGAGAAGTTGTTTCTGTGTTTACAGGAGGAGGAACGCCGTCTCTTCTGGATGCTTCGGACATGGAACGGATCATGGCGGCTCTCCGAGACAGATTTGAATTTTCTGAGAATGCAGAGATCACCATAGAGGCCAATCCCGGTACTCTTTCTTCTGATAAGTTGGAAATATATCGGGCGGCCGGTATCAACCGTCTCAGTCTGGGACTTCAGTCAGCGGATAACAGGGAGCTTCAGCTTCTTGGAAGGATTCATACGTATGAAGAATTTCTGGAAAGCTATGAGCTGGCAAGAGCTGCCGGATTTGACAATATTAATATTGATCTGATGTCAGCAATTCCGGAACAGACCTGTGAAAAATGGATACATAATCTGAAAACTGCAGCAGAACTGAAGCCGGAGCATATATCCGCCTACAGCCTGATCGTGGAAGATGGGACGCCTTTTGCCCGGAGAGAACTGAAGCTTCCCGGTGAGGATGAGGAATATCAGATGTATGAAGATACGGCAGATATTTTGAAGAGATATGGATTTGAACAGTATGAAATATCTAATTATGCAAAGAATGGATATGAGTGCAGACATAATATAGGTTACTGGAAAAGAACAGAGTATCTTGGACTTGGACTGGGATCAGCCTCTCTTGTAGATGAAGAACTATGGAAATGCCTTTGTGGAGAGGAAACCAGCGGAAGCTCTGAAAGAGAAGGTATGGACGGAACAGAATACTGCAGCCCGGAACAGAGGGAATACCGGTTCTGTAATACCCGGAATCTGCAGGAATATCTGGAGAGCAGCAGGAATCCCCGGATAATCCGCCGGGATGTTGCTGCTTTGTCAGAAAGGGAACAGCAGGAAGAGTTTATGTTTCTTGGACTTCGGATGACAAAAGGCATTTCTGTTCAGGAGTTTAGGGGACGTTTCGGAAAAGAAATTGAAGAAATTTACGGAAAAGTTCTGAAAAAATATGAAGCCATGGGATTTCTGGAGGAAAGCGGTGGATTCTGGCGTTTTACGCGAAAGGGAATACATGTAAGCAATCACATTCTGTCAGATTTTCTTCAGGACTGAAGGGCTGAAACCAAAAGCAGGATACAGAATCCAGGTATATACAGGATAGAAATTGGAGGAACAAATGGCTGAACATACAACAGGCAAAAAGTTTATCAGAATCCGCGGGGCAAATGTAAATAATCTGAAAAACCTCAGCGTGGATATTCCGAGAGATGAATTTGTGGTTCTGACAGGCGTCAGTGGATCCGGAAAATCTTCTCTGGCTTTTGATACCATTTATGCAGAAGGACAGAGACGTTACATGGAATCTCTTTCTTCCTATGCAAGACAGTTTCTGGGACAGATGGAAAAACCGGATGTGGAAATGATTGAAGGGCTTCCTCCGGCAATTTCCATTGACCAGAAATCCACCAACCGAAATCCCCGTTCCACAGTGGGAACCGTGACGGAAATTTATGACTATCTTCGTCTTCTGTATGCAAGAATAGGAATTCCTCATTGTCCCAAGTGCGGAAAAGAGATAAAAAAACAGACCGTGGATCAGATGGTGGATCATATCATGTCTCTGCCTGAGCGGACAAAGCTTCAGCTTCTGGCTCCTGTGGTCAGAGGGCGGAAGGGAACCCATGTCAAGCTTCTGGAACAGGCAAAAAGAAGCGGATTTGTCCGTGTTCAGATTGACGGAAGCCTGTATGAACTGTCAGAAGAGATTAAGCTGGACAAAAATATCAAACATAATATTGAAATTATCGTAGACCGTCTTGTGGTAAAACCGGGAATCGAAAAAAGACTGGCAGATTCCATTGAAACTGTTCTGGATCTTGCAGAGGGACTTCTCATGGTAGATACCATGGACGGAAATGTTCTGACCTTCAGCCAGAGCTTTTCCTGCCCTGACTGTCAGATCAGCATTGATGAGATCGAGCCAAGAAGTTTCTCTTTTAACAATCCTTTTGGAGCCTGTCCGGATTGTTACGGCCTTGGATACAAAATGGAATTTGATGAGGATCTGATGATTCCGGATAAATCACTGAGCATTTCACAGGGAGCTATCGCTGTAATGGGATGGCAGTCCTGTACGGATAAGGGAAGCTTTACAAGAGCCATTCTGGATGCTCTTGCAAAGGAATATAATTTCAGTCTGGATACACCTTTTCAGGATTATCCCCAGAAAATAAAAGATGTGCTGATCCATGGAACAGAAGGCAGGTCTGTCAAGGTTTATTATAAGGGTCAGAGAGGAGAAGGCGTTTATGATGTGGCGTTTCCGGGACTGATCAAAAATGTGGAGCAGAGATACCGGGAGACCGGTTCCGATGCCATGAAGCAGGAATATGAAACTTTTATGCGCATCACCCCATGCAAAACCTGTAAGGGACAGCGTTTGAAAAAAGAAGCTCTGGCTGTTACTGTTGGCAATAAGAATATTTATGAGCTGACAGCTCTTTCCATAGAGAATCTGAAGAAGTTTCTGGCTGAACTGAAGCTGACAGAACAGCAGGAACTGATCGGAAGGCAGATTCTGAAGGAGGTCCGGGCAAGAGTGGGATTCCTGGCAGAGGTAGGACTTGACTACCTTTCTCTGGGACGGGCTACAGCAACTCTTTCCGGAGGGGAAGCGCAGAGAATCCGTCTGGCAACGCAGATCGGTTCCGGTCTTGTAGGCGTGGCCTATATTCTGGATGAGCCAAGTATCGGACTTCATCAGAGAGATAACGACAAGCTTCTGAAAGCGCTGATGCGTCTGAGAGATCTGGGAAACAGTCTGATTGTGGTAGAGCACGATGAGGATACCATGCGGGCTGCAGACTGTGTTGTGGATATTGGTCCCGGAGCCGGGGAACATGGTGGAAAACTTGTGGCAATGGGAACTGCAGAAGATCTGATGAAAAATGAAAATTCCATAACAGGTGCTTATTTAAGCGGAAAATGCAGAATCCCGATACCGGAAGAGCGGAAGAAGCCAACGGGATGGCTGAAGATCAGAGGAGCTTCGGAGAACAATCTGAAACAGGTAAATGTGGATATTCCTCTTGGGATTCTGACCTGTGTCACCGGTGTCAGCGGATCGGGAAAAAGCTCTCTGATCAACGAGGTGCTTTATAAAACTCTGGCGAGAGACCTGAACAGAGCCCGTATCATTCCGGGAAAACATAAGGAAATACTGGGACTGGAAGAGCTTGACAAGGTGATCAGTATTGACCAGTCGCCGATAGGAAGAACTCCCAGATCCAATCCCGCAACTTATACAGGTGTTTTTGATCAGATCCGGGACCTTTTTGCGTCTACGGCAGACGCCAAGGCAAGAGGGTATAAAAAGGGACGCTTCAGCTTTAATGTAAAGGGCGGAAGATGTGAAGCCTGCAGCGGAGACGGAATCATCAAGATTGAGATGCACTTTTTATCAGACGTTTATGTGCCCTGTGAGGTCTGCAAAGGCAAACGATACAATCGTGAAACCCTGGAAGTTAAGTATAAGGACAAAAATATTTATGATGTGCTGAATATGACAGTGGAAGAAGCACTGGGATTTTTTGAAAATATCCCGTCTATCCGCAGGAAGATCCAGACCTTATATGATGTGGGACTTTCCTATATCCGTCTTGGTCAGCCCTCCACAGAGCTTTCCGGAGGAGAGGCGCAGAGAATCAAGCTGGCAACGGAACTCAGCAGAAGAAGCACAGGAAAAACCATCTATATTCTGGACGAGCCTACAACCGGTCTTCATTTCGCGGATGTGCATAAACTGGTAGATATTTTGAAACGTCTGGCAGACGGTGGAAATACAGTAGTAGTGATCGAGCATAATCTTGATGTGATCAAAACAGCAGATTATATTATTGACATGGGACCTGAGGGCGGCGATCGGGGCGGCACAGTGATCGCAAAGGGAACGCCCGAAGAAATTGTAAAAATACCGGAATCCTATACGGGACAGTACGTGGCCAGATATCTGAAGCAGTAAACAGAGAACTGCCGGAGAGGTAAAGAATTCTCCGGTACAAAATTACGTCAGTGACAGAGTTTGGTCAGAAAGGAGGGCATTATGCCTGCAAGTGATATCGGAATCGATCTGGGCACCAGAAACTGTCTGGTGTATTCTACGGCAAAGGGACTTGTTCTTCAGGAACCTTCTGTAGTTGTTTATGATAAAAATACAGAAAAGATCAGAGCCATAGGGGAAGAGGCCCGTCAGATGGCAGGCCATGTGACCTCTAATATGGAAGTGATCCGCCCTATACGTCAGGGAGTGATCGCTGACTTTAATGTTACAGAAAAAATGTTGAAATATTTTATAACAAAGGCAATGGGAAACAGGGTTTTCCGTAAGCCCCGGATCAGTATCTGCGTTCCAAGCGGGATTACGGAGATTGAGAGAAAAGCTGTTGAGGAAGTTACTTATCAGGCCGGGGCCAGAGAAGTTTTTCTGGTAGACGAGCCGATAGCCGGAGCCATAGGCTCCGGTGTGGATGTAACCAAGCCTTTTGGAAATCTGATCGTAGACATAGGCGGAGGAACCACGGATGTGGCAGTGATCTCTCTGGGAGGCGTGGTGGTTTCTGCATCTGTTAAGATGGCAGGAGATGCCTTTGACCAGGCGATCATGAATTATGTGCGGAAAAGTCACAGCCTTTTTATCGGAGAAGATATGGCAGAGGAAATAAAAATTAAAATAGGAACAGCGATTGAAGAGTCCAGCCCTCATGTCATGGAGATAAAAGGCAGAAACATAATGACAGGACTTCCAAAGACTGTTAAGCTGACCTCTGAAGAAGTGCGGGCTGCCTTAAAGGACGCTACCGGACAGATTGTGGAAACCGTGCATGGGGTTCTTGAAAAAACTCCGCCGGAGCTGGCAGCGGATATTGTTGACCGCGGGATTGTTCTGACAGGAGGCGGCGCGCTTCTTCGGGGAATGGATACGCTGATCGAGAGGAAAACAGGAGTCAGCACACTGACCGTGCAGAATGCAATGAGCGTAGTTGCTGTAGGAACCGGAAAATATGCTGAAGTAAGAGCAAGAATGGAAGAGTAAGATGAGTGAAAGCGTAACAGGATATATTGACCATATTATATTCAGAAATGAAGACAACGGATATACGGTTCTTGTTCTGAAAGGAACAGAAGGCGACGATGAGGAGCTGACCTGTGTGGGAACTTTTCCTGTGATCAGTCAGGGAGCCACCATTGAGGCTTCCGGAAATTTTATCAATCATCATATTTATGGAAAACAGTTTCAGATCACCTCTTTTACAGAAAAAATGCCTGAGGATGCCATGGCAATGGAGCGCTACCTTGGCTCCGGGGCTATTAAGGGGATCGGAGCGGCTCTGGCTGCCAGGATCGTCCGCAGGTTTGGGGCAGATACTCTTAGGATCGTGGAAGAAGAGCCCGAGCGTCTGGCTGAGATCAAGGGAATCAGTGAAAAAAAGGCCCGCGAGATCGCTGCTCAGATGGAAGAAAAGGCAGATATGCGAAAAGCAATGATGTTTTTGCAGAAATATGGGATCTCCCTGAATCTGGGGGCAAAAATCTATCAGAAATACGGAGATTCTGTTTACAGTGTTCTTCAGGAAAATCCTTACCGCCTTGCAGATGACATCAGTGGCGTGGGTTTTAAAATCGCGGATGAAATTGCAGGGCGCATAGGCATTCATACAGATTCAGATTACAGGATCAAAAGCGGAATGATGTATACTCTTTTACAGGCAACAGGAGAAGGTCATGTGTATCTTCCGAAAGAAGAGCTGTTCCAGAGATCCTCTGAGCTTCTTGGAGTGGACGTTTCCTATATGGAAAAGCATCTTATGGATCTTTCCATGGAGCGAAAGGTGATTCAGAAAGAAGAAGGGGAAACGGTACTGGTTTATCCCAGTCGTTTTTATTACCTGGAGCTTAATACCGCCAGAATGTTAAGAGAGCTGAATATTGACTGTCCTGAGGATGAAGCTTTTGTGCAGCGCAGGATTGCCCAGATTGAAAAGGAAACAGGTACAACACTGGATGAAATGCAGAAAAAAGCAGTGACCGAGGCTGCCGGCCACGGTCTTTTTATTTTAACCGGAGGACCGGGAACCGGAAAAACGACAACCATTAATGCAATTATCCGTTTTTTTGAAGGAGAAGGCAGTGAACTGCGTCTGGCAGCGCCTACAGGAAGGGCTGCAAAGCGGATGACAGAGGCCACAGGCTATGAAGCTCAGACCATACACCGGCTTTTGGAATTAAACGGAATGCCGGAAGAGGAAAGACAGGGACAGGCAGTTCATTTTGAACGAAATGCGGAAAATCCTCTTGAAGCAGATGTGATCATCATAGATGAGATGTCTATGGTTGATATTCAGCTGATGCATTCCCTTCTTCTGGCAGTAACCGCAGGAACACGGCTGATTCTTGTAGGAGATGAAAACCAGCTTCCAAGTGTGGGTCCGGGAAATGTTTTAAGAGACATTATCCGAAGCGGAGAATTTCCGGTGGTAGAGCTGAAAAAGATCTTCCGGCAGGCTTCAGAGAGTGACATTGTTGTCAATGCCCATAAGATCAACCGGGGAGAACAGGTGACTCTCAGTAATAAAAGCAGCGATTTCTTTTTCCTGAAGAGACAGGATGCAGACATTATCATTCGAGTGGTGATCGCCCTGATCCAGGAGAAGCTTCCCAGATATGTTGAGGCAAAGCCTTTTGATATTCAGGTTCTCACGCCCATGCGAAAGGGGTTGCTTGGTGTGGAAAGGCTGAACCAGATCCTGCAGCGTTATCTGAATCCTCCGGAACCATCCAAAAAAGAAAAAGAATATGGTCAGGGTCTGTTCCGGGAAGGCGACAAAGTCATGCAGATCCGGAACAACTATCAGCTTGAATGGGAGATCCGCGGAAGGTACGGGATTCCTGTAGATAAGGGCGTGGGTGTCTTTAACGGTGACACGGGGATCCTGAAAACGATCAATGAATTTTCGGAAACAGCGGAAGTGGAGTTCGAGGACGGACGCTGTGCGGAATATTCTTTTAAGCAGCTGGAAGAACTGGAGCTTGCCTATGCAGTGACCATACATAAATCCCAGGGTTCTGAGTATCCGGCAGTGGTGATTCCTCTTCTGTCCGGACCAAGGATGCTTTTAAACAGAAATCTGCTGTATACGGCTGTCACAAGAGCGCGCCGGTGCGTGACCATTGTAGGCAGCGAAGAAACTTTCCGGGAAATGATAAAAAACGAAAAGCAGCAGAGACGCTACAGCTCTCTTGATATCAGATTAAAAGAGGAGCTGTAGATACCTTTTTCATCGGGGAGAAAGGACTGTTTTTGAATAAATATGTAAATATGTTTCTGAATATCCTTTATCCCAGGCACTGCCCTGTGTGTCACAGAATACTGAAAAATCAGAAAACGCTGATCTGTCCGGAGTGTGAAACTGTATTTTGCAGGATCGGAGAGGATTATTGTCTGAAATGCGGAAAGCCTGTAAAAAAGCAGGAAGAATACTGCAGGGAATGCTCGGCGCTTTGCCGCAGCTTTGATCAGGGAAGATCTGTTTTTATTTATAATGGAAAGCTCAGGCAGTCGCTTGTGAGATACAAATATTATGGCTGCAGGGAATACGGGGATTATTATGCGGATGCAGTCTGTAAATACACAGGAAAAGACATTATGAGATGGAAGCCGGATGTGATCGTACCAGTTCCCCTTACAGGCCGGAAGCAGCGTATGAGAGGTTTTAATCAGTCTGCATATCTGGCTGACAGAGTGGGAGAACAGCTTCAGATCCCTGTGGCTTATGGACTGGTAAAAAAGACCCGCAATACAAAATCCCAGAAAAAGCTGAATGCAGCTCAGAGAAAGCAAAATCTTGCAGATGCTTTCCGCGCAGAGGAAAATATCCGGGGACTTACCGTACTGGTGATTGATGATGTATATACAACAGGAAGTACTGTGGATGCCATGGCTCAGTGCCTGAAGGGAGCCGGCGCCGAACAGGTGTATTTTATTACGCTGTGCGCAGGACAGCAGTAGAAAAACCATAAAAACACTTTTCATGGATAATGATATATGTTACAATTAAATTACTGTGAATATTTGTGTCCTTTTACAGAAAATACAGGAGACGGATATGTCCGACGGTTTATTCAGAAACAGATTGCTTATTGAGGAGTAGATCATGATCAACGAAGAAAAGGTTAAAATAATGACCAAAATTGCTATGTATGAGCAGGGAAAAGGCAGAAGATACCTTCCGGTCAGCAAGTATTATAGAAGCGATTACATCGGACTGGCTCTGATTAAGAACTTTTTTCTTGTTACTATCGGGTATGCGCTGGCAATTGCTGCAGTAGCCGCATATTTTGGGGAATATCTGATGGAAAATATTCATAAGATGAATCTTGTTTCCATGGGTATTTACATAATTGTGGGATATGCTGTTGTTCTTGTAGTATATTCTGTTCTTACTTATATTCAGTATTCTGTGCGGTATTACAAAGCTAAAAAGAGTGTGCGGGAGTATTACAGCCAGCTTACTGAACTCAGCAAGATTTATGTGCGCGAAGAGAAAAAAGCAGCAGGCAGAGGAACTGCAGGAGGGTATCGGAAATGACAGCTTTACTGGAATTTAAACAGAAAATAAAAGGATTATATGCAAAATATGAAATGTATCTGCAGCCATTGATGAAGTTTGTTCTGGCTCTGGTATATTTCATATGGATCAATTCCAATATGGGATATATGACAGCTCTGGATAATATGTTTGTGGTGCTGATACTTGCGCTGATCTGTTCTATTCTGCCATCCGGAATGACCATATTTGCAGGTTTTGCCATGATGGTAGGCCACAGCTATGCGCTGGGAATCGATGTTGCGGGATTTATGCTTGTCCTCATTCTTTTTATGATGATCGTATTTCTCAGATTCAGTACAGAGCAGAATATTGTTGTGGTATTTACACCTCTTGCCTGTGCATTTGACCTTCCGGTACTTCTGCCTGTTGGATGCGGTCTTTTAAGCAGTGCGCTTTCTGCACTTCCGGCAGCAGGCGGTGTGATCCTCTATTATTTTGTAAGATTTCTTGGAAGTCAGTCTCAGATGCTGCAGAATCCGGATGCCGAGATTCTGGACAGGATCACGCTTCTTTCTGATGGACTTATGAAAAACGGGGAGATGTGGCTGACGCTTGTTGCGTTTGTGGCTGTGATTCTGGTTGTAAATCTGATCAGAACAAGAATGTTTGACCATGCATGGCGGACTGCTATTGTAGCAGGCGGAGTAATCTACGTAGTGATTATGCTGATCGGAAGCATTTTTATGGAAATTTCCATTTCCGTGGTGCCAATGATCATCTTTTCGGTTGTGTCTGTCCTCATTGGTCTTGTCCTTGAATTTTTTGTATACGGAGGAGACTATACACGTACAGAAAGACTTGAATATGAGGACGATGAGTATTATTATTATGTAAAAGCAGTTCCCAAGGCACTTGTTGCAACTTCTGAACGCAGCATTAAAAAGATCAATGCCGAGCCGCCAAGGGAAGATAAAAATCGGAATGAACGTGTGGTAAAATATAATGAACCACTGTTCCATGGACAGGAACCGCAGAAGCAGGCAGAGAACAGCCGCTTTCATCGGGAAGAACAGATGCTCAGAAAGCCCTCTGTGGATAACATTGATTTTGAAAAGAAACTGGAGGAATCCCTGAAGGATTTATAACAGAAATATGATTTTGTAACCTGAGGAAGCATAAGAAAGAGAGGAGCAGTTATGCAGAACATCATAAGTGTATTGAACAGATATCTGTCGCATATCAATATGCCTTCTGTCAATATCATTGATGTAATAGAAATTCTGTTGATTTCTGTATTTGTATATCAGTTTATGGTATGGATCAAGTATACCCGTGCCTATACTCTTTTGAAAGGACTTCTGATTATCAGCGCTTTTCTGCTTGTGGCGTACATTTTTAAGATGAATACGATTCTGTGGATCGTGTCCAAGCTTTCCAGTGTGCTTATTATGGCAGTGATCGTTATTTTCCAGCCGGAGCTGCGTAAGATTGTGGAGCAGCTGGGCCAGAAGAGGATCATGTCAGCCATTATTCCTTTTGATGTGGGAAAGGAAGTAAAAGAGCGTTTTACAGATAAGACGATCAATGAGCTTGTAAAAGCCTGCTTTGATATGGGGGAGGTTAAGACCGGGGCCCTGATCGTTATTGAACAGAAAAACCGCCTGGATGAATATATCCGCACAGGAATCAATGTGGATGCAGTTCTTTCCAGTCAGCTTCTAATCAATATATTTGAGCATAATACTCCTCTTCATGACGGAGCAGTTGTTATGAGAGGGAATCGTATTGTTGCAGCTACCTGTTACCTGCCGCTGTCAGATAATATGGAGCTGAGCAAGCAGCTGGGAACCCGGCATCGGGCCGGCGTGGGAATCAGCGAGGTTTCTGATTCGGTGACAATCATAGTCTCAGAGGAAACCGGTCAGATTTCCGTGGCTCAGGAAGGAAAGCTTGAGAGAAATGTTTCATCTGCCAAACTGAGAGAAATTCTTGAAAAAGCGCAGAATAAAACAATTGTGGATAATAACAAACTGAGACAGCTTTTAAAGGGGAGGTCAAAGAATGAAGGAAAAACTGACAAATAATCTCTCTCTGAAAATTCTTTCTCTGCTTGTTGCTATTCTGGTATGGCTTCTTGCTATTAACATAGACAACCCGATTGTGAAAAAAACTTTTATTGTAACAGATGTTCAGCTTCTGAATGAGGCCTACATTGATGCAGACGGCAAAATGTGTATGCGAAACGAGGAACAGGAGCCCATCCGTGTAACAATAAAGGCTCAGAGAAAGGTTCTGGATGATCTGACGTCAGCGGATATCCGTGCAGCGGCTGATCTGCAGCAGGCGGTGAGTCTGGATACAAATCCTGTTATGGTACCCATTACTGCCACAGTGGATAATATTGCTCCGGGCAATATCCAGGTGACACCTCAGAATCTCAGTCTTCATATAGAGGATAAGGAAACTAAGGAGTTTGTTGTTACTGTGACAACCAAAGATACAAAGCCTGAAAGAGGGTATGAAATTGGAAATTTAGTATCCAGTCCTGAGAAAATCAGGATTACAGGACCAACATCTCTGATCAATAAAATAGATAAAGTAACAGCCTCTGTTGATGTCAGTGGCGCATCTTCCGATGTGACCAGAGAGACAGATGTTACAGTCATTGACAAAAACGGCGAGCAGTTCAGCAGCCAGGATATGTCATATCTTAATGTGTCAAAGGTTTATGTGACTGCCCGTTTATGGAAAGTGCGTACAGATGTAAAAATCAGCGCAGAATGCTCCGGAACGCCGGCAGATGGTTATCAGGTGGAAAGTGTTACCACTACGCCTAATGTGATTAGTGTGTCGGGAAGCGATGAGGCGTTACATGCTCTTGCTGAGCAGAATAACACAGTATGGATTCCAGCAGAGGCTATTGATATATCCGGCAGGGATAAGGACTGTGAAGAAAAAATAAATATATCTGATTATCTTCCGGAGGGACTGAAACTGACCAGTGATTCCAGTGAAGATGTATTTGTTCATGTAAATATTCTTCCGGAGGGAAGTACTGTATGCGAGGTTCCTACAAAAAATATTAAAGTGGAAAACGTGCCGGATGGAATGCAGGTGGCATTTGATGCGGCACAGGTAGAACTTCGTGTAAAGAAAACAAAAGAGGACCTGGGAGATCTGAAGGAAAAAAATATTAAAGCCTCCATTGATCTGAAAGATAAAAAAGAAGGAACTTACGAGGTGGTTGTTGATATCGAGATTCCCGAGGGATATGAACTTGTGGATGAGGTAAAAACACAAATTGAGGTTTCCAGGATTTCCAAGGCAGAAGAAAACAGTTAAACAGGAGAAGGGAATATGGTCAGTCAGAAAATTACAATCAATAATCCTTCTGGGCTTCATTTGCGGCCTGCAGGGAATTTGTGTAATGAGGCGATCAAGTATCAGTCATTGATTACCTTTACGTACGAGGGGGGAACAGCCAATGCAAAGAGTGTGCTCAGCGTATTGGGGGCCTGCGTAAAATGCGGGGATGAAATTGAGCTTGTCTGCAAAGGGGCAGACGAGGAGGAGGCAATGAAAGCTATGGTCAAAGCTATCAGCAGCGGCCTTGGTGAATAAATAATAACATGAGGAATGAAGAAGAATAAGCAAGGAGGAAGTACGTTGAAAAAACGAGTGGTGGCAATTCTTTTGAGCCTGACAATGTGTTCGTCTATGGTAACAGAGGCCGGTGCGGCGGCAATGCTGGATTCGGCAGTGGAATCATATTCTGAAAACAGTTTTTCAGATTCTGAATCAGATGTTACTGTGGAAGAAGAGCCAATGGTGGACGGTGAAACAGAGACGCCGGAAGATACTGATGGTGGTAATATTTCAATTGAAGATCCTGAGGGAGAGATGCAGCAGCCCTCTGACGAACCTTCTGACAATACAGGCAGCAATGATGTGACAGACAATACAGAACCGGAAGTGGGATTTGCAGATGATCTTTTCAGTTCAGGTGACAATATGACTGAGTCGGAACAGAAAACTCAGACTGTACCGGAAATGGAAAATACAACTGCAGAGCCTGCAGCAGCTTTTGAGACAGAGGATGCAGAAAAGCATACAGCCACTCTGCTTTATACACGTTGGAAGCTGGAAGAGGGAAATAAGTGGATGCTTCAGAAGCTTCCAAAGACAAGGGATACTGTAGTTGGTAACGAAAACGCAGAAGTTTTAGACGGAACAGCTGCAGATGAAGGTACTGTATCGGAGATGCTTCCGGATATACAGACAGAAAGTCAGTCTGCTTCTGCTGAAACTGATGATGAACCGGTGACTACATCAGAAGAAGTTACAGACACAACAGAAGCAGTAAACCTTGAAGGTGATATGCAGGGAGATACAGAACAGCTGGAAACAATTCCGGAAGTTATCCCTGATGTTAATACTGTTCCGGAAACAGAAGATAATATATCGCAAGAGAATGTATCTGTTGATGTACAGGATGCAAAAGAATCAGTGGAGTATTACAGGAACACACTGGTTGAAATTACAACAGTAGACAGCCGGGGACAGGTTCTTCAAAAAGGAACATACTATTTTAACGAAAATGGGTGTATGCTTACAGGAAAAAGAGTTGTAAATCCTGGCACAGAGGGATTTCCTTACGATTCCCCGGCTGAGTACTTCTTTCAGTACAGCTCCAGTGCCAAGGTGACAAATCCTGATACAGAGGCAGGAGATACACCGACTCCTTTTAATTCCAACATGGGACAGATGCAGAAGAATACTGGATACATGTGGGATGCAGGTGCTTTTCATAAATACGGAGAGGATGGAAGAGCAGAAGAAATTGCACCTAATATGATATACAAGATTGGTGGTCAGTTTTATTATCTTTTGGAAGATGGCAAACCATATATTGGTGTAGTAGAAGCTTCCTATAATGGAAGAAAAGGACTGTATGCATTCAGAAAGAGTGAGCCAGGCGAAAAGGTTCCTGGAAAAATGGTATTCAATCGTTGGGCAAGTATGAAAACCAGCAAGGGAGACAAATGGCTTTTCTTTGGATCCAACGGTCTTAATCAAAAAAAAGGAGCAGGTGTATATAAATTGCTTGCGCCTTCCAAGAATACAGAATATCTGATTGATTCTTACGGATATCTTGCCAAAGACAAAGTGATTAAAGCTGCTAATGGTTCCTACTATATGGCAAATAAATATGGCTGGGTATACAAAGACAGCGTTGTTAAATGGAATAATGCCAGATATTATTTTGGTAAAGACGGAAAACGTGTAGAATGGACTAAACGGTGGATTCGTGTACACGGAAACAAGAAAGGACGTTATTATTATATCGGAAGTATTCCCGGTCGTATTCAGGAAATGAAGGGAATCCAGAATGTTACCATGAATGGTAAACATGTTGGATGGTTTTTGTTTGACTCAAATGGTGAAAATGTTCAGAGCCAATGGTCAGGTGACAGATATTTTCTTGGTGATGGACGTATGGCAAGCGGACCCGTGACGGTAGGTGATTATAAGTACTTTTTTGAACGCAGTTCATCAACGCAGTGTCGTGGAAAAAAATATAAGAGCCAATGGATCAAGTATAATAATAAGTTTTATTATGCAACAAAAGAGGGCAGATTATATGGAGCCGGATGGAAAACAATCAATGGTAATAGATACTATTTTGAAGACTGGACAGCAGTTACCAATGTTGTAAAGAAAGATCCGGATACAAAGCTGTATGGATATTTGGATAGTCGCGGAAAGTTTACAACAGAGTGGATTGCACATAATAACTCAAAAAATAATGCAAGATATGTGAATCCACAGACTGGTGCAGTATATAAAAATATGACCAAAACTATTGACGGGGTGAACTATCGTTTTGACAAGTATGGAAACCGTGTCAATGACAGAACAAGTGAATTCAAACGCAGTAACTATTATCTGGAGTGTGATCGTGTAAATGGAGTTATGACTATTTATACAGACAGCAGTAAAAAAACTCCGATTAAAACAATCCGTGTATCCGTTGGTCTTCCGGAAACTCCTACAAAGGTTGGAACATTTAAGATTACCAGAGCGGATCGCTGGCAGCTGCTTATGGGACCGTCCTGGGGACAGTATGGATCTCATGTAGTAAATGGAATTTATATTCATTCAGTAGCAAGCGGTCAGCCGAACGGAAATAACCTTCCGGCAGGAGAATATCTGAAACTTGGAAACCCGGCTTCTCACGGATGCATCCGCTGCTGTGTGGCAGATGCCAAATGGATTTGGGAAAACTGCAATGGTTCTACAATTCGTGTATTTGACGGGAAGTACAAATCAGATGAATGCTTTAAGGGACCTCTGGGAAGAAATCCGCTGACACCATTAAGAGGAAGCGGAACCTTTGATCCTACAGATCCAAACTATAACTAATCAATAAAAAGGGGGCTGTTGCAAATCCTGTGGAAAATAAGGTTCTGCAATGGCCTCTTATCAGGAGGAGAAAATATATGAGAACATATCTGGTAACAGGAGGAGCAGGTTTTATAGGTTCCAACTACATTCACTATATGTTTGAGAAGTATGACAATGAAATCCGCATTATTAACGTAGATAAACTGACTTATGCGGGAAATCTTGAAAACCTCAAGGACATTGAAAACAGAGACAACTATACTTTTGTGAAAGAGGATATCTGTGACAGCGAAGCGATCATGAAGATCTTTGAGGAAAATGATATTGACCGTGTTGTTCATTTTGCAGCAGAAAGCCATGTAGATAGAAGCATCCGCAATCCGGAAGTTTTTGTAAAAACGAATGTACTTGGAACTCTTGTTATGCTGAATGCTGCAAAGGCTGCATGGGAGCTTCCGGACGGAACCTTTAAGCCGGACAAAAAATTTCTTCATGTGTCTACCGATGAGGTTTATGGCTCTCTGGAAGAAGACGGCGGATATTTTTATGAGACAACACCGTATGCGCCTCACAGCCCGTATTCTGCCAGCAAGGCATCTTCAGATATGCTGGTAAAATCTTATATGGACACCTATAAGTTCCCTGCCAATATTACAAACTGCAGCAACAACTATGGTCCGTACCAGTTTCCGGAAAAACTGATTCCTCTGATCATCAACAATGCGCTCCAGGGCAAAAAGCTTCCGGTGTACGGCGACGGAAAGAATGTAAGAGACTGGCTTTATGTTATGGATCATGCAAAGGGAATCGATATGGTTCAGGAAAAAGGCCGCCTTTTTGAAACCTACAACATCGGCGGACATAATGAAAAACAGAATATCCAGATCATTCACATTATTCTGGATACTCTGAAAGAGATGCTTCCGGAAGGAGATCCCAGAAGAGAGCTTGTCAGCGAAAACCTGATCACTTATGTTGAGGACCGCAAGGGCCATGACCGCCGTTATGCGATCGCTCCTGACAAGATCAAGGAAGAGGTTGGCTGGTATCCGGAAACCTGTTTTGAGGATGGAATCCGCCTCACGATCAAATGGTTTTTTGAGAATGAGGACTGGATGAAAAATGTCACAAGCGGTGATTATCAGAAATATTACAACGATATGTATCAGACAAAATAATGTTTTTCTGAAAAAGGAAAATACTATGTCTGACTAACGAAGAATGCTGCAGTAATCTGGCAAGAGCGTCAGAACTGCAGCGTTTTTTATTTGGATCACCGAAGATGATTTGGAATTCCGTGGAAATTGTCCGGTATCAAAATAAGGTGGAAAGCTCAGGAATAAAATGATAGAATACCCTATAGATGAATGTTCGTGATCTGGACAGAAAAGAGGTATCCATGAAAAAGATTGTGATTATCGGGGCCAATGATTTTCAGCGCCCTTTAATAAAAAAAGCCGGAGAAATGGGATATGAGACGCATGTGTTTGCCTGGAGAGACGGCGCTACAGGAGCCGGGGATGCGGATTTTTTTTATGAGATCAGTATTACGGAAAAAGAGCAGATCCTTGAGATCTGCCGTAAAATACAGCCAGATGCAGTATCAACCATAGGTTCTGATCTGGCAAATATTACAGTGCAGTATCTGGCAGAGAAGCTTGGACTTCCGGGAAACAGCAGCGCATGTATTGAAAATTCCACCAACAAGTTTGCCATGCGGACTGCCTTTCAGAAGGCCGGAATCCCGGTGCCGTTTTTTCAGGCAGTCTCTGTGGGAGACAGAGTGTTTCCGGAGAGCTTTCCGGTTATTGTAAAGCCCACAGACCGTTCCGGAAGCAGGGCCATAACAAAGGTTTATACCCAGGAAGAGCTGGAACAGGCCATCACACAGGCGGCAGAACAGTCTTTTGAAAACAGAGCGATTGTGGAAGAATATATTGAGGGTGCAGAGTACAGTGTGGAAACCATCAGCTATAAGGGTGAACACACCTGCCTTGCAGTAACAAAAAAATTTACAACAGGCAGTCCCCATTATATTGAGACAGGTCATTTGCAGCCGGCTCCTGTATCGGAAGAAATGTATGGAAAAATTCAGGATACGGTGTTTCGCGCCCTTGACGCACTTGAAATCAGAAACGGCGCAGGGCACAGCGAGCTTCGGATCGACAAAGCGGGAAATATCAGGATCATTGAGATTGGTTCCAGAATGGGCGGAGACTGCATCGGCTCCGATCTTGTTCCTCTTTCCACAGGGCAGGATTTTGTGGCAATGGCAGTGGATACTGCTGCCGGGAAACCGCCGGTTTTTACAGAAAAAAAGAAAAAGGTTTCTGCTATTCGGTTTCTTATGGACAGTAACGATCTGAAACATCTTCAGGAGCTTCAGAAAGAGCATCCGGATAAGGTGAAAAAAGTGGTGCTGGAAGGAGATGTGGAGCAGGCGCAGATTACAGACAGCGGAAGCCGTCCCGGATTTTTTATTCTTCAGACAGATACTATGGAAGAAATGGAAGAGCTTTTTTATCACGGTCCCTGGGAAAATCCGCTGAGGGAGCTTCCGGTGACTCCAATACAAAAGCTGAGATTTACCGGAAACGGCAGGGACAATGCTGAGACAGCACCTGTGTACAATCATTTTTATATGAAAAGAGAGGATCTTCTTCCTTATTCTTTTGGGGGGAACAAGGTTCGGTTTGCACAGAAGTTTATTGAGGATATGAAAAGAGAACACTGCGACAGCATGATCATTTACGGAAATTATCATTCCAATCTCTGCCGGATTCTTGCCACCCTTTGTTTCCAGCTGCACTTGCCCTGCTATATGGTCCATAATACAGAGGATGTAAAAGAGGATAAAGAAACAGAGAACAGCAGAATCATCCGGAGTATGGGAGTAACAGAGATCCCCTGCAAAAAAACAGAAATTGCAGACGCTGTGCAGAAGGCTGTGGATGAGCTGAGGGAAAAAGGCTGTAAGCCTTATTATATTTACGGAAATACCAGAGGCGAGGGCAGAGAGTGGGTACCAATGGAGGCCTACAGAGAGGTTTATCAGGAAATCTGCTGTCAGGAAAGAAAAATGGGTATTCATTTTGACTATATTTTTCTTGCATCCAGCACCAACGCCACACAGTCCGGCCTTCTTGCCGGAAGTCTGGAAGAGGGTGATGAACGGAATATTGTGGGTATTTCTGTTTCCAGGAATGAGACCAGAGGAAAGCAGGTAATTGCCCGGAATCTGGAGGAGTATGCGCAGATGCATAAAAGCAGCCTGCCTCAGAATTTTAAAGAGAAGATTCTTTTTACAGATCAATACATGGAAAACGGATATGGAACCTACTCACAGGATACGGCAGATCTGATTCGCAGTATTTACCGGTCAGAGGGCACCCCCCTTGATATGACCTATACAGGAAAGGCTTTTTGTGGTATGGTAAAATATCTGGAGGATCATCAGATCCGGAATAAAAATATTCTGTTCCTTCATACAGGAGGAACTCCGTTATTTTTTGATTTTCTGGAGGAGTACAACCTGTAAATATGAAAAAACTTATGATTTTAGGAGCCAGCTATTCTCAGCTTCCTCTTTATGAGGCTGCAGAAAGGCTTGGCATAAAAACAATAGCTGCAAGCACTCCCGGTGACTGGCCGGGATTTCAGGCAGCAGATGAAAGTACGTACACAGATATTTCTGATCCCGGGGCGGTTATGGAAGCTGCCCGTAAGTTTCAGGCGGATGGCATTACCACCTGCTGTCTGGATACAGGAGTCCGGGCAATAGGTTATGCCTGTGAGAGACTGGGGCTGAAAGGTCTGTCAGAAAAGGCGGCTGATATCAGCAGCGACAAATTCAAAATGAAAGAAGCCTTTATGGCAGGGGGAGTGCGCTGCGCCCGCCACATCTGTATCAGAAACCGGGAAGAGCTTGCAGAAGCTCTGGAAAAACTGAATTTTCCCGTAGTGATAAAGGCAGTGGATCTGATGGGAAGCAGGGGGATATTCCGGTGCGATACCAGCGAACAGGCTTTTTCCTTTTATGAAAAAACCATGGAAGCTACAGGTAAGGATTATTGTCTTGTGGAAGAGTTTATTGAGGGAGAACCCTTTGGCTGTGAGGCAATGATGTCAGAGGGCAGGCTTTTATACTGCCTTCCCAATAATATAGATGCTTTTCAGAGCTATGTACCCACTCCGGTAGGTCACTCTGTTCCCTGGAAAAAACAGGACAGTCTGGGAGAAGAGGCGAAACGTCAGGTAAAGCTTGCTATCCGTGCAGTGGGGCTGGATAACTGTGCAGTAAACTGCGACCTTATTGAAAAAGACGGAAAGGTTTATGTGATCGAGATTACGGGAAGAGCAGGAGCCACCTGCCTTCCGGAAACAGTAGGACTGTATTACGGCATCAATTATTATGAGGCTATTGTGCGTCTTGCCCTTGATATGGAGCCGGAAAAGCTTTTTACCAAACCGTATCCGGGAAGCGCCAGCCTGTCTAAGATTCTGACCTCAGACAGAAGCGGAACCGTAAAAGCGATCCGAAATGAAAATGCGCCTGCAGAGGATATCATTGATCTTTCCTTTAATATTCAGCCGGGAGATTATGTGAATCAGTACCGGAATGGAAGGGATCGTATCGGACAGATCATTCTTGCAGGGAAAGAACTTCATGACTGCGAAGAGAGGCTAGATGAGATTTTGTCGAAAATTAACATTGAATTTACAGTATGATTGTGAGAAAATAACATGAGAAATAATGACCATGCCTTAAAGAAAAGTACATTTTTGCTGCTGCATATCAGCCTTTTGTTCAGCTCCCTAAGCGGTGTCTGTTCAAAAAAAGCTTCCGGATATACGGATCATATTTTTTCCCTGCCGTTTATTTTCTGGTTTGGACTTGTTTTTGTGATCATGTTCGGCTACGCCATTATCTGGCAGCAGATCCTGAAAAGAATGCCGCTTACTGTGGCCTATGCAAACCGTCCCGTAACTCTGATCTGGGGAATCGTCTGGGGAGCTCTGATCTTTGGAGAAAGGATCACCTGGAATATGATCGCCGGAGCAGCTGTGATTTTTGCAGGAATTTATCTTGTAACAAGTGATAACGCCGGAAAGGATGGTGAGAATTCATGAGCAGTCTTGGAATATCCGTATGTCTTTTGCTTCTGTCGGTTTTTATCTCGTCTGTATCTCAGATCATTCTGAAAAAGGCAGCAGATAAAACCTACGAAAGCACCCTGAAGGAGTATATGAATCCTATGGTGATCGGAGCTTACGGGCTTTTTTTCTGTTCTGTAATACTGACCATGCTGGCTTTGAAGCATGTGCCTCTTTCCATGTCACCGATCCTGGAATCTACAGGTTACATCTTTGTATCAGTAATGGGATATATTTTTCTGAAAGAAAGATTCAGCAGGCGGAAACTTATGGGCTTTGCCCTGATACTTGCAGGGATCGTCATATTCAACTTATAGAAACGAGGGACAAAAGAGATGCTGGTATCGATTGTTATACCGTGCTATAATTCAGAGCAGACCATCGGCAAGGTGGTGGAGCTTGCAATTGAAGAATTTGAGAAACTAAAAGATTACGAGTGTGAATTTGTTCTGGTAAATGATTATTCCAGAGACAATACCTGGAAATCCATACATGCTCTTACAGAAAAATATCCAAATGTAAAAGGAATCAACCTGGCTAAGAATTTTGGACAGCACAATGCCATTATGGCCGGAATGAATTATGCTCAGGGAGAGCTGATCCTGGGAATGGATGACGATATGCAGAATCATCCGTCACAGATTCCACAGTTCCTTGACAAAATGGAAGAAGGCTATGATATTGTGTTCGGAGTGTTTAAACAGAGGAAGTTTTCCTGGTTTAAAAATCTCACAGGGGCAGTAAGCCGGTTTCTTTTGTGGCATCTGCTGGACCGTCCGAAGGATATCCAGATGAGCAGTTTCTGGTGCTGCAGAAAGTATGTAAGAGACGAGGTTGTCAAATACGACGGCTATAATACCTTCCTTCAGGTATTGTTTTTCCGCACCACACATAACATTGCAAACATAGAGATCGAACATTTTGAGCGCGAGGTGGGAACCTCCAATTATAATTTTAAACGGGGACTGAAGCTGTTTATGTCCTGTCTGAATTTTACCGTGATTCCTTTAAGGGCAGCCACCTTTTTCGGAACCCTGTTCTCGGCAGCAGGTTTTATAGGCGCAGTGATCGTTTTTATCCGTAAGCTTCTGAATCCGGCAGTTGCCATTGGCTGGTCTTCGCTGATGTGCGCCATGCTGGTACTGTTCGGCATCTGTTTCCTGATGCTGGGCATTGTGGGAGAATATCTGGGAAAACTGATGCTGAATGTAAATAAGACACCTCAGTATGTGATCCGTGACAAAGAAAATATTTCCGAACAAACTGACAACACAGATAATTAAGAAACAGGAATAGCAAATGATAGATTTTAACAGGCCTGCAATTGTAGGAAAAGAACTGACATATATTAAAGACGCCGTAGACCAGGGAATGCTTTGCGGAGACGGCAAGTATACGAAGCTGTGTTCTGCATGGATGAAGGAGCGGTTTCAGGTAAACCAGGTGTTTCTGACAACCTCCTGCACTCATGCGCTGGAAATGGCGGCATTTCTCTGTGACATAGAGCCCGGGGATGAGGTGATCATGCCCTCTTATACCTTTGTATCCACAGCAGACGCCTTTGTGCTGAGAGGAGCCAGGATCGTGTTTGTGGATATCCGGCCGGATACCATGAATATGGATGAAAACCTGATCGAGCAGGCAATCACAGAAAGAACAAAGGCGATTGTGCCTGTCCATTATGCAGGGGTTGCCTGCGAGATGGATGCGATCATGGCTCTTGCAGAAAAATATCATCTGAAGGTAGTGGAGGACGCAGCTCAGGGAGTAGAGGCTTATTATCATGGAAAAGCTCTGGGAACTATTGGAGATTTCGGGTGCTACAGCTTCCATGAGACAAAAAATTACACCATGGGAGAGGGCGGCGCCCTTGTTTTCCAGAAAAACGAATACCAGGAAAAAGCAGAGATCCTCAGAGAAAAGGGAACAGACAGAAGTAAATTTTTCCGGGGACAGGTAGATAAATACCGCTGGATCGATTATGGCTCATCTTATCTTCCAAGTGAAATGAACGCGGCGTATCTTTATGCCCAGCTTGAGGAAGCGGAAAAAATCGACCGTAAGAGGCATCAGATCTATAACTATTACCATGAGGGGCTGAAGAGTCTGGAGGAACAGGAAAAAATCCAGAGACCTTTTGTGCCGGAAGGGTGCAAGCATAACGCCCACATGTATTATATAAAAGTCAGAGATCTGGAGACAAGAAGCAGGCTGATCACTTATCTGAAAGAAAACGGAATCTGCACTGCCTTTCATTATGTGCCTCTTCACAGCTCTCCGGCAGGCAGAAAATTTGGACGCTTCAGCGGAGAGGATGTTTATACCACACGGGAAAGCGAACGGCTTTTAAGACTGCCCATGTTTTATAATCTGGAAATGTCTGATGTGGAATACATTACAGAAAAAATACTCTCATTTGAGTTTTGACGGAGGAAACACAATGAAAAATAAAATAGCAGGCACTGTGGCAGCCGGAATTGCGGCACTGCTGATCCCTGCAGTATCCGTGCAGGCAGTAACTGTGAATTTCGGAACAGCGGCAATAGTGAGCTCAGACAGCATTCAGGGATGGCCGAAAGGGCCGGACACAGTTTCTGAGACAGCAGTTCTGATTGATGCGGATACAGGCGCGGTCCTTTATGATAAAGGAAAAGACGAGTACCGTTATCCGGCAAGTACCACAAAGATCATGACCGTGCTTACTGCGATAGAAAACAGTTCTCCGGAAGATTCTGTAACTTTTACAGAGACAGGAGTCCGGGATGTGACCTGGGACAGCTCCAATATCGGAATGCAGCTGGGAGAAACCATTACCATGAAGGACTGCTGGTATGCGGCCATTATCAAATCAGCCAATGAAGTGTGCGCTCAGATGGCAGAGTATGTAGGGGGAACAGAAGCTCAGTTTATTGAAATGATGAATGAGAAGGCCAGGGAGCTTGGATGCAGAAATACACATTTTGCCAATGCAAGCGGGCTTCCGGATTCCAATCACTATACCACAGCCTATGATCTGGCAAAGATCATGCGGGCAGGACTTCAGAACCCCCGGTTCCGGAAAGTTATCAGCGCAGCCAATTATACGATTCCGGCTACAAACCTCAGCGAGGCAAGAGGAATGCATACTCATATGCCTCTTATGGCAAAAGAATCCAATCTTTATTATGAAGGCTGCATTGGCGGAAAAACAGGAAATACCAATGACGCAGGCCATACCCTTGTAGTGGCAGCGGAGCGGAACGGAAGAACATATATTGCAGTTACCATGCGTACAGCAGATCTGGGAGCAAACTGTACAGACAGCATTGCGCTGTTTAACTATGCGTTTGATAATTTTGATACGCTGACAGTCAATGGAAAAAAAATGACTGTGCCAAAAGGTGTCACAGCGGATCAGCTTACAGTAGAGCAGGTGGACAAAAACGGAACAATGCTGAACCGTTATTTTTATAACGGACAGTATGTAGGCTATGCGGCGCCTGCCGCAACTCCCACACCCCAGGCGGTACAGACAGCGGCAGCGGGAACAGGAGAAAATACTTCCGGTACACAGACAGTACAGGAAGAAGCGGAAATACCGGAATCGGAAACTGAGGAAGGACTTTCCGATATGTCAAAGATCCTTCTTGGATTGATGGCTGTGATGGCCGTGACTCTTGTGGCATTGATGACAGCCCTTTACTTTAAAGAGAAAAAAATGTACGGTTCCAGAAAATAGGAGGAGAGATATGAAAGGTATTATTTTAGCAGGCGGTTCAGGAACAAGATTATATCCATTGACAAAAGCGATTTCCAAGCAGATCATGCCGGTGTATGACAAACCGATGATCTACTATCCCCTTTCCACGCTGATGCTGGCAGGGATCAGAGAAATTCTCATCATTTCCACACCAAGAGATCTTCCGGTGTTTGAAGAGCTTCTGGGAGACGGAAAGCAGCTTGGAATGCGTTTCGAGTATGCGGTTCAGGAGCAGCCAAGAGGGCTGGCAGATGCGTTTATCATTGGCGCGGACTTTATTGGAAACGATGCGGTTGCCCTTGTTCTGGGAGACAATATTTTTTACGGACAGAGCTTTTCCAGAGTGCTTCAGAACGCATATAAGAGAACAGAAGGGGAAAAGGGAGCAACCATCTTCGGCTATTATGTAAGGGACCCAAGAGAGTACGGCGTGGTAGAATTTGACGAAGACGGAAAAGCTCTTTCCATAGAGGAAAAGCCGGAGCATCCCAAGTCAAACTATGCGGTTCCGGGACTTTACTTCTATGACAATGATGTAGTGGAGATCGCCAAAAATGTGAAGCCTTCAGCAAGAGGCGAAATTGAGATTACAAGCATCAACAATGAATATCTGAACAGAGGAACCCTGAAGGTGGAAACTCTGGGAAGAGGATTTGCATGGCTGGATACAGGAAACCATGATTCCCTTCTGGATGCGGCTGATTTTGTTTCCGCGTTCCAGAAACGTCAGGGACTTTATATTTCCTGTATTGAGGAAATTGCTTACAAACGTGGATTTATCAATAAAGAGCAGCTTGTGGAGCTGGCGCAGCCGCTTCTTAAAACTGCATATGGAAAATATCTGATCGAAGTAGCGGAGGGCTTATAAAATGGGAAAAATTACAGTAGAAACCTGTCACATTGAAGGATTAAAGGTGATCACTCCTGCAGTGTTCGGAGATGACCGGGGATACTTTATGGAAACTTATAATTACAATGACTACAAGGCGGCTGGCATTGACCAGGAGTTTGTTCAGGACAATCAGTCCAGTTCCAGAAAAGGCGTTCTCCGCGGACTTCATTTTCAGATCAACTATCCGCAGGATAAGCTGGTCCGCGTAGTAAGCGGAGAGGTTTATGATGTGGCTGTGGATCTTCGTGAGGGCTCTCCTACTTACGGACAGTGGTACGGAGTGCTGCTTTCTGCAGAAAACAAAAAACAGTTCTTTATTCCAAAGAACTTTGCCCATGGCTTCCTTGTACTTTCTGATTCTGCTGAGTTTGCCTATAAGTGTACAGATTTTTATCATCCCAATGATGAGGGCGGACTTGCATACAATGACCCGGATATTGCAGTAGAGTGGCCGATTCCGGAAGGAATGGATCTGATTCTTTCTGACAAGGACAAAAAATGGGGAAGCTTTCAGGAATATTCCGCAAACAGGAGCAAAAAGGATTGAAAAAAGAGACATGGCTGCCAGGGGAACTATACCGGAACAGAAGGCTGGTTCTTTCCCTGGCCAAAAATGATTTTAAAACAAAATATGCAGGTTCTTATTTTGGAACAGTCTGGGCCTTTATCCAGCCGGTAGTTACCATCTGTGTATACTGGTTTGTGTTTGGTCTGGCTTTAAGAGGCGGAGCGGACAGAGGAGTTCCCTTTGTTCTCTGGCTGGTAGCCGGACTGGTGCCCTGGTTCTTTTTTCAGGACGGGCTGATCGGCGGGACCAATTCTCTTCTGGAATATAATTATCTGGTAAAAAAGGTTGTTTTTAATATTCGTATCCTTCCTGTGGTAAAGGTGATTTCAGCCGGGTTTGTCCACTGCTTTTTTGTGCTGATCGTTCTGGTGATCTATACCTGCATGGGCTATCCGCCTACCTGGTATGCCCTTCAGCTTATTTATTACAGCTTCTGTATTTTTATGCTGATTCTGGCAGTGACTTATTTTTCCAGCGCGGTGGTGGTATTTTTCCGGGATCTCAGTCAGATCATCAACATCGGACTTCAGGTAGGGGTATGGGTAACTCCCATTATGTGGAGTTTCAGCGACCTTGGTCTTACAGGGATTCTTACAAAGATCCTGAAGCTGAATCCGGTATTTTATGTGGTACAGGGATATCGTGATTCCCTGATCGATCATGTGGGATTCTGGCAGCATCCGGCTCTGACCCTTTATTTCTGGGCTTTTACCCTGGTGCTGTTTTTCCTTGGAACAAGACTGTTCAAAAAACTTCAGGTACATTTTGCAGATGTACTGTAAACGGAGAAAAAAATGAGTGAATTTGCAATTCAGGTAAAACATCTGGACAAGATGTATAAATTATATAATAAGCCCTCAGACAGACTGCGGGAAACTCTGGGATTTAAGGTTCCGGTCAGAGAGCATTATGCTTTAAGAGATGTGAATTTTCAGGTGGAGCGGGGCGAGACTGTGGGAATCATCGGAACAAATGGTTCCGGAAAGTCCACAATCCTCAAGATCATTACAGGAGTTCTGAACCCTACGGCAGGAGAGGTGAAGGTGGACGGAAGGATTTCCGCTCTTCTGGAGCTGGGAGCCGGATTTAACATGGAATATACAGGAATCGAAAACGTATATCTCAACGGAACCATGATGGGATTTTCCAAAGAAGAGGTGGATGCCAGACTTCAGGATATCCTGGACTTCGCAGACATCGGAGATTTTGTTTATCAGCCTGTAAAATCTTATTCCAGCGGTATGTTTGTCCGTCTGGCATTTGCAGTTGCCATTAACATTGATCCGGAAATTCTGATCGTTGACGAGGCGCTTTCTGTAGGAGATGTGTTCTTTCAGGCAAAATGCTACCGGAAATTTGAAGAATTTAAAAAGATGGGCAAAACCATTCTTTTTGTCAGCCACGATTTAAGCAGTATTTCCCGGTACTGTGACAGAGTGATTCTTCTGAATAAGGGAGTGAAGCTGGAAGAAGGTTCTCCAAAACAGATGGTGGATATGTACAAGCAGCTTCTGGTAGGTCAGGATCCTGCAAAGGCAGAGGAAAAGAAAGAAGAGCAGAAAGAAAGCTGGAGCCAGCAGTTCCAGGTAAATCCCAATATGCTGGAATATGGTACCAAGCTTGCGGAGATTGTGGATTTTGCAGTTCTGGATGACAAAGACCGCTGTACCAATACCATTGAAAAGGGCAGCAGTTTCCGGATACGGATGAAGGTGGTATTTCATCAGGATATTCAGGAACCGATTATGGCCTATACCTTTAAGGATATTAAGGGTACAGAGATCACAGGAACCAATACTCTGTTTGAAAAGAAATCTGTGGAACACTCTCAGGCAGGAGATAGCTGTACAGTGACCTTTGAGCAGGAAATGTTCCTGCAGGGAGGGGAATATCTTCTTTCCTTTGGCTGCACCGGGTACAAGGACGGTGAGTTTACAGTTTTCCACAGGCTGTATGACGCATGTAATATCACAGTGGTTTCCAACAAGAACACAGTTGGATTTTATGATATGAACTCAAAAGTGGAGATTCGCTACGGAGAAAAAGCATGATAGAAAAAATCGGTAAGGCAGTCCTGGATGATACCTGTTATCCGGGACAGGATTTATACAGTGACGGAGCCATAGAGGATGAGATGCTGGAAATTGCCAGAACTTATCCAAAGGAGCAATGGAACCAGGTGATCGCAGAGAGGAAAAGCTGGCCCATTCTCTATCATTTTTCCCATGTAAGGGAAAATATTTTAAGCTGGCTTCCGTTTACCGGAAAGGAAAATGTGCTGGAGATCGGCTCCGGCTGTGGAGCTATTACAGGTGCGCTCTGTAAAAAAGCAGAGAAGGTCACCTGTATTGAGCTGTCAAAAAAACGAAGTGAGATCAATGCCTGGAGACATAAGGACTGCGAAAATCTCACAATACTTATGGGAAATTTTCAGGAGATCGAGCCTGCGCTGACGGAGAAGTATGATTACATTACTCTGATCGGCGTTTTTGAGTATGGGGAAAACTATATTCAGAGCGACACCCCTTATGTGGATTTTCTGAAAACCATTGCCCGTCATCTGAAACCGGGCGGACAGATCGTTCTTGCCATCGAAAACCGTTTTGGACTGAAATACTGGGCAGGCTGTACAGAGGATCACTTTGGAACCCTTTTCGAGGGACTTGAGGGCTATCCCACAACAAAGGGCGTAAAAACCTTTACCCAAAAAGAGCTTACAGAAATTCTGGAAAAAGCAGGAAATCTGAAAGCGCAGTGGTATTATCCGTTTCCGGATTACAAGCTTCCCATGACCATATATTCTGACAGGCGTCTTCCTTTAAAGGGCGAGCTGAACCGTATGGAGACAAACTTTGACCGGCTTCGCCTGCAGCTTTTTCAGGAATCTCCTGTGTATGATTCTCTTCTGGACAATGATATGTTCCCGGAGTTTTCCAATTCGTTTCTTCTTCTGATCGGAAAAGAGCAGATCTGTCCGGAGATTGTGTATACCAAGTTTTCCAACGAGCGGGACGCGCGCTTTGCCCTGAGAACAGATATCTGTGAGCCGGGAAGGTTTGAGAGATATGTGCAGAAGCTTCCGGCAAATGAAAAGGCCTGTGAGCATACAGCCCGTCTGGAGCGGATTTATACAGAGCTTACAGAAGACTATAAAAAGCAGGGGTTGGAGCTTAATCTCTGCAAAACAGTAAATAAGGCTGCAAGGCTGGAATATCTGGAGGGAATGACTCTGGAAGAAAAACTGGATCAGCTTCTGGCTCAGGGGAAATTTTCTGAGCTGGAGGAACTGTTCTTTTATTATCTGAAAAAGGTTCAGAACCTTCACAGCACAGATACCTTTATCAAAACGCCGGAGTTTGTACAGGTATTCGGGGACGTAGAGCTGACCGGAGAGTATTCCTGCGCAAAAATGTCCAATATTGATCTGGTTCCTGCCAATATTCTGATTCTGAAGGACAGACAGGTTGTGATCGATTATGAGTGGACCTTTGACTTTCCGGTTCCCGCAGACTTTATCCTGTACCGGATGATCCATTATTATCTGGAAAGCGACGGAAAGCGCCGTGTTCTGAAGGACAGGGATTTTTATGGCAAAGCAGGTATTACTCAGGAGGAGCTTGCTGTTTACGGAGAAATGGAAAGGAATTTCCAGAAGTATATGCATGGAAGTCATGTGCCTCTTCTTTCCATGTATGAAGATGTTTCTCCGGGCAAGGTGGAGATCCTTCCCTATTATGAGCAGATGAGGGCAGCTGGGGCAGAGAGGAGGCTTCAGGTGTTTTTTGACCGGGGAAATGGATTTTCTGAGGAAGACTCAGAAGATTATCCCATGAGCAGAGCAGGAGTCAGCATGGAGCTTGAGATTCCAGACAATGTGAAGAACCTCCGTCTTGATCCGGGAGAAGCATCAGGTGGTCTGATCCTTCGGAAGCTTGCTTTTGAAAATGACATAAAGGCAGACTTTACAACAAATGGTTTTCCAGTAGGAGCTGACAGCTATTATTTCGGCGGGGGAGATCCTCAGTTTGTGATCGGAAATATCAGCGGAGAGAAAAAACTCAGAATTGAAATTGAGATCATGAAGGCTCAGGAAGCGGGAGAAAAGTTCTGGAAGAGCTTTGGCCTGGTGTCAGCGGAAAAGGATGAAGAGATCCGCAGACTGAAAGAAAAGATCAGTCAGATGGAAAATACAAAAGTCTGGAAATTGTACAGAAGCATTAAGAAAAAATAAGCTGTCAGAGAGAAATGACAGAAAAAAGGTCTGATGGCAAAATTCCGGCCTTCAGATCAGACAGAATGAGGATGAAATATGGAAGAATTGCGCTTCAGCATTGATGAAGAAAAATATGATGACAGACATGGACAGGTGTTAAGCCTTGGAGGCTGGTATGCCGGATCTGACAGACAGGAAATGAGCTTCTGTCTGGTGGGAGACGGAAATCAGGAGCTTGTTCTGGCTGATCCTGAGAGATATGAAAGACCGGATGTGGCTCAGGCTCTGGAAGCGGACTTTGGAGAGTTCCTTCCGGGCTTCCGGCTGCGGATTCCAAAGGCAGATCAGCTTGCAGAACAGTTTCAGCAGATCGAGCTGTTTCTTACAGACGGAGAAAAACGAGTTTCTGTGTGGAAGAAGAGCGCAGATGAGCTGAAAAGCTTTCTGAACCAAAGCCTGCTGGAATATCATCTGGACAGAGTGGAAATCCTTTATGATACCATGCTGGAAATCCAGGGCTGGGCTGTGGATCAGAGGGGTGAGACGGAGATCACCGCTTTAAATCAGGACGGAAGTCCTTTTGCCTGCAGGATAAGCAGAGGGCGGAGGCCGGATGTGGCGGAGCGCTGCAGCCTTGACGAGATTTATAAAAATCAGGAAATCGGCTTCCGTATTTCAGCCTCTTTAGATGAAATTTCAGGAAAGAAGCTTCTGCTTAAATTTACAGGATCTTCTGTGGAAAAGGCTTATGAGGTAGATATTCAGAAGCTTCGTAAAGAGCAGAGGCCAAAGGGATTTTTTAACAGGCTTCTGAACCGTCAGGAAAACACTCAGGGAGATTATGAACAATGGCTGAAACGTCATTTTCTGAGCCGGCGTCAGGCATGGAAGCAGAAGCATACTTCTTTTGACAGAAAGCCTTTGATCAGTATTGTGATCCCTCTTTACTGTACGCCCCTTCCCTATCTGAAGGAGCTGATCGAGTCCGTCAGAAAGCAGACCTATGGAAACTGGCAGCTTTGTCTGGCAGACGGAAGCCCGGACGAAAACGTTCATGAGTTTCTGAAAAAAAATTACAGACATGAGGTAAGGATCAGTTATAAAAAGCTGAAATCCAACGGCGGTATTTCTGTGAACACCAATAAGGCCATGGAGCTTGCCAGAGGGGAATACCTGATGCTCTGTGATCATGACGATACTCTGGAGCCAGATGCGCTGTTTGAGATTGTAAAGGCAATTAATGATCAGGATGCTGAGGTGATTTACACAGATGAGGACAAGGTCAGCATGGACGGACAGCATTATTTTGATCCTCATTTTAAATCGGATTTTAATCTGTTCCGTTTCCGGGATAATAATTATATCTGTCATATTTTTGCAGTAAAGAGACAGGTGGCAGAGCAGGCGGGATATTTCAGGAAAGAATTTGACGGAGCCCAGGATTTTGATTTTATTTTCCGCTGCTGTGAAAAGGCAGAGAAGATCATCCATATTCCCAGGGTTCTGTATCACTGGCGCTGTCATATGGATTCCACGGCAGCAGATCCGGAAAGCAAGGCCTATGCTTTTGAAGCAGGACGAAAAGCCGTGGAAGAGCATTATAAGAGAATGGGAATCCCGGCAAAGGTGGAGATGACAGAACGGCCCGGCTGGTACAGAAGCAGACTGGAGATCCAGGGAAATCCGATGATCTCTGTGATCATTCCAAACAAAGACCATACAGAAGATCTGGAGCTGTGTCTTTCTTCCATGGCAAAGCGCACCTCCTATGAGAATTATGAGGTTTTAGTGGTAGAAAACAACAGTGAGGAAAAAGAAACCTTTGCCTATTATGAGAAGCTTCATGAGCGTTATCCAAGGGTGAGAGTTCTGACCTGGGAAAAAGAGTTCAATTATTCCTCCATCAATAATTTTGCCGCAGAGCAGGCAAAAGGAGAATATCTTCTGTTTCTGAACAATGATGTGGAGATCCTGACCCCTGACTGGATGGAGGAAATGCTTGGAATCTGCCAGCAGAAGGAGGTTTCCATTGTGGGAGCCAAGCTGTATTATCCGGATGACACCATCCAGCATGCAGGAGTTGTTCTGGGGCTGGGAGGTATTGCAGGCCATGTGATGTGCCGGGCGTCCAGAGAGGATGCAGGATATTTCGGCAGAATGGTAAGCGTTCAGGAGATCAGCGCAGTGACAGCTGCCTGTATGCTTGTGGATGCCTGTGATTTCCGGGCAGTGGGAGGCTTTGATGAAAGCTTCCGCGTGGCGTTTAATGATATTGACCTCTGCATGAAAATAAGGGATATGGGAAGAAAAATCGTCTTTACCCCTTATGCGGAGCTGTATCACTATGAGTCCAAATCCAGAGGCCTGGAGGACACTCCTGAGAAACAGTACCGTTTTGAAAAGGAAATAACACGTTTTCGGGAAAAATGGGAAGATCAGCTGAAAAAAGGCGATCCTTATTACAGCCCCAATCTGTCTGTGACAGAGGGCGACTGTTCCCTGAGAGAAGACTGAGAAATTGTGAGGTTGGATATGTCAAGAGAGATTTTTGAGGTAACAAAGGACCGGTTTCACCTGAAGGATCCCTGTCAGTATATTCTGCAGGGAACCTGGCCAAAGGAAGCAAAGATGCGCGCCTGTCTGGACGGCTCTGAAGTAAAGGCGGAGATTCAGCGCCTGGAGGTAGTCAGCGCTCTGGAAAGATTTAAAGATCCGGATCTGATGAGAGGCGAGAGGATCACTGCGTCTGTGCAGCTTCCTCAGTCTCTGGAAGGCTGTCAGAAGCTGACCGTGTATGCGGATATGCCGGACCGGCGGATCTGCTGGTTTTCCGTTTCTGCAAGGGAACTGGAAAAAAGAAGAGGAAAGCCTCAGTTTTTTATTGAAGAAGAAAAGGTGCAGCAGGGATTTCTTCGGATCAGAGGCTGGGCAGTTGCAGACGAGCCGGTAAAAATTCAGATTTTTGATGAAAACAAACAGAAATTAAATGTGGAGATCCTTCGCACCCAGCGTGTGGATGTGGAACAGCTTTATGAGGAAATGGACAGTGAAGACAAGTCCGGATTTTTTGTGGAGCTTACAAACCTTACCGGAAAGCTTCTGTACCTTGTGTTTTACGCAGGAGACACAAAATCTGTCCACATTGTTCATTTGAATCCTGCGGTTGTTTTCCGCAAAAAAATAGAAAAATATGCAAAAAAAGGTCTGCGCTACTGGAAAAGCCAGGGAAGTGCGGCTATGGTAGGCAAGGTGGTATCCAAGGTAAAAACTGCGTCCACAAGGGAGATTCCCTATCAGAAATGGATCGTCCGCCATCTTCCCGGCTCAAAAGAACTGGAAAAGCAGAGAAGGACAAAATTTGAATACCAGCCTAAGATTTCTATTGTTGTGCCTTTATATAAGACGCCGGAAAAGTATCTCCGCCAGCTGGTGGATACTGTAAAAGCTCAGACCTATCCAAACTGGGAGCTTTGTCTGTCAGACGGCAGCGGCGCAGATTCTCCTATCCGTAAGCTTCTGGACTCTCTGGCTTCTTCTGATGAAAGAATTAAAGTGATCTTTCATGAGAAACCGCTGCAGATTTCCGAAAATACCAATGCGGGAATTGAGGCTGCCACAGGCGATTACATTGCTTTTGCAGATCATGATGATGAGCTGACGCCTCACGCGCTGTTTCAGTGTGTAAAGGCCTTAAACGAAAACAGGGACATCCGTATTCTTTATTCTGATGAAGATAAAATGTCCATGGACGGCCACAAGTTTTTCCAGCCTCATTTTAAGCCGGATTATAACCCGGATCTTTTGTGTACGGTAAACTACATCTGTCATCTTTTTGTGGTGGACAGAGAGATCATCAGTCAGGTTGGAATGCTTCGCAAGGAGTTTGACGGGGCTCAGGATTATGATTTTATTTTCCGTTGTGTGGAAACTGTAAAGCCGGAGCAGATTTATCATATTCCCAGGATCCTTTATCACTGGCGCTGCCATGAGGATTCCACAGCAGAGAATCCGGAAAGCAAGACCTATGCCTTTGAGGCAGGAAAACGGGCCATTGAGGAGCATTATAAGAGAACCGGGATCAACGCAGAGGTGCTTCAGGGAGAGTTTCTGGGTCTTTACCGCACAAGGTTTATCCGGGACCATGATCCGCTGATCTCCATTATCATTCCCAATAAGGATCATATTGAAGATCTGAAGCGGTGCATGGACTCCATTGACAAAAAATCCACATATCAGAATTACGAATATATTATTGTGGAAAACAACAGTACGGAGGAGGAAACCTTCCAGTATTATAAAAAGCTGGAGGCAGAGAATCCAAAGGCTCATGTGGTTTACTGGGACAGAGAGTTTAACTATTCTGCTATTAATAATTACGGAGCTTCTTTTGCAAAGGGTGAATACATCCTTCTTCTGAACAATGACACGGAAATTATCAATGAGGACTGTCTGGAACAGCTTCTGGGATACTGTATGCGAAGCGATGTGGGAGCTGTGGGAGCAAGAATGTATTATGAGGACGACACCATTCAGCATGCGGGAGTTGTCATTGGCTTCGGAGGCATTGCAGGACATTGCTTTGTGCTGCAGCCAAGAGGAACCACAGGCTACTGCCACAGAATCATCTGCGCTCAGGATTACAGCGCAGTTACAGCAGCCTGCATGATGGTAAAACGGTCTGCCTTTGATGAGGTGGAAGGCCTTACTGAGGAGCTGGCAGTTGCTTTTAATGATATTGATTTCTGTATGAAGCTGAGAGCCGCAGGCTATCTCATTGTGTACAATCCTTATGCAGAGCTGTATCATTATGAGTCAAAGTCAAGAGGTCTTGAGGACACACCGGAAAAAGTTGCGCGGTTTAATAAAGAAATTCAGATTTTTGAAAGACGCTGGCCGGATATTATGAGGGACGGAGATCCTTATTATAATCCGAATCTGACATTGAAGAGTCAGGATTTTTCACTGAAAAGGATATAGGAGGTTTGGTATGAAGGTATTGGTTACAGGAGTAAACGGACAGCTTGGCCACGATGTAATGAACGAGCTTGCAAAAAGAGGCTATGAGGGAGTAGGCGTAGACGTGGCGGAAATGGACATCACAGACGCAGAGGCTGTGCGCAGAGTGATGGAAGAAGTGCGCCCGGACAAAATGGTTCACTGCGCTGCATGGACAGCAGTGGATGCGGCAGAGGATGAAGTAGAAATGTGTCGCAAGGTCAATGCAGAGGGAACCGAAAACATTGCCAGAATGTGCGGAGAAATGGATATCCCAATGATCTATTTAAGCACAGACTACGTGTTTGACGGTCAGGGAACCCGTCCCTGGGAACCGGATGATCCGGTGGTACAGCCGCTGAATGTTTACGGTCAGACAAAATATGAGGGCGAGCTTGCAGTAGAAAAATATACCGACAAGCATTATATTGTGCGTATTGCCTGGGTATTTGGCGTCAATGGAAAGAATTTTATCAAGACTATGCTGAATCTGGGAAAAACACATGATACACTGACTGTTGTGGACGACCAGATCGGAACTCCTACCTACACCTATGATCTGGCCAGACTTCTTGTGGATATGCTGGAAAAAGAAGAGTACGGAAAGTATCATGTGACAAATGAGGGAGGATATATTTCCTGGTGTGATTTTGCAAAGGAGATCTTCCGTCAGGCAGGAATGAACGTGACAGTAACTCCGGTAAGCTCCGATCAGTATCCGGCAAAGGCAAAGAGACCTTCCAACAGCCGTCTGGAAAAGAAAAAGCTGACAGAGCATGGCTTTACCCGTCTTCCGGACTGGCAGGATGCCCTTGCCCGTTATCTGAAGGAGATCATGTAAGCAGATATGGATAATACACATAAGAAAAAAAGAGCGGTGGATAAAGCCACCGCTTTTACTAAATGGTGTGGAAAAGATCTGAAATATCCTGCGCTTCTGTTTCTGCTGATGACAGTCAGCAGTCTGATTATGTTCCAGGACTATCTTTTGGGAAATGAGCTGATGATTTTTAACGATATCGGAAGCGACACCTGGCAGCAGTATATTATGAATTACACTGCCATTGTCAATGACATCCGGGACGGAAGCTTTTCTCTGTGGGATTTTTCTAATGGACTGGGAGTGAATCTTTTTAATTTTAATCTGTTTGATCCCTTCCTGATGCTGCTGTACGGCCTTGGGGTAATCCTGGGGCCTGCACATATGCTGATGTATCTGAATGTGATACAGATTATAAAAATGCTGATGGCGGGTCTGGTCTTTTACTGGTTTTTATCTCAGTTTTCCTTCAGTCCCAGGGCAAAGCTGGCTGCCTCCTATGCATACGGCTTCAGCGGTTTCCTTCTGGTGTGGGGACAGCATTATCAGTTTGGAACAGCAGTGATCTACCTGCCTCTGCTTTTGCTTTTCTGCGAAAAATTTATCCAGAAGAAAAAAGGAAGAGGATTCTTTCCGGTGATGGTATTTCTCTGCGGAATTTACAGCGTGTATTTCACCTACATGTGTCTGGCTGCCACAGGGCTTTATCTTCTTTTCAGGATTTTGATGGTGGATGATCTGACACTGGCACAGAGAGTGAGGAGGTTTCTGCTGGGCTGCGGAGAAATCCTTCTGGGTGTGGGGATGAGCCTTGTGGTATTTCTTCCCATGGCAGAGGTGCTTCTGAATGTTTCTTCCCGGCTTGACAGCCAGGGAACCGGATTCCTGCAGTGGCTTCAGCAGTGCTTTACTCCTTATCACACAAAGGTCTATGATTCCATGATAAAGCATCTGTTTTCCAGCAATCTGCAGAACGGCTTCGGCCTTGCAAAAGGTCCTCAGTCCTATGCTATGAATTATTATGAGGATCCCATCTTTTTCTGCTCTGTGCTGGCAGTGTTTCTGAGTGTCCAGTTCCTTTTTGTACTGCGCAAGGCCCAGATGAAAAAAAGGGCAAAAACAGTGCTGTACAGCGCTGCGGTTCTGATTTTTATTGGCGTGGTCTTTCCGGTTGGAGGAACAGTGTTTAATTATTTCACAAAGCCTACGCAGAGATATACCTTTGTTCTGATCCCGTTTTTTCTTATGGCAATGGCATGGATGTGGGATTATCTGAGAAAGGGCGGAATGCTCTGTCTGACTTTAATACTGGCGGTAACAGTTCTTATGGGCTGGGCATATCTGGAAGGCTGGAAACAGGCAGGCTTTGCAGAATATAAAAGAAATATCCTGATCCTGGCAGTGACAGGAACCGTGCTGGCAGTGTGTCTTGTTCTTTTAAATTTTGTACATAAGCAGGCTGTGCGGCAGGGGCTTATGGCTGTGCTGGCGTTGGCTCTTCTGGTGAATGTAGCGTCCGAGGGCGCAGCGAATTTTCAGGCAAGAGTTACCATGAAGAAAACCGATACACCTGCAGAGCTTATGGAGCAGGAAATGGCTAAGTATGAGGCTGACAGGAAATCAGATGATAAAGAAACAAAATACCGGGCAGAAATGAACAAGCCACAGGATTTTTTCAGAGAAATGTATCGGGCAGACCTGGGGCAGTGCCTGGAGTATCTGGAACAGAAAGACCAGAGCTTTTACCGGGTGGAAAAGGATTACATATCAGGAACAGTTGCCATGGATGCTTCCGCCCAGGGCTATAATGGTATTTCTTCTTATAATTCCGTTATGAACGGCTATGTGAAGGAATTTGTGGAAACCTTCTGTCAGGAGCTGTTTTTTGCAGACCAGAACCATTATACATTCTGGAACAATGTAGAAGAAAACCGTCTTGCAGCGTTCCTTGGAATACGCTACCTGCTTTCCGGACAGGAAACACCTCAGGAAGGCTGGAAGCTTCTGGACAGAGTGGGAAGCCTTTATATCCATGAGAATGAGGCTCAGGCAGGAACCGCGCATTTTTATACAGATGCGGTGACAGAGGAGAGCGTGAAGGCGCTGTGCAGCGAGGAAAACAGAGATGAGCTTCTGGAAAGTGTGATCGCTCTTCCACAGGAAGGAGAGGGCTCAGAGAAAGAGGTACTGAAAAGTGGCGGAAACTCTGAGGCAGAAAACAAAACTGTGAAATCCTCAGAGGATGATCCGGCATATGAGATTACAGATCTGGAAGAGGTTTCTGACATTGAAAGCGTTGTTTCCGAACAGGACAGGCAGGTAATGGAAGCTTCAGAGATCATTCTGGATGCTCCGGAAAAGGATGCTTATATTACAGGAACCGTTCATGCGGAAGCTGACGGCTATGGAGTGTTTATGATTCCCTATGAAAAGGGCTGGAACCTTACTGTTGACGGAAAAGAAACAGAACTTTTAAGAGGCGATATTGGCTTTCTGGCATGTCGGCTCCCGGAGGGGGATCACAGTCTGGAGCTGAAATTTGAGGCTCCGGGTCTGAAGGCGGGAGCAGCCGGAAGTGCAGTATTCTGGGTTCTGTTTGCAGTGACCAGGGCAGTGTCCCAGTGGAAGAGATACAAACTGAAAGTGAAAAGTAAATAAGAAAATAAGCTTTTGCAGCAGACGAAAAAGTAAGGCTCAGAAATAAGGAGTTCCAGGTGATTTATCAGAAATATGTCTGAAAATGGAGGTAAAAGGATGAAGTTTGCATTTTTAATTATGGGAAAATTTAACAGTGAAACAGATAAAGCGGCAATCCATAACGGCGTGTCTCAGCTGATCGGCGTTGCAGATATAGAAGATGCCTGCCGGACAGCCAGAAACCTGTATGAAAATGGAATTGACTGTATTGAGCTGTGCGGAGCCTTTGGCGCAGAGGGAGCCAGAAAAATAATAGAAGCCACAGAAAACAAAATCCCTGTAGGCTATGTTACCCACCTGCCGGAGCAGGAGGAGGTGTACCAGGCTGCGTTTCCACAAAAATAAAGCCCATGTATCGGGAGCAGAGAGCCGGGGAGAACTGTGATCCTATGTCAAACAAAAAAGAAGTTTCTGTAAAAGTGGAAGGGAAATCCACTTTGCGGAAGCTCCTTTTTTGTAAAGATTTCTGTGAGATAATTTGTGTAGTTTTATAATGCTGTGGTATAGAAGGAAATCCGTTTTTTACCATATTTTCAGACTAAAAAAGAAGAAAGATGATTATGATACCTAGTATCATTAATCCGAATATTATTTTAAGAATAATATTTTTGCTGGCATATATCAACAGCATTAACGATGCGCACCATAAAACGCCTGCAATATAAAAAACAATATCATTACTATATGCCATCATACTTAAAAATAGAAAAATACCGGTTAAGACAACTCCTCTTTCTCCAAATTTTTTATATTTTTCTCTTTTTATTTCGTCCATACTGCTGCCCTCCTTATCATAACTGAAAATCTGTTTTTGTATAAACATTTAATAGATAATATCCAATAAACTGTGAGTCCATTTCTGTATATTCTACTACGCTACAAAAACTGGTATCCTGAAAATTTTGTGTAAATTATATAATTTCATATTTTAATTCAGATAAAATACATTTTATTACATAATTTTCACGCTCTTATCTTATGATACAAAGGTACAATAGACATGCAGTATTGTCAAGCTGATATTTCAGCCCATAAAAAACAGCGCAGCTTTACGCCGTGCTGTTTTTCAAAACCTATTTCAGGAATTTATTGATCAGATACACAAGAATCGTCAGAATGATGATTACTGTAAAAATACTCAGCATTCCTTTCCACATAACCTCAAGTGCCTGCATAATAAGCTCAGAATTCATAGAGATATCTCCTTTCTCTTACAGAATACTTGCAACGACATTCAGGATAACACCACCTGCAACAACAGAAGCGATCTGACCGGATACGTTTGTACCTGTAGCCTGCATGATCAGAACATTGCTTGGGTCCTCTTTAAGCGCCATTTTCTGAACTACGCGGGCAGCCATCGGGAAGGCGGAAATACCTGCGGCGCCGATCATAGGATTGATCTTTTCCTTTGAGAAAAGATTCATAAGCTTTGCAAAAAGCACGCCTGCAGCAGTGTCGAAGATAAAGGCTGCAAGACCGATCAGCATAATAAGAAGAGTTTCTTTGTTTACAAAGGTGTCAGCCTTCATACTGAACGCAATGGTAATACCAAGAAGAAGGGATACCAGATTGGACAGTACGTTCTGTGCGGTATCGGAAAGATTATTCAGCACGCCGCACTCGCGGAGCAGGTTGCCGAACATCAGGAATCCTACCAGAGAAACGGACATCGGAGCTACAAGGCCGGCAATAAAAGTAACAACGATCGGGAAAATGATCTTTGCTTTTTTGGAAACTGTAGCCGGTTTGTATTCCATATGGATGCAGCGTTCTTTTTTTGTTGTAAGAAGCTTGATGACCATAGGCTGGATAATAGGAACAAGCGCCATGTAGGAATATGCCACCACAGCGATAGGCCCTATGTAATTGGAGCCAAGGACCTGAGATACAAGGATGGAAGTAGGGCCGTCGGCTGCTCCGATGATACCGATAGATGCAGCGTCTTTTAAGTCAAAGCCCAGGAAACATGCAACAACGATTGCGGCAAAAATACCGAACTGTGCGGCTGCGCCAAAAAGAAACAGCTTGGGGTTGGACAGCAAAGGTCCGAAGTCGATCATGGCGCCGATTCCGATAAACAGAAGCAGAGGCATTGCCTCGGAAGCCTCGATACCTACATTGAACAGCCACTCGATAATACCATTTGTTTCACCGATACCTGCAAGTGTCTGATTCAGAACACCGGAAGCAGGAAGGTTTACAAGAATTGCTCCGAATCCCAGAGGCAGAAGCAGTACCGGTTCCAGATCCTTATTAATGGCAAGCCAGATCAGCACAGCGCCAATCACGTACATAACGATCTGCTGGGGGGTGATAGATGTGATGCCGGAAATTAAAAAATCCATACTGGTTCCTCCTGATTTTTTTCACGGGAAAGTCTGCCTGAATATTTTCAGTAAAAAAGACCTGTGCTCCCCTGAAAGCGGAACACAGGTCTTGTCGTATACCAAAAGCATAAGGTATAGATTAAGCCAGAGCCGGAGGCTCAAGGTGTTGACTTAATCGCACCATACAGTGCTGACTACTCCCCTATATCAAGAGTATTGTACCGTATGGAAAAGTATTTTTCAAGAAATTTTTTGTAATTCTAAAACATACAGAGTGAAAAGCCGCCGCCCGGGGTGATCGGGAATCCATTTTCCGGTTACTGAAAACAGTAGCTGAGGCGCCCTGCCATCTGTCAGGATTTTGCTGTTTTTATAATTCTGTAGATCAGAAAACCAAGAAGCAGAATGCCAGCACCGGCGATCACATAGTAAGGAACAGCCGTATGCTTTTCGGAGTAGTTTCTGGCAGCTTCTATATTTTTCTCTCCGGCATCTGTAAGAGCGGTATCCTGTTCCTGTACGGCAGCCATTACCGAGGTTCCTACCGGAGCGTTTCCAAAGTAATACTGACGGGTGTACTGACCATTTTCCGGTGTGCCGTCTTTTGTGGTAAGAGAGTCGGCAGCGGTTCCCACAGGAACATAAACATTTCCGCCGGAAAGCATGTTAAAGTCTGTATCGCCAAGAGAGAGCATCTGGAAGTTGTCAAAGCCATAATTTAAAAGGCTTCCGGCTTCGGCGGCTGTGGTGCCGGATGCGCCCTGAAGCACAACTGCGATCAGGGTTACTCCGTTTTTTTCTGCTCCGCATACAAGGGTGCTGCCGGAAGCGTCCGTATATCCTTCACGTCCTCCAAGACAGTTCTGATAATAAGCGGCATTGGCAGCGCTCATCATGGAGAAATTATTTGTCAGTACCCGCTCGCCTCCTGATATGTTGGTAGGAGAGATAGTATAGGAAAGGGCTCCTGCAATGGTACGGAAAGTTTCATTTTCCATGGCGGCCTGCATAATAAGAGCCATGTCATGAGCAGTGGTGTGCTGGTTTTCATCAGAAAGACCGGTAGGATTGGTAAACACTGTGTTGGTGCATCCAAGCTCGGCAGCCCTCTGATTCATCATCTGTACAAAGCCTTCCACAGAGCCTCCAAGATGTTCGGCAACCTGCAGGGCAATGTCATTGGCAGATACCAGCATAATAGCGTACAGACACTGCTCCATGGTAAAAACTTCATCAAGATTGGCGGAAATATTGGCTCCGCCGTCAGTAACGCCGGAAACGCCGGTAGCAGTCATGGTAACCTGGTCGGTAAGCTGGCTGTTTTCCAGTGCCAGAAGAGTTGTCATGATCTTTACCGTACTTCCGGGAAAAAGCTGCTGATCCATATTTTTTGCGTAGACAATGGTATTGGTGGATTCTTCCATAACAACTGCGGCTGTGGAAGTGATATCAGCTCCCTGGGGCCAGCCCGGAACAGCGTTGGTGGTAATTCCGGAAGCTGCCTCGGCGGCTCTTACCGGTGTTGGAAGCATCAGGGAAAAAGCCATTCCCAGGGCAAAAAGCCCGGCGCATAATTTTTTTATTTTCATAAAGTATACTCCTGTAAAAGGTTCGGTAAATAAAGGTAGTGTGCCGCAATACTAGGACGAATAATCCTGTATGTGGCGGAAACTGTTACAAAATCTATCATATCCCATTTTTTTATGTAATTCAACACTTTTGTGAGCCCGGAATACTGATACACACGTTCAGCCTTGCAAAACACGGGACGGGATGATAAAATAAACCCGGATTCTATGAAAAAAGAATGTAAAATGACAATAAACCGAGGTTTTATATGAATAAAGAAAAAGGTTCAGCCGGCAGGATCCAGTGGGGACGGATGCTAAAAAAACTCAGTCCCTACACCATACAAAAGGGATTCCGCTATCTGAAGCATTACGGACCAAAGGAGTTCTGGATAAGGCTTCACGAAAGATTTGAGCCGGAGGAAGTTCCTTACGGACCGTGGTATGAGGCTTATGTGCCTGATGAAGCAGCGCTTGAGAAACAGAGACACCACCATTTTGAGTACAGTCCTCTGATCAGTGTGGCAGTACCTGCATACCGGACACCGGAAAAATTTCTGGCTCAGATGATAGACTCTCTTCTTGCTCAGACCTATGGAAACTGGGAGCTTTGTATTGCAAATGGAAGTCCTGAGGACAGTGCAATGAAAAAGGTGCTGGAAGAGTACACAAAAAAAGACAGCCGTATCCGGGTCAGTGAGCTTACAGAAAATAAAGGGATCGCAGGAAATACCAATGCGGCTCTTGAGATGGCTCAGGGAGAATTTGTGGGACTTCTGGATCATGACGATCTGCTTGCGCCCAATGCCCTTTATGAAATTGTCCGTGCGCTGGATGAGGACAGAAATCTTGACGCGGTGTATACAGATGAAGATAAGGTGACAACTGAGCTTGACGAGCATTTTCAGCCGCATCTGAAACCGGATTTTAATCTGGATCTTCTGAGATCAAACAACTATATCTGCCATTTTTTTGTGGTAAGACGTTCCATTGTACAAAAGGTTGGAGGATTCTGTCAGGAATTTGACGGAGCCCAGGATCATGATTTTATCTTCCGCTGTATCGAAACTGCGGAAAAGGTAGGACATATTCCGGAAATCCTTTATCACTGGCGTACTCATAAGGCATCCACCGCAGACAATCCTGCCAGCAAAATGTACGCTTTTGACGCGGGAAAGCGGGCGATAGAAGCCCATCTGAAGCGGACAGGAACAGAAGGGATCGTAAGCCATACGCCGGATCTGGGATTTTTCCGGGTAAAATATCCGGTGCAGGGCCAGCCGCTTGTTTCTGTTATTATTCCAAATAAGGATGAAAAAGAAACACTGAAGGCATGTATTGACTCCATCAGAGAAAAAACAGAGTATCCCAATTACGAGATCATTATTGTGGAAAACAACAGTACCACAGATGAGATTTTTCAGTATTATAAGGAATTGTCGCAGGATCCCCGCATCCGGCTTCTCAGATGGAAAAAAGAATTTAATTATTCTGCCATTAATAACTACGGAGTCCGTCATGCAAATGGAGAATATCTGCTGTTTCTGAATAATGACGTCACTGTGATCACACCTGGATGGATCAAAGAACTTCTGGGTGTCTGCCAGCGCCCTGAAGTGGGAGCGGCAGGCGTCAAGCTGATCTATCCGGACAATACCATTCAGCATGCAGGCTGTGTGATCGGACTTGGAGGAATTGCAGGCCACATGTTTGTGGATATGCCGGCAAACAGAACCGGATATCTTCATAAGGCGTCGATCCTTCAGGATATGAGCGCGGTGACAGCAGCCTGTATGATGATGAAGCGGACAGCCTTTGAGGAGGCAGGTGGATTTACCGAAAAGCTGTCTGTAGCATTTAATGATGTAGATCTGTGTCTGAAGGTTCGAAAGAATCATAAGCTGATCGTCTATGATCCATATGTACAGCTTTATCATATGGAATCAAAAACACGGGGAGCAGAGGATAACAAAGAGAAGGTGCGCCGTTTCCAGGAGGAAATTGAGTATATGCGGTGTCAGTGGCTTGATATTCTGAAAAAGGGAGACCCTTATTATAATAAGAATCTTTCTCTTACAAAATGGAATTATTCTCTTCGCCCTCTTCCGGGAATGACGAAGAAGCAATAAGGAGGAGTTATGGAAGTATCGGTAATCATACCGAATTATAACGGGATTGCGTTTCTGGACAGTGTACTTGGAAGTCTGGAAGGGCAGACCGCAAGAAATTTTGAGGTTATTTTTGTAGACAATGGCTCCACAGACGGAAGTTGTTCTTTTGTGGCCGGAAATTATTCCTGGGTCCATATCATAGAGCTTCCTGAAAATTATGGCTTCTGCAGAGCTGTGAACGAGGGAATCCGTGCTGCAAAGGCCCCTTATGTTCTGCTTCTTAACAATGATACAGAAGTGGCTGAGGATTTTGTGGAACAGATGCTCAGCGCCATACGAAGACACAAAAACGCATTTTCCTGCGCAGCCAGAATGGTTCAGTATCATGACAGGGACAGGCTGGATGATGCAGGAAATTATTACTGCGCTCTTGGGTGGTCTTTTGCCAGAGGAAAAGGAAAAGATATCCACACCTACGAAAAGGAAGAGCAGATTTTTGCCGCCTGCGGCGGAGCTGCTATTTACCGAAAAAAAATACTGGAAAAAATCGGGTATTTTGATGAAGAACATTTTGCGTATCTGGAGGATACGGATATTGGATACAGGGCCAGAATTTACGGCTATGAAAACTGGTATGCTCCTGAAGCGCTGGTTTATCATGTGGGAAGCGGCACAAGCGGTTCCCGGTACAACCAGTTTAAGACAAGATATTCTTCCAGAAACAATGTATATCTGATCTATAAAAACATGCCCTTGCTTCAGATCATTCTGAACCTTCCGTTTTTGCTTCTTGGCTTTGGAACAAAGCTTTTGTTTTTTACGGTAAAAGGAATGGGAAAGGAATATCTTGCAGGCATCAAAAACGGGTTCAGTATCAGCAGACAGGGGAAAAAAGTAAAATTTTCTATGAAAAATCTGCCTCATTACGCAAAGATCCAGGTGGAGCTGTGGATCAATATGTTCCGGAGACTGGCAGCGTAAAGTGTTTATTACAGAGTTTCACTGAAATTTTATAAAATAAACCTTAAGAAAACATTGATTTTGAAGAACAACTATTATAATATAGATGAAATGGATTGAGGTGTCAGAGATTGATTCAGGATAATCAGAAGAATTTCAGCCGCCTTCAGATGCTGATAGATGTAATTGTACTGGCAGTTTCCTATGTAAGCGCATGGTTTTTGCGCTTTATGGGACCTTTTGCCTATTCGGCAGAAAAAGGTCTGAGCTTTGAACAGTACATGTTGCCTCTGATTTTCATTATACCGGGCTATCTGCTGTTATATCAGGCATTTACTCTTTATGAGCCTCTTCATATGCAGGGGCGCAGGCTTATGCTTGCCAATATCATCAAGGCAAATGTGTTGGGAATGCTGGCTTTTGTATTCCTTTTATATATGCTGAAAGAGAGTGATTTTTCCCGACTGACAGTATATATTTTCTGTGTGGTCAACATTCTGCTGGAATGGGGCGTCCGTATGCTCATCTTTGCTGTCCTTAGAGACATGCGAAAAAAAGGTCTGAATCAGAAGCAGATCATACTGGTGGGCTACAGCCGTGCAGCGGAGGAATATATTGACAGGATTGAGGCAAATCCTCAATGGGGATATATTGTCAGAGGAATTCTGGATGACAATGTTCCCGCAGGCACTATGTATAAGGGGATCAAGGTGATCGGCAGAATTGCCAATCTGACAGTGATACTTCCTGCCAACAGGCTTGATGAGATTGCCATCACTCTTGGGCTAAGCGAATATTACCGTCTGGAAGAAATTGTTGCCATGTGTGAGAAGTCAGGCGTGCATACAAAATTTATTCCGGATTACAATAAGATTATTCCCACAAAGCCATATACAGAAGATATTTTGGGACTCCCGGTGATCAATATCCGGTATGTGCCGCTGAGTAATACCTTTAATGCTATGGTGAAGCGGGTAATGGATATCTTTGGCTCCATTGCAGCGATCATTGTATCTTCTCCGGTAATGGCGCTGATGTGTATACTGATAAAAGCAACTTCACCGGGGCCACTGATCTACAAACAGGAACGGGTAGGGCTTCATAACAAAACTTTCTGGATGTATAAGTTCCGTTCCATGGAGATCCAGCCGGAGGCAGAAGAAAAGAAAGCATGGACAGTCAAAAATGATCCCCGTGTAACGGGAATCGGAAAGTTTATGCGCAGAACAAGTATTGACGAGCTTCCTCAGCTCTTTAATATTCTGAAAGGGGATATGAGCCTGGTGGGACCAAGACCGGAGCGCCCCTTCTTTGTAGAGAAATTCAGAGAAGAAATTCCAAGATATATGGTAAAACATCAGGTTCGTCCCGGCCTGACAGGATGGGCTCAGGTAAATGGATACCGGGGAGATACATCCATCAGGAAACGTATTGATTGTGACCTTTATTATATTGAAAACTGGAGCATTGGTTTTGATATTAAGATTTTGTTCCTGACAATTTTTAAAGGTTTCATTAATAAAAATGCATATTAAAAAGATAAGGGGAAAGAAGATGGCAAAACCAAGGTCAAAGACAAAAAAGATACTGTTTGCAGTTGAGATCATTGTACTCCTTCTGTTTATCGGAGGTCTGTATGTTTACGGACAGCTCAACTCCAGACTGGACAAGCTTGAAAAGCCCAAGACAGAAAACGCGCAGCCCATAGAGGTAAACCAGGAAGTACAGGATTCTATCAATGCGGAAGAATCAAAACTGACAGGATATACCACCTATGCGCTGTTTGGTATTGACCACAGAGATAAAAGCGCTACCGGCGGCATGAACAGTGATACCATGATCATTGCAAGTGTAAATAATGATACAAAGGATGTAAAGCTTGCATCTGTATACAGAGATACACTTCTTAATGTTTATGATGATACTTATTCCAAGGCAAACGCGGCCTATGCGAAAAGTCCGGAAGCAGCAGTTAATATGCTGAACAGAAACATGGATCTGAATATTACAGATTATGCTACTGTGAATTTTTCAGCTCTCACAGAGATTGTTGATGCACTGGACGGTCTTGACATCGATATGTCCTACGCAGAGATCGTGCACATGAACAGTTATTGCGAAGAGACTTCAAAAGAAACCGGTAAGCCGTATGAACCGATCGAACTTCCGGAAAGACCTGAGGACATTGAAAAGATTGATTACCGTTTTCATCTGAACGGTGTGCAGGTAACCTCCTACTGTCGTATCCGTTATACGGCAAGTCTTGATATGGGACGTACAGAGAGACAGCGTAAGGTTATCCAGCTGATCGTTCAGAAAGCAAAAAAGGCAGGACTTCCTACGATCTTTAAGGTAATGGATGCTGTGTTCCCAATGGTATCCACATCCATGGATAAAACAGAAATCCTTCAGCTTCTGCCTACAGTGATCGGCTACAGCCTGAATGAGACAACCGGTTTCCCGTCAAGCATTAAGTTTTCCAATGTAAAGGGAAGCGTAATCGTTCCTACAAAAGAAGGTACCTCAGAGGCAGACCTTGTATCCAATGTAATTGCTCTTCACAAATTCCTTTATGGAGACGAAGCATATACACCGTCCAGCACAGTTCAGGAGATCAGTGCCAAGATTGCTGAGATCGTCAGCGGACTGGGTGAACTGGAGGATACACAGAAGATTACTGCTGAGGATGAGAATACAGCAAACGACAGTATTATCTTTGAAAACGATGGTTCTGGATGGGTTGACAACAGTACAGATTGGGTAGATCCGGGAACCGGAGATGACGGAAGCAGCGACTGGGTAGATCCGGGAACCGGAGATACCGGTGGTGGAGATACTGGCAGTGGAGATACCGGAAGCGGTGATGTTGGCGGTGGAGATACCGGTGGCGGAGACGTTGGCGGTGGAGATATCGGTGGCGGTGATGCTGGCGGTGGAGATATCGGCGGCGGAGACGTTGGCGGTGGAGATGCCGGTGGCGGAGACGTTGGCGGTGGAGACATCGGAGGCGGAGACGCTGGCGGTGGTGATGTTGGCGGCGGCGACATGGGCGGCGGAGATGCCGGCGGTGGAGACGGTTTCGTAGATGAGGGAACCGGAGAAGAAGTTATGTAATCAAAGTTATAAGAAAAGGGAATTTCTTAAAAAGAAATTCCCTTTTTGCCAGTTTGGGACAAAGGAAAACCAGAAAGAGAGAAAAACATGAAAAATGAAAAAATTGATGTGATCATTCCGACATACCACCCAGGCAAAGAATTTGCAGCTCTCCTTGAATGTCTGGAACAGCAGTCCTGCCCTGTCAGCAGGATCATTGTTATGAATACAGAGGAACAGTTCTGGGATACCAGGTGGGAAAAAGAGCATCCCTGTCTTGAAGTTCATCATTTGAAAAAAGAAAATTTTGACCATGGAGGAACCAGAAGACAGGCGGCAGAGCTTTCTGATGGAGATGTTATGGTTTTTTTGACTCAGGATGCGATGCCTGCTGATAAAAATACTGTCAGCCATCTGGTAAAGGCCCTGAACAGTCAGGAGAATATCGGAGCTGCATATGCAAGGCAGCTTCCGAATTCTTCCTGCAGTTTTGTGGAAGCATATACAAGATCCTTTAACTATCCGGATCAGTCAGGGGTAAAGACAAAAGATGATCTTCCCGTTCTGGGAATTAAAACTTTTTTCTGCTCCAATGTATGTGCTGCCTACAAAAAAGATATTTACAGGAAACTGGGAGGATTTGTGGAAAAAACCATTTTTAATGAGGACATGATCTATGCGGCAGACCTTATTCACGCCGGATATGGAATTGCATATGCTGCGGATGCAAAAGTTGTTCATTCTCATAATTATTCCTGCAGCCAGCAGTTTCACCGGAACTTTGATCTGGGAGTTTCCCAGGCTCAATATCCGGAAATTTTTGATGGAGTTCCATCTGAGGGAGAAGGACTCCGCCTGGTAAAAAAGACCTTTTCCTACCTTGTAAAACATGGGAAATGGTATCTGATTCCCGGATTTATCATACAGAACGGGTGTAAATATGCAGGATATTTTATGGGAAAGCGCTATAAGAAGTTATCGAAAAAAATGATCCTCCGGTGCACCATGAATCAGACATACTGGAATGAATCAAAATAATAAAATGATTTTCGGGAACACTGTTTTTTAAAGGTATTATCACATTTTGAACACAATTCCCTGATACACTTGTGTCATAACAATAAGAAAGTGGTGAAGGGAGGGAAGAAAGCCCATGGATTATGAAAAGGATCAGGATGTCAGTGATTCCGGAATGCATGAGATACAAAGCAGTGAGCCGCCCCGGTACGAACATTATCAGATGCACCGGCACAGCGGAAGAATGGAGCAGAAATCCCCTGTAAAACCAAAAAAGAAAAATAATCCGGGAAAGAAGATTGCAGAAACCATAGCTCTGGCAGTGGTGTTTGGAATAACAGCCAGCGCGGTGTTTCAGTGTTCCAATACAGTTGCAGAAAAATATTTCAGAAAAGAGACAGAAGCTGTTCAGCTTTCTGACGGCAGCGCAGAACAGACCGGACAGACAGCTGCTCCGTCAGGAGAAGCTTCCACAACGGCAGGAAGTGTGGCAGAGGTGGCAGAATCAGCAATGCCGGAGGTAGTTGCCATTACTTCTGTAAGCATTCAGGAGATTCCAAGCTTTTTCGGGGCTTACGGGTTCAGTCCTTATGGGACAGTAGAACAGTTTTCCAGTGAGAGCAGCGGATCAGGCATTATTGTAGGCGAAAACGAGGATGAGTTTCTAATCGCAACCAATAATCATGTGGTAGAGGGAGCAACTACACTGAGCGTGTGTTTTATTGGTGATGATGTGGCAAATGCAGAGGCGGAAACAAGAGATCTGGCAAGCGGAGACATTAATGTGGAGGATGCAGTCAGCGCAAAGATCAAGGGAACTGATAAGGGAAATGACCTAGCAGTAATTGCAGTACAGAAGTCAGATATTCCAGAGGATACCCGTTCAGAGATCAAGGTGGCTCAGATCGGCGATTCGGATGGGCTTCAGGTTGGAGAACAGGTAGTTGCCATTGGAAATGCACTTGGATATGGTCAGTCAGTTACCTCAGGATGGGTCAGCGCTCTGGATCGAAGCATTTCCAGCGAAGACGGAACAACTACCACAGGGCTGATACAGACAGATGCCGCCATTAATCCCGGCAACAGTGGGGGCGCTCTTCTGAACATGAAAGGGGAGCTGATCGGAATCAACTCCGCCAAATATGCTGCAGATGCAGTAGAAGGAATGGGATATGCAATTCCCATATCAACAGCCAGCCCCATTCTGGAAAAGCTTATGAACCGGCAGACAAGAGATAAGCTGGATGTTTCAGAGTCCGGTTATCTTGGAATCAGCGGAGGCGATCTGACAACAGAGGCAGTGCAGATGTTTGGTGTTCCGGCAGGAGCTTTTGTCCGTGATGTGGATGAGGGCGACGCTGCGGAAAGAGCCGGCCTTCAGAAAGGTGATGTGATTGTGGAGCTGGATGGTCAGCCGGTAACGGGAAGTGACGATCTGGCGGAAAAGCTTTCCTATTATGCAGCAGGGGAGACGGTAGAAATGGTCATTGCAAGGGCTGTCAACGGAGAATACGTGGAGCAGACAATGGAAGTGACGCTGGATGCAAGACCCTCTTCCGGATATTGATCAGAATTTTTATAAAAACTTTAGTTTACAGGCACAGAGGTTATGATATAATGGACGCATAGGTGGCAGAATCCTGAAGAAACAGAGCTGACCACCTGTGCGTTTTGTATTATGACAGAACGGAAAGGAGTTTATATGACAGACAAATACGAAGATGAGGTAATTCAGGAAGAGGATCACGAGAATAAAGATGAGAACAGACGTGGTCCGGAAAAGTTTTGTTCCCTTTGCCGGAGATCTGAACGGCAGGCGGGCAGGATGATTGATCTTCCAAATAATATACATATCTGTTCAGACTGTATGCAGAGAAGTTTTGACACCATGAATCAGCAGATGAGCAGCGGAAAGTTTAATTATAATGATATTTTTAACATGCCGGGTGTAAGCATGGTTGATCTGGGCAGCTTCCAGAATCAGATGTCGCAGCAGCAGAGCGCTCCCAAGAAGAAAAAAGAAGAAAAGCACAAACCGGTTCTGGATCTGAAAAAGATTCCGGCTCCTCATAAGATCAAGGCTGCGCTGGACGAATATGTGATCGGGCAGGATTATGCAAAAAAGGTAATGTCAGTTGCAGTTTATAATCATTATAAGCGTGTAGCAACAGACACCATGGATGAAATTGAAATTGAAAAATCCAACATGCTGATGATCGGCCCGACAGGAAGCGGTAAGACTTATCTTGTAAAAACACTTGCAAGACTTCTGGATGTGCCCCTTGCTATTGCAGACGCTACCTCCCTTACAGAGGCAGGCTACATTGGCGATGATATTGAAAGTGTGGTATCCAAGCTGCTTGCAGCTGCAGATAACGATGTGGAAAAAGCAGAGCACGGCATTATTTTTATTGATGAAATCGACAAGATCGCCAAAAAGAAAAACACCAATCAGAGAGATGTAAGCGGCGAGGCGGTTCAGCAGGGAATGCTGAAGCTTCTGGAAGGCAGTGAAGTGGAAGTGCCGGTAGGGGCAAACAGTAAGAATGCAATGGTTCCGCTGACAACTGTGAATACAAGAAACATTCTGTTTATCTGCGGAGGAGCTTTCCCGGATCTGGAAAACATTATCAAGGAACGACTGAACAAACAGGCGTCCATCGGATTTTATGCTGATCTGAAAGACAAGTATGACAATGATCCCCATATTCTGGAAAAGGTTACTGTAGATGATATCAAAAGCTTTGGCATGATCCCTGAGTTCATCGGCCGTCTGCCGATCATCTTTACCCTTGACGGACTGTCTGAGGATATGCTTGTGAAGATACTTATGGAGCCGAAAAATGCCATTTTGAAACAGTATCAGAAGCTTCTTGCCCTGGATGAGGTGAAACTGGAATTTGACGAGGGAGCTCTTCATGCTATTGCGGCAAAAGCTATGGAGAAAAAGACAGGAGCCAGAGCACTGAGGGCGATTCTGGAAGAATACATGCTTGATATCATGTATGAAATTCCCAAGGATGACAATATAGGACAGGTTGTGATCACCAGAGAATATATTGAAGGAAACGGCGGACCGAAGATCCTTCTGAGAGGGCAGGAAATTCCGCTTCTGGAAACAGCTCAGTAAATGGTGACCGGAAAGGAGAAACGGTTATGGCAAAAGATTTTTTTGAAGAACTTGGAGAAGCAATCACAAAAACAGCAAGAGAAATCGGCGGACGCGCAGAGGTTCTGTACGGAACTCAGAAGCTGAAAAATAAAATATCCGGCGAGGAAGGACAGATTCAGAAGATTATGGAAGAGCTGGGAAAAGTTCTTTACAGAAGATACCGGGAAGGCGTGCCGCTGGATGATCTGCAGAGGCGTCTCTGCGAGCAGATTGATCAGAGGATGACAAGGATCGAGCAATATAAAGAAGAGATGGCAGGAGTCAGATCAAAGAAGGTGTGTCCGTCCTGCGGAACAGTCGTAGATCAGGACGCAGCATTCTGCCATCACTGCGGAGCAGCCTGCACAACAAAGGAAAAGGAAGAGGCGGCAGGCAGCGTCATTGACGGAACAATGGATGAGACTGTAAAATCAGAAGAAGCTCCGGCGTGGAAGGTTACTGCAGATACATCAGAACCGGAAAAAGAGAATACAGCGGAAGAACCGCAGAAAGATCCGGTTTCAGAAGAAGTTGCGGAACAGTCAGAGTCAGAGATGTCCACAGAAACTGAAGAAGCAGATCAGAAAATCCTGACGCAGGAAGCAGAAGAAAAACAGCCGGAAGCTGAAATATCAACAGAACAGCCGGAAATGTAAGAAAAGCTGATCTCTGAAGCATCAGGCGAGCGGTCGGAAATGCCAGAAGAACTGACCTCTGAAGTTCAGAAGAAACAGTCAGAATCTGTAAAAACAGAAGAAACATCGGAAGAAAAAACAAGAACAGAAAAAATGCCTGAAATTCCGGAGGGATAGTCAGAGCAGTCAGTTTTACAGGAAGCTGTATATCCTGAAACAGAAAATTCAAGTGATACAGCGAATGTGTAAGATCAAAACATTTTGAGGGGAAAATTAATGAAAACCAGATTTCTGGCAGTCATAGACAGAAAACGAAAAAGCCCGTGGTTTGCCCTGGGGGTAAATCTTATGGCAATGCTGGCGATGACGCTTGTTATGCGCCCGTCTTTTGAGACAAATGATGATATTGTTTTTGCCGAGTTTGGAAGTGGACTGCGGGGAGTGAAAACTCCCCGTCTTGTATTTCAGAATTACATTCTCGGACTGGTATACCGTCTCCTTTATCAGGTTACAGGCAGACTGCCCTGGTATACGATTGTGCAGTATGCAGTGCTTGTGGCAGCTTTCAGTGCAGTGACCTATGTATTTATGAACCGGCTGAAAGGCTATTGGGGCTTATATTTGTCTTTCATTCTTTTGTGGGTGTTCGGCTATGAAAGCTATATTCATATTCAGTTTACAAAAACAGCAGGAATAGCGGCGGCAGCGGCTGTACTGCTTCTTTTTCATATGATCACATCTGAAAAATTCTGTGTCTGGGAGACGGTGGCAGGTTTTCTTCTGGGACTGACCGGCTTTATGTACAGAGAGGATCAGTTTTTTGCCAGCAGCGCGCTGATGGCAGGTGTTGGTATTTATTTTATTTTTACACTTAAAAAACGCTTTCCGGGAAAAGAATGGAAACGGTTTGGCCTGTGTGCAGGTATCTTTGGGATGCTGCTGCTTGCTGTGTTTGCTGTGGACTGTACGGACAGACTGATGTATAAAAATCCTCAGTGGCAGGAGTATCAGAGGTTTAACAATCTGAGATCAGAGCTTCTGGATTATGGATTTCCGGATTATGAATCCAATCAAACTTTATATCAGGAGCTGGGAATTTCCAGAGAAGCATATGAGCTTTACAGAACCTGGAACTTTAATGATCCGGACAAATTTACCACAGAGGTTATGGAGAAGCTGGCAGAGCAGAAGCCGGAAAAGATACTCTCCGGAAAGGTGATCCATTCTTTTGTAAAGCGATTTCCAGGTGATGTGCTTCAACAGAAAGCATTCTGGATTGTTTTACTGCTGTTTGTACTGTGGCTGTTTTTTGGAAAAAAGGGATATGCTGCGTGGTTTGGACTTGCCGGAGAGCTCTGTATGCTGGGAGGACTGAATTTTTATCTTTATTTTCAGGGAAGATATCTGGTAAACAGAGTAGACGTAGGGCTGTGGTTCAGCGTATGTCTCACAATGGCGTGGCTATTGGCAGATTCTGTAAAAGAGCGTGAGAAAGCAAAAGAGCGTTCAAAAGGCAAAGTAGGTGCTTTATCTGTTCCTACTGTTTCTATGGAAAAGATTTCCGGAAGGTGGGGGCTTGTTTTATGTGCAGCAGTTCTTCTGATTGCACAGAGTTTCTGGTATGATGACTGGAGGCTGACTACCAGAGAGATTCCCAAAGCGCGGGTAAGTCAGCGGGCAGTACTGGAAACCATCGGAACAGACAAAGAGCATGTATATCTTGCAAAAAGCGGCACGGTATCAGAGATTGTATGTTACGGACCTTTTGACCCCATGCCGGAAAATCTTCTGGATAATCTGTACTGGCTCAGTGGATGGGAATGCAGAACCCCGGGGATTGTAAAGGAGATGCGGGAACACGGGGTCACAAATCCATATAAAGATATGATCGAAAATAAAAAGGTTTATCTAATTGACGATAATATTCAGCTGACCCTGGATTATATCCGGCAGAATTATGACAAAAATGCAGAGGCGGTATTTGTGAAAACGCTGGGAAACGTGGATTTATATCAGATTCAGGGTAGCGTCCGGGAATAAAATCCCTGTAAAACAGGCGGAAAAACAGGCTTTTGCAGGGATTTGAAAAAAATTCGCGAATTTTTAAAAAAAATTAAAAAAACCTATTGACTTTTATTAGAACATGAGGTATTATAATCAAGCAGTCGCGAGAGAGCGGCTGATAAATAAGAAATGCAGGAGTGGCGGAATTGGCAGACGCGCAGGCTTCAGGTGCCTGTGGTCGCAAGATCGTGTGGGTTCAAGTCCCATCTCCTGCATTATTTTTTTGTGTATCGGGAAGCCCTTAGTTCAGCTGGGGCTCCCGATTTTTTCGTGTTATGAAAGAAATAATTTCCTGGCCACCAATGGTTAAGGCTGCTTCGGCTTCCTGGATTGAATCAGAATTATTTTCAGCGAAACATAATTTTTTTCAGCTACTCTTTATGTTGAAAAAGAAAGTTTCTTGTGATATAATCTTGAAGATTTAGGATAAAACAAGAGAAAGGGAGATTGTATGAAAGCATTTCTGATATTAGAAGACGGCCATGTGTTTACAGGAACCAGTATTGGCGCAGCCAGAGAAGTAATCAGTGAGATCGTTTTTAACACATCTATGACCGGATATCTGGAAGTGATGACTGATCCGTCTTATGCTGGACAGGCTGTTTGTATGACCTATCCGCTGATTGGTAATTATGGAATTTGTTATGAGGATCAGGAGTCCAGGAAGCCGTGGATAGATGCATTTATTGTTCGTGAATTATCCCGTATCCCCAGCAACTTCAGAAGCGTTGACACCATTCAGCATTTTCTGGAAAAACATGACATTCCGGGAATTGCGGGCATCGACACAAGAGCCCTGACAAAAATCCTTCGTGAAAAGGGTACCATGAATGGTATGATCACAGTTGATGAAAACTATGATTTAGATGCAATTATTCCCCGTTTAAAAGCATATACAACTGGAAAAGTAGTGGAAAAGGTTACCTGCCATGAAAAAGAGATTCTGGAAGGCAAAGGACCGAAGGTGGCTCTGATGGATTTTGGAGCAAAACGCAACATTGCCCGCTCTCTTAATGAGAGAGGCTGTCAGGTGACGATTTATCCAGCTCTTACACCGGCAGAGGAAATTTTAAAAGATAATCCGGACGGAATCATGCTCAGCAACGGACCTGGGGATCCCAAGGAATGTACTTCTATTATAGAAGAAATCCGTAAGTTATATGAGTCTGATGTTCCGATTTTTGCAATCTGTCTGGGTCATCAGCTTATGGCGCTTGCCACAGGCGGAGACACTCATAAGATGAAATACGGACACAGAGGCGGAAATCATCCTGTAAAGGATCTTGCAACAGGAAGAGTTTATATTTCTTCTCAGAATCACGGATATGTGGTGGATGCAGAGCAGCTTGAGGCGAAAAATATTGCAAAGCCGGCATTTGTGAATGTAAATGACGGTACCAACGAAGGTATGGCCTATGTAGGTAAAAATATCTTTACCGTGCAGTTCCATCCGGAAGCATGCCCGGGACCGCAGGATTCCAGTTACCTGTTTGACCGATTTATGGAAATGATGGGAGGAAACAGATAATGCCGAAAAATAAAGACATTCATAAAGTTCTTGTGATTGGTTCCGGTCCGATTATTATCGGCCAGGCAGCAGAGTTTGATTATGCAGGTACTCAGGCGTGCCGTTCTCTGAAGGAAGAGGGCATGGAGGTTGTACTTCTTAACTCCAATCCGGCAACCATTATGACAGATAAAGATATTGCTGACCGCGTATACATTGAGCCTCTGACTGTAGAGGTGGTAGAGCAGCTGATCCTGAAAGAAAAACCGGACAGTGTGCTTCCTACACTGGGAGGTCAGGCCGGCCTGAACCTTGCAATGGAGCTGGAAGAAAAAGGCTTTTTCAAGGAGCATAATGTACGTCTGATCGGTACTACTGCAGAAACGATCAAAAAGGCAGAGGATCGTCAGGAATTTAAGGATACTATGGAGAAGATCGGTGAGCCGGTTGCAGCCTCCAAAGTAGTAACAACAGTGGAAGACGGTATTGCATTTACAAAGACTATCGGATATCCGGTTGTTCTCCGTCCTGCCTACACTCTTGGCGGCAGCGGCGGCGGTATTGCCAACAACGAATACGAACTGAGAGAGATTCTCGAAAATGGTCTTCGTCTTTCCCGTGTAGGCGAGGTCCTTGTAGAGCGCTGCATCGCAGGCTGGAAAGAGATTGAGTATGAAGTAATGCGCGACAGCGCAGGAAACTGCATTACAGTCTGCAACATGGAGAACATTGACCCGGTAGGCGTTCACACAGGCGACTCTATTGTAGTTGCTCCTTCTCAGACTCTTGGAGACAAAGAATACCAGATGCTTCGTACTTCTGCCCTGAATATTATCACAGAGCTGGGAATCACTGGCGGATGTAACGTTCAGTATGCGCTTCATCCGGAGAGCTTTGAATACTGCGTTATCGAGGTAAATCCCCGTGTAAGCCGTTCTTCTGCTCTTGCAAGTAAGGCTACCGGTTATCCCATCGCCAAGGTTGCTGCAAAGATCGCTCTTGGCTATACACTGGATGAGATTCCAAACGCCATTACAGGAAAAACCTATGCAAGCTTTGAGCCGATGCTGGACTACTGTGTTGTAAAGATCCCGCGTCTGCCATTTGACAAATTTATTACTGCAAAAAGAACTCTGACAACTCAGATGAAAGCAACCGGAGAGGTTATGAGTATCTGTCATAACTTTGAGGGAGCTCTGATGAAAGCTATCCGTTCTCTGGAGCAGCATGTGGACAGCCTTATGTCCTATGACTTTACCGGACTTACTGAGGATCAGCTGATTGAGGAGCTGGCTGTTGTAGATGACCGCCGTATCTGGAAAATTGCGGAAGCCATCCGAAGAGATATTTCCAAAGAGTACATCCACCGCATCACAAAGATCGACCGCTGGTTCATTGACAAGATTGCAATCCTTGTTGAGATGGAGCAGGCGCTGAAGACCCAGCCGCTGACAGGAGAGCTTCTTCTGGAAGCAAAACGCATGGAATTCCCGGATTATGTGATCGGAAATCTCTGCGGCAGAACAGAGGCTGAGATCAAAGCTCTCCGTGAGGGCTACAACATCCGCGCTGCCTATAAAATGGTAGATACCTGCGCGGCAGAGTTTGCGGCAGCAACACCATACTATTATTCTGTTTACGGCGGACCGGATACAGAAAATGAAGCAGTTTCCACACCGGATAAGAAAAAAGTTCTTGTTCTCGGTTCAGGTCCGATCCGTATCGGCCAGGGTATTGAGTTTGACTTCTGCTCTGTACACTGTACCTGGGCTTTTGAAAAAGAAGGCTACGAGACAATTATTATCAACAACAATCCTGAGACTGTCAGCACAGACTTTGACATTGCAGACAAGCTGTATTTCGAGCCTCTGACACCTGAGGATGTAGAAAATATCGTAAAAATCGAAAAACCGGACGGAGCGGTCGTTCAGTTCGGCGGACAGACTGCCATCAAGCTGACAGAAGCGCTGATGAAAATGGGCGTGAAGATTCTCGGAACATCTGCAGAAGACGTAGATGCAGCAGAGGACCGTGAGCTGTTTGACGGCATCCTGGAGCAGTGCCAGATTCCGAGACCGAAGGGAGATACTGTATTTACTGCTGAGGAAGCAAAAGAAGTTGCTAACAGACTGGGATATCCGGTTCTGGTACGTCCTTCCTATGTTCTTGGCGGACAGGGAATGCGTATTGCAGTCAGCGATGAGGATGTAGAAGAATACATTGGAATCATTAACCAGATCGCGCAGGATCATCCGATCCTGGTAGATAAATACCTGATGGGCAAAGAGATCGAGGTAGACGCTGTATGTGACGGCGAGGACATTCTGATTCCTGGTATCATGGAGCATATCGAGCGTGCGGGAATCCACTCTGGTGACAGTATTTCCGTATATCCGGCACAGACTATCAGTGAAACTGCAAAGGAAACCATTGCAGAGTACACACGTCGTCTTGCAAAAGCGCTTCACGTTGTAGGTATGATCAATATCCAGTTTATTGTATGCGGCGAAGAAGTGTATGTAATCGAGGTAAATCCACGTTCCAGCCGTACTGTTCCGTATATCAGCAAGGTAACAGGAATTCCGATCGTGCCGTTGGCAACAAAAGTAATCCTGGGCTATAAGCTGAAGGATCTGGGCTATGAGCCGGGACTTCAGCCTGAGGCAAAACATTTTGCCATTAAGATGCCGGTATTCTCCTTTGAAAAGATCCGCGGCGCAGATATCAGCCTTGGACCTGAGATGAAATCCACCGGAGAGTGCCTTGGTATTGCAGAGACCTTTAACGAGGCTCTTTATAAAGCGTTTATCGGAGCAGGAATCAAGCTTCCGAAGCACCGCAACATGATCATCACTGTAAAAGAGGAAGATCATGAGGAAGTTGTTCCGATCGCAAAACGTTTTGAAGCTCTTGGCTACCGTATTTATGCTACAAGAGGAACTGCAAAGGTTCTGAAAGAAAACGGCATCAAGGCAATCCGTACCAACAAGCTGGAGCAGCCTGCGCCAAACCTTATGGACCTGATCCTGGGACACAAGATCGACGTTGTAATTGATACTCCGCCTCAGGGGGTAGAGCATCAGAAGGACGGATTTGTGATCCGCAGAAATGCCATTGAGACAGGTGTAAATGTACTGACCAGTCTTGATACTGCAGAGGCTCTTGTAACCAGCCTTGAAAATACAGACCTTAATAATCTGACTCTGATCGATATTGCAACGATCGCAGACAGATAAAAACAAATATGAACCGGGGAGGCACAGACTTCTCCGGTTTTTATTTACCAGGAATTCAGGGAGTTTGAAACGGATATGTCCGTTTGGTTTTGGGAAAGGAAAGTTTCGTCCGGGATTATCTGCGACTGTTACATTGCAGACTATTTCCAGCAGAATATTACCTGTGAACAGTGTTGCTTTATTCTTTAATGAGAGTAAAAATTGTGTTATACTTACAGTGTCCGGGGTGGATAAAATCTTTGTAAAAGAAGAAAAATGCCCGGCATAAAATAAAAATGAAAGGGAGAAAGAATGGATATTATTGAATTTTTAAAAGCCGTGTTTCTGGGTATTGTGGAAGGTATTACGGAATGGCTTCCTATCAGCAGTACCGGACATATGATTCTGGTGGATGAATTTATCAAACTTAATGTGACGCCGGAGTTTAAAGAATTCTTTCTGGTAGTGATCCAGCTTGGTGCGATCCTGGCAGTGGTGGTATTATACTGGGGAAAGCTGTGGCCTTTTTATATCAGAGAGCTTCCAAAGAAACAAAGAGCAATCATAGCAAAACAGCCTGTTTTTGCAAGAGGGATCATGACTTTTGTGGAACGGTTCTGCGATAAGGAAAAATGGGTGCTGTGGTTTAAGATCCTTGTGGCATGTATTCCTACCATTGTGATTGCATTGCCGTTTAATGACTTCATTGAGGAAAAATTTAACAATTACGTGGTTGTTTCCATTGCTCTGATCGTTTACGGTGTGATTTTTATTTTTATTGAAAACTATAATAAAAGACGGAAAGCAACCTGCAGATCTCTGGAATCCATGAGCTTTAAAACTGCTTTTCTGATCGGTCTGTTTCAGGTTCTGTCTGTAATTCCCGGAACTTCACGCTCCGGTTCTACGATCATCGGAGGTATTCTGGTAGGAACTTCAAGAACAGTAGCGGCTGAATTTACCTTTTTCCTGGCAATTCCTGTTATGTTTGGCGCCAGCCTTCTCAAGCTGATAAAATTCGGATTTGCCTTTACTGCCGGAGAGGTTCTGATTCTTATTACAGGCGTGGTGGTTGCATTTGTTGTATCCATACTGGCGATCAAGTTCCTGGTAGGATATATTAAAAAACATGACTTTAAAGTGTTTGGATGGTACAGGATCGTACTGGGTGTCCTTGTACTTGGATATTTTATCGGAAAGAATGTAATTGGATAAAAAATAAGGGATATACAGGGCAGAATCCTGTTACACAGGGGAAGGAGCAGGATTTTTGACCGGCAGCTGCAGCAGGCTGCAGAAACGGAGGTACATAATTATGGGAAAATATATTATGGCAATGGATCAGGGAACCACAAGCTCCCGCTGTATCCTTTTTGATAAGGCGGGAAATATCTGCAGTTCAGCGCAGAAAGAATTTGCCCAGTATTATCCAAAGCCGGGCTGGGTAGAGCATGATCCTCATGAGATCTGGTCCTCTCAGATGGCTGTGGCAATTGAGGCCATGGGAAAGATCGGGGCTGATGCGGGGGATATTGCAGCCATTGGAATTACAAATCAGCGTGAGACAACAATTGTCTGGGACAAAAAAACAGGAAATCCTGTTTATCCGGCTATTGTATGGCAGTGCCGCCGTACGTCAGACATGATCGAGGAACTGAAACAGGATGGTTTTGCTGATAAGATCAGAGAAAAAACAGGACTGATTCCAGACGCTTATTTTTCCGCCACAAAAATTAAATGGATCCTGGATTATGTGGATGGAGCCAGAGAGGCGGCAGAAAGAGGCGACCTTCTTTTTGGTACGGTAGACACCTGGCTCATCTGGAAACTTACCAAAGGTCAGGTACACGTTACAGATTACACCAATGCTTCCCGTACAATGTTATTTGATATTTATAAAAGACAGTGGGACGAAGAGATTCTGGAATATTTTAATATTCCAAAATCCATGCTTCCGGAGGTTAAACCAAGCAGCTGCATTTATGGCTATACAAATGAAAATCTGATCGGCGGTTCGATTCCCATTTCAGGTGCGGCAGGCGATCAGCAGTCAGCGCTTTTCGGACAGTGCTGCTTCCGTGCAGGAGATGTGAAAAACACATATGGAACAGGCTGCTTTCTTCTGATGCATACAGGAAAGCAGGCAGTTCGTTCCGAGCACGGACTTCTTACAACAATTGCAGTGAATCCGGACGGAACACCGGGATATGCTCTGGAAGGAAGTGTGTTTGTAGCCGGAGCTGCGATCCAGTGGCTGAGAGACGAAATGCAGATTTTGAACAGCGCCCCGGAATCAGAATTATATTGTCTTTCTGTACCTGATACCAATGGGGTTTATGTGGTTCCCGCTTTTACAGGACTGGGAGCGCCTTACTGGGATCAGTATGCCCGGGGAGCGGTTCTGGGACTTACTCGGGGAGCGGGAAAAACTCATCTGATCAGAGCAACTGTGGAGTCTCTGGCTTATCAGGTGACAGATGTGATTCATGCAATGGAAAAGGACTCCGGAATGAAGCTGAGCTTTCTGCGTGTAGACGGAGGTGCAAGCGCAAATAATTTTCTGATGCAGTTTCAGTCAGATCTTCTGGATGCGCAGGTAGTGCGTCCAAGCTGCATTGAGACAACAGCGCTTGGAGCAGCTTATATGGCAGGCCTTGCAGCAGGATTCTGGAAGGATGCAGAGGAAATCCGCCAGAACTGGAAGCAGGAAAGAGAATTTTCTCCTTCGGTTGAACCGGAGAAGAGAGAAGCCCTTCTGAAAGGATGGCAGAAAGCAGTACGCTGCACCTTCCAGTGGGCAAAGGACGAATAGATATATTTGTTTGGATTCAGATTTATGAATCCGGAAAGGATGGTAGATTCAAGTGAGAAAATCCAGAAAAATAGTATTTGCAGTCGGTACGGCAATGGCGTTGACGCTTGCAGGATGCGGATCAGATAAAAAAGCAGAGGAGGTTGTGCCTACTGTGGCTCCTACAGCTACTCCTACCATACCTCCGGTGACGGCAACTCCGGCGCCTACGTCCACACCGGCACCGAGAAAAATCGGTGAAAAAACCTCCCAGTCAAAGTTTGTTTATCTTACAAACAATCTGAAAACAGATGTAAGAGAACTGTATCTCATGGTTTCCGGAAGCGAAGACTGGGGCGACAATCTGATTCCAAGAGAATTTTCGGTAAAGGCATCCGATCAGGTTCAGATGTTTTATACACCGGAATCTGTACAGGCTTCCGCAGAAGAGGAGGATTCCGAAGAGACCGGCGCTCCTTCCGGTGCGTTGTATGACATGAAACTTGTAACTGCAGATGGAAATACCTATGAAATCTACAGTATTGAGCTCAGCGATATGGAAAAAGCATCACTGACACTGGATGAGGAAACATCAACCGCATATCTTCGCTATATGAGTCTTTCAGAGAAAAAAGAAAAAGATACAAAGGAAAATTCTCAGCAGACCGGTTACGGAGATGACTATGACAGTGACGATGAAAGTTATGATGACAGCTATTCCGATGATGGAAATTATGATGATGGAAGTTCCGACGACGGAAATTACGATGATGGGAATTATGACGATGGAAGCTCCGATGACGGTAACTATGATGATGGAAGCTCCGACGATGGAAACTCTGACGATGGAAGCTCCGATGATGGTAACTATGATGACGGAGGCTCCGATGACGGAAGCTCTGACGATGGAGGCTCTGATGACGGAAATTATGATGACGGAAGTTCCGACAGCGGAAGCGGCGATGACTATGTAGATGCCGGAGATGGCGATGACGACGGCTACTATGATACAGAAGAATAATATAAGTGTGTAAAACGAAAACGCTCACCTTTCGGTGAGCGTTTTCGCTTTACAGATATAATATTTCGCCGGTTCGGGAGGTGTTGCAGCCGTTTTGCAGCCGGAGGGCAGTGCGGAATTCCGAAGAACGGATAATTTCTGCAAGAGCAGAAAAACCGGGCCGGTTCAGGGATTCCGTTTCCATTACAAGAAACATAGGAAGCTGCTGAAGAGGAATAAAATCCAGGTATTTTGACTTGAATATGACGGATTCTGCTCCCAATGCAGCATCGGCCTGGCTGGTCAGAACTGCGTTTGCAGTAGAAAAATCAGAAACCAGTTCTTTCTGGTAGCCATTGATCTGATCTGGCAATATTTTGGCATCTTTCAGTAAAATATCCAGATACATTCGTCCGGTACTTCCCTTTTCTCTGTTTGCGAGAGCAACATCGGGACGTTTCAGATCACTGACGGACAATATATTTTTCGGATTTCCTTTTTGGACATAAAATCCCAGAGAATATTCATAAAGAACAAAAGCTGCAACGGACATACCGGGAAGCAGGGCAGGAATATGCTCAGGAAGAATACCGGCAGTGGTGGCATGAACTTTTTTAAAATAAAGAGAATACAGTCCGTTATAAGTATTCAGGTGTGAATGAAGTACTGGAAGTCCATTGGGATGAACAGCCATCTGGTTGATCAGATATTCCAGAGCTGGAGATGCCTGTCCGCTGATAATAAGACCGTTGGAATACAGAAGATAGTCTCTTTTCAGAAGAGAGCTTTCCGGCTGAAAACCGGGAAAAGGCAAAGGCGCTTCAGAGACAGATGCATCGCCTCCCTGAAGATACCGATTCAGCTGTTCTTCACTGATTCGAAGCTGTTTGCCTATTTTTGAAGATCCCAGTTCTCCACGTTTGATGAGTTCGTAGACTGTAGTTTTTTTTATTTTCAGCTTGTCTGCAATTTCCTGGGCAGTGTAAAGCTTATTCATCAATTCCTACCATAACATTTGTGGCTTTGATAACAGCGTAGGCATCAGATCCAACTTCCAGGCCAAGTTCTTCCACAGCCGCACAGGAAATGGTGGCAACAATAATATTTCCCCCTCCGATATCAATAGAGACAATAGAATTTACAGCTCCTTTGTTAATGCTGACAACTTTTCCTTTTAACTGATTTCTTGCACTTAATTTCATGATGATTTCTCCTTTATATATTATTGTAAAAATTATTGATATCTGTTATTTCTGTTACTGCTTACGGTATTTTTTAATTTTTATTTCGGAAAGTAACCTGAAATGAAATCCGGTATGTTACTGTTTGCTACATTTTCAGAAATATGGTTAAAATATTTTTAAATCCTCTTCAGTAATGGTAATTGTCCTGTATATTTGGGGATATTGGAAACATACAAAAACGTCTGGCGGAATATTGCCTGTGTACAGTTGCTGTTTTACATTGAGATTCATTTCATTCCTGGCAGTCTGGTTAAAGTGTTTTCCCAATCACCTTCGGTGATGGTAATTATCCTGCATACCCCGGGGACTCTGGTAAAGAATACAAAACACCTTGTGGGATAATACCACATGAACAGTAACTATTTTACTACTATTTACTATAACACAGTGGAAATGAATTGACAATAACAGTATTCTGATATAAAATGAATAAAACAGAACTAAAATAAATTAAAATGAATAAAGGAGAAGAGAAATGAAGAAAAAACTGGCAGCTATTGCGTTTGCAGGAATGATGGCAGTCGGATTAACAGCAGGAAATGTACAGGCGGCGGAACCCAGCGGAGAGGTCTATGTATTTATTGCAGCCAGTCTTGCCAATGCAATGGAGGATATACAAAAGGACTTTAATCAGAAGTATCCGAATGTGGAGATTTTTTACAATGCGGACAGTTCAGGAACTCTCCAGACACAGATTGAGGAAGGATCCAGATGTGATATCTTTTTTTCAGCAGCAACCAAGCAGATGGATGCCCTTGTAGAGGAGAAACTGGCAAAGGAAGAGTCTGTAGTGAATCTTCTGGAAAATAAGGTTGTTCTGATTAAGACAAAAGATACAGAAACCAGGGTTACAGGATTTGAGAATATCACAGAGGCTGAGAATCTTGCCCTGGCAGGGGAGGATGTTCCTGTAGGACAGTATGCCAGAGAGATTTTTACCAACCTTGATATTATGGATCAGGTAGAGGCAATGGAAATCAACGAGGGAAAAAATGTAACAGAGGTTCTGGCAGCAGTGACCCAGGGAAGCAACGAGGTAGGGGTTGTATATGCAACAGATGCAGCTTCCGTGGCAGATCAGGTAGAAATCATTGCAGAGGCTTCATCAGACATGCTTGAAACACCGGTTCTTTACCCGGTAGGCATGATAGAGGATGAAGAGGCTTTACCAGAGGAAAAAGTGGCAGCAAAGACATTTTTTGAGTATCTTCAGACAGAAAACGCACTGAAAGTTTTTGAAGAGCATGGATTCAGTCCTTATACTGCTGAAGTGGAAGAGAACGACACAGAGGAAGCGGAAGATACACAGGCAGATCAGAAAACTGACTCAGAAGCAGAAGAAACCGGGGAAGCTTCCACTGAGCAGGAGAAAACAGCAGAGTGACATAGAAATAAGAATTTGCCAAAGCTCTGTACATTGGAGAATGAATGATGAGTGAGTTTATACAGGAGATTAACTGGTCTCCTTTATGGATTTCCTTGAAAACAGGCGCGGTGGCTACTACCATCGCGTTCTTTCTGGGAATCTGGTGCGCCAGAAAAATAATGAAAATGAAGCCTGTGACCAGAGCAGTATTTGATGGTATTCTGACAATGCCTCTTGTGCTGCCTCCTACAGTTGCAGGTTTTTTTCTGCTGATTATTTTCAGCCTGCGGAGACCTTTTGGAAAGTTTCTCCTGGAGAATTTTGATTTTAAGATCGTGCAGACATGGAAAGGGTGCATTGTAGCGGCTGCTGTAATAGCGTTTCCTCTGATGTACCGTAATGCCCGAGCAGCTTTTGAGCAGGTAGACGTAAACCTGATCTATGCAGGACAGACCCTTGGAATGAGCGATCGGAAAATATTCTGGAAAGTTATTATTCCGGCAGCTGCTCCGGGCATTGTATCCGGTACAGTTCTTGCGTTTGCCAGAGCAATCGGGGAATACGGCGCAACCTCCATGCTTGCAGGAAATATTCTGGGAAAAACAAGAACCGTTTCTGTTGCAATTGCGGCGGAGACTGCGGCGGGAAATTATGATGTAGCAGGATTCTGGGTTGTGATTATTGTGCTTATTTCTTTTTTTATTGTGTCATTGATCAATATTGTGTCAGGAAGAGGAATGAAAAGCAGACGGTGGATATAAAAAGTAAATGGTTTGTATATGAATACAAAACCATCAGTGAGAAAATACTGAATGATGCATAATGGAAGCGGTAATATGAGGATATAAAAGAAATGTCGGGCTTTCTATGTGTATTATATACAAACAGAGAAGAGTTCTTTATGTTTTTTGTGGCTGTTTACGGTACGAAGGAAGAAAAACAAGAATCAATACCTGAATATATAAGAAAACATATTCAAGGTTTATAAAAACAACTGTCAGGGGAAAGTGAGACGGAAGGAAAATATGTCCATAAGTGTAAATATAGAAAAAAGCTTCAGAGGCTTTACTCTGAAAGTACAATTTGAAACTACAGATTTATCTACAGGAATTCTGGGAGCCTCAGGAAGCGGTAAAAGTATGACTCTGCGCTGCATTGCAGGTATTGAGAAACCGGACAGAGGAAAGATTGTGATTCATGGAAAAACGGTTTTTGATTCAGAAGAAAAAATCAATCTGAAACCACAGGAACGCCAGGTAGGATATCTTTTCCAGAATTATGCGCTTTTTCCGACAATGACAGTTCGTGACAACATTCGTTGTGGATTTCGGGGCGAAAAAAAACTTCGAGACGAAAAAGTACAGGATTTTATCTGTCGCTATCATCTGGAGGGGTTGGAAAATCGGTATCCTTCTCAGTTATCCGGAGGGCAGCAGCAGAGAGTTGCCCTGGCCAGAATGATGATAGGGGAGCCTGAGGTCATTCTTCTGGACGAGCCTTTTTCTGCTCTGGATGGATTTTTAAAAGACGTTCTTCAAAAAGACATGCAGGATTTCCTGAAGGAATATACGGGAGATATGATTATGGTCACTCACAGCAGAGATGAAGCTTTTCGATTCTGCAGGAACCTGATGCTTTTAAAAGAGGGAAAAACTCTGATATTTGGAGATACCCGGAAGCTTTTTGAGCAGCCGGAGCTTCTGGAAGCAGCAAGACTTACCGGGTGCAAAAATCATTCCAGGATCGAACGTCTGGGAGATTATGAACTGTTTGCTCTGGACTGGGGCGTTGCTCTTCGTACAGAGAAAAAAATAGACTCCGATATCACTCATGTGGCAATCCGTGGACATTGGATGCAGGGAACGGATCACAAAACAGAAAACTGTATTTTGTTTCAGGTAGCGGACTATGTGGAAACGACCTTTGAACATCAGTATCTGGTAAAAAGCCCGGAGATGGAAGAAGATGCAGTTCTCTGGTGGATGCGCCCTAAGGGCAGTTTTGACGAGCCGGCAGAAAAAAATCTGCCCAGGTATCTGTATCTTCCGCCAGAGCATTTAATGCTGCTGAAATAGAAAAGTGTTTTTATGATGTTTTTCTTTATAAGTACAGGGGATTGATTTATAATAAAATTGTGGCGATAAATGAGCAAATATATAATTTTGCATAATGGATCCGCAATATGAAGAAATAAAAAATTTAAACTTTATATGTGCATTTCACAAAGCAACGATAATTTTGTGTACTTCTTCAAGTTTGCTCATTTATAGATTATAATTATTAATCATTTAACATGATAAGGAGGGAAAACAAAGACCAGCACCATTTCCACAGAAGATAAGGATTCCGGGAGTTTCCGGAATAAAATATACAGGCTGATAACATTTCTTAAAATACATAAGACAAAACCCGAAAGCTGATAATATAAGTTACATAAAGAAAGGAATGTCTTATGGAAAGCAGTACTATTTTTGATGATGTGTTCCGGACTATGTTGGAAAAGATGCCGCAGCTGGCAGTGCCGCTGATCAATGAAGTTTTTGGCACTTCCTATCCGGAGGATGTTAAAATCATACAAAAGAGAAATGAACATCAGACACAAAACGGCAGGATAATCACAGATTCCCATTTGCTGATTGCAAATCGGATTTACCATATAGAATGTCAGAGTACAGACGATTCTACTATGGTGATCCGAATGATTGAATATGATTTTGCAATCAGTCTGGAACAGGTACAGAAGGAAAATGGCAGATATCGGATGTATTTTCCGCAGTCCTGCGTATTGTATTTGCGGGGCATAAAAAAGAGGGATACGATATCTGTAGAGATTGTGATGCCAAATGGTAATACAGTGGAATACACGGTTCCTGTTGTACAGGTGCAGAGGTTTACCTGTGATGATATGCTGCAGAAGCATTTGCTGTTTTTGCTGCCGTACCATGTAATAAAATACGAACAGGAAAAGGAACTGGACACGGACAGCGAAAAATGGAAGGAACTTTTAGATGAGTATGCAAAAATCGAGAAGTATCTGGAGAAAAATTTTCTTGAGAAAGGAAATGAAAAAGCATACCGGGATATGGTTGAGCTGATCATCCGGATTGCAGATTATGTGTTCAGAGACAAAGAAAAAGTAAAGAAAGGATTTGGTGATGTAATGGGCGGAAAGGTATTGGAACTGGAATCAGATAAGCTGATTCAGCGGGGAATTGAACAGGGGCTGGAAAAGGGAATCCAACAGGGCATTGCCATGGAACGAAAAAACACAGAGCTTGCACGTCGCAAGGTGGAGGCGGCAGAGGAGGAGATTCAACGTTTGAAGAAGCTTTTGGAAGAACAAAATAATAAATAGTGACTGTGAGAAGCACAACAAAGAATTCAGGCCGGAGCATCAGCTCCGGCCGTTTTTATGATAAGTTACATACCCGCTTACCAGCATGGCCAGCTTAAAGGTCAGGGCATCCTCAAAGGTACGGAGATCCAGCCCGAACTTTTTCTGGATTTTCTCAAAGCGGTACACAAGAGTGTTCCGGTGGACATAAAGCTGTCTGGAGGTTTCGGAAAGATTCAGGTTGTTCTCAAAGAAGGTACGGATGATGGCAAGGGTTTCACTGTCCAGGGAATCCAGAGATTCACTGCCAAATACCTCCTGGATAAACATTTCGCACACAGAAACCGGGAGCTGATAGATCAGCCTGCCAATTCCAAGCTTGCGATAGCTGAAAACATTTTTTTCTGAGTAAAAGATCTTTCCGATTTCCATAGCTGTTTTTGCTTCTTTGTAGGCATTGGAAAGCTGGAGGAGATCATCGGCTGTGTTGCTGTAGGAAACCCAGGCCTGGGTCATGGCTTCAGTTCCAAGCATGTCTACCAGCATAAAAGCAATATCTTCCATATCCTCGTCTGATTCTGTAGAGGAAAGCTCCCGGATTACAATGATTCCGGAATCGTCTACAGAGGTAATAAAATCTTTTGTACGGGCGGAAAAGATATTCCGGATAGTGGCAAGAGCGTGTTCGTCTCTGGCCTGGCGGGTTTCCACCAGAAAAACTGCCCGTCTGGCAGTGGAAGAGATATGGAGCTTTTTGGCGCGGTTAAAGGCTTCTACGTCCTGATAATTTCCCAGAAGAAGTTTTTGCATAAAAGTGTTTTTGTCATTTTTTTCTGCATAGGCTTCCAGAAGACTCTGTACCTGGCAGACAGCCAGTTCTCCAATGGTGGGAACACTGTCTCCGCTTCCCCACACAATAAGGATATAGGCCAGCTCTTCTTTATACAGGACTTTATAAAGACAGCGGCTGGTGTTTGCCATGATAAGAGCATTGCTTTCCCTGAATTCACTGAGCTTTTTTTCTGAAGGAAGTGAACGGGAGCAGGTAGTTACAAAAACTTCGTTTTCATCATTGATAAGACAAAAATCAAGATTGCTGATGGTTTTCCAGTCATCCATATATTTCTGTAAGGTTCGCTGTATTGACATGAGATCATCCCTCTTTCTACTGTAGTTATAAATGAAACAAAGCCGGCTCCTGTATTTTATCTGCCGGGAAAGTAGTAAATTCTGTACCGGACTTTCTGGTAAAGAATATTGCAGCCTGTATCATAGCTGAAATTTCCTGTAATATAAAATGCTTTGCACAGGATTCAGTGACAAAGCAGGTTACTGTAAACAGAGTGAACAGTAACCAAAGCTGTGGATTATCTTGAAAATCCGGAAGATTCATCCTCTGCCGGGCTATGAGGCGCTGGTCCGGTGGAATTTCGTTCAATCAGCTGAGCGTGAAGATAAATGGTTCCGATAGAAACTTTGTTCATAATACTGTCTATGGCATAAAAACCACATTTGCCAAGCTCGATCCGGTCCTGGCGGATGGTAGTCAGAGGCGGAGAAGTATAGGCGCACAGAGGCAGATCGTCAAAACCGATAATACTGATATCTCCCGGGACCCGGTATCCCAGCTGCTGACACTGAACCATAGCGGCGTTGGCAATCTGGTCGTGGCTGCAGATAATGGCAGTCATTCCCATATTCAGAAGTCGGGGCAGATGCTTTTCAATACACTGGGTTACATAGTAAGAAGCGCCTGCGTAATCGGGATCAGCCTTCAGCCCGTTCTGTTTCAGCGCATGGAAAAACGCCTTGTGGCGCACCTGCATAATATAAGCACCAAGTGCGCTGCTTAAATATCCGATCTTTCGGTGCCCAAGTTTTTTTAAGTGAGATACAGCAAGAGCCATTCCTTCATTATTGTCAATTCCGATAGAAGCGATAAAGGGATTGGCGGGAATATAGTTGTCATAAAGAACAGTTGGAGTGTGGCTTGTTTTAAAATCCTCCATCCAGGGATCGTTCAGAGAAAACCCCAGGACAAAGGCGCCAGCATAATCATTCTGGAGCATAAAAACATCATAGGGAGTTTTTTTCTGAAGCTTTGCTGTTACAGGAACCACATTTACTACATATCCTGCAGGTTCTGCCATCTGCCGGAAGCCGATCACAAAATCATATCCGAACTGATGAGGTTCTTCATATTCCATATTTTCGATTAGGATGCAGAAACGTTTTGCATCATTTTTTTGCCGCCGCAGTCTGGTATATCCCATTTCTACTGCAGTATCAAGCACTGTTTTTCGTAAAGTTTCGCTTATATCGGGAGCATTGTTGATTGCTTTGGACACAGTTCCCTTGGAAACGCCAAGTTTGTCAGCGATATCCTGTATTGTTGCCATATGTGTACCTTCCTTTTGCCAGACATATCTGAGATAAAAGAGCAGCCGTGTAAATCCGAAAAGACAGAGCCTTAAAAGCAGAATAGTGACTGTATAAACAGTTTGCTTTTAATCCTGCCTGTTTATTCGGAAACTGCGGATTGTACTTAAAAACAGTTCAAATGTCTGGATTCTTTGACTTTAATTATATCGAAACATGAGGAAAAATGCAATTCTTTTGATCTTACTTGTTTCGAAAAGTATATCAGCGAACAGAGAAATTATAAAAAATGCACAAAAATAACAATATAAAAATGTGAAAAACAGAGAAAAGCATCTGATATATTGACGTTTTTTTCGGGGTGTTGTATATTACAAGTAACGAAACATAACGAAACACAAGGAGAAAAGAAAAATGGGAAAGAGAAGAACAGTGCTTCTGATGGTCGGAGTTCTTGCTGCAGTCAGTCTTGCAGGCTGTGGAGGAGCTTCAGGAGAAAAGACCGGAGCAAAGGAAAAGGTACGTCTTATGGTATGGTCTCCTTCTGAGGATCAGTCCAAAGACAGCGGCCAGTGGCTCCAGAACAGCTGTGAGGACTTTGCGGAGCTTCATCCGGAATGGGACATCACGTTTGTGTATGGAATTGCTGACGAGGCAACAGCGGCAAATCAGGTGGCACAGGATCCGGTGGCAAGCGCAGATGTATTTATGTATGCCAACGATACACTGACAATTATGACAGACGCCAATGCACTGGCGAAATTTGGTGGAAAGTACAGAGAAGAGATCGAAACAACCAACTCTCCGGAGGTTCTGGAATCTCTGGTAAAGGATGGAGATCTTTACGGTGTTCCGTTTACCACAAATACCTGGTTTATGTATTATGATAAGAGTGTTTTCTCTGAGGAGGATATTAAAAATCTGGATACCATGCTGGAGAAGGGAACGGTTTCTCTTCCATTTACCAATTCCTGGTATCTTCCGTCTTTCTACATTGGAAACGGCTGTACTCTCTTCGGAGATGGAACAGATGAATCCCAGGGGGTGGATTTTGGCGGAGAAAAAGCGGCAGAGGTAACGGACTATCTGATCGATCTGGCTGCAAATCCGAATTTTGAAATTGATGCAGACGGTTCCGGTCTTGCAGGACTTCGTGACGGAAGCATCAACGCTATCTTCTCCGGTTCCTGGGACGCCAATGCCGTAAAGGAAGCCCTTGGCGAAAATATGGGCGCCGCGGCTCTTCCGACTTATACCTTGAATGGTCAGAAAAAACAGATGACAGCTTATGCCGGATCCAAGGCGATTGGCGTGAACCCTTACAGTAAAAATATGGTAGCGGCAGTAGAGCTTGCCGTTTATCTGGGCTCTGCAGATGCACAGAGAACACATTACGAACTGAGAAATGTGATCCCCTGTAACACAGAGCTTCTTGAAGAAGAAGACATTGCTGCAGATTCGCTTGTTTCTGCGCAGAACGACACCTTTAACCGGACTTCCATTCTTCAGCCTTTTGTGGCTAAGATGAACAACTGCTGGGTTCCGGTGGAAAATATGGGAAAAGGTATCCGGAACGGAAGCGTGACCCATGAAAATTCTCTGCAGCAGACAGAGGATATGAATGAGGCGATGAACAGCGACGGTATTTAAAAGAAGGGGACAGGAAAATGTTGAAATTAAAGAAAACAAAAGACGAATTTTCCACACCATATACCTGTATGAACGCCATTAAAAAAGGCGGGATTGAGACAAAACTTTCCATGGTACTGATGGGATTTGGAAACTTTGTGCACAAACAAAAGATCAAAGGTCTTTTATATCTGGCAATAGAAGCTGCGTATCTTGTATTTATGCTGGTGAACGGCATCGGATTCCTGAGTATGCTGGGCTCTCTGGGAAGTGTTCCCCAGAAAGAGGTCTGGGATGAGGCAAATCAGGTTTATGTGTACACACAGGGCGATCAGTCAGTACTGATCCTGCTCTACGGAGTGGCAACGGTCTTTCTGACACTGCTTATGATCTGGGTTTGGAGAGGTACTCTTAAAAGCGCTTACAAAGCAGAATGTCTGGACAAAAACGGACAGCATGTGAATACTTTTGCAGAAGATCTGAAATCTCTGCTTCATGAGAATCCTCACAGACTTCTGATGACTCCGCCTGTGGCAGCTATTTATATTTTTACGATCCTGCCGCTGATCTTTATGATCTGTATGGCGTTTACCAATTACAGTAAGATCGGAAATCACCTGATGCTTTTTGACTGGGTAGGACTGGAAAACTTTAAGGCGCTGTTTGATTCCAACAGTATTCTGGGAAGCACCTTTTGGTCAGTTCTTGGATGGACCCTGGTGTGGGCGTTCTTTGCAACCTTTAGTAACTACATTTTCGGTATGATCCTTGCTATGGTGATCAACCGTAAGGATACAAAAGCCAAGGGATTCTGGAGATTTTGCTTCGTACTTTCCTGTGCGGTTCCCATGTTTGTCTCTCTTCTTATTATGAGAACCATGCTTCAGCCAAACGGCGCGGTAAACGTACTTTTAAGAAATCTGGGATGGATCGGGGCAGACGCAAGCCTTCCGTTCTTTACAGATCCAACATGGGCGAGAGTGACTGTAATTGTTATTAATATCTGGGTTGGTGTTCCCTATACACTGCTCCAGCTTACCGGTGTTCTGCAGAATATTCCGGAGGAGCTTTATGAAGCGGCAAAGGTGGACGGAGCCAATGCGATACAGAGATTTTTCAGGATCACACTTCCGTATATGCTGTATGTGACAACTCCGTATCTGATCGTGACCTTTACCGGAAACGTAAATAATTTTAATATTATTTATCTTCTTTCTGGAGGAGATCCGGTTACGGATCTGGCGTCCACAGCCGGAAAAACAGACCTGCTTGTTACCTGGCTCTATAAGCTTACCATTGATAAACAGTACTATAATATCGGAGCAGTGATCGGAATTCTGACCTTTATTATTCTGGCGGTGGGAGCGCTTCTTACTTACCGCAACAGCAAGTCCTATAAAGAAGGAGGAATTTAAAGATGGCAGCAGCAAAATATAAGTCAGCAAAAACAAAGCGTTTTGTAAACAATACCATTGTACATGTAAGTCTGGCAATTCTGGCCTTTATCTGGGTATTCCCTATTGTCTGGGTTGTGCTCACAAGCTTCCGTGCAGAAAAGGGCTCTTATGTTTCTACGTTTCTGCCCCGGTCTTATACACTGGATAACTATATTAAACTGTTTACCGATACATCGATTCTGAACTTCCCCAGGATGTTCATGAATACCCTGATTATTGCATTTTTTTCCTGCCTGATCGCAACCTTTTATACACTGGCAGTTTCCTACTGTCTGTCAAGACTGAAATTTAAGCTGAGAAAGCCATACATGAATATGGCAATGATACTGGGACTTTTTCCGGGATTTATGTCCATGGTGGCTGTGTACTTTATCTTAAAGGCTGCAGGACTGACAGAAGGAAATCTTATCAGGGTAGCGTTGATCCTCTGTTATTCAGGCGGCGCAGGACTGGGCTTCCAGATCGCCAAGGGATTTTTTGATACCATTCCCTATGCAGTGGATGAGGCTGCTATTCTGGACGGCTGTACCAAATGGCAGGTATTTACAAAAGTAACTTTGCCGTTAAGTAAGCCGATCATTGTTTATACAGTACTTACAGCGTTTATGGCTCCATGGCTGGACTTCATCTTTGCAAAAGTTATCTGCCGTGCAAACTCAGACCAGTATACCATTGCCATTGGTCTCTGGAAGATGCTGGAAAAAGAATATATTGACAGCTGGTATACAAGCTTTGCGGCAGGGGCTGTTCTGATTTCCATACCGATTGCGATTCTTTTCCTGTGTATGCAGAAATATTATGTAGATGGAGTATCCGGCGCAGTTAAGGGTTAATGAAAAAGGAGAATTATGAGGACGAGACAGGAATTAAAGAGACTATATCATTCTTCAGAATTTCAGAAAAAATATTTGTATGAGGGCAGTGACCTGGGGGCTGTCTGCACAGAGGAAGGGACCTCCTTCCTTCTGTGGAGCCCTCTGGCGGAGAACGTGAAGCTTCGTTTTTATAAAGACGGGGAAAAAGCTTCCTGTCATCAGGTCGTTTCCATGGAAAAAGAAGAAAAAGGTGTCTGGGCATACCGCACCGGGGAAAGCCTCCACGGAGTTTACTATGATTATGAACTCACATTTGACGGCGAAAAAACAGTTACCGGGGATCCTTATGCAAGGGCATGTGGGGTAAACGGGAACCGCAGCATGGTATGTAACCTGAAAAAAACAGATCCACAGGTCTGGGATGAGGATAAACGACCGGAGCCGTCCCCTGAAAATGTGATCTATGAGCTTCATGTAAAGGAGTTTTCCTGGGATGCTTCCGGTGGCTTTAAAAAGGAAAACCGTGGAAAATACAGAGCCTTTACAGAAGAGCATACCACACTTCACGGGAACGGTGTGCATCCTACCGGACTTGATTATCTGAAAGAGCTTGGAGTTACTCATGTGCAGATCATGCCTGCATATGATTACGGCTCTGTAGATGAAAAAAGTGAAACAGACTTTAACTGGGGCTATGATCCGGTGAATTACAATGTGCCGGAGGGGTCCTATTCCACAGATCCGGAACATGGGGAAGTGCGTATCCGGGAATTTAAGGAAATGATCCAGGCCCTTCACAGAAATGGTTTTCGTGTGATTATGGATGTGGTTTACAATCATATGTATTCACTGGATAATAACCTGAATCGTACAGTGCCCTGGTATTATTTCCGCACAGACAAAAACGGAGAGATTTCCAATGGCTCTGCCTGTGGAAACGATGTGGCAAGCGAGCGTCCTATGTGCGCCAGATATATTCTGGATTCGGTGCTTTACTGGGTAAGGGAATATCATATTGACGGATTCCGCTTCGACCTTATGGGACTTCTTGACGTGGAGCTTATGAACCGCATCCGAAGAGAACTCGATACTGTTTACGGAGAGGGAGAAATCCTGATCTACGGCGAACCATGGGCGGCTGATGTGACAGCCATGGAGGACGGCGCGGCTCCGGCTCTGAAAAGCAATATACAGCTTCTTGACAAAAATGTAGGTATGTTCTGCGATGATACAAGAGACGCCATTAAGGGGCATGTGTTTGAGGCGGAAACACCGGGCTTTGTCAACGGGGCAGAGGGCATGGAGGATAAAATCCTGAACAGTGTAACTGCCTGGTGGGGAAAAGACAGTGTAAAGACCCCAAGCCAGATCATTACCTATGTGTCCGCTCACGACAACTGGACGCTTTGGGATAAGCTTGAAAAAACCATTTCCGATGAAAAACAGCGGGAAAAAGTGAACCGGCTGGCAGCAGCAATTTATATGACCTGTCAGGGAAATCTTTTTTTTCTTTCCGGCGAGGAATTTGCCAGAACAAAGGACGGATATGAGAATACCTACAACGCGCCCATAGAGCTGAACAGACTAGACTGGGAACGGGCTTATGAATATCAGGAGTTAAGACAGTACTATCAGGGACTGATCGCTCTTCGGAAACAGCTCCCCGGCCTCTGTGACAAATCAGAGGAGGCGCGGAAAAGGATTTCCGGGCAGTGGAAAGAAGACGGCGCAGTTGGATTTCTGGTGGATAACCGGGACGAAGCAAAGACATCCCCCTGGAAAAAGCTTCTGATCATTTATAACAGAACAGAAAAAACAGTAACAAGAGAGCTTCCGGAAGGAAACTGGGAAATTCTTCTGAATGGAGAAAACAGTTTTCTCTGGAAGGAACCAAAAAATACACAAAAGGCAGAGGCTGCGCCGGTAAGCGCGCTGATCCTGGGACAGAGGTAAGGATATGAAGTGGATTTACGGAAAACAGGAGCTGAAAAATCTGGAAAGAGGACAGGAAAACTGTTATCTTCTTACCAATGGCCTGGGTGGATTTTCTTCTCTGACCATGACAGGTTCTGTATCAAGAAACGATCACGCCCTTCTGATGGCATGTGTGCAGGCTCCCAACCACAGATACAATATGGTGCATCGTCTGAAGGAAAGTCTGTGTTTTGGTAAAGAGGAGATTGTTCTCTCTTCCCAGGAGTTTGCAGACGGACAAAAAGAAGAGGGCTGTCCTTATCTTTCCTCTTTTGTATTTGACGATATGCCCATATGGAGATTCCTTGTTCATGGAGTGGAGATCCGCAGGGAAATTGCCATGAAGCAGGGGGAAAACACAGTGGCAGTCCGCTACAGTATCAGAAACCGCAGTGGAAAAACAGCGGAACTGAAAGTGATGCCCTTTTATCAGTTTACCCCAAAGGGCAGTGAGCCGGAACCAGAGCAAAAGTTTCAGTATACGAAAAATGCAGTGATTTCCAATGGAATGACTCTCTATTTCCAGACAAATGGAACACTGGATAATATAGAAGAAATACAGGAAACATATTTTTACAGCTATGACGCCTGTGACGGACGAAGGGAGACCGGTCTTGCAAAGTCCGGACACATAATCACAGAAAGCGTTCAGCCGGGAGAGGAAAAAATCCTGAAGCTTGTATACTCCATGGAAAATGCAGATCAGGATGCAGACGTTATCATTCTGGAAATGCAGACTTACCGCAAAGCTCTGGAAGCAAAGGCGGGACTTCATAAGGAAATGGCAAAAGAGCTGGTAAAAAGCGCCAGCCAGTTTGTTTCCAGAAGGGAATCTACCAACGGAAGAACCATTCTTGCAGGTTATCCGTTTTTTGAGGACTGGGGAAGAGATACCATGATTGCTCTTCCGGGCGTGTGCATTTCCACAGGACAGTATGAAACAGCCAAGGAGATTCTCAGAACCTTTGCAGTTCATGAACGGAGAGGGCTGATGCCGAATCTTTTTCCGGAGGGCGGAAACGACCCCCTTTATAATACGGTGGATGCGGCGCTTTTGTTTATCAACTGTGTGTATCTTTATTATCAGGCTGCCGGGGGCAGAGCTTTTGTGCAGGAAATGTATCCGGTGATGGAGCGGATCATAAAGGCTTACCGGGAGGGAACCGACTATGGAATCCATATGGATGAGGATGGTCTGATCCAGTCAGGGGAAGGGCTGTGGCAGGTAACCTGGATGGACGTGCGGGTAGGAGATATTCTTCCCACGCCCCGTCACGGCAAGCCTGTGGAAATCAATGCTTACTGGTATAACGCGTTGTGTATTATGGATGAGCTTGCAGAGACAGCAGATAAAAAGGCAGTTTATACACAGCTAAAAGAGAAAGTAAAAGCTTCTTTTGTGGATAAGTTCTGGATGGATGACAAAAAATGTTTAAAAGATCTTGTTTCCGGAACAAAGGCAGATGCTCAGATACGGTGCAATCAGATCTGGGCAGTATCCCTGACCTTTACCATGCTGGACCCGGAAAAAGAACAGCAGGTAGTGGAAACTGTTTTTGAAAAGCTTTACACTCCATATGGAATTCGTACCCTGGAACAGGAAGATCAGGAATTTCATGGACTTTATCAGGGGAAAATGGAAGACAGGGATATGGCTTATCATCAGGGAACGGTATGGACGTTCCCTCTGGGAGCTTATTATCTTGCATATCTGAAGGTGAATCAGTACAGCCCGGAAGCAAAAAAAATCGTGAGAGAGCAGCTTGAGGTTATGGAAGCAGCCATGAGAGAGGGCTGTATCGGACAGCTTCCGGAAATCTATGACGGCGAAAATCCTACAAGGTCAAAGGGATGCTTTGCCCAAGCATGGAGCGTGGGAGAGATCCTGAGAGTATATGAAGCACTGGAAAAACTCTGAACATAGAATGAATAGAAAAGAGGAGACAGTTATGGAGAAATTATTAGAGCAGGTATTACAGGAAAGATATCACAAAACCATCAGGGAAGCCTCCAGTCAGGAGATTTATACAGCGCTTCTTCTGATCACAAAAGATAAAATGAAACATATGAAGCGGAACGAAGGAAAGAAAAAGCTGTACTATATTTCAGCAGAATTTCTGATTGGCAAGCTTCTTTCCAATAATCTGATTAACCTTGGGCTGTTTGAGGAAACAAGAGAGGTTCTGGAAAAGAACGGTCATCACCTTACGGATATTGAAGAGATTGAACAGGAGCCTTCTCTTGGAAACGGCGGCCTTGGACGTCTGGCAGCGTGTTTCCTGGATTCTATAGCAACTCTGGGATTGAACGGAGACGGTGTGGGATTAAATTATCATGACGGTCTGTTTCGTCAGACTTTTGTGGACCATAAGCAGAAGGAAGAAAAGAATCCATGGATTACAGAGGATTCCTGGCTTACAAGAACAGAAACAACTTTCCAGGTTCCTTTTAAGGATTTTACCCTGACCTCTGTCATGTATGACATTGAAATTCCGGGATATAAAAACAACTGCAACCGCCTGCATCTTTTTGACACAGACACTGTGGATGAAAGTATCATCGGCGACGGTATCAGCTTTGACAAAAACGATATCAAAAAGAACCTGACCCTGTTCCTTTATCCGGATGACAGTGATGAGGCAGGCCAGCTTCTTCGTATTTACCAGCAGTATTTTATGGTCAGCAATGCCGCGCAGCTGATCCTGAAAGAAGCAGAGGACAACGGTTACGATCTCTACAGACTCTACGACCACGTGGCAATTCAGATCAACGATACTCACCCCACCATGGTGATCCCGGAGCTGATCCGTCTTCTTATGGAAAAAGGCTTTAACATGGATACTGCCATTGATGTTGTGAGAAAGACCTGCGCTTATACCAATCATACCATTCTTGCAGAGGCTCTGGAAAAATGGCCGGTTGCATATCTTGAAAAGGTGGTTCCTCATCTTATGCCTGTGATCCGTGAACTGGATGCCCGTGTAAAAAAAGATTACAGTGATGAGCGTGTTGCTATTATAGATAAGGATGACCGTGTGCATATGGCGCATATTGATATTCATTACGGATATGCGGTAAACGGTGTGGCTGCCCTTCATACAGAGATCCTGAAGGAATCTGAGCTGAAACCATTCTACGATATTTATCCGGAAAAATTCAACAATAAAACAAACGGAATCACCTTCCGCAGATGGCTGAAGCACTGTAATCATGATCTGGCGGCTTATCTGGAAGAGCTGATCGGCGAGGAATATCTTGAGGATGCCACAAAGCTTGAAAAGCTTCTGGACTATAAAGATGATGAGACTGTACTGAAAAAACTCTGTCAGATCAAAATGCATTCCAAGGAAGAGCTGAGAGATTATCTGAAAATGACTCAGAATGTGGAGATCGACCCAAACGCGATTTTTGATATCCAGATCAAGCGTCTCCATGAGTATAAGAGACAGCAGATGAACGCACTTTATGCAATTTATAAATATAAGGAGATCAAAAAAGGAAATCTTCCGAAACGTCCGCTGACAATGATCTTCGGGGCAAAGGCAGCTCCGGCGTATACCATTGCCAAGGATATCATTCATCTAATCCTGTGCCTGCAGGAGCTGATCGAAAAGGATCCTGATGTAAATAAATACATGAAGATCGTTATGGTGGAAAACTACAATGTAACCAAGGCAGAAAAGCTGATCCCTGCCTGCGATATTTCCGAGCAGATCTCTCTTGCTTCCAAGGAGGCCTCAGGAACCGGAAATATGAAGTTTATGCTGAACGGCGCAGTGACTCTGGGAACAGAGGATGGGGCAAATGTGGAGATCCATCAGCTTGTCGGAGACGAGAATATTTATATTTTCGGAAAACGTTCTGAGGATGTGATCCATCTTTACGAAGAGGAAACCTACAGCGCGGAGACTCTGTATCAGGAAGATGAAATGATCCGTGAGCTGGTTGAGTTTATTAAGGGAGAAGAGCTGGAAGCTATCGGAGATATGGAAAATCTGGAAAGACTGTATAAAGAAATCCGCTCCAAAGACTGGTTTATGGCTCTTCTGGATGTAAAAGAATATATTGAAACAAAAGAAAAAATGCTGGCAGATTATGAGGACGAGGCAGCATGGTCAAGAAAAGCTCTGGTAAACATTGCAAAGGCCGGATACTTTTCTGCGGACCGTACCATTGCCGAGTACAATCGTGATATCTGGAAGCTGTCATAAAGAGGTATATTATGAAAGAATCAGGAATTTTGATGCCGGTGTCAGCTCTTCCCTCCAGTACAGGAGTGGGAGAGCTGGGAGCTGACACCTTTCGGTTTATTAAAAATCTGAAACATTCAGGAGTAAAGATATGGCAGATACTTCCCCTGAATCCTGCAGGCTATGGAAACTCTCCGTATCAGCCTTATTCCTCCTGTGCGGGAGATGAAATCTACATCAGTCTGGAAGAGCTGTATAAGCAGGGACTTCTGAAAGTTTTGCCTGAGGCTTTTCGCAAAAATGCGGCAAAGGTGGACTATCAGGCGGTGAGAGAATGGAAGGAGCCTTATCTCCGGGAAGCCTGCAGCAATTTTCAGGAAACAGAGGATTATCAGGGGTTTGTGGAGCAGCCCTGGGTAAAAAACTACGGAATGTTCCGCGCCTTAAAAAAGGAAAACGGAAACCGCTGCTGGAATGAGTGGAAAGATGAGGATAAGAGCTGGCCGGAAACAGGGGCAGAGGTTCCGGATCATATAAAGGAAGAGGTTTACTACCAGATGTTCCTTCAGTATGTTTTTTACTGTCAGTGGATGGCAGTAAAAAAAGCTGCCAATGACGCTGGGGTCCGGATTATGGGAGACGTGCCCTTTTATGTGGGAGTGGACTCTGTGGATGTGTGGGCAGGTAAGGACAACTTCCTTCTGGATACAGACGGCCGTCCCATCTTTATTGCAGGAGTTCCGCCTGACTATTTCAGTGCCACAGGACAGAGATGGGGAAATCCCATTTATGACTGGGATTATCTCAAAAAAAATGATTATCAGTTCTGGCTTGACCGGATCGGGTACAGCAGCAGATTGTTTGATATGATCCGTATTGATCATTTCCGGGCTTTTGACACCTTTTGGAAAATTCCGGCAACCTGTCCCACAGCCATTGAAGGGGAATGGATCGAGGCTCCCGGTTACGAAGTTCTGGACATGCTTACCGAAAAGCTTCCGGATGTGGAACTGATCGCAGAGGATCTGGGAGATCTCCGGCCGGAGGTTCTTACCTTAAAAGAACATTATCATCTGAAGGGAATGAAGGTTCTGGAATTTGTCCTTGATATTTCAGGTAAATATGCGGCAGACAGCTTTCCGGATGAGGAAAACATGATCATCTATACCGGAACCCACGATAACAGTACACTGAGGGAATGGTATCAGGAGCTTAGTGTTCCGGCCAGAAGAAAGCTCCGCCGTTTCCTGAAAAAACAGGGCATCAAAAACGGTTCTGTACAGGACAGGCTTCTGGAATATACCTGGAGAAGCAAAGCAGAGTACGCAATTGTTCCTCTTTCTGATATTCTTGGAATGGGAAAAGAAGCACGACTGAACACTCCGGGTACTGTGGGAAGTCCAAACTGGGAATGGAGGATGCCGGACGGGGACAGGATAGAAGCAGGTCTTAAAAAATATGCAGGACATTTATCATCTATAAATCTATAGAAAGAATAAGCGTACAACCATCATTTCTGGTGGTCATACGCTTATTATACGAGGAAATAACATATGGAATTTACCGGGGTTTATCATAAAACTTCAGAGCAGATGAGCTATCCGTACAATGAAAACCAGCTGATCGTGAACATAAAAACCGGTTATGATGTCAAACGGGTCTTCATACATTATGGAGACCCGTTTGATGCAGGTATTCTGGGCGGAAAAGAAAAATGGACAGGGAAACGGGAAGAAATCTGCTACAAAAAGCGGCTGAAGCATCAGCTCTGGTGGACGACCACCCTTGCGCCGCTATATAAAAGATGCAAATATTATTTTGAGCTTCAGACAGACAAGGAAACCTGGTATTATTTTGAGGACGGTTTTCTTACAGAGGAGCAGCTTCATATGGATGGAAGAATGCTCCAGTGTTTTATTGTTCCCTGGATGAATCCGGCAGATCTGAACATGACGCCGGACTGGGTGAACAATACTATATGGTACCAGATTTTTCCTGACAGGTTCTGCAATGGAACACCGGAGAAAAATACAGAGGATATTCTTCCCTGGAGAACCGGACCGGTTACCAACAGAGAACGGTATGGAGGAAATCTTTCCGGAATCCGTCAGAAGCTGGATTATCTGAAAGAGCTGGGGATCAATGGAATTTATCTGAATCCCATTATGGAGGCAGAATCCAATCACAAATACGATACAACAGATTATGAAAAGATCGATCCGGTCTTTGGAGATGAGAAGGAGTTCTCTCTTCTGGTAAAGGAAGCTCACGATCACGGCATCCGTGTGATGGTGGACGCAGTATTTAACCATTGCGGGCCAAAATTTGCTCCCTGGATGGACGTGCAGGAAAATGGACGGGCTTCTGAATATGCAGACTGGTTTATGATCAATGACTGGAGTGACCTTAAGAAAAAGGCAGATACCAGGGATGGACGATTTTATTCCTTTGCCTTTGCGGATGGAATGCCAAAGCTGAATACCAATAACGAAAAAGTGCAGGAGTATTTCTGTAATCTCTGTGAAAGCTGGATCCGTGACTATGACATTGACGGCATCCGCTTTGATGTTGGAAATGAGATTTCCCACAGCTTTCTCAAAAAAATGAGAGAGCGGGTAAAAAGGCTGAAGCCGGATATTTATCTTCTTGGCGAGATCTGGCATGACGCAAGCCAGTGGCTTATGGGAGACGAGTATGATTCTGTTATGAATTATCCTCTGATGAGCGGCATCCATGACTTTTTTATTGATAAGGCAATGACAAAACAGGACTTTGAATATATGGTCAATCACTGTTATACTATGTACATGCAGCAGTGCAACAATGTACTTTTTAATCTTCTGGATTCCCATGATACGGAGAGACTGATGAACCGTTTTCATGATCTGGATATGTTTTATCAGCAGCTTGCAGTGTTGTTTACCATGCCGGGAAGCCCCTGTATTTACTATGGAACAGAAATTGCAATGGAGGGCGGCCACGATCCGGACTGCAGACGCTGTATGCCCTGGCAGGAACTGGATTCAGAGGAAAACAGACAGCGTATAGCAGAAATGAAAAAGCTGATTTCCCTGAGAAAGCAGGAGCCTTCTTTTAAAAGCCTGTACTTTCATTTTCCGGGAAATTATCAGGAGAAGCGCTGCGTGGAATATATTAAGCTGGATGAACAGAATCAGAAAATTGAAGTGCTGCTGAACTGTTCAGAGGATTCCATAAAAGTGGAAGAACAGGGAGAAATCCTTTTTGCCCGGGGCTATATGAATGGAAGCCTTGCAAAAAACGGAACTCTCATACGAAGGATTTAACAGGAGGAAATGGATATGAACAATAAAAAATGGTGGCAGAATTCTGTGGTTTACCAGATTTATCCCCGAAGCTTTCAGGACAGTAACGGAGACGGGATCGGCGACATCCAGGGAATTATAAAAAGACTGGACTATCTTCAGGAGCTTGGCATTGACGCCATCTGGCTGTCTCCGGTGTGTAAATCTCCCCAGGATGACAACGGTTATGATATTTCCGATTATCAGGATATTGACCCCATGTTCGGAAATCTTGATGACATGGAGCAGCTGATCTCTGAGGCAAAAAAGAGAAATATCCGTATTATTATGGATCTGGTGCTGAATCATTCCTCTGATGAACACCGTTGGTTTACTGAGGCAAAAAAAAGCAAGGACAATCCTTATCATGATTACTATGTATGGCGCGATGGTGAAGAGGGCGTTTATCCAAATGATATGGGATCTGTATTCGGCGGCCCGGCCTGGGAGTGGGTGCCTGAGTTAAAGCAGTATTATTTTCATCAGTTTTCCGTGAAGCAGCCGGATCTGAACTGGGAAAATCCTAAGGTCAGAAGAGAAATCTATGATATGATCCTCTGGTGGATGGACAAAGGTGTTGGCGGCTTCCGTCTGGACGTGATCGACCAGATTGCCAAGGAGCCGGATCTTAAGATTACTAATAACGGACCGAGACTTCACGAGTTTATTCAGGAATTAAGCAGAGAAACCTTCCAGAAAGGAGATCTGATCACAGTTGGAGAGGCCTGGGGAGCAGATATTGACAGGGCAAAGCTTTACAGTAAGCCGGACGGAAGCGAGTTTTCCATGGTGTTCCAGTTTGAGCATATGATGCTGGATCAGGAACCGGGAAAAGAAAAATGGGATTTCTGTCCCCTGCCTTTTGTGAAGCTGAAGAAATGCCTGGAAAAATGGCAGAAGGAGCTTCACGGCTGCGGATGGAACAGCCTTTTCTGGGATAATCACGACCTTCCGAGAATCGTATCCCGCTGGGGCAATGACAGAGAATACAGAGTGGAATCTGCAAAAATGCTGGCAACTGTTCTTCATGGAATGGAAGGAACTCCCTATGTGTATCAGGGAGAGGAGCTGGGTATGACAAATGTGCGTTTTGATTCCATTGAACAGTATCAGGATATCGAGATCCGAAATATGTACAGGGAGCGTCTGGAAAAGGGCTATGCAGAGAAGGATATTATGGAATCCATCTATGCAAAGGGCCGTGACAATGCCAGAACTCCCATGCAGTGGGATGATACAGAAAACGCAGGATTTACAACAGGAGCTCCATGGCTGGGTGTGAATCCCAACTATACAGAAATAAATGCCCGAAGCCAGCTTCAGGATGAGAACTCTGTTTTTCATTATTATAAAAAGCTGATTCATCTCCGCAAAGAAAACAGCATTTTTGTTGATGGCGATTTTACCCTGCTGCTGCCGGAAGACGAAAATATTTTTGCTTATGTGCGGGAATATGAGGGCAGGAAACTGCTGGTGGCAGCCAATTTTACAGATAAAGAGGTGGAGTGTCCGCTGTTAAAGGAGTGGGGAGTGCCTGCAGACGAGGATGGCGCCGCTAAGAGCCGGGACAATGGAGTGAAGCTTTTGATTCACAACTACAATAATCTGCCTTCCCAGCAGAAGCTGAGACCCTATGAAGCGATGATATGGGAGAAAGCAGAGACAGGAACTGAGATCTGATTTATGGAAAAATGGTTGTTATTATGTTGGCAGAAATACCAATGGCAAACCTTTCGCCCGAATGTTTTTTATGAATCCTGGCTGTTTATCTGACAGGATAGACACCGGAAGTTTCGGGAAAGCAGGCAGAAATATAAAGGCTCAAAATGCAGTAATAGGGCAGGATTCTAAGAATCCTACCCCCAAACTTGACACAGAGCCCAAATATAAAGCTGATATTGACAGGCTGCAGACAAATAGTTTATTTTGATTTTTGATAAGGAGCCTAAAAAACACCCCCGGAAATCTTCCGGGGGTGAAATCATATCAGGATTAGTTTGTGATAACAAGTTCAGTTTCTTTGTCAAAGAAGTGAGCTTTGTCCATATCAAAGTCGAAGCTGATCGGATCGCCGGTTTTAGCTGTTGTACGAGGATCAACACGAGCTGTGATCTGAGTTCCGTTTACATCGAAGTACAGGAATACTTCTGCTCCGAGAAGCTCGTATACTTTAACGATAGAGGACATGGAACCGTTAGCGGAATCTGCAACGTCCTCAGGACGGATACCCATAACAACTGTTTTGCCTACATAGCCTTTATCTTTGAGAACTTTTGCTTTTTCTGCCGGAATAACAACCTCGTCATTGCCGATCTTAGCAACCAGATCAGAACCGTTTTCTTTGATCTCAGCGTCAAGGAAGTTCATCTGCGGAGATCCCATGAATCCTGCTACGAACAGGTTGCCTGGTTTCTGATACAGGTTCTGAGGTGTATCTACCTGCTGAACAACACCATCTTTCATAACAACGATTCTGGTACCAAGAGTCATAGCCTCTGTCTGGTCATGTGTTACATAGATGATAGTAGCGCCCAGTCTCTGATGGATCTTGGAGATCTCAATACGCATCTGTACACGAAGCTTTGCATCCAGGTTGGAAAGAGGCTCGTCCATAAGGAATACCTTAGGATTACGAACGATTGCACGACCCATGGCAACACGCTGTCTCTGACCACCGGAAAGAGCTTTCGGTTTACGGTCAAGAAGTTTCTCAAGGTCAAGGATTCTTGCAGCTTCACGAACCTGTTTGTCAATCTGATCCTTCGGAACCTTGCGGAGCTTCAGACCAAATGCCATATTATCATAAACAGTCATGTGAGGATACAGAGCGTAGTTCTGGAATACCATTGCGATATCACGATCCTTCGGCTCTACATCATTCATAACTTTGTCGCCGATTTTAAGAGTACCGCCGGAAATCTCCTCAAGACCTGCGATCATACGAAGAGTTGTGGATTTTCCACATCCGGATGGTCCTACAAAGATGATAAATTCTTTATCTTCAATTTCAAGGTTAAAATCCTTAACAGCCTCAAAGCCGTTCGGATAGGTTTTGTTAATGTGCTCTAATGATAAACTTGCCATTTTAATTTCCCTCCAGGTAATATTTGTAAAATATAGTTTTGCTCTTGTTTCGAACTGTACTTAGTATAACGAAAAGCTATAAAATGTACCAGAGAAGAATCCTACAAATATTTCAGAGGTTTGTTGACAGATTGACGAAAAGAACAGAAAGATCAGTCATTTTGCTACACCATTTCCATCTGTATTCTGCGTTCGTTCAGGAACATTCCCTGAAGCGCTTTTGCGTGGAAGCGTCTCTGGAACAGGTCGCATTTGCAGAGAAACAGATAGTAGACATTCAGGCCGCAGTCGTTCATGGTTTCAAAATTACCCTGGCCTTTTGCAAGAATCACATCTGCCTGTTCCAGAAGCGTCCGGGCTTCATTGCTGAGTCCAGGGAACCAGGTTCCGCCTACGTTGCTTCCGTTTCCAGTTACTTTTACAATATCAGTAAGTCCGATTTCTTCAGCATCTTCCATGGTTGCATCATTGACAACAGGATATCCCCGTACAATGACGGTAATATTCAGCTGGGGATATTTTTCTTTCAAAATTTTAACGGCAAGTTTATCAAGAACAATTTCTCCGCAGTTATCAGTAAGATAAACAAGAGTTTTAGCTGTGGAGAGATCTTTTTGGAAGTTGGCGTATTCCGTCTGGCTCAGAGGTTCCTGATTTTCATTTTCCAGAAGCTTAAGCATTGTTTCCTGACTTACATTTTCCAAAGCTGCAAAATCAATATAGTTTCCAATGCGGGCATAGAGAAGCGCTGTTTCCAGAGGGTCTGCGGAAGTACGGATTTTTTCCTCAACAGAAGCTTCCACATTCAGCATAAGCTGGTTGAATTCTTTTTTTATTTCCGTGTAATCTTCAGCAGGACAATTCCAGAATTCGCTGTAGAGCCTTTTGACCTCAACAGAAAGGCTGGGAGAGCAGTCCTGTTCTTTGGCACTGGAAAGAATTGACATGACCTTTTTCATATATTCGGTTTTCTTATCCATGTCTGGAAATTTCCGGATTTTTTCTTCCTGTTTATTTACTGCACAGCACATGCAATAGGGATTTAATTTCATTTGTAGTCCTTTCCGCCCGGATTCAGGGGCCAGTTTGATAAAAATATTATAGGACACAGGGAGAAACCGGGCAAGAGGGAGATGGTGAATTTCATAAAAGCTTACAGGGAGGAACTGAATAAGAAGCTTCAGAGAGACAGCTTTATAAGAATTTACAGAAAGACAAATGAATAAGAAACTATAGTGAGATGACGCTGCAATATTTATAAGAATCTACGGAAAGACAATGGAATCATAATCCACAGACAGAAAGCATTCTATGAGTATCCAGTGTGACAGACACAGAAGCTACATGATGCAGAAACAGCTCAGGAATCACCTGGGAAAACAGATGCTCCCGGGCAATTCTTTCCTGTATATTCGGTGGTGGTTAAATAACAGGCATGATAATTCAGGCTTTTATACTGCGCCTGCGTTGATACCGGGCCAGAAGATCTTCTTCCCTGAAATCTCCCGGATTATCGGAAACGTCACTGTGATACAGGATCCAGTCACTTACATTCTCCATAAACCAGCCTTGTTTTTTGAGAGAATTTATGATCTGACAAAAGCTGCCATGTGTCTGACCGGTCTCGTTATCACAGTAGACCAGGGCATTGGTTTCATCGGAAATTCTCTGGAATCTCATACGGGAAAAGGCATTGTTCAGTGTGGAATAAATACTTTCCGAATTATATTTCTGTTCCGTTTCTATTTTATGATTATCCATACGAATCAGCATTTTCAGCATAACATCGCCTCCTGTTGTAGTTGATTTCAGCAAAGAAAAATCTCCTGTTTTGCGCAAAACGGGATGTTATGATGTCTGCAGAGGATCAAGCATGATTACCTTTACTGCCTGTAAAAAGTATAGCATCTAAAGAAGGGGACAACAAGAAAAATCGTTCGACAAATTCTTTGATTTTATGCAGTTTCAGGGAAATTGAACTTCTGTTTTGCCACTATACGGCCTGCGTTATTTACGGTTTGGAGCTGCCGTTGTACCCGGAATATTCAGAATTGCTTCTTTTCCGATTACTTTAATAAGGCAAAGATATGGTTTACGCTGCTTACAGAAATCAGGAAAAGTCAGTGATTTTATTATTTATGAATCAATTATTGTTGCCTTAAAAGAATGGTTGGATTATAATATACAAGACAGACAATTTATCATATTTTATCGGGGAATGAATGTCTCCCTAAGTAGTTCACACTTAAACCGCTTATAAAAGCTGATGACTTCTGCAATAAATATAAGGCAGAGGTGTCGGCTTTTTGTTATTGAGGAGGAATTTATGTTATTAAGTATTTCATTAATTTTACTGGTTGGTATGTCCATGAGCTGGATATACCGGAAAATAAAACTTCCGGGTTTACTGGGAATGCTGGTTACCGGTATTGTTCTTGGCCCATACATGCTTGATTTGTTAGACGAAAGTATCCTGGGCATATCGTCAGAATTACGGAAAATTGCCCTGATCATTATTCTGACCAGAGCGGGCCTGGGGCTTGATCTGTCAGGGCTGAAAAAAATCGGAAGACCGGCAGTGCTGATGTGTTTTGTTCCTGCAAGTCTGGAAATCCTTGGAATGATACTGCTGGCCCCAAAGCTTATGGGGCTGACTGTTCTGGAGGCAGCCATTATGGGGGCTGTACTGGCGGCAGTTTCTCCTGCAGTTGTTGTACCGAGAATGGTTAAGCTTATGGATGAGGGATATGGTGTAAACAAAGGAATCCCACAGCTGATTCTGGCAGGCGCATCTGTGGATGATGTGTATGTGATTGTTTTGTTTTCAACCTTTACAGGAATGATGCAGGGTGAAAGCGCTTCCGTGACAAGCTTTCTTAACGTTCCGGTTTCTATATTTCTGGGGGGTGTGCTTGGACTGCTGCTCGGTACCTTTTTTGCGTACTATTTTAAAAAAGTACACCTTAGGGATACAGCTAAAGTACTTATCATATTAAGTGTTTCTTTCCTTCTTGTAGTGATAGAAGACCATCTCAATACACCAATTACATTTTCAGCGCTGATCGCAATTATGTTTATTGGAATCGGACTGCAGAAGAAGAGAGAAGCTGTTGCGAAAAGACTTTCTGTTAAATATGGAAAACTTTGGGTAGGGGCAGAAGTATTTTTATTTGTTTTGGTCGGCGCTACTGTAAATATTGAATATTTTGGGAAAGTGGGTGTTCAGGCACTTGCAGTAATCCTGGGAGCACTGGTATTCAGAATGCTTGGTGTGTTTATATGTTTGCCTGGAACAGACCTTACAGGCCGGGAGAAAATGTTCTGTATGCTGGCCTACACGCCAAAGGCTACGGTTCAGGCTGCCATTGGCGGAATCCCCCTTTCCCTTGGATTTGCCTGTGGTGATATGGTGCTGACAGTGGCAGTGCTGGCGATTGTACTGACAGCGCCGCTTGGGGCGCTTGCAATAGATTCGTTGTATAAAAAATGGCTGGTAATATAAAGTTGTCTGGTACGAATGTAGAAGGTTTTGTATACGAACTGACGCATTTATATAAATACTGTACAGATTAGAAATGATAGTGTATCAGGGTATGATGGAGAGTGATGGAATTTATCGACGGTATATTAAAGAAAAAAAGAAGTTGTTTTAGGAGAAAAGGTTTGGAAAATAGAAAGATTATCTAATTGTTTTATGAAATATATTATACATAAATGACAAATACATAATTTGGCATAATAGAATCCGCAATCTGCGTATACAAAGAAATTTTAAGGTTTATATGTGTATTCTGCAGAGTCAAAACAACGAGGATTTTGTGTACTTTTTCAAATTCACTTATTTACAGTATATTATCTTATTATACTGGCTATTTTGTTGAAATACTAAATAATATTAAAAACAAAATAAATTTTGAATATAAATCTGTTATATTTTTATTTACAAAATAATGATATAATCATATAAATAAAAGCGGAAATAATTATGAGAAAGGAAGATAAGTATTTGATGAAAAAGTATCAAGTTTTAATTATAGATGACGAAATCAGAATTGCTCTTTTAATAAAAAAGCTAATTCATTGGAATGAAATTGGATTAGAATGTATGGATGTAGTTGATAATGGTGAAATAGCGTTAAAAAAAATCAGGGAAGGAAAGTATCCCGATATTGTTATTACAGATATTAGGATGCCTAAAATTGATGGCCTGGAATTTATTTCTATGACCCAAAATATTGGATGTGATATAAAGTTTATTGTTATCAGTGGATATAAAGAATTTGAATATGCACATAGAGCTATGCAGTATGGTGTGGAGAATTATTTGCTGAAACCAGTGAATGAAAAAGAATTAAATAAGGATTTAAAAAAAATAGTGGATGAATTAAATATACAGTGGAAAGCGGAAAAGGAACAGAAGGTGCTTCAGGAAGTTGTCACAGAAAGTCGCCATATCATAAAAAGAGAGTTTTTAAAAAATATAATTGAGACAGATATATCAACGGAACCGGCGGATTCTACTGTATCTCTTCAGGGAGAAATATATAGAGGAATAGATATTAAATTAGACTATATAGACTATTCCCAAAAGGATGATAAGCAAGATATACTTATGGTGACGAAAATAGAAGAAATCGTGGAACAGATATTAGAAAATGTGGTAGAAGAAGTATTGATATGTAAAAAAGAAAATCTTCATATTTACTGTCTGTTTAATTATGATGTTAGTAATCGGAAAAAGATAAAAGAGTGTATAAATAGAATATTATCAGATATACAGGAACAACTTTTGGGATTTGAGCAGTATGAAGTGACAATAGGGGTGGGAACAGAAAGATCAGAATTTGGAGAAATCAGATTTTCAATTAAAGAAGCAAACCGGGCAATAGGAAATCGTATCAAAGAGGGTGTAGGAAGATTGATCTATTCGGAATCGATAGAGTCAGATACGCAATTAGATAGAGAATACTTATCTCCATTGGAAAAAAATAATATAAAAAAGTGTCTGGAAAGTTATTCTGTAGAAATGTTGGAAATGTTGATTAATACTATGTATAGAGAATATCTTACAGATGAAAAAAAAGATTTTTCAGAATGCTATTTAAAGGCAAAAGATGTGGTAGATTATTTTTTTGATCAATTTGATATGAAACAGAATGAGATTAAAAAGATTCGAAAAGATATACAGGAAGGGTGTCAACATTGTTATACATTAGGTAAACTAAAAAAATATTTACAACAGAATTTAGGAGATTTTTTGAAAGAGAGTTGTGAATCTATTAAGGAAGAGGCTGCCAAACCAATTCGACAGGCCAGAAAATATATAGAAGAGCATTATGCAGAAAAGATTGTTTTGGAGGATATTGCAAAGCTTGTAAATTTGAATCCAGTTTATTTTAGTGTGCTTTTTAAAAAAGAGTGTGGTATCAATATCAGTACATATTTAATGGATGTAAGGATGGAAAAAGCAAAAGAGTTTTTGCAAAATTCTAATGATACAATAGCTGCAATTGGAGAAAAGGTTGGATATAAAGATACAAGATATTTTAGTCAGACATTTGCAAAATATGTGGGAATCAAACCAATGCTGTATCGAAAACTTCATTCGTAGGAGAAAGTAAATATGGAATACATGAAAAAAGCGAAGAAAATTGTATGGCTTATTTTTGGAGGATGGTTAATAACAATTTTATGTCTGATCAGGTCAGGGTGTCCAAAGGAAATTGTTATACTGATATTTGCATTGGAAATGATAGCGTTGGCATATGTTTGGTTGGAATTAATTAAACCGCTGGATATGTTTGAAAAATACATCAAGGAATGTCTGGAGGGGGAATTAGGAGAGTCAAAAATAAAAAATATTCCTTTGAATATTCCATTTTTGTATCAGATTACTCAGCTTATGGAGAAGTATGCTGTGTTAAGAACAAAAAAAAATACGGCTCAGATTTTTGATAAACAAACAGAGCTTACTGCATTGCAAAGTCAGATTAATCCCCATTTTTTATATAATACACTGGAGTGTATAAGAGGTCAGGCATTACTGGATGATAATATAGAAATTGCAAAAATGGTAGAGGCTTTATCGTCATTTTTTCGATACAGTATTAGCAAAAAGGGAAATCTTGTTACTTTACGGGATGAACTTGCAAATACTGAAAACTATATGTTAATTCAACGCTACAGGTTTAACAATCGTTTTTCTATGGAAATTATTATAGATGAAGAAGATGAAGTAGCTTATGATTTTTTAGTACCGCGGCTTATTATCCAGCCTGTGATAGAAAATGCAATTTTTCATGGATTGGAAGAAAGAATGGAAGGTGGAATTGTATCTATTGAAGTGATTGTGACAGATTTAGATATGATTATTACAATTTCAGATAATGGAAAGGGAATAGATTGTGCAGAACTGGAAGAATTGAATAACAGAATGAATGCCAATGATATGGAATTGGAGGATAAAAATAATCAGATTAATACAGGAATTGCGCTTCCCAATATAAACAGGAGAATCCGTTTGCTGTTCGGAGAAGAATATGGTGTAAATGTATATAGTACATTAGGGAAAGGTACAGATGTAGAGATTATTATTCCAGCTAATTATAAAAGAGAGGAACATGAAAATGAGGAAAGAGCTTTTGAAAATTAATGACCTAAATTATATTCATTCTCAGGAAGGTAAACTGGAAAACATATCCTTATTTATTCTGGCAGGAGAATGTGTTGGCTTTTTAGGTCTATCCTATTCAGGAAAAGATCTTTTAGTGAAATTGTTATCTGGAAATACACAAAGAGAGTTTTCTAATCATATACATATTGCGGGAAGCGATAAAACATATCAGCAGGACAAATTTGAAAAAAATATTTATAAAATTTGTCCTGCTAATTATTTGATAGGAGACTGGACTGTTGCAGAATATTTATGCTTGGTGGAATCAAAAAAAAGCCGATTATATCTGCGAAAAACTGAGTTAGAAAATGAGGCAGAAATGTACCTGAAACAATTAAATCTGCAAATACAGGTTACGAAGAAATTAAAACAGCTTTCAGAGATAGAAAAGAGAATTGTAGATTTTGCCAAAGCCTGCTATAGAGGAGCAAAAATTGTGATCATAGAGGATGAGTTCGAGGGGATGAGCTATGATGAGATACGAATGTTTGCTCAGATCATACATAGATTGGTTAAAGAAAGAATTGGAGTGATTGTAAACAGTCATTCTAATTTTGTTTTAACAACTTTATCAGATAAATACATTATATTTAACGAAGGACGGATTGTAAAAAAGTGCAAAAACACAAATAATGACAGTGAAGATGAGTTAAACCAGTTTTTACATGAAGGACAGATAGAGGAAGAAACAGAAAAAAGTTTCTGCTTTAAGAAGCAATCAGAATCGAATGACTTGTGGTACTGTGTAAAAAATCTGGAATTAATAGAGGGAGAAACTGTAGAGATTAATTTAAAAAAAGGAGAAATTATTACAATCGTTTCTCATAATAAGGTACAAAAAGATAAAATATTCAAGGCATTGTCAGGAAGAGAAAAGATAGGAAATATACTTTATATTATTAATGGGAAAACATATAGTAAGATAGATTATAGTAAATTATCAGAAGAAAGAATTGTGTCGGTAAAGGTTCTGGGTAGTTTAGACGAGATGTTTCAAAGAATGTCTGTAGAGGAAAATTTATTATTGCCGTCATTAAAAAAAATTTCCGCATTTGATTATATAGGTTTCTCAAAAAGGATTCGCGATATTTTTATGTCGGAAATGAAACAGGATACAACTCAAAAGGGATTGGGGATAAAGGAATTAAAAATTAATGAATTAGTAGAACTTACTTTAGCACGCTGGTATATTTTTAATCCCAAAGTAATAGTATTGCTTGAGCCATTTGGTTTATGCGATATAAATGGAGTTGCAATTGTCCGAAAATATTTGAAAAAGTTTTCTTCTAAGGGTACGGCTGTAATTGTAATAGCTGCCCGTACGGAATATATGGAAGATATATCTGATAGAATTATAGACATGAATTTTTAACTATTTATTAAATGAAATTCTTAAGAATATCACACCTATTCTAAATTTTCTCGCATTGATAAGCGATTAATCCGAAATTATAATATAAACATCTTAAATCAAACAGAGAAAAATACAAAATAAGGAGGAAAAGATTGAAAATGAAAAAAAGAATGATGGTAACATTATTATCGGCAGCAATGGTAGCCGGAGCAGTTGTACCGACTGTTACATGTATGGCTGCAGAAAAAGCAGAGGATATGACATTTGTTGTTATTCCTAAATGTGTTCATGCATGGTTTGATGAAGTAAATAAAGGTGCCCAGAAACAGGCAGATCTCCTTTCAGCACAGCTTGGTGTAGAAGTAAAGGTAGATTATCGTGCACCAGAATCAGCAGAGGTTTCTGAACAGAATTCAACACTTGAGCAGGCAGCAGCTACAAATCCTTCTGCCATTTTACTTGATCCTGTTGATTATGACGGAAGTGCAGATATTATTAAAGAGATTCAGGAAAGAGATATTCCGGTCATTCTTTTTGATGCACCGTCGCCGGAAGGAAGTGGGCTTACATCCGTAGGCAATGATTTTTCAGAGCAGGCAACGATTGCAGTTGAGATGCTTGTTGAGAAAATGGGAACCAAAGGAAAAGTTGCAGTAATGCAGGGAGCTCCGACTGCTCCGAACCATGCAGAAAGATATCAGGCACATTTGGATGCTTTGGCGAAATATCCGGACATTGAAGTGATTGATGGCGGAATTGACAATGATAATGTTGAGACTGCACAGTCTCAGGCAGCAGCAGTATTGGCTGCGAATCCAGATCTTACAGGATATTTAAACTGTGACGCATGTGGTGCAGGTGTAGCTCTTGCAATAGAAGAAAAAGGTATGCAGGAGCAGGTGACATTTGTTGCGATGGACAACCTGATTGAAATTTTAGACTATGTAAAGAGTGGTACAATTACTGCTACTTCTTCTACTTTACCACAGGAGCAGGGAATGTATGCAATTCTTATGGCATATCAGGCCACACAGGGAATGCCTCTTCCGGCAACAGTAGATACTGGAATCGGACGTATTACAGTAGATAACGTTGATGAGTGGATTGAAATTGTAAGTGGAAAGTAAACAGTACAATAGTAAATTTTTTAAGTGAGTATTTTGGTGAGGGCTTGTGACTGGATTAATTCAAGTTGCTCGCCCTCACCTTTTCATATGAGGAGCATAAAAATGAATATATTAGAGGCAAAAAATATTACCAAAATGTTCCCTGGAGTTATAGCTCTGGATTCTGTTGATATTGCTTTTGAATTAGGAGAGATTCATGCAATCATAGGTGAGAATGGAGCTGGAAAAAGTACTTTGATTAAATGTCTGACTGGGGTTTATGAACCGGAAGAAGGAGAAATATTGATTGGTGGAAAAAATGCAATGAAAAATAAAAATCTTTTCAATAAAATTGCATATGTACCACAGGAAATTGACTTATTTGGATATATGTCAGTTGCAGAAAACTTGTTTATTCCGTATGAAAAATCAGGAATTAAGGGAACGGTAAATCAGAAAGAGTTGGAAGAAAGGGCAATTTCTGTTTTGGAAAAATTTTCGATTCCAGTAAAACCAGGAGATTTGGTAAAAGATATTTCTATTTCTTCACAGCAACTTCTTCAAATTGCAAGGGCAACTGTCCATGAGGATTATGAGGTTCTTATGTTGGATGAACCAACAACCAGTTTAACAAGCAAGGATACAGAAATCCTGTTTGATATTGTAAAAAAAATCAAAAAAGAAAATAAGGCGATTATTTTTATTTCCCATAAACTGGAAGAGATATTTCAATTGGCAGATGTTATTACAGTATTTCGCAATGGTAAGAAGGTTGCTTACTCAGAACTTAAAGATGTTGACAACAATTGGGTTATTCGACAGATGACAGGTAGAGAGCTTGACCAGAATGAATATTTTTATTCCGAAAAAATTTCGGATGAGGTATTGCTGGAGGTAAATAATCTTACAGGAGAATATTTCACAGATGTAAGTTTCAGCTTGAGAAAAGGTGAAATTTTAGGTTTTTCAGGACTGGTTGGAGCTGGGCGAAGTGAACTTATGCAGGCTATTTTCGGATATCTTCCAGTATATGAAGGAAGTGTAAAATTTAGCGGGACTGAATGGAAACTGGGAGATACAAATTATTCTGTTAAAAATGGATTTATTTATCTTCCTGAAGAACGTAAAAAACAGGGGATTTTACCAGAATTATCCATAAGGGATAATATTTCTGTTGCAGTGCTTGATGAATTGAAACAGGGAATCAGCATTTCAGCAAAAAAAGAAGACCAATTAGCGAAAAAGGTAATTGATACATATGAAGTAAAAACACCTGGAACAGATAAAAAAATACAGTTTTTATCTGGTGGTAATCAACAGAAAGTTATTATTGGACGTGCAATGGCATGTAAGCCAAAATTATTAGTATTTGATGAGCCAACGAAAGGAATTGATGTTGGAACAAAAACAGAGATATACCGGTTGATGAAAAAGCTTGCGGAAGAGGAACAGATAGGAATTATTATGATCTCATCTGAAATGGAGGAAATAAAGAAATGTTCCAATAGAATTATTGCAATGTATGAAGGCAAAATATCCGGCGAATTTGATGCAACAGCAGATAAGCAATCTATTCTTGGTTCTATTATTGGCATGAATTCTGTAGAATAAAGGAGTTTTGATCATGGGCAGAGAAAGTGAAAAGCAAAAAACAGGAAATGCATTTATTGCGGCATTAAAAAAGAGCAATATGACAGCGATGGCAATGATATTAATAATAATGATTATCATTGCAAGTATTGTTTCTCCATACTTTTTGAATATTTATAATTTACAGTCTGTTTTAAGAGATCTGGCATTTGTCGGAATGATTGGTATAGGGCAGTCCTTGTTGCTGCTAGTAGGTGAACTGGATTTATCCGTTGGCAAAATTGCCTGCTTAAGTGGAATACTTACAGGCATGTTGATGGTAAATGTAGGCTTAAATCCATGGCTGTGCTTGGCTCTGGGATTGGTATTTGGTTTGATATTCGGACTTATCAATGGTCTTATCATTACAAGACTCAGATTAAATTCAATGGTTGCAACAATCGGTATGCAGGGGGTATATGGAGGTATCAATCTGGTAATTACAAAAGGAAAAGCAGTCACAGGAATACCTCAGGATACACAGTTTCTTGGAAAAAAATCTGTCGGACCGATTCCCATTCCATTTATTATTTGTATAGTAGTCCTTCTGGTTGTTCTGTTCATAGTAAAGAAAACAAAAACAGGCAGATATATTTATGCGATTGGAAATAGTAAAGAGGCAGCTAAAATTCTTGGAATAAAAGTTGACCGTATTCGAGTTATGATCTATTCCTTTGTAGGATTGATTTCAGCTATGGCAGGTCTGTTATATGTATGTCGTCTTGGATCTGCTCAGACTGCAATTGGTGAAGACTGGCCAATGAATTCTATTGCAGCATCTGTTATTGGCGGTGTTTCTCTTACCGGAGGTGTGGGAAATCCGGCAGGAGCATTAATTGGTGCAGCAGTAATTACGGTTATTCAGAATATTATTGTTCTGTTTGGCGTCAATTCTTACTGGCAGTCAGCCGTCAGCGGTATTGTAGTAGTACTGGCAATTTCTTTTAGCTCTATTTCTGATATTGTACGTGAAAACCGACAGAAGAGAATCAAACTGAATTAGGGAGGGATGCTAAATGAAATTAGGATTAAACTTATCTTTTGCAGTAAAAAGATGGATAGAACCGGAAAGACTTGCAAAGCTGATAAAAGATGACTTTGGTGTAGAACACATTCAGTTTACTTGGGACCTGATTGATCCCTGGTGGCCGGAGAAGCAGCGAAAGATTATGGCACAGGAGTATAAAACAGCATTTGAAAATGCTGGTATAACAGTGGATGCTACATTTGGAGGGCTGGCTTCTTATACTTATGCACATTTACTGGCGCCATCTAAAAGACAGAGAGAGATTGCGTTTTCGTTTTTTAAAAGAGCAATTGATCTTACAATAGAGTTGGGGGCAGATGTTATGGGGACACCTGTAGGAGGGCTGTCCTATGATGATGCCAGAAATCCTGAAAGAAGAGAAGAGCTTTACAAAGAGATGCTGCAGTACATAAGAAAACTTGCTGAATATGGAAAAACCAGAGGCTTGAAGGAAATCCACATAGAAGCAACACCTTTAATAACAGAATTTCCTCATAGCCCACAGGTATCTGTACAGATGATGAAAGATCTGGAAGGAACGGAAATTCCGGTAAAACTTCTTATAGATTGGGGACATGCATTATATAAACCGTTGTTAAAAGAGGAGGCAGATATTCATCTGTGGTTCCAGCAGTGTGCTCCATATATTGGATCGCTCCATTTGCAACAGACAGACGGATTATTAGACAGACACTGGGATTTTACTCATAAGGAAGGAATCATCACTCCGGAATTGATTAGGGATGCAGTGCACAGGGCAAATCTGGAAAATATTACACAGTATCTGGAGGTTGTAACAATTTTTGAAGAAGATGACGATACGGTATATAAAGGAATGAAGAAAACAATGGAGTATCTTCACAGGGAGTTAGAGTGTTAAAAGGAGAGGTAAATGGATTACAGAGAAACATATCAAAAAATTCTTGAAGAATACAGGGAGGTTTTTGAACGCCTGGATCAGAAAAACATGAGAGATTTTATAGATGAAGTAAAGAATCATGATCGTATTTTTCTGATTGGTGTAGGTCGTGAAGGCATGGCAACGAAAGCTTTTGCTATGCGTCTGATGCATATGGGGAAAGATGTTCACTGGATCTGGGATGATACCACTCCTTCCATAAAGCCTGGTGATCTTTTGATTGCTACATTGGGAGACGGAAAGATCGGACATATTGATTATGTTTGCAGACGCGCTAAAGAAGCGGGGGCATTTATCTATGTTGTGACAGGATCTCCAAGTGGAGAAACGGCAAAAACAGTAGCGGATAAAGTATTCTTTGTTCCGGCAGCAGTGTACAGAGGAACGGATGATGTAGTACCTTCCTTTCAGCCAATGGGAAATTTATTTGAACAGTGCTTGCTAATTCTGTTTGATATTATCATCATGACAATGGTAGATGAGATGCCGGGGCTTTCGTTTGAAAAAATGTCTGCCAATCATCGCAATATTGAGTAGGTATTAGAAACCTGGAGGATGTATAAATGGGGATAAAAAAAATATTAAATAAAGACGTATCGAATGTTGTAGAAGAGAGTTTGACTGGTTATTTAACTGCTTACAGAAAATATTATAAAAAAATAGAAGATTATAATGCGTTTTATTATAAAAAGCACAGACAGAATAAGGTTGCACTTGTAATAGGTGGTGGGAGCGGGCACGAACCTCTGTTTACGGGATATTGCGGAGCTGGTCTGGCAGATGCTGTTGCATGTGGAAATGTGTGTGCATCCCCCAATCCTGAATTGATTACAGAAGCTGCAAAGGCTGTAGATCAGGGGAAAGGTGTACTCTTTGTATATGGAAATTATGCGGGCGACAACCTGAATTTTGACATGGCAGAGGAAATGTGTCAGGCAAACGGAATGAAGACGGCACACGTTCGAGAATGGGATGATTTTGCTTCAGCGCCCAAAGACAGAATTACGGATCGCAGAGGTATTGCAGGGGACGTTTATACAATCAAAATTGCCGGTGCGGCATGCGATGCAGGACTCAGCCTAGAGGAGGTAGTGAGGATTACTGAAAAAGCCAGAGATAATACAAATACTATAGGTCTGGCAACCTCACCGGGAACTCTTCCCGGAAACGACAAACCTACCTTTGAAATTTCAGATGACGAAATGGAATTTGGAATGGGGCTTCATGGAGAACCAGGAATTGAACGTACCAAAATGATGCCGTGTTCTGATATGGTTGATCGTATGTACAGAGAATTAAAATTGGAAATGCAACTGAAAGCGGGGGATGAGGTTGCAGTTCTGGTAAACGGGCTTGGCTCCACTCCTTTATTAGAATTAAACCTTGTATATTATGAATTGTACAAACGGATACATAAAGAAGGTCTTAAAGTATACGATGCAGAAATAAAGACTTATTGTACCTGTATGGAAATGGGAGGGTTTTCTATTACATTCTTAAAGATGGATGATGAGCTAAAGCCATATTATGATGCGCCGTGCTTTTCTCCTTATTATGCTAAAGGCTCTGTAGCATCAGTAACGGTAGATACAAATGAGGATGAGCAAGAGATTGAATTTGATGAAACGGATGTAGAGCCGACTACTGTTGTAAGAAGTAAAGAGGGAGTTCTTGAGCAGTTAAGCGTAAAAGATGCCAGAAATATGCTGTTGTATGTTGCGGATAAGATTATAGCAAATAAACCGTATCTGACAGAAGTGGACAGTGCGATTGGCGACGGCGATCATGGAATCGGCATGGCAGGCGGCATGCAGAAGGCGAAGAAAAAGCTTCTCAGGATGGAAGATGAACGAAATGTATATCAGATATTTGAAACTGCAGGACAGGCCATGTTAATGTCTATGGGTGGAGCTTCTGGTGTCATTTTTGGAAGTTTATATCTTGCAGGTGCAAAAGGAATGGAGGCAAAAGAGATTCTTACGGCCCAGGATATTGCAAAGATGGAAGAAAAGAGTCTGATTGCTATTCAGAAACGTGGAGGAGCCAGGTTGGGAGATAAGACCATGGTAGACGCACTTGCTCCAGCTGTAGAGGCGTTAAAAGAACATGCGGGAGAAGGTCTTTTGGAAATGATGAAAGCAGCAGAATATGCAGCGAAGCAGGGTGTTGAAAATACGAAACAGTATATTGCAAAATATGGTCGTGCGAAATCACTTTTAGAACGGGCTATTGGTTATCAGGATGCTGGAGCAACTTCTGTATATCTAATTTTCCAGGGAATGAGAGAATTCATAGAAGGCAGTATGGAAAATAATTAAATAAAGATATCTGTAGACATTTAACTGGATATTTTACCGGAAAGAAACGGAGGGGAAAATATGATGAAGATAGCAATAGGATGTGATCCGAATGCACAGAAAGAAAAAGAAGAGATAATTGAGTATATTGAAAAAAAGGGTTATGGTGAAGTTACCGATTTTGGGAGTGAAGATGTTATCTATGCTCATGTTGCAGTAAAGGTGGGAGAAGCAATTGCAGCCGGAAAGTATGACAGAGGAATCTTAATTTGTGGAACCGGAATTGGAATGTCTATTTCTGCCAATAAGGTAAAAGGTATCAGTGCAGCTCTGATAACAGATGTTTATTCAGCTGAACGGGCTCGTTTGAGTAATGATGCAAATGTTGCATGTATTGGAGCTTTCACAACCGGATGCAAAACAAGAGAAAAACTGATAGATGCATTTTTAGGAAATGAATTTGTAGAAGGATGTGCTTCCCAGCCCAAGGTAAACGCATTCAGAGAGTATGATATGAATCGAAAGTGATTCTGAAAGCGGATATGAAAGGAAAGGGATATGAAGAAATTATATTTTGGAAGTAATCTGAAAATGTATAAAAATAGAAAAGATACTGTTTCATATCTTCAGGAATTAGCAGAACTGACTAAGGATATCAGCAGAGAAGAGTTTCATTTATTTATCATTCCTTCATACACATCTTTAGAGGCTGCGTCAGAACAAATTGACAGAAACCTTATTCAGATTGGAGCACAAAATATGTGTTGGGAAGAGCAGGGACAGTTTACCGGGGAAATTTCACCACTCATGCTTAAAGAAATGAATCTGGATCTGGTTATGATTGGTCATTCTGAAAGGAGACATGTTTTCAGAGAGACAGATATCGAAGAAAATAAGAAAGTTCTTGCAGCATTGAAGCATGATTTCCAGACATTGTTATGTGTTGGTGAAACTCTGGAGGAAAAGGAGTATGGAATAAGCAAGGAGGTTCTTCGTAAACAGCTGATTGTAGGTTTCCATAATGTTTCTCCTGTATATGCAAAAAAGATATGGGTTGCGTATGAGCCGGTATGGTCGATTGGAGTTAATGGTATTCCTGCTTCTCCGGATTACGCAGAAGAGATGCACAAAGTAATCAAAGAATGTTTGTATGAGTTGTTTGGAGAAAACAGCAATGAAATTCCTGTTTTATATGGAGGAAGTGTAAATGCAAGCAACGCAAATGAACTGATTACAAAAGAGTCAGTAGACGGACTTTTTATAGGAAGAGCGGCATGGGATGCTGAGAAATTCAATTCATTAATTCGTGATGTCAGAAGGAATTATAATAATCAGGAATAAATTTAGTTGAGATGGGCTGAATATAAAATATGTTATTAGTTACATTGGGCAGAGCCGAGTTTTGAGGTTCTGCCCTTACTTGTATTATATGCAGATTCCAGGTAGGTCAAGCAGGACTGGTTTACTTAACTCTGATGGAGCTCTGTTACTTACAGTACAGATAGTCTTTTTTATGAAAATTTTTAGCAGGCAGTCATTTGAGAAAAATATAGTTTTCGATTCTGAATGCTGTTTTTCCGGTGTCTGATTTTTTATTCTCTCATCACCTTTTCCCCTTTCCTTCATAAGATAAGGAGAAGGAAAAAGGAGTATCGCAAATATGAAAATCAAAAAAAGAGTGGCAGCGGCAGCCCTTGCCGTCCTTCTGGCGGTGCCTGCCCTGCCAGCTGCTGTTATGGCAGAGAAGAAAGGTGATAAAAAAGATCTGACAAAGGTGACTTTAAATGAGGTTGCCCATTCTAGTTTTACGCGCCTCAGTATGTTGCCATTGAGAAGGGCTATTTTGCAGACCAGGGGCTGGAGGTGGAGCTGGTAACAGGTTTTGGAGCAGATAAGGTTCTGACAGCTGTAATCTCAGGAGTAATCTGAAAGGAAAAAAGTACTTGGAGGATGAAAAGCGGCGTACATATATTAATGTAAATTTAGAGAGTATTGTGATTTTATGTAACCGGCTGGACGGAATGAATAGTGCAAACAATTCGGTTTCCACTTGTACATAGTGAAATGCCTGTGTTACAATAACAAAATAAACTGGTTGTACAAAAGAGTGCAATCACAAACCAAGAAAAGTTATTGGTAGAAGGGAGAACCGATATGAAGTATAATCAGGTTCGTAGGGGAGATGGTAGTATCGTCAATGAGGAAAAAGTTATAATTCACAGTCTTGGGCGATTAGATTGGAATATTTATGATTGTATTTCCAGTAATCATATAACCGATGAGGTAATTATTACAGAAGAACAAATGATGCACATTCGTGAAAGGCATCCGGAAGCATACACAGATACGATGCATTATGTAAGAGAAATATTAGATGATCCGGATTACATTTTCAGGGACAAGCGTCCCAATACTGGTTTGGTTGTGAAAAAAATTTTTAATGATGAAGAAAGTTCTCTTTTGGTACTTAAAATCATAACTTCTGACGATAATAAGGATTACAAAAATTCGGTGCTTACCAGTTGGAAAATAACTGAAAAAAGATTGAACAACTATTTGCGTAACAAGGATATTATTTACAAAAAAGCATAGTTGGGTTATAATATGTATAGAATAAGATAGTAAAGAGATTATTTGAGGTGGTAAATTTCGTTGCAACCACGCACCCTATGGGTTAAAAGAGATGCAGGAGCCGCGACGCCTGCCAAATAATCTCTTTCAGCTATAAATTATGAATGCTCTGTTCTGAATGGATAGAGCTTTTTATTTTGCAATGAATCGAATCGTTTTCTGGTGGCTGATTTTTTATTCTCTCATCACCTTTTCCCCTTTCCTTTCATAAAATAAGGAGAAGGAAAAAGGAGTATCGCAAATATGAAAATCAAAAAAAGATTGACAGCGGCAGCCCTTGCCGTCCTTCTGGCGGTGACTGCTCTGCCTGCTGCTGTTATGGCAGAGGAGAAAGATGATAAAAAACAACTGACAAAGGTGACTTTAAATGAGGTTGCCCATTCTATTTTTTATGCGCCTCAGTACGTTGCCATTGAAAAGGGGTATTTTGCAGACCAGGGTCTGGATGTGGAACTGGTGACTGGTTTTGGAGCGGATAAGGTTCTGACAGCTTTGATCTCCGGGGAAGCGGATATTGGATTTATGGGAGCGGAGGCCTCTATTTACGCGTATCAGGAGGGAGCCACAGATCCGGCAGTGAACTTTGCCCAGCTGACTCAGCGTGCAGGAAATTTCCTGGTGGCAAGAGAAGAGATGCCGGATTTTCAGTGGAGTGATCTGAAGGGCAAGAAAGTGCTTGGGGGACGAAAAGGTGTCGTACACAAATCAATGTAAATCTTGAGTCTATCGTTATCATATGTAACTGGATTGATGGTCTGACAAAGGCAAAAGCCTTATATTCAGCCATCATATAAATAAAATATTTATCGAAAGGCGGTCCTTGATTGGAGCGTCTTTTTTTACGTTAGGAGGGATTTACATTGAATAAAAGTTTTTTAGAACACTATATGGAAACCAAACCAGAAACCACAGAACAAAAATATCTATTTCTTGTAGATAATCTGGATATTGCATATGCACTTATCTATGCCGGATATCCTGCTATTTTTCTTATAAACGGATCAGATGCTTACCATTCTTCAAACAGTTTTATCGAATACATGGATGATATTGCCTGTACCGGAACTTATCAGATGGATTACGTTTATGTTCCAGCCTGTTCCAGTAAAAAAATAAATGATTTACTGGAGGTGTATTGTCAAAATAATTACCTAAACTATCGCAAGGGATGGATTTTATTCAAAGAGAAAGAATACCTTGCAAAATCAGAGTATTTACCTGAGTTAAAAGCAGTTATATCGGATTTTATAAAACGCTTCGAAGGAAAACCATCAGACCAACCGGACTTAAATAAATTTCATAGATTCAACGAACAGGGAAAGCGAATCGGTGTATTTGATATGGAAATTGTAGACTATCTAATACAGACGGTTCCTTTTTTATGCTCGGAAGTACTCCTTATATCTATAAAAACGGCTGTTACCATGAAGATCGTAATGGCATACAGTTAAAATCTCACATTCAGAAGCTGATATTTCGTGATTGTATCAAAGCAACTACAATCCAGGGCATTTACAATCTGCTGGTATCACAGCCACAGGTGCAGAAACACTTTTCTGACCTGAACAATCAGCCTCCCCATTGGGTAAATTTTCAAAATGGATATTTTGATGTGGTGGAATGGAAATTGATTGAACACGATACCAAATACCTGATGATTAATCAAATACCATTTTCCTTTCATCCGGAACAAGTGGAAACTGCCCTCGCAAATGTAGCACAGATTCGTAAGTATCTGGATTTTTCTATCCCTAACGAAACTGACCAGCAGATGTTCTGGCAGTACCTTGGATACTGTATGACTACAGATACTCGTTTTCAGAAATTTCTGATGATAAAGGGTAAAGGTGGAACTGGAAAATCCATTGCCATTTCCTTTATTCAGCACATCATTGGAACCGGCAATTATTCCAGTATGTCACTCCAGAATCTGAATCAACGATTTTATCCAACCGGATTATTCGGCAAGTTGTTAAACGCCTGTGCTGATATTCCAAGTACAGCTATGGAAAGCGTAGATATCATCAAGAAAGCGGTTGGGGAAGATACGCTTCTTTATGAAAAGAAAGGACAAGACCCAACACAGTTTAACAGCTATGCAAAGCTGTTATTCTCAGCAAATGAAATGCCTTTGAATCTGGATGATAAAACAAACGCCTACTACCAACGTCTGCTTGTTCTAGATATCAACCGTACAATTCCAGAAGAACAAAAGGATTCTCAGCTAAAAGAAAAGATGTGCCAGGAATCTGATTATGCCATTCACATGGCAATGCTGGCGTTGAAACAGTTATATGCAGATAATCATTTCGCTGAAAGTGATCATAGCAAAGAATGTATCGCTAATCTTTATCGTTCAGCTGACAGCGTGAAAGCTTTTACTGATGATATGCTCTGCCATAAAGGCGGAGAAAAAATGAAACGCAGTGATGTGTATAAAATGTATGAAGAATACTGCGAAGACAATGGACGAACACCACATGGGAAGTCTCGATTCTGGGAATATATGGCTGACAAAGGATTTGTGATCAAACGATTCTCTGACGGAGTGTATTATTTTAAAGATACTTCGGTAAAAGAATCCGATTTTGAAACGATAGACGATACAATAACGAATCCATTTGAACAGATGGATTTGGCTTTATCGTAAATGACAGAAATGATAAAAATGGCAAAATGCAAGTGGATATTCTTGAACATAGAGAGTGATGAAAAGTTTGTTGATATAACAGGATATCATTTTTGTCATTTTGTCATTATACGTTTGGGGTATTGAATATTAGTTAAATTTATTTCTTTTTAATCAACATCTGCTCAATTGTTGATTTCATCTTAATTTGTTATGATTGAACTATAGACAGCGGCCGATGTTAATAAATCAAAGGAGGCTTTAAATCATGCAGATAGGAAAAACCATCCGAAAATATAGAAAAGAAAAAGGTATGACACAAGAAGAAATGGCAAATCGTTTAGGTGTAACAACTCCTGCCGTGAATAAATGGGAGAATGAAAACTCTTATCCAGACATCACATTGCTTGCGCCAATCGCACGACTTCTGGGAATATCCCTTGATACTCTTCTTTCGTTTCAGGAAAATCTGACAAAAGAAGAAATCGCTTCGATTGTTATGGAAGCAGATCAGAAACTGAAAACGGAAACTTATGATGAAGTTTTCTGTTGGGCAAAATCCATCATCGAATCCTATCCAAATTGCTTAATGTTAATTTGGCAGCTGGCAACCATTCTGGATGCACAGCGTTTGATAAAAGATATTCCAAATGCCATGGATTATGATGACTATATCCTAAACTGTTATAAGCGTGCATTGGAAAGTGATGAAGAATCCCTTCGCACCAGTGCTGCCGATTCTCTCTTTGGGTATTATTCTCGAAACGAACAATACGAAACAGCAGAACAATATTTGCAGTATTATTCTACTCAAAATCTACAGCGCAAATTAAAACAAGGTATTATTTACAGCAAAACAAACCGAACAGATGATGCTTACAAACTTTATGAAGAAATCTTGTTTTCTGAATATGGGATTCTAAGTATGACTTTAAACAGTTTATACATGCTCTACTTAGAAGAACAAAATTTTGATAAAGCACATTTCTTTACAGACAAGCAGGAAGAACTGGCAAAATTATTTGAAATGGGTAAATACCATGAAATATCCTGTAGACTGGATCTTGCAACTGCTGAAAAGGATATTGATACTATATTAGATACCATGGAAGTCATGCTTACTACACTGGATGATATCACCAGTTTTTCAACCTCCCCATTGTATGAACACATGGATTTCAAAAAATCAAACAGCACATTTTTAGAGCAACTAAAACAAGAGTTATTGAATTGCTTCCAAGATAAAGAAACCTACGGATTTCTTGAAGGAAATGAACGCTGGCATAAAATAATACAAAAATAACCAACGAAACTTTATAACTGAATATGACCAATCAGGTCAGATGAAGCAGCCGATGCATTTTGAGCGAAAAGCCAATGCATCGGCTTTTCTTATGCCTAATTATTCGGTGAATGATTTGGCATAAACCGAAGGAACGAAATGAAATCTCAATTGTGATGGAATTGGTTCTTTCGGAGCAGGTGTACAGAGGAATGCAATTTCTTTGTGCATGGGTACAGGGAATGCAATATCCCTGTGCAGGTCAAGGGCAGCCGCCTTGCCCAGTTCAGTGGCGCCTCGCCACTTAGTACTGGGCATTACTTGACGCTAAAAGCAGCAAGGAATCAGCTTCGCTGTCTAAATCCCTTTCAGGGAAATTTTCAAAGAATGGAGCTTCCTGTATAATAAAAAATGTGGATGTTGAAAATTGAAAATACCTCAGAGTACAATAAGACTACTGACTG
>NZ_JANJZT010000039.1 GCF_024622975.1 Blautia caecimuris | reverse complement strand
TTTATTTGTTTTCCAAAGCTTCGTTTTTCGGATCAGCGAAAAACTCCACAATGGCAAACAGGGCTTTGCCCTAACAATCAAAAAAAACACCGGACGCAACGACCTGCTGGTCGTACGCCCGGCATTTTCTCATTTCTAAAATTTTAGGCTATTCGGTGCTTGCAATAAGATCGTATCGCCAAAATCGCAAATACAGGAATTTCTATCGCTGCCGTAATAAGAATAATATATGGCGTCCAAAAACTCATATCTCCAATATACAAAAAATTAAAGCCATAAAGCTGATAGAGAAAATTGTTTTGTAATCCAATACCGGCAGATGGCAAAATTGTAGAAACCCAGACTGAGCTACCCAGTGCGGTATAAACAATAGTCGGCAAAAGCATAACAGCAAGAGAAACCAACAGTGCACTTAATGAATCCTTGCATTTCGCAGATAAAAATAACGTACAGCAAATACATGCCAATAACGATAAAAGACCGGATAACACCAGAATGACTTGAAGCTGTCCCAAATTAATATTTGGAAGATTTATGATTGAGAACAACATCTGGAAAGAGGTTTTCAAACATTCTGCTCCAAAGGCAAGGTTGATGATAGATAAATGAATTACCATTCCCACGATAAATACGATTGTAAAAATAGCACCTGCGGAAAGTATTCTAATCACGCTGATTTTTACACGCCCATTTGATGTACAACGTATAATACTATCACTTCCGTTCTGATATTCATTGGCAAATGTCGGTGCCACCATTGCAATACACAAAATAGAAAGTATAAAAATATATAATTCTATATAATCAAACGCATCTCGGCTCAAACCAGAATAAAGCTGGTAAGGTTTATCAACCTCGGCATACTTTTCTGTTGCAAATGCTCTGGCTGATGGATGTTCTTTTTGTTCAAGGTTCATTATATCATTCAAGTGAGATACACATTGCTCGTAAAGATTTTGTTCTACCATATCTGGATCAATCTTCATTAGATCAGTGCCTATGCCCGTATTGGGGTCAGCAAAAGCTTCAGGCAGGCGATCAAGCAGTGGTCGAATAGCCATCACATTTTCCGTATAAATGTCTAATGGAATGTCATCTACTGTGCCATATTCCTGAACATATTTCTGGTATATTCGTAAAGCGTCTGCAACTTTCTGTGGTGTAACTTCTCCATAGGTATCTTGCCGGTATTCCCGCTTAAATTGAATTGCTTCCATCCCGTTCAGTTCTACCACAGAACCATTTTCACCGGGACGGTTGATGGATTCAAAACTAATAGGCAAATATGCCATAATTATAGCCAGAAACAATGCAGCGGCAAGTAAAATGATGGTACGTCTGGATTTCATAATTCTTTTTACTTCCAAATAAAATAAGCGCATATCAGATTTCCTCCTTTTCATGTTCAGCCTGCGGGAACAACCAAAGATACAAGTCCTCAAGTCGCGGTGATATTGGAGTAGAGCCTTCAATCTCGGATTTTTCAGATAGATACCGAATGGATATTTGGTTGTTATCTTCTCCACGCTGGTTGATGATCCGTAAGCGCATCTCATACTGCCCCAAATCTCTAGCCGGTATAGTACAAGTCCAGACTTTTCCCTCAATTTGCTTCACAAGCTCATCTGTTGTCCCTACATCAACAATCTTTCCGTCTTTCATAATCGCAGTTTGTGTTGCAATATACTCAATGTCAGAAACAATATGGGTGGAAATGAGTACAATGCGGTCATGGGAAAACTCAGAAATAAAATTACGAAAGCGTACCCTCTCTCCAGGGTCAAGCCCTGCTGTCGGTTCATCCATCACTAAAATTTTCGGATCATTTAGCATAGCTTGGGCGATTCCTACACGTCGTTTCATACCGCCAGATAATTTCGCTATTCTTTTCCGCTTCACGTCAGAAAGTGTAAGAATATCCAGCAAGTGATTGATTTTTCTTGATGTTTCCCTTGCTGGAACATCTTTTAATGCTGCCATATATTCGAGATAGTCTTTTACCGTAAAATCACGAGAATATCCAAAATCCTGTGGTAAAAAACCAAACAACTCTCGATAGGCTTTCCCCATTTTGTGAATGTCTTTGCCATCATAATAAATATCCCCACTGGTTGGTGTCATAATATCTGCAATCATTCTCATAAGGGTTGTTTTGCCTGCTCCATTTGCGCCGAGCAGTCCCCATACGCCATTTGTTAAGGTCAAACTTACATCATCGACAGCGGTTTTATCTTTGAACTGCTTGCGTAGATGCTCAATTTTCAATTCCATTATCATCACTCCTAGTATAATAATGGTGTAGTCAGTAAGACTACTTGGTTAATAAGTTTCTATATACCAGATAACAGAAGAAGGAGTTCTTCCTTCATCAGATGTTATCCTAAATAATTATCATGTCTGACGGTTCCTGATAGACACCAGAGAAAGCATAAGGTATCATCTCTTAGGATAGGACAAATAATGTATCACTCCTTGGGATGCTGATTTCACCAGCAGATACCTACAAGAAAGTCAATTAGTCCATTCGACAGGGTTTTATGTTTTAGCTGGTTGGGAGCCGGAAGGCCATACCCGTATAGCGTGCTAGGTTGTGTACCTGCCAGATTGGAAATGGATTCCTATCAGAAAGGAGCTATCGCTCATGTCAAACAAATTTATTTTTAATCTTGATGATTTATTCATCTCTGTTGGTATTGATGTTGGTGCTGACTTCTCCTGGATGTCTATCGCACTTCCTAACCAACAGATTATAGGAAAACCTTATAAAATCCTACATAATCAAATGAATTCCCTCGCAACTGCTGTTTCTAAAATAAAAGAAGCAGAAGAGTTGTATTCTTTGGAAAGTCGCATTTTCCTCGAATCCACGGGAATTTATCATTACCCACTCTTCTGCTATCTTCGTGATAAGGGTTTTAACTGCTCGGTTATTAATCCTATCATCACTAAGAATAGCACAAATATCAACATACGAAAAGTACATAATGACCGTTTTGATTCTAAAAAAGCGGCTTTAGTTGGTTTGAAGCCTGATCTAAAGGTTTCTCTTATGCCTTCTGACCTTGCTTTGAACTGCCGCAATCTCTGTCGTGAATACTACGATTTAATGGATAACCGCAGTGCTTACGTGAACAAGCTTCAAGGCGAATTGCGTATGGCTTTCCCACAGTATCTTGGTATATTCTCCAAGATTACAGCCAATACATCTCTTACATTATTGGAAACTTATACATCTCCATCTGCCTTTATTGAAGCAGACCCGCAAGAGATTATTGATACCATTAAATCAACTGCACGTTTTGGAGTTGCATATGCTGCCAGCAAATACAATGCCATTATTCAAGCCGCTCATGATGCTAATGAATTTGGCTATATTTTAGACAGCAATATCAAACGTATTCGTTTATATATCAGCTTCATCCGTAAGTACGACGAAGAAATCAAAAACATTCTCGATGCTATGCATGAGCTTATTGATGCCAATGAAGAAACTGACTTCGTCAAACAGATTCACTTAGTTGAAACGTTCAAAGGCGCTGGTTTCTTATCTGCTGTAACTCTCATGGGAGAGATTGGTAATTTCTCTGCTTTTTCAAAACCCAAGCAACTTTTCGCTTATTTCGGTCTTGATCCAGCAGTAAAACAATCTGGTAAATTCGAAGGAACTAAGATTCAAATTTCCAAAAGAGGATCTGCTATAGCCAGACGAGCTATTCATACACTGACTTTACAAAGCATCAGCACATCCCGTACAGGAGAAGCAAAAAATCCGGTACTCCGTGATTACTATCTTAAGAAATGTGAATCAAAACCTAAGCTTGTAGCAATGGGTGCCGTTTCACACAAGGTGTGCAATATGATATTTGCAATACTCAGAGATAACAAACCTTTTGAAATCATTACTCCGCAGGAGCATATTCAACAATACAATGCTGCTAAATGCGACATAGCTGCATAAAATACTGTTAATCCAAAGAACCAATATCTTTTTTTGCAAAATGATATTTTCACCAAGGGATAAGTGTACCCTTTTTTATGGAGAAAATATTTTTCATTTATCTATTGACATTTATTAGCTGGACTTTTCCTTTTTCCAACAAAAGCAAAGCCCCTGTTCAGTATCTATTCTACCGAACAAGGACTTTGTAATCTCTAATTTTAATGTGGAATACTCCTAAGAAATTCCTAAGATTTATTTGAAAGAGGGAGTGTTACCGTAAATGTAATTTCTTCTGCTTGGCTCTGTACTGTGATTTCTCCGCCATGCAGGTTTATAATTTCTTTTGCAATCGAAAGACCTAAGCCCGCGCCACCTGTATCAGATGTTCTTGCTTCATCCAAACGGTTGAATTTATCAAAGATTTTGTTTAACTGTTCTGACGGGATCGTAGGACCATGATTTTTGAAAATTACGACAGCATGGCTACCTTTCTTGTATGCAATTATGTTAATTTCAGTGTTTGCATAGCAGTATGATGCTGCATTTCTCAACAAATTATTGAAGACCCTGGCAAGTTTTTCCGGATCACCAATAACGGTTAAATCATCCTGCATAGATATTTGGGTTGTATTGCCTTTTCCAGAGAGTGCTGGGTAAAAATCATCAATGACTTGGGACAATAAGGCATACAAATCAACCGGCTGCTTTTTCACTTGAACAGTATTTGTATGATAACGTGTAATTTCAAATAGTTCATTGATTAAAGTTTCCAATCGCTCCGATTTATCCAGTGCAATCCTGATATATTTTTCTTTTTGTTCCTTCGTCATATCATGCACTTCATTAAGTAAACTCAAATATCCGATTATTGTTGTTAATGGGGTGCGAATATCGTGTGCCAGATACATAACTAACTCATTTTTCTTTGTTTCTGCCTCTTTTACAGCCTGCTGGTTCAATAGGACAGACATTTTGATCTGGTTCATCTGGCTTTCGACTTCCCGGAGTGGCTCTGATAGGGCAATTGTATGATCGTTCTGCTCATAGACAATCTCCGTTGCACTGATAACCTCATTCAAATATCCCCAAGGTTTTTTCCAATAGAAATAAAAAATTCCTATGAAGCCAAAAATAAGATAAACTGCAAAGATAACATCTAGACGCCCTAAAATCCATGTGCTGATGGGTGATGAAAATAACACTAAAACATAATTTGAAAGCAACATAACGGCAAAACCGATTATCGTATACAATGACAAAAGTAGGAATAGACGCAACCAAAGTCGTTTTTCTATGGAGTAACAATTATTCTTCAATGATTTTCACCTCCGTCAGTTTACCGCAAGTAAGAGCAACAGTCCTCCAACAACTATTACTGTTATAATCGCAGCGAAAATAATAATTACTTGGTCTATTCGTTTTTTGTTCCGAAACAGCTGGATGGCTGCTTTATATAGAATAATACCGAACAGACCTCCACAAATATTTGTAATCATGTCTGTAATATCTGCCCGGCCGATTGCTAAGACATACTGGCAAATTTCCAGTAGCAAACTTACCATGGAAATCAAAAGCAATTTCACGCTAAAACGACTTTTTGGAAATAATAAACATAGATATATTCCAAAAGGCATAAAGATCATCACATTCTCTAAAACTTCTGTTGCGTGAAAAGTAACTTCATGTTCATAATAAAATGGAATTAGATTTATTTCTCGTACTTGATCTAAGTCAAGGATAGAAAATTGCAACTTAAATAAGATGATCCATATCAAGAGTGCCAAATATACCAAAAATAGAATTGACACAGTATAATTCAGCTTTTCCTTTTTCTTCATTTCAATCTCCAATCATAGGCGGGTTATATCTTATATCCAACACCCCATATCGTTTTAATATATTGTGATTTTTCTGTCGTATCCTGCAATTTTTCTCTTAAATGCCGGACGTGGACAGTGATTGTGCTGCTATTTTTGCTGTAATATTCGTCTTTCCATACCAGATGAAATAAATCTTCAAGGGTGACAACTGTTCCTTGCCTTTCAAGCAAAATACGCAAAATAGAAAATTCCGTCGGTGTCAAAAAAACAGGGGTTCCGTTTAATTTACATTCATATGTTTGTGTGTTAAGCATTAACTTTTCATATGTGAGTATGGAAGGAGAATGTTTTTCAATCTGCACTGGTGTGTATTTTTTATATCTTCGTAACTGAGCTTTCACTCTTGCAATCAACTCAAGAGGTCGAAATGGTTTTGTTACATAATCGTCTGCCCCCAAAGTTAGCCCCATAATTTTATCTGTCTCCTCATCCTTTGCCGTCAACATAATAATAGGATAGGTATATTTCTCTCGTATTTTCTGACAAAGAGAAAAGCCGTTAATATCCGGCAGCATTATGTCAAGAATAGCCAGATCTATTTCCTGGCTTTCAATACAGTCTAAGGCTTCTCTTGCCGAATAAAATTTGTAAACATCATAGTTTTCATTCCGAAAATAAACTTCTAATAAATCTGCAATATCGTGTTCGTCGTCTACAACTAAGATTCTTTCAGGCATCCAATCCCTTCCTCTCATACAGCATAACTTTTTTATAGTATACCAATAACCTTTACAAAAATCTCAATGAATTGCATCAGATTTTATTAAGATTTTCCTAAGCCCGCAAACATGGTAGTTTATATCTCAAATAATACAACTTCCAATGTATCTATTATATTTGTTCCTGTGATGATAGTACAAGACTAGAAATATGAATAATAGCGTGTAAGTACAAGTCATATCCAGAGGTAACTATGTCCCTGAAAAAAGAGGATGAACACCGGCAGAAAAGATACTTCCTGGCTACACATTTAGGACGATAAAAGTCCACGAATTTCTTCAATCTTAATATGCTTATGAAATTCCCAAACATTCTAAAATCCTGCATATTTTCCCATCTGGTCTAATGAATCAATTCTTCACTTCTGGGAGTATGCCATATTCCCACAAATGGCTATATCATCTTCAATAACAATGATTTTATTCCTACTGTTTCATCTCCTAATGATCACTGTTTCTTGGATGAGGCACAAGAGTTCTGCATATCTAAACTTTTCAAATACCCCTCTCCCCAACTGCACATTGCTTCCAATACAGGAATGATACTTTTTCCAAAAGATGTTAAAGAATAGATTGTTTTAGGCGGCTTTTCAGGAATAACTTCTCTTAATACCATCCCATCGTTTTCCAAATCACGAAGCTGCTGTGAAAGCATTTTAGCCGTTGCTTTTGGAATAAGTCGTTGCAATTCCATGTAATGAAGCGGGGTATCCATTAAATGCCAAAGAATAAGCGGTTTATATTTCCCACCTATCAAAGATAATGTCGCTTCTACAGGACAGTTAAATGGCTCTTGTGGCCGCTGCATAATAGTTCTCTCCTTTCAGATCTAGGCACTTTCCTTTTGGGAACTATCTTCCCGGAAAGTACATTCTTGTAGATTATACTGGTGGTGTTACAATATAGTCAATGGTTGATTTGATAATCTCCCAAATATATAAAGAAAGAGGAATTTAAAATTATGGAATTACTTGAAACTGCAAAGAAACGATTCTCTGTCCGTAGCTATACGGATCAGAAAGTAGAGCCGGAAAAATTAAATAAAATTCTGGAGGCTGCCCATGTTGCTCCGACAGCAGCCAACCTTCAACCGGTTCATCTAATTGTAGCCCAAAGCGATGAAGCACTCGCAAAAATAAGCATGGCAGCAAATATCTATAATGCCCCATTAGCAATCATTGTCTGTGCAGATCACAACAAAGCGTGGGTACGTCCTTTTGACCGGAAACAAACTGGAGATATTGATGCATCCATTTTAACAGACCATATGATGCTTCAGGCAACAGAATTAGGGTTGGGAACCGTATGGGTATGCTTTTTTAAACCAGATGTAATCAAAAAAGAATTTCAACTGCCAGATAATTTGGAACCAATCAATATATTAGTCATCGGGTATGGAAAAGAAACCCCGGCAGACTCAGAACGTCACGTTACTACCCGTATTTCTATGAAAGAATTGGTTTCCTACGACTATTTGTAAAAAATCGTAATTGTATTTCTTTAGAGAGTGTATGTAAAGGGTCGTAAAAATGCTTCACAGAATTGTGACCTGCATGATTGCGGCTCTTTTGTTATTCGTTTACTCTCAAAACTGTAAGTGTAATTGAATCCTTCTATTGTTATAATTTAATTGTATTCCAAGTAAATCCCATTCTGTAAAATGCAAGTTTCCGAAATATTTCCGAACTTCCTCCACTCCATTGTTCTCCAAAACAGGAAATGTTATAATTTGAAATGAACAACAGAATAAAAGTGTCTTCGGGGCAGGGTGAAATTCCCGATTGGCGGTAAAGTCCGCGAGCGTAAAACGCACGATTTGGTGCAATTCCAAAACCAACAGTATAGTCTGGATGAAAGAAGATATGGTTAGGTTTCCACAGATCATGGGAGCTACTTCTCATTTTGTGGTCTAATTATGATATTAGCACCTGAAAGACATTTTCTTTTGGGTGTTAATTTTTTTACCATGGAGGTACTCAATCATGAACACTAAAACAAAAAAAATCACAACTATCGGTATGTTATGTGCTATTACTTATGTTGTAATGGTTATAGGCAGGATACCTGTTATTTTATTTTTAAAGTATGATCCATCTGATGTTGTCGTGACTTTGGGAGGTTTTATTTGGGGACCAATGACTTCCTGCATTGTATCTGTTATTGTGGCAACGATCGAAATGTTAACAGTAAGTGATACCGGAATATTGGGTTGTATCATGAATATAATACAAACACTATCTTTTGCGTGTACGGCATCTGTTATTTATAAAAAAAAGCACACTTTATCTGGTGCAATAATTGGACTGGCATCTGGGTGGCTGATAACGGTTATTATTATGCTACTGTGGAATTATTTAGTGACACCGCTTTATATGGGATATCCTAGAGAGGCTGTTGCAGAATTATTGTTTCCTGCCATTCTTCCCTTCAACTTATTAAAAGGCGGATTAAATGCATCCATTACATTTTTACTGTATAAACCCATAGTTACTGCATTGAGAAAAAGCAGCTATATTTCTACTGTAGAAAAAGAAGAAAAGCAAAAACATACTGGACTGTTTATATTGGCAGGTTTTATTATTACAACTTGTATTTTGATTATTTTATCGATGAAAGGAATTATATGAGAGGATTAAAATGAAAGAAAATTTGAAACCTATATATACACTAACAGGAACTGTTGTGCATGGCAAGGGTATTGGAAAGCATGTTGGAACACCTACCGCAAACTTAGAAATAGAAAAAAATACAATCTTACCGGAATCAGGCGTATATGTAGCCACTGTTCTCATAGATAGGAAAAGATATTATGGTATTACTCACGTCGGAATGCGACCTACACTTGATAACGATAATACTATTTCAATCGAAACACATATTTTGGATTTTGATAGGGATATATATCGATGTACGATAACTGTTAACCTATATAAAAAGTTAAGAGAAGTAAAAAAATTTAATGAATTATCCTTATTACTTGAACAAATAAGAAGTGACCGATTATCGGTACAACAATTCTGGGGGTTAAAGCAAATAAATCATACCCTATGCATGGATCTTAAAAGTCATTGCGTAATGATAGATCAACAGGAAGTGTATTTATCAACAAACGAATTTGAAGTCCTTTATATGTTGTACTCGTCTCCTCAAACCACATTTACCAAAAAAGAGATTTATGAAAAGATATGGAATGAACCTACAAATAACCATTTACACGCAGTAGAAAACACAATTTTTCAAATACGTAAAAGACTAAAACCATATTGCAAGGGACAAGAGTATATAAAAACAGTAATTGGATATGGTTACAAGTTTAATTCCAAGTAACACGAAGCTGACCAGTCAACGGTAAGCAAAGCATGTCCACCGTTGACTGGCTCTTGGGCTTTACTGGTGAATCAAGGAACGACAGTAAAAAAGTGATGCCCCCTTTCTGCAGACCTTGCCCTGATACTGTAACAGACGTAAGGAAGAAAATTCTATTATGAATATGAAAATGAAAAGTATTTGCTCTTATTTTGGATTATAACACTTGAACATTGAAAGATATTCTCTCTAAACATAACCTTATCTAAAAGGTTATTCCTATTTTATATTCGTTAAATGCTGTATCTTTGTTACTTTGCATCTTAAAATTAGTCTGGTATCCGAAGAAGAACTACAGGTAGACAATATGATTTCCTCTGGCCAGTCGCAAGACACATCGTTTTCCAAAGCATATATATCATCCCGCATGGACACTTTTTCACACGCTGTTATCTCCAAATGCAAGGTTTTTTCAGGTAGATACAGATATGCAGAACCAGAGTTCTTCCGGAACACAGAATCCTGATACTGCTTCAGATTACTGAACATACTGCCGTCTTTCATATTATGACCGTATAAGATCACGCGCCGATCTGTAAAATCATCATGGTTTCTATAATCCAGAAAGATACTTCCTGCCTTATTGTTTTCTTTTTGAAAAGTGTGATACAGGTAATACTCGTTATCTTCTCCCTGTACCACAGGATAATCCACCCCTATCCCCGGAATCTGTATCCAGGCAACTAGATCCTCATTGATTTTACGAAGTCCTTCAAAATCAATTTCCTTCCCTGTTTCCTTTTCCGGTTCATCTCCTGTCATTTTTTCCGGCTGACATACAGGAACTTCTTTTATGTACGCCTTCAGTTCTTCATATTCTTTCTGTCCATCATAATATTCTTTCCCTATATCTATCAGTTTTACAGCTGCAATTCCAAAGACTGCAATACAGAGCAGTAAAATCATCTTTTCTCCTATATGACGCATCTCTTTTCCTCCAATAAAAAAAGAGATTGCCACCCACAATTTTAAAGTGACAATCTCCATCGTTACATGTTACATTTTTTCAGCATTATCGTTTATCTTCTCCTTCTGCGGATACGGATTACTATAACCACAATGCCAAGTATCGCCGCTGCCATAATAATCACCGGGATCCATATCTTTGTATGATCACCGGTTTTTGGCGCATCCGGCGGAGGTGTTCCAGGCTTTCTGGTATTTTCAATTTCTTTTGTCACCTCAATGAGTTTTGTCTCATCATCCTGATAATCGAATACCACTTCCACCTCCTTTGTGTTTGCTTCATAGCCTTCTAACGGTTTCGTTTCCACAAGAACATATACAATCGGTTCTACATATTTGCCCTCTTCATAAACTGCAATCGGCAGTTCTTCACTCTTTGCAGTTCCATCCTCGCCGGTCACCAGTGTTCCAACTACTTCCCCAGTAGCTTTATTGCGAAGTTCAAATTCTACACCTGCAAGCGGAGCCTTATTTTCCGCATCTGTCTTCTGAACCAGGAGCTGACCGGATGGACGTTCATCTTTCATCTCTACTTTCTGGATTTCTCCCGTTTCTTCTACAACAAAAGGAACATCTGATACAACAAGATATCCTTCCGGGGCTGCCTCCTCATGCAGGATATATTCGCCCGGTTCTAACGCATACACTTTATGCGGCTCTTTTTTGGAAACCCATTCTTCTACTATTTCCCCGTCTTTATCAAGGATCTGAAGTTTTGCCCCTTCTACTTCCTTTTCATCTGTAATATCAGTTTTTGTGATTTCTACTACTGTCGGCTAATTTTCAATCTCTTTTGTAAGCGTGATAACCTCCAGTTCTGGATTCTGATAGGTTGCATCAAAGGACCATGTATCTTCTGTTTTCAGATATCCCGGTGCTGCCTCCAGTTCTTTTACCAGATATTTTCCATGTGGAAGGTCAACGTCAAAGTGAATGCTTCCGTCTTCTGCGGACTCTGTTTTTGCAATCAGAGTACCCGATTCTATAAGTACATTATCTGCAAGATCAACAATATCTTCCTCCGCATACAGTCCAAATACTGCTCCCTGTACAGGCTCTTTTGTTTCTTTGGACAATTTCGTAAGAACAAGCTCTATCTTCTGGCGCTTATTTTCAAGTTCCATAGAAACATAATCTACCGCTACTTCCTGTCCCTGATACTTAATTTCAAATTCTTTTGCTTCAGGATCCAGAACAAAATGATGATTTCCAACATCTGTTTCCTTCAGATAATAGGAACCAACCGGCAGATTGTGAAGTGATACAGTTCCCTCTTTTCCGGTTACAAGTTTTGCAACAAGTCCATCTTTTTCATACAACACTTTGCGGTTACCTGCTTCATCTTTCTGTCCATCTGGTGTATAAATCGTTTCTTTTGCATAAACTTCAAAGGTTATACCTTCTGCTCCCTTCTTCTCATATTGGAACATATAGCCGCTGTCTTCTTCTATGACTTCCTCTTTGCCGAAAAATTCACTGATAGAATTTATTGTGCCTGCGATGCCATTTTTCATTTTTGTAAGAAGGGAATCTTCCACATTCTTAGCACCCACAAGATCTTCCCCTGTTTTCTTGATTGTCAGACTGCCTACCGCTTCGTCGTTTTGCTGTCGAACTACGACAATATATTTTCCGGTTTCTTCCTCTACTTCATAAGCTGTTTCGGAATTCACAGTGATCGTAATGAAATCGCGCTTTGCATCTTCATAAGCGCCTGTCTGTGACAACTGGTTTAATGGAATATCGCCCTCTCCGTCTTTCAACGTCATTTCATACCCTGGCTGTACATATAAATCAGGAGCTTTTACTTCTTCTATGCGGTAAGTTCCCATCTTTAACTGCTCCGGTGTCATAAGATAACCTTCGTCATTCGTTTCAAATACATCCAGTTCTTTTTCTTCCGGATAGCGCACCTTCATTGTCACATATTCTTTCTTTTTCACATCATAGATTTTATATTGTGCGTGATTATTTAATACCGGAAGATGTGTCTGTGCATCTTCCTTGATAATCTTAAGGAAAAACTGGATCGGTCTATCATCAAAAACACGCCAGGGCTGCGGTTCCCTGCTATCTTCGGTAATGGTTACAAGGAATGGATTGATGGTCTGGAGATTTTCTGGAGTTGTAGATTCAAAAACCACATATTTTCCATATGGAAGTTCTGGAGAACGTACAAATCCTTTCTTGTCTGTAAACAGTTCTTCCACCGAAACTTTCTTACCATTCTCGTAATAATGTGCCGTTTCATCTTCTGAATAGTCATAGCCGATAAAATCCTCTGCTTTGAAAGCATTTCCTTCCGATGGTTTCAGACTTCCATCTTTTACACCTTTCAGATTCTGGATCAGAAATACTTTAAATCCAGCACCTTTCAAAAGCTCTGTTTCTGTCTGGTTTCCATCCTCTGAAATCTTGATCAGTTCAAATGCCTGTTTTTTTACCGTTTCTTTCACTGTCACATTCCGATGCACGATTGCAACATCCTGTCCTTCATAACCAACTTCCACTGGATAGGCAGTTTCATCCAAAAGATAGCCCTCTCCAGGTGAGATTTCTTTTACATAATAATTTCCCAGATACAGATTCGTAAAATCAACTTTTCCATCTTTGATCACGCCCTGCGCAACCAGATCATCTTTTTTATGGACGTCTTCTGACTTCCCATTCGGATGTTGGATATCCTCTGCTGCATAGAGCCCGTAAACTGCACCATCTAAGTCTGCATCTCCCTGGCTGATATATTCTTCCGCATCTTTATCAATCTTAAACACATGGATTTCCCCTCGAACCTCTTTATTGGAAAACGTATGCGAAAATTCATATGTATAAGTTTTATCATTCTCATACTCAAACAGGAAATCATACCGGTCAGAACTCATATAATAAGATTCCGGAGCCTGAATCTCTTTCAAATAATAGCGGAAATTGATAGGAATATCTGAATGAAAAGCCGCAGCTCCCTCTTTATCAGAAGTGACCTTCTCAATCAGGGTATCCTTTTTTACCACTACTTTTCCTTCTGCATTGATAATGTCTTCACCTGCATACAGACCGAATACAGCACCCTCTAAAGTCACTTTGTCATTTTCCGATTTCTTTACTGCCTGGACCTTTACCTTTGGTCTGTCATTGATATAAGTTGTCTCCTCCTGTACCAATTCCACCGTCTGCCCGGCATAAGAAAGAGTCACATACTGTGTGCGTTCTGCCTCTGTCTTTCCGATAGTTAGGTCTGCTGGCGCCTTCTGCTCTACAATCTTATACTTTCCTAAATGCAGTTCTTTACTGGTAATGCTTCCGTCTGCTTTTGTTGTCAACTGATCTACCAATTCACCGGATTCATAAATAGGTGTCTTCTGATCCTGACTTACAATTTTTTCTGCTGCATAAATAGAATAACTTGCCTCTCCAAACGGAACCGACTGATATTCAAATTTAAGATTTCCTTCCTGTCCGGATACAGAAGAAAGAACCTCTCCGCTTTTTCGAATTGTGATTTTCCCCTTCTGTTCCTCATTTGAAATAGTCAGGCTCTGTGTTTTCCCTGCCTGCAGCTTCACATTGAAAGCCTCCGTATTCAGCTTATATCCATTGGGAACGGATATTTCTTTGAGATATACCGTTTCCTGTGTCTTAGGAATTTCTACCTGCGTTTCTCCTTTTTCATTTGTTGCCGGCATTTCTGTAATCAGCTTGGTGCATTCTTTGTCACTGTAAATTCCAAAAACTGCACCTGCAAGATTTACATTTGTCACATTATCCTTTTTCATAACCTTGACTTTTGCATAATCCATCCATTTTACTTCAAAACTGACCGAATCGCTTTCTTCTTCAAAGAATGTGCCATATCCAATATCCTGAGTAGAACCGCCTGTAGAGACCACAAGAGTTTTCCATTGGGTTCCCATTTTTCCCGCTAAGGAACCGGAGTTCCATGTTCCGGTCACAGTCATCGGCGCACTGAAATAAAAATTTGTACCACCGGGAATTTTTACATTTCCGTTTTTCGTGCTGCCACCGCTATGATACGTTACATTTTCCGGCAGATTCAATGTAATATAATTCCGATGATCTCCCTGCAGCCGAAATTCTTCTGTCCGCTGCACTCCATTGCTTTCGTATGCTTTTGTCGAAGTTGGGGTAAGATCAATGGCTGCTTTAGGTGGCGCTTCCAGCCCATTTAGATACTGAATGTAATCCCATAATCCTGAAGCCTTGACGCTTTCAAAAGTACACCCGTAAAATCCATCTGTACCGCAATACGCATAAGAAGCTGCAATATGTGTAAAGATATATTTCAATTTCCAGTCAAAACTCGGCATATAACTGCCAGTAATATCTCCAGGTCCTCCGTATCCATAATAAAGAACTTTCTGCAAAGCCAGGTTACTTTCAAAGATATTTGCCACATAATCACTGGACGGTGGCGAAGATTTTGCAGACTCCAGACAATATGCCACATGCCCATTCACCGTAAAATAAGTGGTAGAATAATTTCCTAAATTAGATGGATACGGAAGTCTTTCTCCTACGACCAGATTCACATTGACAGATCGGTTTTCTGTCATGGTTTCTGGTACTACCGATAAAAAAGAGGCATTCTCCGCAGATACATCCAGCTTTAAGTTCTCCGCATTCTCCGGCACTTCCGGCGCTTCTGTCAGTACAGGTTCCGGGTCAGGGTCACTTTCCTCTGTATCCTCTTTTGAACTTTTCTGATTACGGTCTGCTCTTTTGTTCTCTGGTTCACGAGGTCTGACTACAATTTTTCTTGTCAGTTCATAACACGCTCCTTTTTCCGGTGTAACCAGATAAGTTGCAAGGTATGTACCAGGGCGGTCTGCAAAAAATCCCTGTCCATCTTCGCTGACAACATCCATGAATACAGCTTTTTCACCTTTTTTCAAGGCAAGCCCCGTAAAATCTTTTTCGATTTCAAATGATTCCCCCTGCTCAATCGTCAAAGTTTCGGCGGTGATCTGTTTCTCATTCTCATCGCCTTTTTCCTCCTTTATTACATTTGTCTCCGATTCTGCTATTCTGCCTTTTGATGCCGCAAATACGGCATTCTCAGACGGAATAAGTGCAGAACAGGATAAAAGAAAAGCCAGCGTTCCCGCCAGCCATCTGTGTTTTCTATGTTTCAATTGCAACGCTCCTTTCCTGTTGGTTTTTGAGTGTGATTGTGTATTCTTATTTCCCCGAATCTTATGTAGGGCGTTCCCGTATGTGCATATGCTTCATCTCCTTTCCTCTGGCTCATAAATCAGGCCATAAAAAAACGGAACTGCACTCTTACAGTTCCGCTTTTTTATCACCTGATTGTTTTGGGACGTATCATGAATCTGCCAGTTTTACTTTGCATCGTTTCATATAACACGCAATCCCGTATTTTAAAATTTTATCCACTCCGTTCTCCCGGAGTTCCTCATCATATTTCTTTTCCTCTATCTGCTGTAGTGCCCGTTCACAAGCCTGATCAAGATTTCCGTCATTGGCATACTTAACTTCGATAAGGATAACCGTTTCACTGTTTTCGGTTTCAACGAGGATATCGCTGTATCCTTCACCGCTTTCCTGATTGGACGATACATACCATTCTTCCTTCACACCCAGGATTCCAAGCAGTATCCCATGATAAAAGTTCTCCTTACTTGCTTTTTTCACAAACGTATCCCGGATACTGATGGTCTTTTTCAGGTAGCTTTCAAAAATTTCTCCTACCTTCGTTTCCTCACCGTTTTTCAGGGCATCACAGAATCGGCTTAATGTATCGCCGTCCTTTGCAACGCTCTCTTTAAAGTATTCCATGATCTGTGTTTCAAAAATATCCCGGATTTCCAGATTCGGTATCGCAAGTTTATACCGTTTTGCATCAACTCTTCCACGCTGTGTCAAATATCCCGTCATAAACAACAGGCTCCAGACGTTCTCTACCGACTGATACATTTCCGGATAGACAAGCTCCTGATGAATCTCTTTTATAATTTCCTCTCCGGCGAGCAAAGTTTCAATCTCACGCTTGGTTTTAAAATTACCGGACATTTGAATGAATTTCTTGACGGCATCATTACTGCTGGTGTTGATCCAATAATTTTCCGGAAAAGAATCCGCATGGTCTTTTAATTTATCACAGTAATTCAATACATCCCAGGGACAGTACACTTCTACGCCGCCAAACTGATACCCGTCATACCAGTTCTTTACTTCTTCATAATGATCCTCGATTTCATAATACTTCAGCATTTCTCTTACTTCCGTATCTGTAAAACCGAAATATTCATCATACCGTTCATCTGTAATGGACAATACTTTCAGGTTATTAAGTCCCGTAAAGATACTTTCTTTTGAAATACGCATGCATCCTGTCATCACTGCAAATTTCAGGCTGTCATTCGTTTTCAATGCCTGTTCCAATAAACTACGGATTAAAAAGATCATCTGATCATAATACCCGTTTTCAAATGCTTTTGCTAATGGAACATCATACTCATCAATCAAAAGAACTACTTTTGTTCCGTAATGTTTCTCCAATAATTCCGATAATATTTTCAATCCACCACAAAATGCAGCCTCACTCATATTATTATTCAAAAGTTCCTTATATTCTAACTTGTCATAATCACTTAAGGCGTCACTCCCCAAAAGAAACTGAACATTACGGGCTACTTTTTTCATGATTCGAACCGCAAAATCAAATGCATCCTCATAAGTGGCTGCATTGATTCCTTTCAGGGAAATTGAAATAACCGGATATTTCCCCATATACTCTTCACACAGTTTTGTATCTTTTGAAATTTCCAATCCATCATAGATACTCTGGTCTCTCTCTATGGAAAAAAAGTGTTCCAGCATACTCATATTTAAGGTTTTCCCGAAACGTCTTGGTCTGGTAAAAAGATTTACCATTCCACCGTTACGGATCAGTTCTGAAATCAGCCCCGTCTTATCCACATAATAATAGTTATCGTTAATAATCTGCTCAAAATTTTCCAATCCCACCGGAAGGCGTTTTTTTTCTTCACCCATGTTATTCACACTCCTTCTCTGTTGGTTATATTATAACAAAGATCCGCACAAAAGCCTATACCTAACTTTGCTCATAATTCCCGTAATTCCCAGTCATCAATGCCTTTGTAATTTTCCTGCCAGTAACCTTCGTCATCCGTATCCCAAACCGCACGCTTACAGATTAAATCCAGCTTTTCACAAATCTCATAGAGTTTCAGGCAGCCCTTCCGAATATGATTTCGTTTTTCCCTCTTTTTCGGACATTCTCCATTACTGCCTTTACATTTTTCACAAATTTCTTTGTAAACATGGTCACAGTCTAACCGCATACATTTATCCATATCATTTGCTTCAATGACTACTTTTACTCCTTGTTTTTTTAATCGGTTCAGTGACAATTCCAGTTCTTTGTAATTGGATACGCCTGGATTTCCAAGATATGGCTGCCCGGTTCTCTGAGAAGCTGCTTCGGCTTTTAAAACACCCTCTGTCACATAAACTACAGGAGATTTCAAAGTACCGGAAAGGCTTACCGGACTTCCGGGGGAACAACCTTTTTCCATCTTAGCGCTACTGAGCCATACATATTTCCGTTTCTGAAAAGGATTATCCAAACGAATCTGAAATGCAACAAGCAATCCTTCATCAGTCCACACCGGACAAAGATACCCTTGATTCTTTTCATAAAATGAAATTTCCCAATCTCCTTGATAATTCACGAAGAACCCCGGTACTCCTTCCAGTCTACATCCCCGTTTGATCAGTTTTCTCGCTATCGCAACAGATTCTTCAGGACTGGTGCTTTTATAACCCGCATTTTCCATATTTGCAATTTCCTGTTGGGTAAGTCCCCTCTTCAATAAATCCTGCTTATGTCGTGGCAGCAATCGCAACAAAGTTATAAGTTCCCGATACGTATGATCCCGCCTCTCATAATCTGCAGGTTTTGCCAGGGATTCTTTCTGCTTCTTTTTCTGACGATGGATTTCCAGTTTCTTTGCGATCTGTTCTCGTACACCAAAATGCAGTGTCCTTTGGATCTCATGGTATGCTTCTTTATAACGTTCTGTCCCATATAATCCAGTCAAATCCGCATATAACGTCAGCATATTTCCCGCCGCATCACAATGAAAACAATGATAGATATTCGCCATTTCACCTTCTTTATATACGACAAAATTGCATTTTCCCCTTCTGTCTCCGCAAAACGGACAGACCACATTATACGAAGCCTCATCACCACCAGGAAGTCTCTCAATTCCCAAAATCGTTCCTACATCTGTAATTGTAAATGGTGTCATATTCTTTTCCCCAAAAGAACATGGTCCCTACAAAGGAACCATGTTCATGCAACTGTTATGCAGCCCTAAGCTCTTCCGATTCACTTTGATAATCCAGAAGTGTTTTTGCCGCTTTTACTAACTCTTTATTCGGACCCTTATACTTATTTACGATCCATTTCATGGTTTCTGTGCCCTTCACTCCGGATTCCATCACCTGTTCCATCGTTTTTCCTTTGAACACGCCAAAGTCACACACGAATTTCTTCGCTGCTTCTACTTCCGAATCCGATGTGTCATCTTCCAGTTCCTCCTGAAGTTCTTCCATAAAATCAGCATCTTCTTCAAATGGAACTTCTTCTGCATTTACCGGGATGAATCCATCCGTATTTTCTGCTTTTTCTACCAATGATGCTTCTTCTGATTCCGGTTTTTCTTCCGTTTTCGGTTTGATCGTTTCATCTTTTCCATCAAAGCTCGGTTTATTTTCCGAATGCTTTTCTGCTTTTTCCTGTGGGCGTGATTCTGCATCTGATTTCATTTCCAACTGTTCGCAGTCTTTGACAATCGGTGCATTACCTAACAGCGGTTTCAGTTTTTGACTTCTTTTAGAAGAAACAACTGACTTTTTTCCTTCTCCGTTGGAAGTTTGCTTACCTTCTGCCCGCTTAGTACTCTTCTCTACTGCTTTTTCTTTTCCATGTACCTGCCTTGTCGGATTATTTTTCGTGTTGGAACTCTGCTTTCCATCATGCTCAGCATAATCCGGATCTTCCTGCTCACTTCCCACCTGACGGATACAGAATTTATTGCGGAAATAATATTTCAAGCCATAAGTCAATGCCGTTCCATGCGCCTTATCTGGGATTTCATTTGTTCCGGTGATATGGATCGTCACATGCCTGCATTCTTCCGGCCGGTCTGCATTTGTCCAGCAAAGTTCTACATCTGCCTCATATCTCCAGTAATCATCTTTATCCAGTACCAGATAGGTCTGATGCCCTGACTCATCATACTGTGTCGGGATTTCTCGCACAATATCGAAATTAACTCCATATTTATTTAATGCCGGTGTCATGGCTTCATAAATATCATCCAGCGTAGCAAAATCATAATCAGCCTCATCATTGTAAAATCTTTTTAAAAGAGTCGGCATTTTTCGTCTGATTCTTAACATTTTCTGTTCCAGATTCAAGTATTGATAATTTTTCATTGATTCGTTTCCTCCTATTTCTATTGTTTATGCCGCATTCCTGCTTGCGACGTTTTCATAAAGAACTATTCCACCATATGACACACTCTGTATGTCTTCAATCCGAAACTCAGCCGTTTTCCCAAACATTCGCTCCAATGTCGCTCTATCCTTTTGGGAACACCCTCGGATGAAATAATACCCTTTAGGGTTACAAAGCTCCTCTACCGACATATTCACTTGAATAACTTTCTTTTTACGGCAAAGAATTACCTGTACTGCCTTGTGACGGGTTTCATTCAGCGCTTGTATCAAATGTTTGATTTTATGAATCCGGTCATTTGGCGTGTCCAAGATTTCCCGGAATTCGTCCCGCACACAACCATACAAAATTCTCTGCTGTGAAATATACGGTATATTTCGCTTGATCCACTGCCTTGCAATCTTCTCTGCTGCCTGTTCTCCATATTCTAAAAACAATAAATATATAGCATCCGAAAAGGAAGCCTCCAGAGAAATTTGTGGTATGAAGTGAATGTCCGCAAGACTTCCATTCTGTAGGTAATAACGCTCTGCGCGTTCTCTGATTTCACTGCGCCTTACCATTGGAAGCAGGCTCTTTGTATCGCATCCAGATTGGTATAGAAAGTCCTGCCAGGATGCACTTAACATTTCCTCCGCTTTTTGACTGATACATCTTTCTGCGTCCTTTCTGATATCGGCTCTATTCGGAAACCCCATTTCTTCTGGCAGTCCGAGCATTACTGTCAATTTCTCATCCACGTCATACAGACTGCTATTCTTTTTGGAAAACAACCCTGCAAAATTCAGGTCATTTCCAGGTATAAGGTTTTTTCCTGTTCTTTTTTGAAGATACAGATAGAAATGATATGCTCCCTTCTAGGTAGACAAGTGAAATAATAAAAAACTTGTTATTTAGGAGGGAGCATATTTTATGGGAAGGAAAGCAAAATTCTCTTTTGAATTAAAAATGGATATTGTCCTACGATGCTTAAATGGAATAACTACTGCAAATCATGAAGGAAAGCGATTGGGAATTAATCCCTCAAGAATCTATGAGTGGATCGCATTATATCAATCACTTGGAGCGGATGGCCTTATAACCACTTCAAAAAATGCAACCTATTCTGCTGCGCTCAAAGCAAATGCTGTATCCGATTATCTAAGTGGGAAGGGCTCCTATGCTGATATTTGCAAAAAATACCAGATTCGTTCTTCTGCGCAACTACGGAATTGGATTATGAAGTATAATGGTCATGAGGAGCTGAAGGCTTCCGGAACAGGAGGAACACCGATCATGACCAAAGGTAGAAAAACTACATTTGAAGAACGTGTTGAAATCGTTCAGTATTGTATTTCTCATACACATAATTATGCTGAAACGGCAGAAAAATATGGTATTTCTTATCAACAGGCACGTAATTATACGATTAAGTATGAAAAGGATGGGATTGATGCCTTACAAGACAATCGTGGCAAGAGAAAGTCCTATGCTTCTCTTACTGAGATTGAACGACTTCGGGCTGAATTAAAATTAGAAAAATCGAAACGCCAAAAAGCAGAAATGGAAGTGTCGTTCTTAAAAAAACTCGACGAAATAGAGAGGAGGCGGGGCTAAGCCTGTTAAGACATGAGCAGATCTATCAGGCAATCAAAGAAGAAAATGAAACCTATGGATATCCAATTCGTGCACTTTGTATACTTGGAAATGTAAGCAGAGCTGCTTATTATAAATGGCTTCATAGGGAAATACCAGTTCATGAAATGGAAAATCTTCGCATTGCAGAAAAAATTGAAAAAATACACACAGAATCCCCAGATAAAGGGTATCGTAGAATTCGGGATGATTTGGAACGTTATCATAATATAAAGGTAAATGATAAACGAGTACTTCGTATCTGCCGAAAAAAAGACATCAAATCCACAATAAAATACGCGAACAAAGGATGTACACGTCAGGCAGCCAATCCACAATTCATAGCAGAAAACTTATTAAATCGAGAGTTCTCTGCAGACGCACCAAATCAAAAATGGCTTACAGACGTAACAGAATTTAAATACTACACTGGAATGGAAAAGCATAAGGTGTATCTTAGTGCAATACTGGATTTATACGATCGACGAATTGTATCTTATGTAATTCGTGATAGCAATAACAATGCCCTGGTTTTTGACACTTTTGACATTGCGATATCCAATAATCCTGATGCTCATCCATTATGTCATAGTGATAGAGGCTTCCAATATACAAATCGATTATTTCACACAAAACTGGAAGCGGCAGGCATGACACAGAGTATGTCCAGAGTTGCAAAGTGTATTGATAATGGTCCAATGGAAGGATTCTGGGGGATTTTAAAGAGAGAACGCTACTACGGGAAAAGATTCACAGACAGAGAAACGCTTGTGAAAATGATAGAAGATTATATAGATTACTATAACAATAAACGGCTGCAAAGGAATCTCGGAATTTTAACACCGATGGAAAAACATGAAATTTATTTACAGGCAGCATAAAAACTGCCAACAGAAATAATCTGTTGGCAGGAAAATTTTATATTTTTTCAATTGTCTACTTGACGGGGAGCAGTTCATACTGATTCCCTGCTTTATGACTAGTATAGAATAAATTAAATTTCTGCTATATATTTTTGAGATGATGTATGGTAAAATAGTGTTATCAAAGAAAGG
>NZ_JANJZT010000038.1 GCF_024622975.1 Blautia caecimuris | reverse complement strand
CAGAGCAGTTCCGATTTATTGCAGAACTGCTCTTTTTGTCAACTCTGAATCTGATACTTTCCTAATGAATTATATCACAAAAAGAGAGCGCAGTCAGCGGCTCTCTTCTATGACCCTCATCACTCTCTGATTCATAAACACAACCATAAATCCATAAATGCTTGCGATAAACAGGATAAAGGTTCCCGGCTGGATTTCAAGCAATATAAGGATAATAACCATCATGGCTGTATTTCCAAGAGTAATCACAGGTCTTGTAAATTCCAGGATTGCAGCTCCCCTGAAAATATCCTTTACCTTCATTTCATATCGGGAAGCCAGAAGGTAAAGATCCGGCGTCATGATAACTACGCCAAGAAACAAAAGGAAAAATAAAATTGTCAGCGGCAGGACCGGCACCTGAAGAGAAAAGAACTCCACATTTGTCCAGAACATCCAGATAAGGAACAGCTGGATTCCTGCAATTCCCATTTTTCTGCCCCAGGAATCTGTATATCCTGCCTTGTAGTCCTTCCATGCAGTTGTATCAGTTTTGTGTAAAACTCTGTTCATGGCAAAAAACACTGCACTTAAAGCCGGTCCTGCAAACACTGCGCATATCAGGAAAAGAGGGAGGTAAGTGCGCACCTGGCTGATTCCCACAAAAAGGAAAAACAGCAGAACAGGAATGTTTGACACCAGAAAGAAGAAATTTATTTTTAAAAAATATAATATCCTCTCACATGCGCCGAGTATTTTTTCAATCTGAAAAATTTCGCTGAACACAACACTTCCTCCTTCATTATCCTCTTTTTCTTTTGATACTGACTTTTATTGCTCCTTACTCTCCGATCTGAAACAGAACAGTCTTGATCTCGTAAGGATGCAGCTCAAGCTTCACTTCATCATTTCTGAATTCTTCCACAGGTCTTTCCATAAGATCACTTTCCGCCCATTTCTCATATGCGAAGGATGGGGAAACGCAGACTTTCTGTTTTGCTCCTGCAAAATCATGGAAACGTACAACCAGATATTTTCCATCCTCAGATTTCTTAACCGCATCTACTTCTACCTGAGTATTATCCAGTTTAAAGAAGCTTTCAGCGCTTCTGTCCTCACCTTTTACCACATCGGCAGGATTGTTCAGTCTGTAGGCAGTCTCCACAACCTGTCCTTCCACAAAGTCTCCCTTATGAGGAAGCAGAGAATATGTAAACTCATGTCTTCCCACATCCTGGATATGGTCTGGCTGCAGGCCGGATCTCAGAAGGGAAATTCTCATAATGTTATCTTTTACATCATAGCCGTATTTACAGTCATTGAGAAGAGCAACTCCATAGTCTCTCTCTGAAAGATCTGCGAAACGGTGTCCTACAGATTCAAATCTTGCCTGATCCCAGCTTGTGTTCCAGTGGTTCGGACGGCGTACATTTCCGTACTGAATATCATAGGTTGCAAAAGTGCTTCTGATATCCACACAGAAGGCTGCTTTCAGAAGCTGCTGTCTTTCGTGGAAATCAACATCTGTCTTAAAGTCAATTCTTCTGTCTGTGCTGTACAGGATCATATCCTGTCCGATCACAGTATTCATATATTTCCATTCCATATGGATCACAAGACGAAGAGGACCGCACTGTGTTACCTCAAAGCTTGTAAGATCTGTGATCTCACGCATTTTCTGCTGATAGAAAATATCAATATCCCATGCATCGTTGTCGATAGGCTTGTCCTCAAACATCTGAAGAACGTTTCCGCGCTGTCCCTGTACGAGAACTTCTCTTTCCTGCCCTTTGTCATACAGTCTTGTAATCTGACCGTAATCATTAAGGGAAATGGAATAGAACGGTGTTTCAATATTCTTTCCGTTTACAGCAAACGCTGTATTCTTTTCCTGATCTTCTCCGTCTTTAAAGAAGATCACCTTATGTCCCATTGCAGGGATATCTGTCACATGTACGTATCTGGTTCCCTCTGCCTGCTGTACAGTAAGAATATTTCCGTTTTCATCTGTACAGATACCGGATTTTTCCTCCGGAATTTCTACAATGTCATCCATGGTCCAGCCTGAAGCATTGTATACAGTAAAGCAGTTGTCCTTTGCTTCTGTCATTGCTTCTTCTGCCTCAGCTGCAACCTCTTCTCCGATCTTTCTTACTTTCTCATAATCTCTTCTGGAATCCTCATATACCTCATGGATAGAAGAGCCCGGAATAATATCATGGAACTGGTTTGTCAGGATCATCTTCCAGCCTTCTGTCAGTTTTTCCTGCTGCGCCTCGCCCAGGTTTCCTTCTCTGAGAGCCTTCATAGCTGTCAGCCACTCTGCCTTACGGTAAAGAAGCTCCATTTTTCTGTTCATTCTCTTGTTATAGCCCTGGCTGGTATAAGTTCCTCTGTGATACTCCAGATAAAGCTCTCCATCCCAGGTATGAACATACTGATCCGTATTTTTTACAGTTTCCTTGAGATTTCTGAAATACTCTCCTGCAGTTCCGGTTTTCAGGTTCGGAAGTCCCGGAATCTTGTCGATCCTTCTTCTTGCTTCAAGAAGATCACGGTTTACACCGCCGCCGCCGTCTCCATATCCATAGGAGATCAGAAGATCCTTGTTCATCTCTTTTTCACTGTAGGCATCCCACACGCCCTTGACAGTTTTTGCAGTGAGAAGTCCGTTATAGGTATAGAACCAGGAGCCAGGCTCATTCCACGGTTCAGGAGTGGTAATAAAGTGGGTAAGAACCTCTGTTCCATCCATTCCCTTCCAGTTAAAGGTGTCATGAGGCATACGGTTAAACTGATTCCAGCTGATCTTCGTTGTCATAAACATATCAATGCCTGATTTTTTCAGGATCTGAGGAAGGGCCCATGAATATCCGAATACGTCCGGAAGCCACAGATACTCAACGTCTTTTCCAAATTCTTCTTTCAGGAATCTGCTGCCGATCAGAATCTGTCGTGTGAGAGACTCTCCACTTGTAAGGTTGCAGTCCGCCTCTACCCACATACCTCCGTCAGCTTCCCAGCGTCCTTCTTTTACCCGTTTTTTGATCTCCTCATAAATTTCCGGGAAATCTTCTTTTATGTAAGCGTAAAGCTGGGGCTGTGTCTGAAGGAAAATATATTCCGGGAACATTTCCATCATTCTCAGTACAGTGGAGAAAGAACGGGATGCTTTTTCATGAGTGTGTTTTAATCTCCAGAGCCATGCCATATCAATATGGGTGTGACCTACGCAGGTTACATTCACAGAAGAATGTTTGCCCATATCATCGATTCTCTGATTCAGAAGATCATCTGCCTGATGTACGCTCTCATAAAAAGCATCGCTGCCCGGATAAGCCCAGTCAATGCAGTGGCAGGCCTTATCCAGAGCAATTCTCAGATCATATTTAACAGGGTCTCCATCCTCCAGATTTTTAACAGTATCCAGAATCAGATTTCCCATGTAATAAAAATCATCTGTTTTTTCATCCAGCCATGCAAGATCTGCCTGGCTGATCTTATGCTCCTGGCTTCTGGGAACTCCGCCGCCTTCCAGTCCTGACCACAGGCGGAAAGTAAGGCTGAAGGTTTTTCCATATAATTCTTCTGGGAAGAAAACCTCTTTATGGTTTACATCCACTCCCTGATACGGTTTCTCGTTAATGTAGCACATTGCCTCAAAACCACTGTTGTTTCCGGCTCCGGTATTTCCAAAGTCAAAAATACCGACAACTCTTTTTCCCTTCCATTCCTCCGGAATATGGATTTCTTTATGCATCCACAGGTAGCGGTCTCTTCCTGACCAGCAGTCTCCTGTATGGATTTTATCCCAGCCCTCAAAATCAACTGGAACTGTAGGATTTACCACACCCTGCTCGTCTTCGCATACTGCAAATTCTTTCAGATCCTGTGCGTCTCTATATCTGTAGTTCTTAATCTCTGAAATTCTTCTGTCCAGCTTTCTGTCAGTCAAAAACATGTCTTTCATAGGAACCCTCCTGCTTTTCCTTATTTCTGCTTTTATTGTACTCAATCTCAGTCAGGTGTACAATTTTCCATTTTCTATGTTTAGTGTACAAATTCAAGATATTGTCCTGTTCAAGAAAATCTGTCCGCTTTCTCTGTTTTTATGCCAACAGAATGTTTATTTTTTCAGCCTGTACCCAAACACATCCAGAAACAGTTCTGAATACATGGCATTTGCCCAGGAAAACCACTCTCTCGTATACCTGCTGTCGTCCTCGCAGCAGAAGCCTTCATGCATAACCTTTTTTCCGGCAGTTGTGTCTGCCATATTCTTTAATATCTCAATTTTTCTTTCCCTGGAGGCCTCTGTAAGCCCCTCTACTGCCATGGCAATATGCCAGATATAGTCTGAGGGTGTGTGAGGACTTCCGATTCCTGAAGCCTTCTTTCCTTTAAAATAATAAGGATTGGCGCTGCTTAAAAGAAATCTTCTGGTATTCTCCTTTGTCTCCTTTTCTGCCGGATATCCCAGATAATCCATTGCCAGAAGACTGGGCACATTGGCATCATCCATAAGGTTGTACATACCAAATCCATCTGTCTCATAGGCATAGATCATTCCAAATTCTTCTGTAAGAGTTTTTCCTTCTTTTTCTACAGCCCTGTAAACCTGCTCCTTCAGTCTTCCCGCCTCTTTTTCCAGCTCCGGATCCTTCCAGTATTCTCTTTCTATTTCTTCCAGATATCCCAGAACCACTACTGCAAACATATTGGATGGAATCAGATAGCCGTAAGTACAGGCATCATCGCTTGGGCGGAAACCTGACCAGATCAGACCTGTCCCTGATTTTACCAGAGCGCCTCTTCCGTCTCTGGAAAGCGTGTCCTGAAAATAGCTGTTCTGGCGTCGGAAACGATAGGACGAATTTTCTTCGTGATACTGTTCTGTATGGAAAATCTCCAGGATTCTTTTTGCACCCTTCTGAAAGCTCTCGTCAAACTGAGTAATACAGCCGGTATTTTTCCACAAAAGATATGCGAGCTGTATCGGGTAGCAGAGAGAGTCAATCTCAAACTTTCGCTCCCATACCCATGGATCCTGATCCGGATCGTCTTTTTCCCAGCAGGAGCCGTCAGGCTTTTCATTAAACGCATTGGCATATCCGTCTATACAGATATAAAAAAACTGCCGTCTCACCAGACCTGCGATCAGTTCTCTGATCTCCTCATTATTTTTTGCCGGAAAAATATACGGACGCAGCTGCGCTGCCGAATCTCTTAACCACATAGCCGGAATATCTCCGGTGATCACATGAGTGGTTCCGTCTTCCATTCTTCTGACTGTTGTATTCAGTGTATTATTATAACAGTTCTCAAAAATCTCCAGAAGCTCCGGAAAATCTGCGGCCTTTTCCCGGATTTCTCCCAGAAAATCCTTCAGTAAATCATTTGATCTGTTATCCTTCATATCAGAGTGTGCCTCCTCTACATCTTCTTTTATTTCTTTCCTAATTCTATCAGTCCCCCTCTTTCTTAAACAGTGTAATAACTATAGAAATCCCGTACAAATTCCATTTCCGTACCTGCCGGAATATGGTCGTCCACCATAAGAAAATGAAGTTTTTCTTCTCCTCATGATGAATCATTGTCAAATCATATTTGATGTCATTTGGTTATTTCTGTTGTCAGATGGAAGTCTTCATAAGCCCATCTTAAAATACATCCATTGTTCTGTTTCTTCTCCTCTGTCGCTTCTGCATAGATATCCATAGTGGTCTGAATATCCTTGTGCCCCATGATCCATTGGATTAGTTTCAGGTTAGTTTCTCTTTCACAAAGCCTTGTGCAAAAAATGTGTCTCAGATTGTGTGCCGAAAAGTCTCCAGATATTTTTAAAAGATTTCACAATTTACAAGAGCAACTTTATCAACCTTGTACACTGCTTTATCCTCTTTTGCCAATTTCTGAAATTTTGTCAATCCAATGCTGTAAAGTTGTGTACCTTCCTGATAACGGATAAATTTCTTGGCTATTTTCGTCAATAATTCTGTAATCAGTTGTGTGAACTTTAAATACCTTTAAATCTGTTTTGGACATTCTCCAAACTCTTCCGCTAAAACCTGCACCGTTCTCTTTCCTTTATGATTGTGGTCAACCTGGCCACATATTGTTTTCTTATTATCTCTTCGCAACACATCATATTTCATCTTATAAGCAAAGGCTTTTTCACTCGGTAAAATATATTCTCTCTGAAAGTTCGATTCCACCATTGCCACGACTGCTTCATCATCCTTCAACACTCGGATGATCACTGGAACCTTACGATATCCTAATTGCTTTGCTGCATATTTTCTTCGATGTCCAGATATAGTCGTGCTGTTTCCAATAGACTTAGTTAGAGCCGAATAGTTTTCCGGAGCTACCGGTGACTCATCCCATCCATTTGCAAATGAATGGATCACAAGTCCCATCTTACCAAGCTGCTTCATCAGGAAATCAGAATCCGTACATGCCAGATCACCGATGGTATGAATTCCATACTTCGACAAAGTCCTGTTGGTAGATCTTCCGACATAGAGAAGATCCGATACAGGCAGTTTCCAGATCAGACTCTTATAATTCTCACGATTGAATTCTGTAATCGCATCCGGCTTCTTGTAGTCACTGCCAGGCTTTGCATAAATCTTATTCCAGGAAATGCCCTCGCTGATCATAATACCAAGTTCCTTTTTGACTCTGCCACTGATCTCATTTGCAATCTTACGGCCATCACCTTTCAAGGAACTACTGTCAGAAACGTCCAGCCATGCTTCATCACAGCCATACGGTTCAATCTTATCCGTATACTCGCCGTAGATTTCCCGAAGCATCGAAGAGAACTTCAGATACAAATCCATTCGAGGAGGCACAAAGATCACATCAGGACAAGCCTGCCTGCTGATCAAAAGCGGAATGTATGTCCGGAAAAACCTGTCTACATCACGAACAGAACGCAAAGTATTTACAGAACCTGCTTCTGCCGGTACCGGCCTCTTTCTTGACTCTGATCAGTATGAAGAATTTGAAGTCGGTGATGATGTCCCCGCAGCCGCAGACTTCGGCATCCGCGTTTCCGACGTCAGCATGGAACCGGTCTATGTGAATAAACAGATCGTATGGGTTCATCAGCAGGATCAGCTGGAAAATGGCAATATCGGAATCTTCTATCTGAACGGTAACGCTTATATTAAAAAATATCAGAAGAACAAAGATAATGTTCAACTGATATCTCTCAACAAAAAATATGCTCCTATCCAGATCAAACCTGAAATGGAGCTTCGAACCTTCGGAAAAGTCGTAAAATAAACGTAAGGCTGGTGCCGGCACTGGAAATCACATCCATGACAGCATCAGCCTTCTCTTTTTTCTCTCACTCATACCAGAACACATCTTCCACAGGCTTATGGAAATATCTGGCGATACGAAACAGCACCTCATAAGATGCTGTCTTCTGCTTTCGCTCAATTCTTCCAATCGTGTCCGTACTGGTTTACACCAGCAAAGCCAGATGATCCTGTGTCAGTCCCTCCTCAGTACGAAGCTTTTTTTAATTCGTCTGGAACTCCATCACACTACATCACCATCCCGCTATTTTTTAGTCCGTCTGCTCCTAAAATGTAGCATAAAGCAATGTACAAAAATCCCGACAGCTACAGCATATTTTCCGGTTTTGGCATGCGTCCAGTCCATCCCAGACTCCTTGCCCATATTTTATAGCTTTTCTTCTCTTCCGGATCATCACCGTTAATCGTCTCAAGGAATTCGCAAAAACCTCCGACACCACCAACATCATCCACAAGACTCATTCCATCCCAGGCAATGCAGATTGGTTTTTCCTTACGCTGAATCTCTCTCAACTTGTCCAGGAACTCTCCGTCTATTTGCTGACCAAAGGCATCTACAAACAAAACTTTCTCGGGAACGAATCCATTTTTATCATGAAGCATATCGCCTTCTTCATCCCTGGCATAAACGGTTTTGTCGTACCAGGCATTGGTGCAGGTGATTTTAATCTCCCACCTGCCGCCATAGTCATATCGATAACACAATGCAGATAATGCCGGGATTGGTTCAGGATTATATTCAATACACAACATTTCCAATTCACGGTTCAGTTCCTCCATCTCCCGGAAATATGGAGCCATGTCGATCGTCGGATTTCCTTCTTTGTCAAAATGCGTTCCTGCCTCTTCAACGATCTGGTTCATACGGGCTGTCAGCTGTCTGTATTTTTTGATAATGTCCTTACGTTTTTTCTCAACTTGTTTCAGGGCGGCCTCTTTCTCCTGTTTCCATGAATCCCAATCTCCCTGTTCAGCCGGTGTTTTTAGTACAGTCCAAAGCATCGGGCGTTCCAGCATTTCCTCACACTGACCTTCCATGTAGACATTCCACGTTCTCTGATCTGTTGTTTTCTTCTGAATAGCAGGCCAAGCCTTTCGGAATCTGTCTACTTCAATCTGTGCAGGAATGTAATGCTCTCCCACGCCTTCATAGGAGTATGGTCCACAATACTTGGATTTCAGCCAGGTCTTAAAGCTTTCACCTTCCTCATAATCATCGTCCCAATATATATCTTCATAATTCTCACTTGGAAAACGAAAATACATACCAACCTGACGGGTCCACTCTTTTACCAATCCCCCATCTGTCATTTTTTTGAATTCATCCTCATATGGAACATAGCTATGAAGGTGGCTGTTTTGCCATCCAAAAGCTTTCATGATTGCATAATGAAGACCATGCAGTGTCATATTGCCCGGAACAATAAAATCTCTGGTAATTCCATCCTTCATTCTTCCGTATCTTCTAAGAACTTTCTTATGCTCCTCTGCGAAATATCCCAGATCCAATTCCAGATGAAGCTGCATTGCCATAGGAATCCGCTTCATCTCTGCTTCGATCATGTCCCAGAATTCTTTTTTCTCTTTCATTAATCGCTCTTTTTCTGCGTTTAATTCTTCAAGAAGGCGCCGCTGCTCCTGAATATCATCCTCTTTCTTTTTTGAACGTGCTTCTGTATTGGTAACCTGATTTTTAGCTGCCTGCTGCATCCGTTCTCTATATTCCTCGCTTCGAATCGCTTCGTTGCTTCTGTCTTCCCCGCCATACTGGCCACGGGAATAGGGCATATAAGACTGAACATTCTTCTCTGATATAACAAGCTCCTCTGCTATTTCACCTACACTTTTGCCCAGAGCAAACAACTCTGCAACCTGATTACTGGTTTTGCTGTGCCACAGTCCCTCAGTAATCAGAACTCTTCGTACTTTGATCGGATATGTCCCAAGCTCTTCTGCTGTCTTCTTTACAGAACCCGTCTCTTTATAACTATCAATAATCTGCTGATATAACTCATCCATATATCAGGACCTCCTTCATGTATCTTAGGTGGCCTACCTTTTATTTATGATATCAGTATACGCCAGATCAATTAATGTGTCAACCTTACCTTTTAGTCGTCAAACAAGAAATGCATTTTCAGGTTATATGAAGACCAGAAAATGCATATTTTACCACATTCACATTACCAGCGCTGCACCATGAATTTCACTCTCTCCTGCACGTCCTCACTAAAATCAGACAGATCCTCAAGACCAATCACCTCATCCTGAACCAACCGAACGAGATCGATCAGCATATCTGATTTGCTGACAGATAAAATAACGCCAGGCGCTTTGCGATCTTTTTTGATACGCTCTTCCAGTGCCCAGAATCGTTCAGAACCCTTCTTATCACAGGTCAGCAGCTCTACATATTCCTTGCATAAACGTTCCATATAACTTTCCTGCCAGCCAGGAAGTTTCTCACGGAACGATTTCCAATCACGTTTTGATACTTCAACCATAATCTCACCTATAACCGATCAATAATTCTCAAGCACATCCTGCAAATATGCCTTATATTCAGACTTCACATTATCCGGTCCCGTGATCTTCATTCCGGATCCAATACCAGTTACCCAACCAAAGAACTGCGGACTTACTGATACCAAAACTCTGGTTTTAAAGTGATCCTCTCCCTGCGGAATCAACCATACATCATGTCCAAAGCGATCGATGATAACACCGGCCAGTTCATTCTTGCATTCCAGTGTTACTTCTGCATCCACACCGCCGTACATTCCAAAGGTCTTCTTGGCAAATGCAGCCAGATCAAAGTTCTTAAAGGACTCTTCCCCTTTACGATCTGTCTCCAGGATCTCCGTATTCTGCATCTTATCTACACGATAATGCTTGATAATTCCAGCCGCTGCATCATAAGCTACCAGATAATAATTCTCATCATCCCAGGTCAGTGTCCACGGGCTGACAACATAGAATGCACCGTCTTTCTTCAGTTTCAGTTCTTTCTTAACAGTCCATTCTGCATAATGGAACTTAATTTCCTTATTCTCGTAAATTGCAGTATGAATGTAATCCACATTGTAATAAACAGTTTCATTCTCCGTCTTCGGACGGTTTACGATGAAAACATATTTGGAAAGCATTGCAGCATCCGTCCTGCAGCAGAGCTTCTCTAATTTTGTTATCAGTTCCCTGGATTTCTTCTCCGTGATAAACTTGGAGGACTGTACAGCATCCACCAGGAGCTTTAACTCCGGCAGTTCAAAATCTCTGGCACCGATATAATAGCCAGGATTTTTCCCCTTCTTCTGCTGAATATCCAGTCCGAATTTCTCAAGGATCTCCATCTCTGTATATATCGTTCTTCGATCCGTACGGATGCCATATTCCTGATCCAGAATCGTGCACAACTCCGATGCATTTAACATGTGTTCATCATCGGTACGTTCCAGCAGGATTTCCATCAGATATAACGTACGGAGCTTCTGATCAAAAGAAGCCATAGCACATCACCTCATATATTCTATCGTTTTACTTATTCTCATAAATTCCAGATTTCATATCCCTGTCGTCTGGCCGAATCATAGACCGGCTGCATGTTTTTCTGCAGGATATGATAGAATTCTTCCTTTGAATTTCCCGGTCTGTACAATTCCTGTCCTGCCCAAATAGAGTGCAGATTATCCCGATAGCAGTCTTCAAACAGCTTATGAAGACCTGCTCGCTCGTGGATCAGATTGTACATTCCGTACTGGTTTTCTGCGAACACCGCAAAGAACGGGTCCCATTTTGGAAGCTTGTTACTCTTCGACGAATTCAAAGAAGAATCCATCGGCATCAGATTCCAAAGCTCATCATTCATGACAAAAGACCATGGTATAAAATGATCAACATCATACTGCTTTGTGATAATCGGCTTACCCGTAAAGACATCGCATACTTCTCTTACTTCCAGAATGCCTTCCCAAAGTTTACGTACGTTATTCAGCTTTCGCATCTTCTCATCCATCGGAGCCAGCTTGTAGATCAGGCCCGGAACCTCCGGATTATTATTCTGCAGCCATTTTACTTTTTCGTATTGAATCCATCCCAAAATATTTACCATATTATCCTGAATCATGCGCATCCAATCCGGATTGAAATGAACTTCCTTTTTCAGTTTGCTGCTGTCTCCAAAGGTATACGGCAGTCGAATCATAGTGCTGTCGATTCTTCGGATATATTCAGTCAGTCTGCGGATACTTCCCCACGGCACTTCTTCTGAGCTTTTTGAGAAAAAACCTGCCAATGCCCGACCGGGAACCATATTGGTCAGCTGTCCCTTAGCAAGTTTCAGATCGGCATTGTGTTCTCTAATGGCATTCTTAATCTCTACTTTAGAAGCATTTGTCGGAAGGTCACTGAGTTCTGTCAGTTTAAGAACAGCACGTTCCAGACCATCTCTCACAAGGCCGTCCGCCTGGATGCCGCTAAGGTGAATATGAAATTCTCTTACGGAATACCAGGCATTGCAGATCATTTCATCAATGATTGCATCAAAGGTAGTATCCTGAATCCCCTTTGAAATAATATCCACGATTGCTTCCAGCCAGTAAAATTTATAACAGTAGGAAGGATCCTTCATCATCTGAGAAAAGCTCTCAATATCCAAGGTGTTATGGTATTCTCCATTGATATTTAACGTATATCCGATTTGCGGAGTATCAAATTGAGCCATTTCTCATCACCCCTTCCTGGTCTGACATCGTCAGTAATCCAGTAGTCTTCTATCGTAAGTTCCGGAATCTCTGCTATGAATTCCTTAAAGGAATCCTCAGTAAAATCTGTAAAATACCGGCCATTACACACACCTTCAAAATTACTGTATTTGAAGGAAGTGTAGATTACGCCGATACTTTTAAGCGCATCACTCATTTTTCGAATCACCAAAAGCAGCTCATTCTTTGGCAAATGCAAAATAGAGGAGCATGCCCATATGCCATCATAAGTGTCTATATCATCCAATTCCTGAAACAACATTTCTTGCACTTCAATGCCGGTAAGGTAAAAACACTGGCTCGTCTGCAAAGCTCAACTGAACCATCGGTCGCTGTAACCCGGCATCCTTTATCCAGGAAATATTTCGTGTCACGGCCGGAACCGCAACCGAAATCGAGGATAGCGGCTCCCTCATTCAACAAATGAAGGAATTTATCCTGAGCCAGATGCATATCAACATTCTGTGTATTCTCTATGAAACTTTCTGCATTAAGGTTGTAGTAATCAATTGTCTGGTCCATTTTCATACTTCCTTTCGCTCAGTGGTAACGATTCCCACGAAAGCCAACCAGGTCAGTCTTCTCTTATATTTTTTCTAATTTATTCTCTTCGTCAAAGTAGACCTTGTCACCTTCGTTGATATTGCGCTCATAGAGCATGGCATCTTCTGCTTTTACTGTCACCTCTTCACCTGAAGAAGTCATAAGTGTGACTACCGCCATGACAGGTGTATCTTCTGCTCGTTCTTCACATCCGAAGTCCAGGTCTTCGTCAATTCTTTTAACTGCATAAATCATAAAAAGTTATTCCTTTTTTCATATTTACGAAACCGCATTCTTCTTAGTTTCTACTATCGCCTGCAGTCTCCGATATGTATCAGCAGGCCTTTTTGCAAAATCGTCAATTGATTTCTTCTCAACAATTTTTCCACCTTTAATTGCTAAAATATTTCCGTCACTGAATACATACTTTACATCGCCATATTCAAATCCGATATTAGCATTATTTTGATTTATCTCAGCAGAGTTAACACTTCTCTTCAACTCTGAATAGAATCGATACTTCTCTTCCGATTCAATCAAAAGTTCCGGAACGAATTCGCTATGCTGCAGCAAGAACATATTCGTATAATCGCATGGAAAACCATGCTCTTTCGGTTCAATAGTCTTATCAAGAGTTTCCCAATTTCGAACAGTAAATCGATAATATGGTTCTTCCCCATTTGCATGTGTTAAAGGTACTTCCCTGATATTCTTTCGGCGAACAATAGTTGTTCTGAAAACCTCACCATAGTAACGAATGCCTGCATCAGTACCAAACTTATTTTTAGTCTGATACAGTGCTATATTAAAGTTTTACATTAGATGCAGACTCTTTATTATCATCTCTCGCATCAATTAATATGATATCTTCGCATGACACCAATTCCAGTTCATTTAATATTGCACATATTTTTTCATATTCTTTTTCTGAGAAAAACATTATTACCTTAATTGCTCGCTCTGTTTCTGAGGCTGCTTTATAAACTTCCACTTGTTTAGCCAAGTTCTGTTTTAATTTCGAATTTGATGCCAGTTTAAACTCAACTAACGTAGAATTTTTCTTTCCGTATGAAATTTTATAATCAACAGGCCCCCGTCCATTATTAACTTCCCTATTAACGTCTAAAGCCGACCCATACCAAACCAATCGATATATCACTTGCAAATCGGCTTCGCGTTTAATTGGTTTCCCTTTAGCGTAAAATAATTTATATCCATCTTGTTCTTCAATCACATGCTTCAGATAACCGACTCTTAGCTTTGCTTCATCATGCGCATCAGGAATTCTATGATAAAACTCTGTTTTTTCATTCAATAATGAAACTAATTGAGATATTTGATCATTAAACAACATCTCTACTTCTTCTACTTTTTCTTTACTAATGGATGTAGCTTCGGCTTCATTATCTTCCTTATATTTCATGTAATAATCTATAAGTTCTGGATGTTGTTTAATCAACCTAGTAGCAGTATCATTTTTTTCTGTCTGGCTTAATTCTTTTTTCTTCTTATGCAAAACTTCTCGAAAATATGTCTCAAGTTCAAATCGTAATGCATCGTCAGAAATGGCCGGTGCAATTTCTTGCAAATTTCGAATCATATCAATTCTATTTATAAAAGTATCATCTCTTGTAAGCATTGTCTTTGGTGTCAGCAACACATAATCATCTGCATAGCATGGCAAATAATATTTCTGTGCTTTCCAAGAAGTAGTTTCCCAATTAAAGCATACTCTGCCTACTGAAAATTCTTTGCACTGTTCCGGTCTCAAATACATTTTTGCGAAATTCTGTGTATATTCTAATAGATATTGTTTTGCAAAATTAGTTGTAAAGTCGCTAATTTTATCACGACCTACTCTTGGACTTATTAGACAAAGTTTCTCCATATGGTGACCTTTTGTTATTTTTTCTTTACCAAAATTTTTAAATATTGAATTCAAACCCTCATATAAGCTGTTCGCAAAATCATTCCCCATTCCACAACCATCATTGCCAGATAGGCTAAATCCAAGCCAAGTTTGTTTTACTTCAGAAAATGAAAACCATGCCTTTTTCATTCCAGATGTAAATTTCGATGCTTTTTCAGCCTGATCTTGCAAAAATAACAGATAATCAATCATTTCTTTGTGTATCTTTTGAAAATCCGGATTTTCACTATTAAATAACAAAAATGGATCTATAAATAATGGTAGGTCATTTATTAATGATATATTTATAGCACCATATTCCTCGATAATATCTTCATCGATTTCAAAAAAATCTGAAAAATAAACTTTTATATTTCCCAATTACTATTCCTTTCCTCAAAATAAAACTCGTACTTCCTCTGGCAAATATTTCGCTAGTTCCTCTACCAACTCATGCACCTTTGTTCCAGGTGCTATCTCTGCCGGTGTCTTTCCCTTCCCATTTTCTATAATCCGTCTTGCATATCGAATTGCCAGCTTTGGATTTCCATCATTCATCAGAATTTCAAATATGTTATCCATATTCTTCTCATACTTCCCAATTCCTAGCTCTTGAAATTTTTCATTTAAAAATTTTTTATACTCCGACCGATGGTTATTTGCTGTGTAATATGCAAAATGCAGCATGAACCAAAATTCGATACACTCGTTACTCCATGCTGCATAGTATTGAACATCCGGATTCTTTTGATTTAATACTTCTGCACGCTGGACTACTCCATTGACATCACTGGCCGGAAAGCTGTCTTTATCATAAACACACCATATCTGCCCTTTTGCAATCTTATTCTTACGCACATACTCTTCCGCTTTTCCGATTACTCGCATTGTCTCAGCCTGGCAACCTTCAATTTCTATTAAAACCATATCTCGATAAATAGGATTATCTTCGATATACCGTTTAAATCCTTCAAAATACTTAGGTTCCGTTGCTTGTCCCTCACAGAAAATGTAATAACGGAATTCTTTCTTTTCCAGATATTCCTGTCGACGTTTCTTTTTCCAATTGTCTTTCTCTTTTCTGCCTCTTTTAGCCATTCACCGTCCCCCAATCTATAATCTTTCTGAGATAAGGATCTGCGCCATATTTCCCTTCCAGATACTGTTTATCGTACTTGGCATCCTTGCGTACAGATTCACCTTTCTTATTTTTAAATTCTACAAGAGAATATAATTTTGAGTTCTGACGGTTTCCTTTTGCTACAAACCAGATTTCGTCTCTTCTGAACACTTCACTATTCATGGTTGACAGATCATGTGATGTAAAAATCAACTGTGCGCCCTTTTTATTCTTTTCCATATTACTGAACGTCATAATAAGGTATTTAAGTAATACCGGATGTATCTTTGCATCTAATTCGTCAATTACAAGCGTTGTTCCTCTCAATAAACTTTTTGCAATAAATGGAAGCAAGCCAAATAATTTCTTAGTTCCACTGGATTCATCAAACAAATTCAGCTCTGCTTCAAATTCATCTACTACATGTTTTGTAAATACTTCAATACTATCATTTTCCTTTTCTTCTACACGGAAATCTACGATATCTAAATCCATCTCCTGAATCATCTGAAGCATCAGTCTTTTTACGTCCTCTGACTTCGAAACGGCCATTCGCAATTCCTGCATAGGATTTCCATAATTCAAGAAATCAATTTCCTCAGCAAACCAATCAAGTACATCCTGCACCACTTCGTTTTTGCTATAGGTGATTCCAAGATACGATAACAGCGGTAATGTATCGGATAATTCATCACTGGTTTTCAATCTTGCAAATGCACCTTTCAAAATAATTTCATTTTCATCGCGTTCAAAAAGTGCCGATTTCCGCCCTGTTTCTAATTTTATACGATCTAATCTTTCGTATTCAACCACTTCTTTTTTAACAGTTAATTCATATCGATACTCTGCTAATTCTGTTCTGAAGAACAATTCAAATTCTGTTGGTTCATTCCTTATTCCTTCGTCAAAAGCAAACGGCTCTATCACAAGCTTTTTCATTTTCATTGCAGTCTCTTCGTTATTACTTGTAGCATATAATGGTCGCAACACTTTCATAACCAGGCTATGCAACGCTTCAAGAACGTTAGATTTTCCTCCACCATTCGGTCCGTATACCGCCGATACCGGTAAATATAATTCCTCATCTTTATCTTTTATAATTCTGTCTTCGTGCTCAGAAATGGCGGCAGCCTGCATGTCAAATGTTACCTCATCCCGTATACTTTTAAAATTTTTCACTGTAAATTGGCATAACATCTTATTTACCTCCATTTTTCAAAATTTCTTGCCTATATCCTTATTATATTCTATTTTTTGTTTTTTGCAATGATTTTATGAGATATAATCTCATATTTCATATTGTAATTTCTTTTTCTGTTATGTCTGGTGAATTGAAAAATTGGAATTAGACAGAAATTTTCTGATTTACATTATCTTATCAGTCCCCTCATCATCGAGAATTAGTGATAATGGTAGCCAACTTGGCTACCATTTCACCACATATAACAATTAAACTCGTTCTCTCTATTTTTTCTCCAGGGATTTGGCCAGGGTAGATAAAAGTGCTGCCATTTCCGGATTTGAAAGGACCTTGGCTAATAATTCCGCATCAACATCCGTTGGAAGCTCAACAGTCTTGCCGGCAGCATGGGCATGCATACTCGGATCCAGATCTTTTTTCTCGTAAAAAGCTTCTTCAAAGAGCTCTGCATTCTTCCTGCGGTCGTCATCAATAATATGAGAATACACATCCGTAACCATATTAATCTGTGAATGACCGGAGTCTCCCTGCACGGCCTTGATATCTCCGCCATTTAGCTTCAGCTTATAAGTGACACTTGTATGACGAAGGCTGTGAAACACAACCGGTGGAAGATTATGCTCTTTGATCAGATCATTCAGGGCCTTACGAATAGAAGAAGTCCCTACTGGCAGACCAAACGGAGTTGCCATCACCAAGTTATAATCCATATATTCCTCTCCCAGTGTTTCCTTGATCTTATCCTGGCCTTTCTTCCATTCTACCAGCATTTCCGCTACTGATTTTGGAAGAAATACTTTACGGATACTGCTCTCTGTCTTCGGAAGTTTCAGTACACGTACAGTTTTGTTCTTTCTGCTCTCCTCCGGAAATACCAGAATCACATCTTTTCCATGCAGTTCCTGAATCGCTGCTTTATCTACCCTTTGTACTTCCTTATCGATATAGATGAATGCACGGCCTTCCTCAATCGCCTCATCAGAGATATCAACGCAATCCCAGGTGAGTCCGAGCATTTCTCCCATACGCATGGAACAGGAAAATGCCAAATTTAGTGCCAGCTTCAAGCGCTCATCCTCACAAACTTCCAGTGCATGCATCAGCGTTTCTGCTGTCCAGATCTCACGCTTTGCGCTCTTGTACTTTGGAACAGTTGCATAGATTGCCGGATTTTTCGGCATCAGTTCCCATTTTACCGCCTGTTGAAAACAGCTCCGAAGCAGTTTATGGATATCCCGGATCGTTGCCGGTGACACATACTCTGACTGCCGTTTTCCGGTGGCCGGATTGACCACAGCCGGAGTTCTGAGCAATCGCTGATAATACTTTTCGATAAACCTGGTATTGATATTTTCAAGCTTATCCCCGCCAATGATCGGAACGATATAATTATTGATCATGCTCACATTTGAAGAATATGTAGACAAGGCCCAGGCCTCTTTTCCGTATAAAGTAATATACTCCTCCATCAATTCCTTTACGGTCTTACAATGAGGCACAACCATTTGCCCCACATCTGCACGATATTCGATTTCTTTTTTACGCTTCTTCGCTTCCTGCATGGTCTTATAGGTTTCCCATTTCTGCCTGCGCTTTCCTGTTTTATCCTTATAGCTGTAAACAACACAATATCTTCCATTTCTTTCTACTAATGATGCCATGTTAAACCTCCACTTTCTCTCTGCCTTGCAGCCAACCCTCAAACTCCTGCCTTGGAATTCGAATCGTTTTGCTGCTTTGTACTGCTTCTACTTTTCCTTTTTTAATCCATTTGTGCACGGTTGCCGGATTCACTCCTGCCAGAACTGCTGCCTCATTTACTGTCAGATAAACATCATTTCCTATATTCTTGCTATGACCATCTCGTTCTAGAACCGCTCTTCTATAAGCTTCAATCCTGCGATTATCTTCACCATTCACTGTCTCTGGCATTTCGTCCGATACGATATGATAATCATCCTGGTTGCCATACCATTCATAAAAACTCTTCTTTGTCACTCGTCTTCGACCATCAAACTCAATGGTTTTCAGAATCTCTGACTGATTCAGAAGACCATATACGGTAGATCTGGGAACACCTAATAAGCCGGCCATCTCCGGCATAGCCATGGAGCTTTCTACAATGTCACGAACTTTCTCCCGGTCCTCGGCATTTCGGTACCGTTTCTGACTTCGATACCATTTATCAAATGCTTTTTTCGGATATCTCCTCCAATAGTCCACTAAGATAAATTCCACACCGGCCTTTTTCATTTTTTCATAAACCAGGTTCTCAGATATCTGAAGCATCTCTGCAATATCCCGTGGTGAATAGGAACTTTTCTTCAGTTCCAGTCCTGGCTCTTCTCCTGTGACCTTATGGTATTTCACCTGATTGGCATACCACTTTTCAAAGCTTTCCAACTCTACACGCATTTTGCCAAGGATCACTTCTGTTTTGAAAAAGTTCTTGTGCACCATCCAGTATCGGTCTGTTTTCTTCAGCCCCAGAAGTCGTCCCATCTCTGGTACGGACATATATTTCTTTTCCGGAGGAGGCTGCCTTTTATATGCGCTCTGGCTTTCTATCTCTTTCACCAGTTCATGGAATTCCTCTTCCTTTGTCAATGGATTGTAATACAACTGTGACACCTCCTACATTACTAACATAACGCATCTGCAGAAAAAGCGTTAGGATGTCATCGTTTACACAAAACAAATCATCCAAAACGCTCTTTCTATTGATGCTGATCCAGCCACTCATCAAAGCTTTTCTTGGAAATACGGTACTTGCCACCGACCATCACCCAACTGAATTTCTTTTTCTTGAGCAGCTCATAAATACACTGTCTGCTTACACCCAAAATCTCCTGCAGTTCTGCTACTGAATAATATCTCTTGTCCATATCTGCCATCTCACTTTCTCTTGTTTATTCAATTTCTAAATACTAAAAACACAGAGAAAGTTTAGGCAAGGAAACAAAAAATCATAAAAATGTTGTTTATCCTTCCATGTACATGTTTCGCATCTTTCTGAGAATCGTATTAAGTCTCTGACTCAGTGCACCTTTTGTGACACCAAGAATTTCTGCCACATCCTTCTGTTTCATATCATCAAAATAAATAGATTTAATGATGAACTGTTCCTGAAGGCTAAGCTTGTCGATCTTTTCATGAAGAATTCTGCTCTCCTCTTTCAGGATCATCATTTCTTCCATACTCATCTGTGTATCATCTGCCATATCGGCAATAGACAACCCATCGCTGTTTGCACTGAAAGCGCAATCCAGGATTTCACATCTCTTGGTTTTACGTTTCCATTTCTTATCTTTCTGATCCGCAGGCTCCTCTTTCTCTTGTTTATTTTCCAGATCCTGAAAATCTTCCATCTGATCATCTTCTTCTGACTCCGGTGCCCACTTACGGCTACGATAAATTTCATTTCGATACTCGGCAAACATTGCCATTGCTACTTCCTTGGAAATCTCATAGAATACTCCATCAATCTTTGCATAATATTTTCCTTCGTATTTGTATGGATGCTGTACGTACATCTTCTTTTCCTCCTGAATTTGAAATCTTGTTTTCTGTTTCAAATCCAGGGGCGGAGGTGCACGTGATCCGCTGATGCATCTGATCATGCCTGATTCCCTTCCCAATCACGCGGTCATAGACAGACCCGTGGCTTTGGCTGGAAATCATTGATTTTCAGGCATCAAAAAAAGCCCCATTGGGTGTTTAACCCAATAGAGCTTTGAAAAATTTTATTAAGTTGTCCTGCTGATCTTTTACTTCCAGCATAATCATTGTATCAGTCGGAAGTATCAGAGGTATCCCAAATACAGGCTATAAAGTATCAATTACGCTTCTTGGAGTATCATTATTTGAGACTTTGCAAAATAGTTTCTATGATAAACTTTACTTGTCATTTTCCCAGTCTACTAATTTCATAATTGCTTTTACCGCATTCACTATCCTTGGAGCAAAGTACGCCTTTGTAAGCCTTTTCTTCGAATATGCCCATATAAAATTCTTACTCGTACTTTCTATCAATAAATCTGTAAAATATCGTTCCCAACTGACATACTCTTTACTGTCAATGTATTCTTCCGGATTCTGAAGTACTGTTTCTACATTTACTTCCGGTATTTCCTTTGTTGAAAGTAACAGCCACTCAAAAGATTCTGGTGCATAGAGAACAATGTTTCCCTGTGTTTTGATACATTCACTGATGTCTTTCATCTCTGAACCAAATGCTGCTCCATCTACAATGACCAAAATTGTACCCTCTTCATTCTGGCTCTGTTCCAACTGTCTGATGATATTTGATTTCCCACCAGCAGAAAAACAGTTCACTCCCTTCTGTCTGGACATTTCATTAAAAAATTCAAATCCAGAATTGGAATCCTCTGTAATTACAAGTTTCGGATTGATATTCTTTTCTTCTGATATTTCACCATATAAATGATAGATCTCATTATATTTCTGTTTCGCATCATGAAATTTTCCAGATTTGCGAAATCCATATACTTCATTTACACTATATGGCAATGCTGGAAGTTTTTCTCTTGTAGCCAATACGAAGTAATTATCAGATCCCTGCACGAGCTGCGCAAACTTCTTTGAAATGAGGAAGCGGTTTCCTTCATCAATAAAAATAATGCTTCCCGTTGTTTCTTCTATCTGTCTTTCCCAATCCTCACTATCAATTACTTTACACGGACAATCGCAGGAAAGAAATACGCCACTGTCTGCACCGTATCTTCCATAATCATGTATAAGATCAATTAAAACGGTCTTACCAGATCCACTGTCACCAGTAATAACTGTAATATTCCTATGAATCACAAAATCATATTTCACTTTTCTGGATTCTACAATGATTCTATGTGAACCTTTCATAATCACTACTCCTGTTTCATTTCATTTAAATACTTATTTGCTATAGGAATAAGTTCCTTCATTGAATGAGCTGTTTCTCCTCCATTTTGAACTTTGATTTCAAATTTTATGTCTTTTCCAAAACTCATCATATGTCTGAGATTAATGGTGACATCTTTAATTCTGCCTATTTCTAATATCCATTTTGCACAGTTATCGCCACAGGTCGAGGCATTGAAAATCCGATCTGGTTCATTTAAAATCAACAACAATGTTTTCACTCCTCCTGACAGTCTTTCAGGAGGAATCTGTCCCAACACCGGACTGTTAATGCATTCACCACTTAATACTTCTGAATCATCAATATCTCTAATCATCTTTTTCGCCAGTTCTGCCTCAAGCCATTCTGGTTCATAGCTGTTTTTAAAATAAACATTTGTATTATAAATACTGTTTTTCACATCTCCATAAATAATACTCAGCATTTATAAGAGCCTCCTCTCAAAATACATTTCTTCCTATGACATGGTTTCGTTCCATGTTTATGTTCTCCATTATAAATGATTCCCGGCTTTTTTTGAAGTTTTTTAGCACTGGTACTTTTAGATAAAAATTTTTTCATTTTAAATAGCAAAAAGCTGTTCAATTATTGAAAATAAAAAAACATAAAAGTATAACAGATATAGAAGCAAATGATCATGCCTGATTCCCTTCCTAATCACGCAGTCATAGACAGACCCGTGGCTTTGGCTGGAAATCATTGATTTTCAGGCATCAAAAAAAGCCCCATTGGGTGTTTAACCCAATAGAGCTTTAAATAATTTTATTAAGTTGTCCTGCTGATCTTCTACTTCCAGCATAATCATTGTATCAGCTGGAAGTATCAAAGGTATACCAAATACAGGCTATAAAGTATCAATTACGTTTCTTGGAGTATCATTATTTGAGACTTTGCAAACCAGTACTGAAATCATCATATACTAAAATCATTTTTTGTTAACCGCCATTATTTAGACCTCCTTGGTGCGCGTTTTCTTGTGATTAGATTGAGATCCTGTAGCTGTCTGCCCATCTCGTCGTCCTTTGCAACAAGCAGAAGATCCTTATCCAGGTTATTTAAAGCATGCAGAACGGCAGCATATATACCCATAGCAACTGACGGCTCTCCTTTTTCAACCTTCCAAAGAGAGGCACGACTGATCCCGGCACGTTCAGCAACCAGTTCAGCGGATAAACTCCGTCTGAGTCTGGCAAGCTTAATCTGTTCTCCCATTGTCTGCAGGATTTCTTCTGTTCACGGTAATATATTATATTCTGCTTTCTTCATCTTTTTACATCTCCTTTTAGTGTTTACTATTATATACGTTATGCACTATTTTGTCGATTTTAGAAAGCATTATTTGTTTTACAATTTGTACGCAATCGTATTTTATTCAAATGGTAGTCAACTTGGCCACCTTTTCACTACATATAACACCCAAGCTCGTTCTCTCGATTATGAGCATACATGTATACTCGGATCTATATCTTTTTTGCAAATCATATCTTTCATAGCCATTATTACCTTAATCGCAACATCTAACTCCTGTTCAAATCCATAAGATCTCTCTTCAACGTAAAAAAGCTAAGCCCAAGTCTCAGCTTGGTCCCTCGTATAAGGCAAAATTAGTGTATAAGATTTCGTTTGAGATGAAATTCTGTACAGTTCTTTTATATGAAGAATGATGCGTCTCACATGCCACCAAGAATTTGCTGGAATATGCGATATCCAGATCCATACCAGTGGGATCCAATATCCGCAAAACAGTGCTGACCTGCACTGGAATATTTAATCGCAGAGACTAAGCTTTCATTTTTTCACCTTTCAGCCACTGTGCCGCCGCTTCCGACTCTCGTATTACCCACAAATAAAATTGTCGAATCAAATCTTCCGCCTTTATTATAGGCTTTACAGATTTCTTCAAGCATCGCCTTGTCTTTTTCTGGCATAGAAATCACATAGATCCATTCATGATGCTCTTCATCAAATGTGCAACGCACATCATATGGCGCTGCTACAGAATAATTAATTGGAGAATAGGGAAACATCCTCATAGGTGACCTCCACATACAGTTGTAAATATTTCATATATGCCTTAAGTCTATAATATATTATAATACACCGTTTCATTCTCTGTCTTCGGCCGGTTTACTATGAAGACATATCTGGAAAGCATTTCAGCATCTGTCTTACAGCAGAGCTTCTCCAGTTTCTGTATCAATTCTTTGGATTTCTTTTCCGTAATAAATTTTGAAGACTGAACCGCATCCACCAAAAGCTTCAGCTCCGGCAGTTCAAAATCCCTGGCACCAATATAATAGCCCGGACACTTGCCTTTCTTCTGCTGGATATCCAGTCCAAATTTATCAAGAATCTCCATCTCTGTATAAATTGTTCTTCGGTCCGTACTGATCCCATATTCCTGATCCAGAATCGTGCACAACTCCGATGCATTTAACATATGTTCATCATCGGTACGTTCCAGCAGGATTTCCATCAGATATAACGTACGGAGCTTCTGATCAAATAAAGCCATAGCACATCACCTCATAATTTCACATAGGTCTTGTCCTTCAATGTAATTCTCTTTTTCTACCCATATTATCTTGGCCAAAAATCTACCGGCACTACTTCAAATCTATATTTCTGCTTCGCATTCGGATACTTCTCCCGATCCACTTCACTGCAAAACATATCGTATGGTCTGGCACATGTTTTATAAGGCGGATACAATGCCTGATAAATCACCAGCTTCTCACCATTTTCTGTATGCTGCGCAAAAGCCAGAATCCGGTACAAGTACTCCGCTGTTTCCAGATTTACATTTTCCCGTTTAAAATGCTGGACTACATCACCAATATGAAATCTACATTCTTCCATTTCGAACTAGTATAACGAATATTAAATAATTGCTATATCAAACGGATGCCGCTTCCTCTTCACTGATTTCATCCATTTTATA
>NZ_JANJZT010000037.1 GCF_024622975.1 Blautia caecimuris | reverse complement strand
ATGGGGTCTTAGCTCAGCTGGGAGAGCATCTGCCTTACAAGCAGAGGGTCATAGGTTCGAGCCCTATAGGCCCCATAGAAATCAGGGGTGGATTCCCGAGTGGCCAAAGGGGGCAGACTGTAAATCTGTTGGCACCGCCTTCGAAGGTTCGAATCCTTCTCCACCCATTAACCTGAAAAGGTTAAGAGCTAATGTCAAAGGCTCATGGTAAGCCGATGTGGCTCAATTGGCAGAGCAGCTGATTTGTAATCAGCAGGTTATCGGTTCGAGTCCGATCATCGGCTTTCAATTCAATAATACCGCGGGGTGGAGCAGTCTGGAAGCTCGTCGGGCTCATAACCCGAAGGTCACAGGTTCAAATCCTGTTCCCGCTATTTATGCCCAGATAGCTCAGTTGGTAGAGCAGAGGACTGAAAATCCTCGTGTCGCTGGTTCGATTCCGGCTCTGGGCATTTCATTTTGGAAAGTAGTATGTTTTCCAGTATGAAATAAATAATTTAATAATATGGGGTATTAGCTCAGTCGGTAGAGCACTTGACTTTTAATCAAGTTGTCCGGGGTTCGAATCCCCGATGCCTCATGAAAAACCTTCAAGTATTTTCTTGAAGGTTTTTTATCTTAAAAAAGCTTCCAATTTCAATTATTCAATATTTATCTTCAAATTCGGCCCATCCCTCCTCTTCAGGATTAGTTTTAGCCGGATCGTATTCTGGAACATCCATATCGTTTTCTTCGGCAGAATCCTTAGAGAATGAAGTGGAAGCATTTTCATTATCATAATTATCTTCCTCTGAAGTGTCATAATATTCTTCATCATCAGATTCTTCCTCTGAAGTGTCATAATATTCTTCATCATCAGATTCTTCTTTTACATTATCATCCTCTTTATTGGTAAGTTTATCCTTATTTTCTGCATCAGAAGATGTTTTTGAAGGAGCTGATGTAGGTGAGACTGCAGGCGATACAGAGGATGTATCAGAAGAGGCTTTTGTATCAGACGGTGCAGAAGATTTTGTACTGGAACATCCTAATGCTGAAAATGAGATGAGAGTAAGTATTGCTGCGCTAAGTATCAGTTTTTTCTTATACATGGAAAAATCCTCCTGTTTTTATAATGATGTGGTTATTATACGCTTTTGTACTGGGATTTTGTAAAATACAGAGTCCATTTTTCTAGGGACTATAATAAAAAATCAAATTTTGTGGTTCTATATTTCTAAATACCCTGCATAGAGTTATAGTACCTGAAACATAGCAGGGAAGGCGCAGTCCTGCTGGGACAGGCATCAGAATAAGGAGGGCTATTATGAGAGGATTAAAAGAATTTTTCTGTAAGATAGTTGCTGCTGTAATCTGTTTTGGAATGAAAGTGTTTTCCGGAAGTATATTTGAGAACATACTGAAAGAAAAAAATGCGTCAATTTATCCGAAAATAGAAGAAAACAGAATATATGGAAACAATAAAGGGCAGGCCGGCAGCGTGTGTACTGAAATGACAAGCTCTGTAGCTGATGAATTATCTTATACAGGGAATAGTATAAATAAAAGCCAATATCATTTATTTCTGAAGAGGGTCTTTTACTGGCTTCAGGGACCCGGTGACAGACTATATAATAGTAAATCTTCCAGTGAAAATAAGGATTTGGAACGAAAAAAGAAGATGTTGTTTCATTTAGTTCCTGAATAAAACGGTAACTTGACATTCCGGAAGCTTCGGGTTGTGTGATTGAAATAAAAATCTATTTACTCCTGTCTGGTTTTTTATAATCCGGACAGGAGTTTTTGTGCCACAACCGGATGATACTTTTTGATATTCTGATCACACGGTCAGAATATCTGCCAGCCAGAATTGATGCATGTGTCCATGCAGTCTGCATCTGGATTGATAAGCGGAACTGAATGGAAAACCGTCCAATAAATGATGAAATAACAATATGGTTACAGTATGTTACAGACAAACAATCTTGTATTAGCCGGATTCTGTGATTTATCAGGAAAGAAAGAACTTTTTTATAAAGTGACTGCTTATAAAACATTACAAAGAGACATATATTAAGACAAAGTACATATGGGAAAATATATGAAGAAAAGAGAAAGGTTTTGGATTCCCGGTTTTCTGATGTTATTTTTTGTACCCTATATTGGAGTCATGGCAGTCAATGGAGTGGAGGCTGCAATTATAAACAGAACTCCCCAACCGGAAGAATATATTCCTCTTATTCTTTCCCTGCAGATTCCGGATGATTATGAAAAAGAAGCAGTAAAGGCACAGGCGGTTATAGCCAGAACAAATTTTTTCAGGAAGATTCAGGAGAAAAATATTTCCGATGTGCTGGGAGAGATCAGCGGAGAAATAAAAAAAGAAAAAACTGCGTGTTTTTTTCCGGAAAAAATCTATGAAAAAGCGGCTGAAGAGACCCGGGGGCAGGTGCTGATATCAGAGGGTGAACTGAAACTTGTTCCCTATCATGAGATCAGCAACGGTCAGACAAGGGATGGAACACAGGCCTTTCATGACCAAGAATATTCTTATCTGAAATCTGTAGACAGCAGCGGAGATAAAAATTCTCCATTTTATTTAAACAGTACATATATACCGGAACAGCAAATGCCTTCTGAATTGAATATAGAGCAAAGAGACGCCAGCGGGCATGTGGTAAGCCTTCTGGCAGATGAGGATATTTTGGAGGGAGAGGCCTTTGCACAGGGAATGGGACTTTCCTCTTCGGATTTTAGTATTCAGAAGGTGGGGGGAGAGTTTCGGTTCCTCTGTAAAGGAAGAGGACACGGATTGGGATTTTCCCAATATGGAGGAAATCAGCTTGCCAGGGAGGGAAAAAACTGGAAAGAAATTCTGGAAACATATTTTCCTGCAATGGAAGTTGCTGCATATGAAGAATAAAATTCCGGGAATAACGGCAAATGTTCATATACTGAAAGCTGTCGCCTGCTTTTCTCTGTGTGCTGTATGTACACAGGAAAGGAAGCCCTTGGTATTGGCTGCAGATTCTATTGTACGAAATTCTGTATTTAATCATTGACAGATAAATGGGTAAATGAAAGATCTGTCAATGATTAAAATATGCAAAAGTATTATAGATACCGTTGAGGTATGGAGACAGACGCTTCTTTTTTGTCTGTATTATGTGATATTGGATATTTGTTCATTTATAACCACTAAAAGTGAATAGACTCAGGTATTCTGGACACCATATAAATACAGAAATGATTATAAGCAGAGGTGAAAGGAATATGACAAAAAACAGAATTGTAAAGTATGCCACAAACACAGCCCTTTTAGCAGTTCTGGCTGCAGCCGGAATTGGAGCTTATCAGCTTGGTACATCAAAACCAGAGGAAAATATCCAGGAAGAACAGGAATTTGTGGAAATGGAACAAAGTACAGAGGAAGAACCCATGGTAGATGTGGGAACTACTGAGGTAGAAGCGGATATGGAAAATACATCCGGAGATCTGGCAGGAACAGAAATGGAAGACGGAGCTAACGGAAATGAGGAAGAGCCTTTACAGGAAGAAACCGCTGTGGAGGAAAACGGTCAGCAGCCGGAGGATGGAACTTTTGCTCAATCAGAAGAAAATACAGTAACAGATGCAGCGGCAGGCGCAGTAGAAGCCCCGGTACTGAATTTTTCGGAAGAAACACAAATGGAATGGCCGGTAAATGGAAATATCCTGCTTGATTATAATATGGATCAGACTGTATATTTTCCAACTCTCGACCAGTATAAATTAAGTCCTGCTATTGCAGTGCAGGCGGCTGAGGGGGCTCCGGTGCTGGCTTCTGTGCCCGGAACAGTATATTCGATCGAAGAAAATGCACAGACAGGAACAACAGTGACAATGGAAATAGGAAGCGGCTATCAGGCCGTATACGGGCAGCTTAAAGACCTTGCAGTAGAAGAGGGAGCCACAGTGGATAAAGGTACTGTAATTGGCTATATTGCAGCTCCTACCAAGTATTACAGTGAAGAAGGAAGTAATCTTTATTTTGCAATGAAAAAGGACGGAGAACCGGTTGATCCGATCGCCTATCTTCCAGAATAAAAATAAGAGATACTGTTCTGTTTTCTATGGAACTGTTCACAAAAAATAAGAAACAACGTATAATAAAAGCAGGTGGGAACAAAAATCCGCAGTCGGCAGTTCTCCTACCTGCTTTTTATCTTTCTGTGATATACTTTGTCCGGCCGGCTGCTTTTATATAGATTCGGGGATGACTGTTGGAATAGAGCGACAGTTATCCTTTACATATACCTGGATGGAGTGAAAAAATGAATTACACATATATGGTGCAGTGTGCAGACGGAAGCCTTTATACAGGGTGGACAAACTCTCTGGAAAAACGTCTGAAGGCTCACAATGAGGGAAAAGACGGGGCTAAATATACAAAGGCAAAGCGTCCGGTACACCTTGCATATTATGAGGGTTTTGCTACCAGAGAAGAGGCCATGAGACGCGAATGCGAAATAAAAAAGCTTACCAGAAAGCAGAAAGATGCTTTGAGAAATTTTTAGAAATGATATTGTGTATAAGATAAGCAAGGCAAGAAAGCGGCCAAAGGTATTTAAGATATCTGCACGATGTGCAGATGTCTTAAACGGGATATGCCGTAATAAAAACAGCCATTTGTCTGATAAAAGCTGTCTGTCAGACAAATGGCTATGGGGTTTATATTGGCATGGTGGCAATAAAGAAATACATTACAATAAAATGGCAGGCGCTTCCAAGCATAATAAACACATGAAAGATTTCATGAGAACCAAAGTTTTTATGTCGGGCATTGAAGATCGGAAGCTTTAATCCATAAATAATACCGCCAATGGTATAAATGATTCCTCCGGCCAGAAGCCAGTTAAAGCCTGCTCTGGGAAGCGCATGGAAGATTGGCGCAAAAGCAAGGACACAGAGCCATCCCATTCCAATGTACAGAACAGAGGAAACCCATTTCGGACAGTTGATCCACAGTGCTTTCAGAAGGATTCCCACAATGGCTATTGTCCATACAAGACCGCAGAGAATATAGCCGATCTTATTGTGAAGTGCAATGAGACATACAGGTGTATAGCTTCCGGCGATCATAATAAAAATCATCATATGATCTATTTTGCGAAGTCTGCGGTTTACTTTTTCTGTGGAGTCTACAGAGTGATAAACGGTACTTGCTGTATAGAGAAGGATCATTGTCAGTATAAATACTGCAAGAGCAGTAATGTGCAGAGTATCTTCAGTCCGCGCTGCTTTTATGAGAAGCGGAGCCGCTCCCGCTGCCGCAAGAAGTACGGCTATGCCGTGGGTGATAGCGCTCCATGGATCTTTCAGTTTCAATTCCATGTAAATCGCCTCCTGATTTAAGTATAACCCAGATGTTTTAAGAAGTAGTATTTAAAACTACATATTAAGCATATGACAACTATATTACAAACATACATAAAAGTAAAGGGATTTTACAGAATTTTAATATTTTTTGATTATCAAAGTAAGTTTCATGGAATACAGTATAGCCCGGACAGAATCGTTTTTACGTTCTTTTTTAATCAAAGCAGAAGATTTACCAGATAAAGGAGAGGATTTCGTAAGGCGGTTGGAGTTAATTTCCGTCACTGAGCAGAGTGTTTGATCCGAAAGAGGGGCTTTCGTAAGGCGGTTGGAGTTAATTTCCGTCACTGAGCAGAGTGTTTGATCTGAAGGAGAGATTTTGCGAATGGCGGATAATAGATACGCGAACCGTGTAGGAAACGTAGAGTGTCGCAGATGTTGTCATTCGTGCTGACAGTGTAAAGAGAAGGTGTATGAAAAAAGTGTCAACGATTACTTGACAGTAACTATAGAAAGAATACAGAAAAAATCAGGGTGGTAATGATAAAGGCAATTTGATAGAATGATAAAATAAAGGAAAAGTCCGTATATTTCAGATGATGTTTTGTAAAGACGGGCGAAAGGTACGGGAGGTATCATGAATATTAATGAGATTGCCTGGCTTGCCGGAGTATCCAGAACAACAGTATCCAGATATCTGAACAACGGTTATGTCAGCGAAGAAAAAAAGGAAAAAATCAGGAAAGTGATTGAGGAGACAGGGTATCAGCCGTCAACTCAGGCGCAGATGCTTCGTACAAGGAAAACAAAGCTGGTAGGAGTTGTACTGCCTAAAATCAATTCAGACACGATCAGCCGCGAGGTAGCAGGAATCAGTGATGTTCTTGCAAAAAGAGGGTATCAGATCATTCTTGCAAATACAAATAATGATATTGAGGAGGAACTGAAGTCTCTGTCTCTTTTCAGGGACAATCAGGTGGACGGAGTGATTTTTATTGCCACCATGTTTACCAGAAAGCATAAACAGATGCTGAAGGAATACAAAGTTCCCATTGTAATTCTGGGACAGTGGCTGGAGGGATATCCCTGCGTTTATCAGGATGATTATTATGCTTCTTATATGATAACAGAAAAACTTCTGGAAAAAGGTCAGAACGCGGCATATATCGGGGTTACAGACAGAGACGAAGCAGTTGGAGCAAAACGGCGCAAAGGATTTGAGGCTGCTCTTCATAAGAAAAAGGTTCCTGTTGTGCCCGAGCGAATGAAAATCGGCAATTTTACCATGGAATCAGGATATGAGTGTGCAAAAGAGCTTTTGCAGCAGACCCCTCTTATTGATTCTCTGATCTGCGCCACAGATACAATGGCTGTGGGGGCAATTACCTGTATAAAGGAACTGGGGCTGAGGATTCCGCAGGATATACAGGTTGTGGGAATTGGAGACAGTTCTTTTGGCAAAATAATTGAACCAAAGCTGACAACTGTACATTTTTTTTATAAAACAAGCGGTATGGAGGCAGCATCTATGCTTGCAGATCTGATGGAAAACGAAGAAGGAATCAGAAAAGAAATTAAAATGGGATGTGAAATCGTTCTCAGAAATTCACATAGAGAAAACTGAATGATGTAAGAAAATTCTCAAAAGCAGGGAGAGTCTGGGTAAACAAAGCCAGATCTTCCTGCTTTTATTTGCCAGGAAAGCAGCATATTTTGTACGGACTTTTCCGGTCAATAAAAGCGCTTCATTTTGTTTTTTACCGGGAAAAGAACGGATATTTTGGTGATTATATACAATTTTTGTCATGGAGATTTATTGGTTTTTACGGCTTTACAATCAGAGAATACAGGAATATAATAAAAACAAGATATGAGAACGATTCCATATAATAAACAGGCATAAAATAATAAAAAATAATAAAATACGAAATAAATTATATGGAAACGATAACATAATAAAAAGGAGGAAGTTATGGACTACAGAAAAACGGCCCGGGAAATTTATGAGCATGTAGGAAAAAAGGAAAACATTATTTCAGCAGCTCACTGCGCTACCCGTCTCCGGCTTGTAATTGCAGACAATGAAAAAGCAGATAAGGATGCAGTAGAAAATATCAATGGAGTAAAAGGCGTATTTTTTGCACAGGGACAAATGCAGATCATTCTGGGTACAGGAGTTGTAAATAAGGTTTATGATGAGTTTATCCAGATTGCAGGAATTTCTGAAAGCAGCAAAGAGGAGCTGAAACAGGTGGCTGCCTCCAGAGCAAATCTGTTCCAGAGGCTGATAAAAACTCTGGGAGATATTTTTGTTCCCATTATTCCGGCTATTGTTGCAAGCGGTTTCCTTATGGGTATTATGGAAGCCCTTAACTTTATGGTCAATAACGGATATCTGAATATTGATACCAGTGGTTCTATTTATACGTTTGCACAGCTGTTCAGCAATACGGCATATACCTTCCTGCCTATTCTGATTGCTTACAGCGCCGGAAAAGTATTTGGAGCAAATCCATATCTGGCAGCAGTAATCGGCATGATCATGATACATCCGAATCTTCAGAATGCATGGACAGTTGCTACAGAAGGTGTTCAGGCAACCCAGAAAGTGTGGTTCGGACTTTATTCTATTGATATGGTTGGATATCAGGGACATGTGATCCCTGTTGTGATCGCAGTGTGGGTACTGGCTCAGATTGAGAAAAAGCTTCATAAAATAGTTCCTGCAATGCTGGATCTTTTTGTGACACCTCTGGTAAGTGTTTTTGTAACGGGATATCTGACCTTATCTATTATCGGCCCGATTTTTGTAACCATTGAAAACGGACTTCTGGATGGTGTACAGTGTCTGATCGCACTTCCTTTTGGAATCGGAAGCTTTATTATGGGAGCTTTTTATGCGCCTACAGTTGTGGCAGGCGTTCATCATATGTACACGATCATTGACCTTGGACAGATTGCAAAATTTGGAATGACTTTCTGGCTGCCACTTGCTTCCGCGGCAAATCTGGCACAGGGCGGAGCAGCGCTGGCAGTGGCGCTGAAAACAAAAGATCAGAAAATTAAGTCTATGGCAGTTCCGTCTGCGCTCAGCGCATGTATGGGAATCACAGAACCTGCGATTTTTGGTGTAAATCTCCGCTTTGGAAAGCCCTTTGTTATGGCATGTATCGGAGGCGCATGCGGCGCTTTATTTGCCTCTGTAACAGCACTGGGGGCAACCGGAACAGGAGTTACCGGTATTTTCGGTATTCTTCTTTGTCTGAATCAGCCTTTGTCTTATCTTCTGATGATGGCGATTTCCGTAGGAGTGGCTTTTGTTCTTACATGGATGTTTGGATATAAAGATCCTGTTTCCGGAACCTGTCAGGAATCTGAAAAGGAAAAGACTCAGGGAGAAAAAGCTGCAGCTTCAAAACTGGAGGTTCAGGAAGCTGCAGCAGGAGAAATTCTTCTGAGCAGTCATATGGAGGGCGCGGCCATTCCAATGAGTGAAGTAAAAGATGCAACCTTTGCATCAGAGGTTCTTGGAAAGGGAATTGCCGTAATCCCGAAAAAGGGAGAGGTAACAGCGCCGTGCGACGCTGTTGTGGAAACTGTTTTTGCTACCAGACACGCTATAGGACTGAAAGCAGACAATGGAGCGGAAATTTTAATCCATGTTGGAATTAATACAGTAGAGCTTGGCGGAAAATTTTATACTTCACATGTAAAAGAGGGAGACCGTGTAAGGATCGGACAGGTTATGCTTACATTTGATATGGAAAAAATCAAAGAGGCCGGATATGATTTGACAACGCCAATGATCATAACAAATTCAGACGATTATCAGGAAATAAATATTTTAAAAACAGGAAATGTAACAAAGCAGGATGCGGTACTGGAGATAAAAGAATCATGAGTGCATTAACAAAGGTTTTTACAGACGAAATCAGAAAAATTGAAGAAACCCACTGGGCAGAGATGGTCAGTAAGCCATACCGGCTTACGCATCATCTGATGCCCCCATGCGGCTGGCTGAATGATCCCAATGGCCTCAGCTGGTATCAGGGCAGATATCACGTATTTTTTCAGTATTCTCCTTTTGAGGTAAAGGGCGGGCTGAAATTCTGGGGACATTACTCCAGTGAGGATCTTATCAACTGGACATATGAAGGTGTTTCCCTTTATCCTGACAGTCCGGCAGACTGCCATGGTGTCTATTCCGGTTCTGCTTTGGCAGAAGAAGAAACTCTGCATTTATTTTATACAGGAAACGTAAAGCTGGACGGGGATTATGATTATATTAACAACGGACGCTGCGCTAATACGCTTCATGTGGAAAGTAAGGACGGCATAGAGTTTGGGATAAAGGAAAATGTGATTCCCTGTACTCAGTATCCTGAGGATTACACCTGTCATATCCGTGATCCCAAGGTATGGAAGGAAGGCGACAGATACAGAATGGTTCTTGGGGGAAGAAGGAAGGATGATCACGGAGCTGTTTTACTTTATTCTTCCCGGGATCTGAAACAGTGGAATCTGGACGGGGAACTTACCACAGAAGAAAAATTTGGCTACATGTGGGAATGTCCGGACATGTTTGAACTGAGTGGGAATGAAATCCTTTCTGTATCGCCTCAGGGTGTGGAACGAGAGGAATACCGTTATCAGAATATCTACCTTTCCGGATATTTTATTTTAAGAGACGGCAAAGTATTCAAAGAAGATTTCCGGGAATGGGATATGGGCTTTGATTTTTATGCGCCTCAGACTTTTGTGGATAAAAAAGGAAGAAGAATACTGATTGGCTGGATGGGAATGCCAGATGCGGAAGAAGAGTATGTAAATAATACGCTGGAGGAAGGATGGCAGCATTGTCTGACAGTTCCAAGAGAACTGAAATACTGTAACGGAAAAGTATATCAGTATCCTGTAGAAGAGCTGATGAATCTTCGGCGCTGGAAAAAAAAGCTTTGTGACGCAGACAGAGAAACAGAGACAGACGGCGCGTTTGATCTGGAACTTCAGGTTCAGAAAGGACCTGCGAAAGTAGTTCTTGCAGATATTTTTAAGCTGGAATACAGGGACGGAATTCTGGTTCTGGAAATGGATCAGCAGGCAGGGGCAGGCCGCCGAACAAGAAAAGCCTGTATTGAAGAATTGAGGAGTATTCGAATACTTGCAGATACCTCTGCAGCAGAAATTTATGTGAATGAAGGAGAAGTGGTTTTCTCCGTAAGATTTTATGGAAAAGGAACAAAGCACAGGCTGAAAATAGAGGCGGAAGGATTCAGGGGAGGAATCTGGAAGCTGGAAAAAATGAGCATTACAAGATGTTTATAACGGATTGACATTGTTTTTCAGATTTTGTATAATAGCCAGAGTTAAATAATTATGAAGGCAGGTATGTTGATGTCGGCAGTGTCTTGTAAAGACTGATAAACAATTGCATAGAAAAAGGATACACGCAGAACGTGTTTTATTTGTGTACCCTTTTTTCGGTATTCAGGATACCGGTTGTTTTTGCCTGCTGACAGCAGATATACGGAACATATGGATTTTCAGATAAATTTTGTATGCACAGTCCGGAGTATATTTCCGGAGAGATTTTTATACACAAAATTTATTTCTGATAAAAGAAATTCAGACGCAGTTTTTGTCAGTACAGGCAGAGACTGCGTTTTTGTATACGCTTTTAGCACGTCTTAAATATCTACGCATCGTGCAGGCATCCTGAATGGATCAGTCTTTACACAGGGTATTTTTTGATTTATAAAGCTTTCATAATTAAGGAGAACCGATTATCGTGATAAAAACAGAACATATTTTAGAATTTGATAAAATAAAAGAAACCTGGAAAACTTTTGCGCTGACAGAAAACGCCAGAACAGAAATTGAGAAAACCAAGCCAATGATGTCAGAAAGAGAGGTTGCAGCCCGGCTGAGAGAAACCTCTGAAGCAAAAAATATGATAGAAAAGTTCGGACAGCCTCCGCTGGCAGCCATGAGTAATATCCGGGAATGGATGCATATTGCGGAAACAGGTGGCTGTCTTACACCGGAACAGCTTGAGGAAGCAGAAAAAGCTCTTGTGGCAGTAGAGCGGATGAAAAAATATCTCTGCCAGGGAAAAAACTATCATATTCCTCTGGCATTTTATGAGGAAAATCTATATAGCTTTGAGGATATCAGGGAGGCCATCAGCCAGCAGATCCGGGGCGGTCAGGTATGCGACGGAGCATCACGTACGTTAAAATCCTGCAGACAGGACATTGAAAAAGAAGAACGAACCATGAGAGAAAAGGCAGACAATGCGCTCCGGGCAAACAAATCCTGTATGGCAGACAGCTTCAGCACTTTGCGAAATGGGCATATCTGCATTCCGGTAAAATCAGAGTTTAAAAGCAGGATCAAGGGAAATGTTATCGATCGTTCCGCAACCGGAAGTACAGTATTTATAGAGCCGACAGCAGCAGCCCGCCACTATGATGCACTTCAGCTTCTTTACATTGAGGAAGAAAATGAGGTACGCCGGATTCTTTATGTACTTACGGATATGCTTTATCAGCAGAAAGAAGTAATTGAACAGGATCTGTGCATGATAGAAAAAATGGATTTTATTTTTTCCAAAGCAAAGCTCAGTCTGGAGTATGACGGCACAGAGCCGGTTATCAATACAGAGAGGCGGATTGTAATCAAGGACGGACGGCATCCCCTTATGGATAAAAATATCTGCGTTCCCCTGCAGTTTTCTGTTGGAAACGGAGTGAATGGAATTGTGATCACGGGACCGAATACAGGCGGAAAAACCGTGGCCCTGAAAACAGTAGCTCTGAACTGTATGATGGCTCAGTCTGGGCTTCACGTAACCTGCAGACAGGCAGAAATCTGTATGAACAGTAATTTCCTCTGTGATATCGGGGACGGACAGAATCTGTCAGAAAATCTTTCTACATTTTCTGCTCATATAGCCAATGTTCTGGACATACTGAAAAAAGCCGGAAGGGAAAGCCTGGTGATCATGGATGAACTGGGATCGGGTACAGATCCGGCCGAGGGAATGGGAATTGCAGTTGCAATTCTGGAAGAACTGAGAAACAGTGGAGCGCTTTTTCTGGTAACAACGCATTATCCGGAGGTAAAACAGTATGCAGATCGGACAGAAGGCATTCAGAATGCCAGAATGACTTTTAACCGGGAAACCCTGAAGCCGGAATATCAGCTGGTGATCGGCGAGGCAGGAGAAAGCTGCGCTTTTTATATTGCAGGAAAAATGGGAATGCCGGAGCATATGATTAAAAATGCCGCTATGGCTGCATATGGAAAGGATGAGCTTCCTGAGGATCTCAGAAACCTGACATCGGGAAATCAGTTAAAAAAAGAACGTACAGGAGGTATTCAAAAACAGAAAAATATTTTGTCCACAGCAAAAGCAAAGTTTCATCCCGGGGACAGTGTTATGATCCTGCCGGATAAAAAAATCGGTATTGTCTGCCAGCCGGAAAATGAAAAGGGCGTTTTAAGAGTTCAGCTTCCAGGCAAGAAGATTTATATTAATCACAAAAGAGTGAAGCTTGTGGTTGCAGCAGAAAAACTTTATCCGGAGGACTATGATTTTTCTATTATATTTGATACGGTAGAAAATCGAAAGCTCCGTCATCAGCTGGATCGTGGAAAGATGATAGAAAAAGAAATTACATTAGAGTAAATGCATAAAAATCCTCCATTTACAGATACTATTTCCAGAATCGGAAAGTACAGTAAATGGAGGATTTTTATATGAAAGCTACGGGAATCGTAAGGCGTATAGATGACCTGGGCAGAGTGGTGATACCTAAGGAAATACGCAGAACATTAAGGATAAAAGAAGGAACTCCACTGGAAATTTTTACAGACAGAGAGGGAGAGATCATCCTGAAAAAGTATTCTCCCATTGGTGAACTCAGTACGTTTGCCAGAGAGTATGCAGAGGCTCTGGCACAGACAACAGGAGTTCTTGTCTGCATTACCGATCACGATCAGGTTGTGGCGGCTGCGGGACATGGAAGCAGAGAAATTGCAGGAAAAGAGATCAGCCGGCCTCTGGAGAAAGTTATTGCGGATAGGGAAGGCAAGTGTTTTAATCCTGGAGAAAAAGGAAAAGTTCCTGTTACAGACAGTCAGAAAGAAATTTTATATGCGCAGATCATTCAGCCGATCATTTGCGCCGGAGACGCCATAGGAGCAGTTATTCTTATTGGCAAAAGTGAAAAGGATATGTTTGGAACCCCGGAGAAAATGCTGGTACAGACAGCGGCAGGATTTCTGGGAAGACAGATGGAGCAGTAAAAAAAGAGTTATTTTGTCACTGATACAGGCATAGAAAAACCACCCTCAGGGTATCATATCATAACTTTGACCAGTGATATGATACCTTCAGTCTGGGTGGCATTTTCTATGCTAAACAATACTACAGGTCAACCCCCTTGTGGGCGGTTGTTTCCTCTATGGGTTCAATATAACATATCTGAAAAGAAAGTACAAGGGTGATTTCTCAGCACTTCTCAGCAATTTCATAGATCAGCTTTTCAGTATCCTCCCATCCAAGGCAGGGATCGGTGATGGAGCAGCCTGGAATCATATGATCGCTGATATCCTGGCGGCCTTCTAAGAGATAGCTTTCGATCATAACACCCTTTACAAGCTTTTTCAGGTCGGAATTGTAATTGCGGCTGTGGAGAACCTCACTGACAATACGGATCTGTTCTTTATACTGTTTGCCGGAGTTGGAGTGGTTGACGTCAACAATAACAGCCGGATTTTTGAGATTCCACTGATTATATAATTTTGCAAGGCGTACAAGCTCTTCATAGTGATAATTTGGCTGAGTCTGGCCGAATTTATTTACGCCGCCTCTGAGGATGGTGTGGGCAAGCTCGTTTCCGCTGGTAGCAACATCAAATCCCCGGTAAATAAAATGGTGGGAATGCTGGGCAGCGGTAACGGAGTTTAACATAACAGAAAGATCTCCGCTGGTAGGATTTTTCATTCCCACAGGGATATCCATTCCACTTGCAGTAAGGCGGTGCTGCTGGTTTTCTACAGAGCGGGCGCCGATAGCTTCATAAGACAGAATATCGTCCAGATAGCTGCGATTTTCAGGATAAAGCATTTCGTCTGCGGTAGAGAGTCCGGTTTCTGCCAGCACACGGATATGCATTTTGCGGATGGCAATGATGCCTGCCAGGAGATCAGGAGCCTTGTCCGGTTCCGGCTGATGGAGCATGCCTTTGTAGCCGTCGCCTGTGGTGCGGGGCTTATTGGTATAGACTCTCGGAATGATCATCAGTTTATCGGAAACCTGGTCGTTTACTTTTTTGAGACGGTTTGCGTATTCGCATACAGTATCTTCGTTGTCTGCAGAGCAGGGACCGACCAGAACAACAAATTTATCAGACTCTCCGGTAAAAATTTTGCGGATCTCGCTGTCTCTCAGAGATTTTACTGATCTGAGCTCATCCGTTAAGGGATACTGTTCCTTCAGCACATCAGGTAAAGGAAGCTGGTGGTTGATGTTCATTGACATGATAGATTTCCTCCGTAAGTAGATTAGTTATAAAATAGTTAACTGCAGATAAGCTGCGGCGTGTTTTATTGTTACAGTTCACATGGCATTTGACCAAGTTGCTGTGAAGGTCATGAACAGTAAGGTTTTGTTTGCAGCAGCAATTAAAATATGTTCTACATTATTTTCATAAAAAATTCAGTCTGCAGGGTTTCGGATTTTTAATAAAATGTGGGAAAACCTGCGGGACAGTACTGTGTAAACAACAGTGGAAACTTTTATTTACGAAACATTCACAGTATATCACTTTAAATTGGAAAAGTCCACCGGATTTTCAAGCATATGATATTCTTCCAGGGTCAGACCGGTCAGTGAAAGATAAGAGGCAAGAGATCTGGTTACATAGCGGATATGCCAGGGTTCCCATGGAATACCGGTGATATGTTCTTTATTTTTGGGATATCGTATAATAAAACCAAAAAGCGCAGCATGGCGATTCAGCCAGATTCCCTCTTTTGTTTCTGCAAAGGCTTCAGTCAGCTCCATTTGTACTGCAGGACAGGACATGTCCAGCGCAAGACCACTCTGATGCTCACTGGAGCCCGGAGGCGCCACATAAGAATCACCTGTAAAGAGTTCTTTCTGACGCCTGTAAGAACGGTAACCGGAGATACAGTACAGATTCAGTCCCTCGGAGCGGCTGCGTGTGATCAGCTCAAGAGCGGAGCGGGCTGTTTTTTCTTCCAGAAGACGCTTAGGCTCTCCGGGAACAGCATCAAAGGGCAGTCCGATATCAACCAGATGCTCCGGTATAAAATCTTCAGGAAGCGGATGCTTCCTGTTAATGAGAATCGTGTAATCTTTGTCCATAAAAATCCCCCCTTACCTTTTATGATATGAAAGGCAGGGAGGGGATATGCCCCTTTAATCAAGGGCCTTTTCGCTCATTTCCTCCAGAAGATTTTTTTTCAGATCATAGAGCTTCTGAGAAAGATCTACATAAACTTTCTGGGGGTTGACCAGACGGCGGGATTCATCCCAGAGAGTTTCCTGCTCCTTCTGGCAGTATTTGCGAAGCTCCATAACTTCAGGCGAGGTGTAAATCCGTTTTCCCTCCCGGATCACCGGGATAAGAAGTTCACGAAGCTCATAGGTACCGCCCAGAACCTTTGTCTTTTTCCAGGTATCCACCGGATCAAAGATGATCATCGTTTCTTCCGGGTCAAAAATCTCATCAGCCAGACAGATCAGGTCGGCCTTGATCTTTCCGGTTTTTTTGCTGTAAATACGATAAACAGTTTTATCTCCGGGATTTGTTACCTTTTCTGTATTTTCGGAAAGCTTGATTTTGGGTATAAAAGTATTACTGTCAGTGTCTTTTACTGCAGCAAGCTTGTAAACTCCGCCAAAAGCCGGGTTGTCCTTGCTGGTGATCAGATTGGTTCCTACGCCCCAGGAATTGATTTTTGCATCCTGAGTTTTCAGACTGTCGATCAGATATTCGTCCAGATCACTGGAAGCTGCAATAGTAGCGTCATCAAAACCGGCAGCAGCAAGCATTTTGTACGCTTCTTTGGAGAGATAGGCAAGATCGCCGCTGTCAATACGGATGCCGTATTTTGTCAGTGGAATACCCTCCTCTCGCATTTCCTCAAATACACGGATGGCATTGGGAACACCTGATTTCAGTACATCATAGGTATCCACCAGAAGGATGCAGGAATCAGGGTACATTTTTGCATAGGTTTTAAATGCAGTGTATTCATCCGGAAAACTCATGATCCAGCTGTGAGCATGAGTACCAAGAACAGGAACATGGAACATCTGACCTGTAAGAACATTGGAGGTTCCAACACAGCCGGCGATCACAGCCGCGCGCGCGCCGTAAATGCCTGCATCAGGTCCCTGAGCGCGGCGAAGCCCGAATTCCATTACTCCGTCTCCGCGGGCTGCATAACAGACTCTTGCCGCTTTGGTGGCAATAAGACTCTGATGGTTAATGATATTAAGGATCGCTGTTTCTACAAGCTGCGCTTCCATAACAGGGGCAATTACTTTTACAATAGGTTCCCGGGGAAAAACAACAGTTCCTTCCGGAATCGCGTAAATATCTCCTGTAAAATGAAAGGTGCTGAGATATTCCAGAAAATCCTCCTGAAACATATTCAGGCTGCGAAGATAAGCCACATCTTCTTCTGTAAAACGAAGATTTTCGATATATTCGATCATCTGCTCCAGTCCGGCTGTAATGGCAAAGCTGCCTCCGCAGGGATTGGTACGGTAAAACATATCAAAAATCACGGTCTGGTTTGTCGGGTTTTTGAAGTAACCCTGCATCATGGTCAGTTCATAGAGATCAGTGAGCAGAGTGAGATTATTTGCTCTCATATAATGTCTCCTTTATTGAGAATGCTTTTTGCTTGTCTTATTATACTTTGCTGATTTAAAGAAATTATAGTATAAAAAACAGCATGTTTCAATAAATCTTTATAAAAAGAAAGCCTGTTCCAGGGGAGCGAAATGGTCTGCGAAAAATTTTTTGAAGAAATTTAAAAAAAATTAAAAAAAGGGGTTGCATTTTTTTTTAGACTATTATATAATACCACTTGTCGCAAGCGAGAAACGACAAACAAAACATAGGGCTATCGCCAAACGGTAAGGCAACGGACTCTGACTCCGTCATTTCAAGGTTCGAATCCTTGTAGCCCTGCTAAATGAGCATCTTTCAGTTTACTGGAAGATGCTTTTTTCTGTATAACTGTCAGGTCGGCGGTCATGGCAGGCAAAATACAGTTCCCTGAAACGGAAGATCTCAGGGAACTGTTCTGTAACGGGGTTAGTTGCTGTTCTGAGTACACATCTTTAAAAATTCTTCCATGGCCCGGCTGAGATAACGGCCTTTTTTCCAGTAAAAACAGATATTGCGGCAGTTGTCCTTCAGAGGCAGCTTGTAATAAACTACATTGGGATTCGGAGTAACCTTTGTTATCATGATATCTCCAATAAAGGAAATGCCCATGCCGGAGCAGGTGACATTGTAAGAGGTCATCTGCTGGTCCATTTCAAAGGTAATGACAGGATCAAAATGATTTTTCCGGCAGATTTCCAAAGCTCTTTTTCCAGTATCATTTTCCTGTTTCAGCATAATAAAAGGTTCTTTTTTAAAGCGTGACAGAGGGACAGAGGGAACCTGCGAATCCAGAAATTTTCCTGTCTGAATGTCAGAAACAGAAAGCTGAAAATCCCGAAGGCTGTCATTAACAGAAAAGGAGCCAGGCACAGCAAGAATAAGGTGTTCTTCCTGATAAAGAATGCTGTCAAAAATTTCCGGGTTCAGGCTGGTATTATCCAGTACAAGATCAATACTTCCGCTCTGGAGCATTTCTGTAAGCTTTACTGTGGATTCTTCCACAAGTCTGATCTGAATCTGTGGATAAAGAGCTGCAAAATCAGCCATAAGCGATGGAAGAATCCACGAAGAAAATAAATTACTGCCTCCCAGGATCAGAGTTCCTGTTTTCAGCCCTCCCCAGTCATTGATAAAGTCCGAGAAATCTTTTTCTATATTCATAATACGTTCTACACAGCGGATATACTGTTCACCGCATTCAGTAAGCCCAAGAGGTTTCGTGCTTCTGTCAAACACCGGATAGCCGATCCGGGACTCCACACGCCTGACATTGGCGCTGAGAGAAGGCTGGGAAATAAAAAGATTTGCGGCAGCCTTTGAAAAACTTTTTTCTTTATAAACTTCATAAACGTATTCCATTCCCTGAAACATGACAATTCTCCTTTATATAATTTATAAATTATAATAATTATAAAAATATATGTATTTGATTATATATTAGCATATTACTATAATGAGGACAATGAAAATGAACAGGCACAAAATCGGCTGCTGTTAATAAAGGTTTATCAGCGAAGACAGTCCGGCAGGAACTTTGGATGGAAAAAGCCAGGAACAGTGGACGGTAATCAGCAGCTATGTGAAAATCACCGGAATCAGCAGCAAATAAAAAAGATTAACGGGATAAAAACCTGCGTTCATCAGACAGCAGGAAAAATGCAAAGGGAGAAGAACAATGAACAAAAATGGGGAAGCAGAGAAGAAACAGGATTATCGTGTAGAGAAGGATTCTATAGGAACAAAGGATGTTCCACAGAATGTGTATTATGGAGTGCAGTCTCTCCGCGCAGCAGAGAACTTTCATATCACAGGGCTGAATATGCATCCTGAGATCATAAACAGTCTTGCGTATATTAAAAAAGCGGCTGCAATTACCAATTGTGAGATCGGTATGCTGGATAAAAAGAAGGCAAAAGCCATTGTACAGGCCTGTGATGAGATTCTGGAAGGAAAGCTTCACGGTGACTTTATTGTAGATCCGATTCAGGGCGGCGCCGGAACTTCCTTAAATATGAATGCAAATGAGGTTATTGCCAACCGCGCCATCGAGATTCTGGGAGGAGAAAAGGGTGATTATTCCATCATTAATCCCAATGATGATGTAAACTGTGGGCAGTCTACAAATGACGTAATTCCTACAGCCGGTAAGATGACCTCTCTCAGACTTCTGAAAAACCTGAAAAAAGAACTTCTTCGTTTACATAAAGCGCTTTGTGCAAAGGCAAAGGAATTTGATCATGTAATCAAAATGGGACGTACACAGATGCAGGATGCGGTTCCTATTCGTCTGGGTCAGGAATTTAATGCGTATTCTGTTGCGGTTATGCGTGATATCCACCGTATGGACAGAGCAATGGAGGAAATGTGCACTCTCAATATGGGAGGAACTGCTGTGGGGACAGGAATTAATGCAGATGAGGCGTATCTCAGAAGAATCGTTCCCAATCTGGTAGAGGTTTCCGATATGGAATTTGTGCAGGCCTATGACCTGATAGACGCAACACAGAACCTTGATCCTTTTGTTGCCGTGTCAGGTGCAGTAAAAGCCTGTGCAGTAACTTTATCCAAGATTGCCAATGATCTTCGTCTGCTGTCATCCGGCCCCAGAGCAGGATTTGGAGAGATCAATCTTCCTGCCAAGCAGAACGGTTCATCCATTATGCCCGGTAAAGTTAATCCGGTAATTCCTGAGGTTGTCAACCAGGTTGCTTTTAATGTTATTGGAAATGATGTGACGATCACTATGGCGGCAGAAGCAGGCCAGCTTGAGCTGAATGCATTTGAACCTATTGTATTTTACTGTATGTTCCAGTCTATTGATACGCTGGCATATGCAGTTCAGACATTTGTGGATAACTGCGTAACAGGAATTACAGCAAATGAGACACGCTGCCGGTATCTGGTAGAAAACAGCGTGGGAATCATTACTGCGATCTGTCCTCATGTGGGATATCAGAAAGCTGCGGACATTGCCAAAAAAGCAATCAGGACAGGAGAGTCTGTCCGCAGTCTGATCCTGAAAGAAGGACTTTTAAATGAAGAGCAGCTTGACCATGTTCTTGACCCTGTAAATATGACAGAGCCGGGAATTTCAGGAAAAGAGATTCTCATGGCAAATGATAAATAAAAAACGAAATAAATTATAGATTTTGCAGAAAAAGTAAAAGGATCCCTTTTTGGCACTCAGAAAAATATCTGATGATGCCGGAAAGGGATTTTTGTATACAGAAATGAAGATGCATCGATATGCCAGGATCACGACACACAGGGAAAAATGCTATTGCCGAAGATGACAGGGGATACATTTTGACCAAGTTATTATGAAGGTAGTGAACAGTGACGTTAAATCTGCCCTTGCAGTGTATAGTTTCAGTGGATATAATTAAGAAAAAATGTATTGAAACAGAAAAGAGGACGTAATATGGCATACAGTTTCAGCGGAAGAGTCCGCTACAGTGAAATCGGAGAAAACGGTCTTTTAACTTTGCCTGGAATACTGAATTATTTTCAGGACTGCAGTACTTTCCATTCAGAGGCAGCAGGGCTTGGGGTAAAGGTTCTGAAGGAAAAAAATAAATTCTGGGTACTTTCTGCATGGCAGGTGATTGTAAACCGTTATCCGTATCTGGGAGAAGAAATCGTTACTTCAACATGGCCTTATGGATTCCGGGGATTTATGGGATTCCGTAATTTTACCATGGATACAGCAGAAGGGGAGAGGCTTGCCTACGCCAATACGTTCTGGACGTTTATTGACGGGAAAAACGGACTGCCCTGCAAGCTCAGTGCTGAATATACAGAGGGATATGGTCTGGAAGAAAAGCTGGATATGGAATATGCATCCAGAAAAATAATCCTGCCGGAGACTTTTGCGGGAGAGGAAGCTTTTCCTGTGCAGAAACATCATCTGGATACCAATCACCATGTAAACAACTGCCAGTATATTCAGATGGCAATGGATTATCTTCCTGTGGATTTTAAAATCAGACAGATGCGGGCTGAATATAAGCAGCAGGCCCGGCTTCACGACACGATCTGTCCGGAAAAGTCAGTAGATGGGGATAAAATTGTGATTAAACTGAATGATACAGAGGCAGAGCCGTATGCGGTAGTGGAGTTTGTGAGGTAGTTAAACGATAATGGGGGATATTTTTACTGCAGAAACTATTAAGAAAGTGGAGGTATATAAATTATGGGAAAATCTTATCAGAAGCAATGGACAGGAGTGTTTGGTGATCCGGTAGATGATAATCCAACAGTTGTGATGGAGCAGGCGGCTTTTGACGCAGCTGGGATTCCAATGGAGTATCTTACGATTCAGGTAAAAAAAGGAGATCTGGAAGCGGCGGTACAGGGCATGAGGGCAATGAACTTTACGGGAATCAATATTACTATGCCTCATAAGGGAGAAGTACTTCAGTATCTGGATGAAATATCGGAAAGTGCCCGTATTATGGGAGCTGTTAATACAGTTTATTGGAAGAATGGTAAATTGGCAGGAGAAAACACAGACGGGAAAGGTTTTCTGAAAAGTATCCAGGACGGAGAAGTTCCGATTAAGGGAAAGAAAGCTGTGATTTTAGGTGCTGGAGGCGCAGCAAGAGCTATTGCAGTGGAATTGGCAGATGCAGGAATTAAAACAGTGACTGTAATTAATAAAAACAAAGCTCATGGACAGGCTTTGGCCGATATCATTAACACAAAAACCAATGCAGAGGGAGTTTTTATTCCATGGGAGAACAGTGTCCATATTCCGGAAGATACAGATATTCTCATCAATGCTACACCTGTGGGATTTACAGATGATAAAAAGCCAGATATTGTTTATGAAGATATGAAAGCTGGAATGACAGTATGTGATGTGATTCCCAATAAGGCATGGACAGGTTTTCTTTTGGAGGCAAAAGAAAAAGGGCTGCGTACGTTTAACGGACTTCAAATGCTTGTCAATCAGGGGGCGATTGCATTTGAATTGTGGACAGGGGAGCCTGCTCCGGTGGATGTTATGCGGGAAGCTATGGAAAAAGAGTATGGTGTGGAACTTTTTTAGAGAAAGTCAGAAAAAATACGTAAAATAACGTTTTTTTGAAAAAAAGGATGCTTGTGTCGCATAAAAGAATTTTGTATAATTTTGGTATAGAAGTTAAAATCGCAGACATCAGTTATAACGGTGCAGTATATTTTATGCGAGAGATTTTTATAGGATATTTTATACGAAAGAAAGAACTGCCGCAGCAAAAAATATATCTGTGGCAGGCTGAATGAAAAGGTGAAACCATGAGTGGGATTAAAGATGTGGCAAAGCGGGCAGGCGTTTCAATATCAACAGTTTCAAATGTTCTGAATAAATCTAAATATGTTAGTCCGGAATTGGTACGGAGAGTTGAATTGGCAGTGGAGGAGCTGTCTTACGAGGCAAATCCCATTGCTCGCAGTATGAAGAATAATAAAACAGGAACCATTGGTGTAATAACGGAAGATATCTGTGGAGTATTTTATCCTTATGTGGTAAAGGGAATTAATTCCGTGGCAGACGAAAAAGGATATCAGATCATGATCTGCGATGCTCAGGGCACTTATGGAGATAAGCAGGCAATAAAAAGGGAAAAAGAACTGTTTCGTCGTATGATTGCCAGCAGAGTTGACGGTATTATTTTTGTTTCGTCTGTGTCTACAGAAAACAGAGAAAAATATTTCAGTCAGATTAAAAAACAGGCAAATAAATATAAAAACATTCCATTGGTAAGTATAGAAAGAGATTTAACCAGCGTAGGAATTGATTCTGTATATTTTGACGGTTATGCAAATGCCAGAATGGCAACACAGCATCTTATTGAATGTGGATGTAAAAAAATTGGGCATATTACAGGACCTACCCATATGGAAATTGTCAAAGAACGAGTAAAGGGATATAAAGATTGTTTGAAAGAAAATAATTTATATTTGGGCGAAGAAATGATTGCTCATGGTGATTATAGCCATTTGAGCGGCTATGTGGCAGTAAAACAGCTTATGGAACAGGTCCCTGATATGGATGGATTATTTTGTGGAAATGATCAGATGGCAATAGGGGTTATGAAATATCTGAATGAACATGAAAAGAGAATTCCGGAAGATATTAAATTGATGGGTTATGACGATGTGTTTCTGGCAAGTGTGGTAGAACCGTCTCTTTCGACAATTCATGTAAGAAAACGTCATGCAGGAATTGAGGCTGCAAAAATGCTTTTTAAAAGAATAGAGAATCCAAATGAAAATTTCGGACAGCCGGTAGGAATAAAGATGGACGCCAGATTAGTAGTGCGTCAATCAACTGTAAAAACAGCTTCAGGGGACTGGGATTTAGTGGATTGGTGAGAGGGGCAAAAGCCCCTCTTAAATTTTTATTTTAATACGGGAAGATGGAAAATAACAGTTGTTCCTTTATCAGGAAGAGAAAGTATTTTCATATCTGCACTTTTTCCATAAAATAGACTTAAACGTTCTTTTACGTTATTTAGTCCTATAAGATGGGAAGGAGCAGACTCTTCCCGGCAATGATAAATAGTTGCTAAATTTTTTTTCTCTATTCCGATACCGTTATCTTTTATGGAGCAAATTAATATATTTTGCTTTTGTTTGATTGTAATCCAGATATGGGGATTAGTTTTGTTGCTTTTAAAGCCATGAAGAATTGAATTTTCAATAATAGGCTGAAAAAGCATTTTTAATACACGACATTGATATGTAGGATTTCTTATATAAATATCCAGAATGATTTTTTGTGGGATATGTAGCTGCATAACTTGAAGATATTCTTGTAAATATTCTAATTCTTCTCTTAATGTAAAATAGTCATCTCCAGTTTTTAAGGTTTTTTCTAATAGTTTCCCAAAAGAAGAGATGGTATTTGCAACTGGGGTATCTTTATTTAGCAAAGCCATCCATTTAATGTTATTTAAAGTATTAAACATCAGGTGCGGATTGATTTGGGATTGTAGAATCATGTAACGAAAACGTTCCTTTTCGTTTTCCTGTTCCAGCAGCTTTTGTTGCTGTGTCTGAGTACGTTTGAAAAGAGCATCCAGTTTTGTAGTCATATGATTGAAACTATTTCCCAGATCAGCTAATTCGTCAGAAGAGGAGCTGTGAAATTGGCAGGAAAAATCACCCTTTTCAACTTTTATCATTAAATCCTTTAAGGTTTGAATTGGACGTAGAAAAGAATGAAGGATAAAAATGATTGCAAAGATTACACAAACAGTAAGGGTAATATCAATTCCTATAAATATATTGCTGTAAGAAACCTCTTTATAAAGAAGCTTTTTAGGAATCATGGAAATGAAATTCCAGTTGTTATATAAAGAACAGGAAAGAACATAATTATTATTATTATTTTTGTAGGACTCATAGGACTGCCCTATGAGTGTTTTATCCTGGGCAGAGATAATAGTATTGTTTTCGTCACACAGAAGATGGATACTTCCCTGATATAACGTAGAGGATTGAAGAATACGGAAAAGTTTTTCCTCATCTACGATAAGTATTGCTTTTCCAAGATATTGTTTTTTATAATTTCGTATATTTTTTCCAATGCACAATACCATATTATTTGAATCGCTGCCAAGATTCTTCATGGATGTTGAGAAGTAGGTATAATTAAGATCTTTTTTGTTAATATTTTTAAGATGATAAGCAGTTTCAGGAGTGTTCCACACATCAGGATTGCTGATGTAATATGTACTGTAGGTAGTATTTTGTCTGTCTAGGATGATAAAATCTACAGGACAGTAAAAGACAAATTTTTGAAACTGTGATGTGAGATTATCAATGGATATTTTTGTTTTTAACTCATCATTCAAGGACTTTTTTTCTGTTTCCAGTGCTTTATAGAGAGAGGGAGTTGTGGAAAGAAGATTTAAAGTAACTCCCATTTCTCTCATAAGAGTTTTCAGAGTGTTGTTTACATTTGTAACAGCATTTTGAAAAGCAAAGTCTGTATTTTTCAGTAATTGGTTTTCCAGTTGAAGTTGGAGAAGCAAGTTAATAGCTATGACAGGGATAATTACAAAAGTAAGAATACAGATTGTGATTTTACTTTGAAGTTTATGAAAATATTTTTTCATACGAACCTCCTGATTTATAATGGATTGGAGACATGCCAGTAGACTTTTTAAATACTTTTCCAAAATATCCAGTATCGTTAAATCCCGTCATTTCTGCAATTTCTGCAATCGTGTATGTCTGAGGCGATGTCAGAAGCAGTTTTGCTTTGTTAATTCGTACTTCCGTTAGATAATCGTTAAAGGAATGTCCCGTTTCCTTTCGAAATAAATAGCTGAAATGATTTTTGCTCATATGAATATGAGAAGCAATACCGGATAGAGAAATATTTTCACTATAGTGTTCTTCTATATATTTTAAAGCTTTAGCAATATCTGAACGAATTCCTTTATAATATAAAGATTCGTAAGAAATATCAGATAGTGATTTTTGTTGCTGCTTTATAATTTTTTTGGCAACATCCGAAATGATGGTAGATATTTCATCAGGTGTTGCAGAAAGTTTGGGAATATAGTCTCTTACTCCTTTCTTAAATGCATTTCGTACATGAGTGTAATCTTCATGGCAACTGAGAATAATAATATTTGTTTTTATATTTAAATCTTCTAATTTTTGTAGAAGTTCCATTCCAGTCATTTCTGGCATTATCAAATCAAGAAGAATGATGTCAGGAGTATCTTGAAGTATAATCTGCAGAGCTTCCTGTCCATTTGAAGCTTCCCCAATTAATTGGAGTTCAAGCATTTTCCAGTTTATGCAATTAATTAAACCAGCACGAACGATAAATTCATCGTCAACGATTAAGACTTTTAACATATGTAACACTCCCTTGTTTTGGAAAAAGGTTTTTTTGATATATAAATATTATATATTATTTTGCCGTGGTTTGACAATAAAATATAAAAAAGCATATTATTTTACCATTTTTCGTTATTATTTCCAAATTATAAATAAAATTCGTATTAATCTTCAATTTTATCAGATGTATCTTCATTGTCCAAAAACAGAGAATATGTGACAATAATAACATCAAATAAATGGGTAGTGTCAAATAATCTATGAAAAACAGAGCTAAAGAAAAAGGCTCAAATGAACCTTGAAAATTGCAGATATT
>NZ_JANJZT010000036.1 GCF_024622975.1 Blautia caecimuris | reverse complement strand
AAACGAAGGGGCAGTTCACTGGAATGCCAAAACTGCTTTTTCGTTTACCCCATCATCGATTCTAACCTAAAGAATTTGAATAACACAATTTTATAGCCTCTTAGCAGAGGTTATAGTCTATCAATAAAATCCTCCAAAAGCCTTGAAAATAAAGGATTTATCGCAATGTGTTCGCCTTATCCCTTTATATGATTTCACACAAGTTTACTCTTTCCCTGACTGCTTATAAGGGCAAAATCAAGGGAAAGAAAATCCCATAACAAGATATAACAGAGTGTGGCAATCGGAGAACTGTGACATATGTGCGAATATATTATAGTGGAGGATTTTTTAATGAACAAGTATATTTATGATGAAAGCAATGGTCTTTGGTATGAACTGCAAAGAGATTATTATATCCCTTGCCTGACCTTACCAGCCGAAAAAGAAAACAAACCTATCGGTTTATGGGGGCAGCGACACAAACGATATTTACAGGAACATAAGAGGGCGTTTTACGCCACGCTACTCACAAGTGGCAAGTTGAATGCTTATCTTGCGGATGTCGATAAACAGGCGGAGAAACGCTTTGAAAGACTTGTAGAACAGATGAAGCAGGCACAGGGTATCACGGAACGCCTAAAGGCGAAAAATGCCTTAGAATGGGTTGGACAGATGAATAACATTCGGGCTTGTGCTATGGAGATTGTGGAGAGGGAAATTATATTCGCATAAGTAGACAAGGCGGCAGGGAGTAAATTCTCTGTCGCTTATTTTTACTATATTTTCGTTACAAAACTTGACAAAAATCTCTCCTCTTATTATAATTTATGTTATATAACAATAATTATAAAATGACAGAGAGGTGAAAAATATGCCACCAAAGGTGAAAATTACAAAAGAGATGATTATAGATGCAGCATTTGAGATAGCACGAAGTGAGGGAGCAGAAAATATCAATGCACGAGCTGTATCAAAAAAATTAGGCTGTTCCACTCAACCTGTTATGTATCATTTTAAAACAATAGAGGAATTGAAAAAAACTGTATATGTTAAGGCAGATGAGTATCATTCCGAATATATAACTAATATTCAGAGTGAAAATCCGATGAAAGATATTGGACTGAATTATATACGCTTTGCTGAAACAGAAAAAAATTTGTTTCGGTTTCTATTTCAAACAAATGAGTTTATAGGAAAAAATATTTCTGAGTTGATAAATTCTGAAGAATTACAGCCTATTATAGCTATACTGAGTAAAGAAGTAGAGGTCAATACAGAACAGGCGAAAACCATTTTCCGTTCATTATTCCTGATTGCACACGGATATGCAAGTATGTTTGCAAATAACGAAATGGCCTATGACGAACAGACGATTATATCTGATTTAGACTTGGTATTTGACGGAACAGTTTATTCATTAAAAGGAGGATTATAATGTATCGTTTATATAAGAAAAATGAATTAAATTTCTCATTGGTTTGGATTGTTTCCTATGTTGTTTTGTTTAGTGTTGCTGACAGCTTTTCTGCTTCGCTTGGCACTGAAAAAATAATTGCTGCACCCGTTGCTATAGTTTTTACATTGCTTCTTTTAGTTTTTGTGAGTAAACACAACTTAAAAGAAAAATACGGTCTGTGTTCTTTTAATGGAAGCCTTAGAAATTTCTTATATTTTACTCCGCTACTTCTAATTATGAGTATTAACCTATGGAATGGCGTTACGATGAAGCTGTCTGTTTTAGAAACTGTGTTATATATTTTAAGTATGCTCTGCGTTGGATTCATTGAAGAAATTATTTTTCGTGGATTTCTGTTCAAAGCATTATACAATGACAATGTAAAGTTGGCGATTGTTATCTCAAGTGTTACTTTTGGAATTGGACATATTATAAACTTACTGAACGGAAAAGATTTAATACCTACACTCTTACAAGTTTGTTATGCAATCGCAATAGGTTTTCTTTTTACAATTATTTTTTACAAAGGAAAGAGCCTTTTACCGTGTATTATTGCACATAGTTTTGTAAATTCTTCGAGCGTTTTTGCTGTTGAAAATTCTTCAATGAAGTTTCATATTATTTCAAGTGCAGTATTATGTATTATTAGCTTAAGTTACGCACTGTGGATATTGAAAAAAAACAAAACAATTTGATGAATATGAAAATAATGATAGGCGGTGATGATATTATATGCCAACTATTATTTCAGAATGGATATATTGCCCTGTATGCGGCAATAAAACCCGTACTATGATACGGGAAGATACGGAATTAAAAAACTTTCCTCTCTACTGTCCGAAATGTAAGCAGGAAACAATCATCAATGTTCAGGATATGAAAATTACACTTGCAGACAGTAAATAATTATGTATACCGCCGCTATGGATAACACCATACATGGCGGTTTTTGAATGCCTATCGGCTATCTCTGTCAAAGGATTTTTTACGCTGTCTTTGGGGCGGTTTCTGCTTATTGCGTTCCTGTATCTCACGCAGATGTTTTAACACGCTTTGCTTTTCGGGCGGTCTGTACTGTGCCTTAGCGGTGACTGTCGGTTTCCTGCTGACTTGACGTTCCCATTCGGCAAGGTCACGGTTATATTGTTCTACAACACTTTCCATTTCTCGGAAAGTACGCATAAACGCCTGCACATCGGGATAATCGTCCTCTTTCAGAATATCGGGCAGCTTATCCAGCTTAACGGAGATTTTCTTTTCCGTCTGCTGTATCTGCTCGGTAATCGTTTTACGCTCTTTGCCCTTGAAAATCCCTTTTGTATCGGCAAGCTGCGCTCTCAGTTTTGGAAGAATATCGTCTTGTAAATGACGGATTTCCTTTGCCCCCTCCTGCGCTTTTATCATCAGGCTTCGCATATGACGGAACTCTGCCATATCAATATCAAGTGTAGGCTTGGGCGGCATATCCTTTTCCCTGATAAGGCTTTGCAGAAAATCTTTTGCCTTTGCCACAATCCCACGGAACAGATTAGGTAGCCAGCCTTTGCTCTTGATTGACTGACTTGCTTTTTCGTGTATCTCGGTCTGCTTGATTTCTAATATCTTTGCTTCGGAAATACCCGATAACAACGCCATATCCGCTGTCCTGTTCCATTCCTGCCTTGCGGTGTTGTCCGCTTCAATCTCGCCGGCTTTGGGATTGTTCTTGCCGATTTTCTTGGTGGGAAGATAAACGCTGTTCTTATCAAATACCTTTAACTGCTGTTCGGGATCGGAGATATGCCGATTGATAAGGTCGGTGTAAATCTCCTTTACTTCCCGAAGAAAAGGCTCGCTTTTGAATTTATCATCTTTCACGGTAAAGAGGTGGCTTTCGTAAACCTCGCCCTTTTTTATGACGGTGCAGTCTTTTCGTATCTGTCCGTCCTCCCCCGTGATTTCTTTCTTGGTGCGTACCCTTTTGCCTGTTTCATCATAGAACACGCTGCGTGTGGCTCTCTTGATGTCAGGTTCAGGAAGCAGTTTTCTTTCGCTGAAGATAAGGTGGATATGATAGTTTGTTTTGCGTTTGTTGTGGTGGAGGGCTGACACGCACTCCACGCCATACCGCCTGCGGAACTCCTCCGTAAAATCTTCAAGGACTTCCTGCGGCTCATATCTTGTATAAATTTCGGGCAGAGCAATTATCAATTCCCTTGCTTCAATACATTTGCCCTCTGTTCCGCTTCGCTTAAATTCCTGCCGACTTTCCCTTGCAAGGTTACTCCAAAATTCATTGTCGGCGGTGCGGTAGGTGGCATAGAGATTTTCCTGTCTTGCGTGGCTTGTGATATAGGATATTCTTCCCTTGACATTGGGTAGCTTCGACATCTTTATAAATGAATGTCTTGCCATATACTCCTTCCTCCCGTGACGGGCATACTCTTTTTGCAACCGATAAATCGGTTGCCGCTGTCTCGGCGGCGTAAGCAGACGGACAGCGAAGAAAACAGCGGGCTGTTTTCTTCTGTATCATAGCGGCGGTGCTTTGTCCGAAGCTGTGATACAGTGCCCCCTGCAAGGGCGAAATACCCAGAGTACAAATCGAAGATTTGTGCGAGGGGTGTATTTCGCTCTCAAACGCCGAGGGCTTGGAGAATGCTTATTCTACTTTGCGGACATCGTTTTCATTGAGCAGGTTTCTTCCCTGATTGACGCTCATAAATCGCTCTAAAGTATCCCTGCGGATAATCGCTTTTCTGCCGACCTTGAGGACAGGCAACTTGCCCCAGTCTACCAACTTACGCATTGTATTTCTTCCGATACCCGTACATTCTGCTGCTTCTTCTATGGTTAAACCCATTTTGATGTTGCTCATTTTATTAACCTCCTTTCAAAATACGCATTTTGCAACTATGTATCTGTAATTGTACTTATTTTGCTATCTCTTGTCAACTCGTTTTGCAACTTATTAAGAAATGTTTTTGCCTATTATTAAATTTATAGTTGCAAAATAGGTTTTACTATGCTATACTATCAGCAATAGGAGGTGAAAACCTTGAAAAAAGAAATTACATTCACCGCAAAACAGGTCGGTGAACGAGTAAAAGAACGCCGAACAGAATTAAACTTAACAATGCCCGAACTTGGTAAGCGTGTCGGGGTAAACAAGTCTACCATTCAAAGATATGAAGCGGACGGAGTAGACCCGAAACGCACAATGATTATCAACGGGCTGGCAGAAGCACTCCTGACCACTCCCGAATGGCTGACAGGACTTTCCGAAGATAAGGAATATGGCAGCCGCACTTTATGTGCAAGGGATATGGAGGAACATATCAAAAAATATCTTGATACGGTTTCTTCCGTGGTAAAGGGAGAACCGCACCAACAACTGCTCACGACATTCCTCGGAAAGATGATTGACCTCTATACGGTCATGGCTTATCACTTTGCAGACGCTATGGCTGAGGTTGACCGTGTAGCGGGGGACGAAGGCTTAAAGCAGTCCTTACGCCGCTATGCGATTGAGTCAGGGGCGATTATGGAAAGGGTTTACCGTAAAGAAATGGAACTTCCTATCGAGGATATGAAACAGTTTTTAGACGGGATTTTACATATCTACGATGAGGGACGCACCGCTGTAAAGATGGGCGACCTGTTCGGGATAGCGACAGCAGCCGAAGAAAGGGTTGCTGAAAAAGAAAAATTCCGTGGCTCTTTGACAAGTGAAAACGATGACTGACACTCATCGGCATAAGTAACCTTATTACTTTACGCACACCATATGTCACAGTCCCGATTGCCACGGATAGAAAGGGGAAATTTATCTATGGCAAAAGGTTCTGTAAGAAAAAAAGGTAAAAAGTGGTACGCACGCTTCTATATCGAAGATGAAAGCGGCAGAAAAGCACAGAAAGAGTTTGTGGGAACAGAAAGCAAGTCTGAAACAGAAGCCCTGCTCAGAAAAGCAATCGCTGACTATGAGGAAAAGAAATTCGTTGCGAAGTCTGAAAACATCACGGTTGGTATGCTGCTCGATCTGTGGGTGGAGGAAGAACTGAAACCCGGCAGTCTCAGCAATGGAACGGTAATGTCCTATCAGGGAACGGTCAACCGTATCAAACAGCACCCGATAGGAAACCGAAAGCTGAAAACCGTAACCGCCGACCATTTACAGGCGTATATAGACTTTCTCAGCTTTGGCGGTACAAATCCTGACGGCACAACCGCAAAGGCACTCAGCAAAGGGTATCTCCGATTGTTTTCGGCAGTTTTACAAGGGGCGTTCCGTTTTGCGGTATTCCCGAAAAGGCTGATAACCTTTAACCCGATGCAGTATGTGGTATGGCGGGGAAAGAAAGAAGAATATGAACTGTTCTCGGACGAGGGTGGGGAAACAACTTCCACACCAACGCTCAGCTACGAACAGTATCAGAGGTTAGAGGACTTCCTGAAAAAGAAAAACAACCCTGCACTCCTTCCTATACAGATAGCCTATTATACAGGCTTGCGTATTGGAGAGGTCTGCGGTCTGACTTGGCAGGACATCAACCTTGAAGAACAATATTTGACAGTACGCCGCAGTATGCGTTACAACGGGGCAAGGCACAAAACAGAAATAGGGGCAACAAAGCGTAAAAAAATCCGCACCGTAGACTTCTGCGATACGCTTGCCGCAATCCTGAAATCTGCGAAAACAGAACAGCACAAAAACCGTTTCCGATATGGGGAACTGTACAGCCTTAATTACTATTTGGAGGTCAAAGAAAAAGACCGCACCTATTATGAGGTTTACAGTCTGCCGAGGCCGGAGGAAGTCCCAGAGGGGTACAAGGAATTATCCTTTGTCTGCCTTAGACCTGACGGGGCATTTGAAGCACCGAGTACGGTGGGGATTATGTGCAGGACAGCAAGAAAAAAGGTGGAGGGATTGGAGGACTTCCACTTCCATATGCTCAGGCACACCTATACAAGCAATCTGCTTTCAAACGGTGCAGCACCTAAAGATGTGCAGGAACTTCTCGGACACGCTGATGTCAGTACCACAATGAACATTTACGCTCACGCTACAAGGGAAGCGAAGCGTACTTCCGCAAGACTGCTGGATAAGGTAATCGGCGGAGAATAAAAAATTTCCCTTGTTTCGGCTCATAAGGGCAAAAACAAGGGAAAATACATAAGGTTTGAACATTTAATAGGCGATAAGCCTTGAAAATACAGGGTTTATAGAGGATTGAATAGATAAACTGGAAATTAAAATTGCAGCATACCTTTTTCATCGTACTTAAAATCAGGTCCCCACGCAACTTCCCAGTAATATCCATCCAGATCTGTAAAGTATGCGTGATAGCCTCCCCAAAATACATCCTGCGGTTTTTTTACAATTGTTCCTCCTGCAGTTCGAACCAATTCAATGATCTTATCAACGTCATCCTTATGTTCCACATTATATGTTAATGTAATACCACCAAATCCGTTTCCAATTTGTGGCGGATTATCCCCATTTATATCTTTTGCTAACAACTCCAGGGGAAACAATTCAAATTTTGTTCCCGGCGTATCGAAAAAGCATACATATGGATTGTCTTCCTGGCAATCCGTTTTATAACCTAAACCATCCCGGTAAAATTTTATTGCTTTCTCCATACTTCTTACGCCCAAACATATACAAGTTATTTTATTCATTAAAGTACCTCCCGCAAATTCCATTTTTATATGTTCTCTACTCTTCTTCCTGAATAGTAGGTCAGTTAAACTTATCGTTTTCTAAAATGCAGCCAATGAATTCCATCTTCATATCCAATTTTATAATAAAAGCCATCTCCGCCGCAATTATCAAAGTCTCTCACAATTAAATAAACTGAACCATATCTCATATTTATCCCTCACAACTCAGATTTAACTACTAATAATTCTATCTATCTTTTCTTTCAAATCAGCGGCAATTTCATCTGTGTATTGTCCCCTTTTTTAGGATTAGTCCATCCAAATCCATCGTCTTTTACTCTTGGAAATACATGAAGATGAAAATGTCCGAAATCACAGCATTCCCCACCATTTTGCATTATACTATACCCTAAATGCTTATAATCATTCTCAAAAACTTCCACAATTCTTCTTGCTGTCTCAATTACTTCGATCAGATATTCTTGTGGAACCTTGGTTATAGAATCTGTATGTATTTTTGGCACAACAAGTATATGTCCAGCTGAAATTGGATCTATATCCAGGAATGCTACTACCTTGTTTGTCTCATGGACAATCTTTGCTTTCGATTTATGTGCAATAATGTCACAAAAAACGCACTTCGCAAGTTCATTTTCACTTAATCTTTTATATTCTCTTCCCATTTCATTTGCCTCCACAAATGCTTTTCTCAATTCTTCAATAAGCGGACGCATACTGTCCTTATATTTTTCCAGATTTAAGAAATTTTTCAAAATCACCATACAACTCACCTGATTCCACTGACGCAGCTTCAAGTTCTAAAAGAAATTTATATGCCGCTGTATGATTCTTGTCTTGTAGTTTACCAATCATATTCATGGAGTTTCCCTCCTGCAACTTCAAATCTGTCATTGTTCTTCATTGTACCATATAACCATGAATTTTCCCACCTGTTTCGCATATGGCTGTCCCTCAAAAATGTTCGCCTTGTAACCATTCTTCTGCGATGCCCAGCGGGTATGGATTCCTTCTCCGCGGCTAGAGTACGGCAGAAAGGGCGATATCATTCCTGTCTTTCATTTATTCAGTTATTATTGGGACGACGAGTGCCGTCCCACCGGTATAAACAAATTTATTCCATTGTTTTGATACGGTCTACAAGCGATTGCTTTTTACAGTAACGGATTGCCAAAAGGGAATATCCCATAGCAACAGCAAAAAGTGCGACGAAAAAAATAATTATCTGAACAATCGGAAATGTATAGTGCAACTTTCCAAAAACGCCAATTTGATCGAACAGCAAGCACAGACAGTATCCCGAAACAGTCCCAACGGTCAAAGTAATTATCATTGTTCCAAAAACATAGTAAAGGCTTTCTATTTGCAACATCTTTGCAAGCTGTTTTCCGGTTAGACCGATAGATTGAAGTACCCCAAACTCCTGCTGCCTTGATATTAAATTTGTCATAAGTGTATTGATAAGATTTATAATACCAAATAGCCCGATAAATATGACAAGACCATAAATCGGTGCTGTATATGCCTTCAGACTTTTTTGTGCAAATGCCAGGACATCGGTATAACTCTCAATTACCAAATCCTGCTTCCCACTTAGCGTATCAAATACAAACTGCTCTGCCAGAGGAAGCTCCTGTAAATCTGTTCTGATGGAAAGCTGTGTATTGAAATTAGTTACTTTACTGCGTAACACTTTTATCAGATCCGTTGGTAAAAAAAACAAATTACCATTATACTCATTTCCAAAGTCCACAGTTCCGGCTATTGTAAAGGTAATCTTTTCTCCCATATCAGATAAAATTTCTATCTGATCGCCCAGCTTCAAATCGTATCCGTAAAATTTGGCAAGATTATTCTCGTTATCATCTACTAAAATACCATATCCCTCTACCAGAGTATTATAGTCCATTGTTCCGCTCAAAAGGCATGAATTATGATTAGCTATCTGTTCCCGGGATAATGCACCGATCATTTCATCCATGCTGCTCTCGGTACCAGCATTTCCGGGCAGAAAAATAGCAGCATATACGCCTTGTACCTCTTTTATTTCTGTAATTTCTTTACACTTTAGCAGTTCATTGACAAGTTCATCAGATAAAGGATTGTTCTCTTGCAAATGTGTCATCGATGTAACACGAGAAATTTGCTGCGTGCTATTATCATTCGGAGATAATGAAATGGTGATTTCTTTTTCACCGAACATCTGCCGTGCAATTTTATTTTCATCCACAGAGCAAAAATATGTTGCCCCACACATCAAGAGTATTCCGGTAAATCCAAGAGAAATTAAAGTCATAACAACCTTTTTGCGGTTCCTCATAAAATTGAGTTTTGCCAAATTCATAGGGGAAAGATTGCGTACCAGTTTTTTTGTTGTCATTTCTTTTGCTGTGTCTGTTGTAGTAGTAATCCGAATTGCCTCTATAGGGGAAACCGAAGCCGCAATTTTTACGGGTTTGTTAATAGATATCATAACTGCAAGCTCAGTAATTACTGTTACCCCCAGTATGCCCATGATACTGTTGGGCCAGTACCAGCCTTTGGGAACAAGGGCATATCCAAGTACACATCCGAGTACACATCCGGCAGGAATGGACAGAAGTGAAAGTTTTCGGCTTTCTTTCCATATCATTTTTTTGATTTGCTTTTTTGTCATGCCGATTACCTGAAAACGTCCATATTCTTTAATTTTTCCTATAACTGAGATATAGAACAGGCTATAAATTACCATTGAGCAGGCTATAACAATCAAAACGCTTATGGCCAGCACAATGAGCATATCTCTCGATGAATTATCAGCAGTATCAAAATACGAGGAACTAAATGCTATCTGATTTTCTTCTATCCCATAGTTGCCAAGGCAACTACAGATAGTTGTTTTTAACTCCTCATGGCTGAAATGTTCACTTGCCATAATGCGAAAAATACCCACATACGGGATAGATCCTGCATAGTAGGATTTTAAAAACGCATCAGACACCAGAATTTGATAGTTTCGGTTACTGCCATCATCATTGATGATACCGCAAACAATATATTCTGTCTCGCCATTTTTTAATGGCAATACGATTTTCTCATTTAAGGACACACTATACCCGGTATGTTCCAGAAATGAAGAAGAAACCGCAACCTCATTTTCTGTTTCTGGCAGCCGCCCATTCATCTCAATGGAACGGAGATATAAGTCGTTGCTATCCCGATAGTTGATATTCAGAGTATAATCCTCAATACGAAAACTGTCTAAAGCAACTTCCATACCTGCCATTTCAATATTTGCATCATTAGATAGGATTGTTACCATTTGCGGATCAATTCCAATTACTGCCGCCTGATAACGTCCCTGCAAAAATGTTTTCGCTTCATAAGATTTACCAAATGTATATAATGCAAGCGTTGTCATAAGACAGGCGGCAAGGGCAATCGTCACGATGATAAACACATTACGCCGTTTGTCCGCCTGAATACTCCTGTTCGCCAGCTTCTTGACAATGGTGCTGGTATCATTTTCAAAAGGCCATGTCATAGTCTACCACCTCCTTATTCCACAATCTTGCCGTCCTCAATGCGGACAATCCGATCTGCAAGGCGGGCAATGTCGTTATTGTGAGTAATCATGACAACGGTCTGGCGGAACTCCGCGCTGGTACGCTTGATAAGCCCTAGCACCTCGGCGCTGGTCTTGCTGTCAAGGTTGCCGGTCGGCTCGTCGGCCAGCACAATAGCCGGTTTGGTTATCAGGGCGCGGGCAATCGCCACACGCTGCTGCTGGCCGCCGGAAAGATTATTCGGCATATTTTTCAGTTTATTTTCCAGCCCCAGAAGGTGAACGATCTCGTCTAAAAACTTCTGATCCACCGTGTCCCCGTCCAGCTCCACCGGCAGGACGATGTTCTCATACACATTCAGGATCGGAACAAGGTTATAGTTCTGGAAGATAAAGCCGATGTTGCGGCGGCGGAAAATGGTAAGCTGTTCGTCGTTCTTCTTTGCCAGTTCTTCGCCCCGGACGATCACGGTTCCACTGGTGGGGGCGTCCAGTCCACCCATCATGTGAAGCAGGGTGGATTTGCCGCTGCCGGAGGTTCCCACAACGGCCACAAATTCGCCGTCCTCCACAGAGAAGTTTACGCCATCAAGGGCGCGGGTAAAGTTCGGCTCTGTGCCGTAATACTTTTTCAGATCAATCGTCTGTAAAACGCTCATACTCAAAACTCCTTTCAAGGCTTTCTGCCTGTTGATAAGGTCATTGTAAAACCCAAATGTCCGCGAAATGTTACAGCGGCCAAAAAATTTCATTGAAAATCGGGGTGAAATGTTACAACGCTCGGACATTTCAAAAAAATTTACGGCGGGCAGCCGGGAATGGCCGTCCGCCGCGTTCTATTTTACTGAAATTGAAAAACAATAACGCTTCATAGCAAGCTGCCTTTCAGCCCCTTTTTGAAAACTAATACGGCTCTTTCTGTTCCCCAAAATGACATTGTGACAAGCTGATAGCTTTTCTTTTCCATTTCTTCTATTTTTGCATTGATTTTCTCTGTTACATTTTCAACGGTAATTTCTTCGACTAATTCAGTCCAATACATCTTTATTACCTCCTTCAAGTGTATTTATCAGTTCTTGTACCTCATTAAAAAATCTACACAAATGAAACCCATCTGCTACAGCATGATGAATGTTCATAGTAAGCGGCATCATGTACCTGCCATGTGACATTTCATATTTTCCCCAGGTAATGACTGGTGCAAGAAATTTACCCTCATCAAAAACATGAACATCAAAGTGGCTATATTTTACCCATGGTAAACAGGATACATCAAAAAAGTTCAAGGGCTGGTTTTCCACAAAAGCACGATCCGATTCATGTTTTTCTTTGTCAACCATGAAACGCTCAGAAAATTCAAATATATCATCAGAAAATTCCGTGACTAATTTTGTGAAGTTTTCATCTTCTTTATGAAATTCTGTATATGACGGACTAATAAAATTCCATTTTATTAGATCACCAGTATCGTTCCAGCTATATTTGAACTCATCATGTGTATTAACAACTTTTGATACAATCCATATCATAGACGGATAAAATTTTAGATTATTTCTCTTTGAAAATTCAATCAGATTTGTCACATCAATCTCCACGGTTAAGCTCATAACAATACGCATATTTTCAATGTAGCTCTTAAATAGCTTTCCTCTGCTCCACTCATTCAAATCAATTTTTGTATAGCTCATTTCCATATTCATTCTCCTTTTCATTTTTGAACTTTTTTAGAAAACACAAGCCTCTCCGAATTGTATAGAACTTCATACACTTCTAAAACCAATTCGCCTTTTGATTTCTAAATTGAGGGATGTCGCTTTCTTGATAGGGATTATAAGTATTGCGGTTACACCCAAACTCTTTTAATGCTTTTATTTTATTGTCCTCTGTCCATTCAACCAAAGAAATGCCGTCAAATTCCTCTATATCCCCATTGTTCATTTTATTTTTGAAATACCATTCTACAATCGTTTGATTTTCTTTATGAAAGAATTGCTTGATTTCCCAAACTACCACCTTTCCACGGGTATTCCACTCCTGAAACCAATGCTTTACTGTTTTACGATTGCTATACTGGGGACACCAACTTTCTGTATAGAGGACATCTTCTGTAAAAATATCATCAATGCCCATATCTTTCTGATAAAGCCACATATCAAACCACAGGCGGATCGTTTTTTCTCGTTCATTCATAATAGAAACACCTCGCTCGTTTACTTTTATTTTGCCGGTAGCATAATGGAAAATTCCGAACCCTGTCCCAGCTCCGAAACCACTTTGATATAGCCGCCCTGCCGTGTTACGATCTCGCGGGCCAAATACAGGCCAATGCCCACGCCCTGCTGGTCGTGTACTTCTTCCTCCCGGTAGAAGCGTCGGAAGATAGCAGCCTGATTGCTTTCGGAAATGCCTTTGCCGGTGTCGCCCACTTTGATTTCCACATACATTTCCCACGGTATCACGGACACCGAAATGTTCCCGCCTGCTGGGGTATACTTCACCGCATTATCCAGCAGGTTAAAGAGTGCTTCGGATGTCCACTTGCTGTCATGGGAGAGGTTCAGATCTTCCGGGCAGTTCACGGACACGACGATTTCTTTTTTCTCTGCCGCATACACGATCCCACTCATGGCCTGCGCCACGGTATCAAAGAGGCGGCCTGGTTTCTTATCCAACTGGATCACGCCCGTTTCCAGCCGTGAGGTTTTCACAAGAGCCTGAAAGAGAAAGTCCAACTTATCCGTCTGGGTGCGGATTCCCCGGATAAAGTCGGTGCGTTCCGCCTCGGTCATAGGCTTTTCCAGCAGGGTGTCCGTTGCCATTTTCAGATTGCTTACCGGCGTTTTTACCTGATGGGAAATATCCGATACAAGGGTCTGCAACTCCTGCCGTTCCTCGTCTACCCGGCGGCGGTTCTCCTGCATAATCTGATAGAGTCTTGCCAGCCGATGGCCGATTCTGGCGAGCTGGGTTTCGCTGTCCTCCGGGCGTTTTGGTGCTTTATTCCCGGCAATCATGTGGTCTAAAGTCTGGCACAGGTCAGCGGTAAACTGCGACAGCCGCTTTCCAAACGCCTGCGTCAGTACAAAAATCCCCACAAGGGCGCACAGCAGCAGCGCCCCGCCCGTCAGCAGTACCGCCATCTGTTTTGTCGCAAGAAACAGGACTATGGTGATCCCGGACATGGAGAGGACAAGCCCCAGTGCCACCCGACCAAACAGCCGCTTTACCGAGAGGTTCTTAAACTTCATTTTGCCTCGCCTCCCGTCCATTGATAGCCCATGCCGTAAACCGTCTTGATGTAGGGTGCGCCGCCGTCGGATTCAATCTTGCTGCGAATCCGGCTGATGGAGGTTGTCAGTGTGTGTTCATCCACAAACTTCTCGTCTATATCCCACAGCTTTTCCAAAAGCTGCCCACGGGTCAGCACTTGCCGGGGATTTTTACGGAACAGGTTCAGCATTTTGTACTCCATCGGGGATAGGGTCAGGGGCTTTCCGTTCAGGGAAGCCGTCTGCTCCGAGAAGTCCAGAAACAGCCGCCCGTCGTCGTAAATATCCTTGGCCGGTTTGTGGTGTTCCAGCATGGCGAACATGGCTTTGATTTTCCGCTGCAAGGCCCCGATCACAAAGGGCTTTGTGATGTAGTCCACTGCGCCCACTTCATAGCCCCGTATCTGGTCGCTCTCCTGATCGTTGGCGGTCAGGAAAATCACAATGGTGTCCGGGTGCTGGGGCTTTATCAGCTTGCACAGCTCAAAACCGTTCCCGTCCGGCAGGTTGATGTCCAGCAGCACCAGATCAAATTCCCGCTGGCGGATGGCTTCGGCTGCGGTTCTGGAATTTAGGGCAGAAGTCACGCCGTAACCGTCCGCAGTCAGATTATAGGCTAACATCTTATTCAAAAAACTGTCGTCCTCGACAATTAAAATCTGCTTCATATCCTCACTTCCTTTGCTTTTTGCAGATAGTATAACAGGCAAATGTCCGTGAAATGTTACAACAGGAAAATTTCCTCTTTTTCTATGTTAACTCTGATAGAGAGTATATCCAAGTTATATTTCTAAAAAACGCAGAGATAACTCCATAAAACTATCTCTGTCTCTATTCCCACCCCACAAACCGATATCCGCTGCCAACCACAGTCTCTATATGCCACCCCCGATCTTCCTTCTAATGCTACCCATCACATTTACTACTGCAGCCTGACACTTATCTTCCGGCTTCTTCCAGACCGCTTCGTAGATTGCGGATTGGGAAAGAACCCAGGATGGGTGTGTTTCAAAGACCCTCCGTTTCCTCTTTCGCTACCCTCTCCGTTTCCTCCAACGGAAAATTTGGTATCTCCTCCAGCAGCTTCAATGCTATCTTCTGTTTCAAATCCTCATCCACATAAATTCTCACACTTCCATCCGGCTGCTTCTCTTTCACTGTGGACAGCTCCCTTGATCGTCTCATAATCCAGTAAATTCCGCCGATTGTCCATAGCTCCGTACCTCCGGCTAATTGATTTCTTACAGCATACCATATCTTCATGAAAAAAAAGCACCCGCCAGTCATTATCAATACTGACAGATGCCCTCATCCTTAATACACCTCATCAAAATATCCAATGAATATGGTCATCCGCAACAGCCCGTCCTTAATTGAAAACGTTACATTCTCCGCCCGTTCTGCAATTTCTTTTAGCAGCGTCAGTGCCTCCCTGTCACAGAACTCAAAATGTGACTGATACAAATCTATGGTCGCCTGCCATTTCTGGTAATCTACCTCGCCCCGGATTCTTCCTCCGAATTGCCTCACATATGCATCGCACTCCCCAAGCAGATATTCGTAATCCGCTTTTTCTTTGGGAACCACACGCTTTGGGATTTTATTCATTTCCTCTTGATACCTCTGAAAGAATCCAACTTCCATTAATGTATCCAGAAAGTCCTTTCCCTCTGACTTATCACTTCGTTCCCGGAATTCCTCTCCGTAGTCTTTTTCATATATTTCGTTTTCCATGATTCGCACCCTTTCCTGTAGAATAATTTACCACTACGGGTAGGATGTTACCATAGATTTCTTATTATTCGTTGTCATGAAAGATAACTTTATTGGTCTATATTAATAAGTTTGTTTGTCATCATGTGGATATTTCGGTCCCGTTTGCACCGTGTACCACTTTTTACTTTTGCCCTCGTGAGATGTGCAAATCAGGCAGACAAAATTAAAAAGTTCCCCGTGCCTGGAATTTTCATCTCAAGCATCGGGGAAACACTCACTGGAAGTTGCATTATCTGCTCTGGGAGCTACCCAGTCATTTTAAGAATAACAGGTATTTTTTAGGTGAGCGCCGAAAACAAAAGCACTACTGCTCCTAATATGACAAGAATAATTCCCGTCGCCCTGTTTAAAGTTTTTGGCTCTGCCTTATTTGCAAATACAGCAGCAACCCTCGCCCAAAAGAGAGTAAATACTATACAGGAGATCCAAACAAGCAGATCCGGCCTGCCACCTATGGCGAAGTGAGAAACCGCTCCCGTAAGCGCCGTGAAGGTCATGATAAAAACACTGGTTCCTACAGCGGTTTTCAACTCATATCCAAGAACAGATGTTAGTATTAAAAGCATCATCATACCGCCGCCCGCTCCGACAAATCCACAGATAAATCCAATCAGAACACCACAGAAAATGGATTGAATAGCCCTTTTCTTTGCAGAGACATCCATCATAGCCTCTTTTGTTGTCATAACCGGCTTCACAATAAATTTTATACCCAGCAACAAAGTCATAAACACAGAAACATTCCCCATTGCTGTAGATGGGACTAAACTAGAAACATAACTTCCCACCACGGTAAATACCAGTACGCTTGCCATCATGATCAAGCCATTTTTGATATCAAGGTTTTTGTTTTTTCCATATGTATAAGCGGATATGGCGCTTGCAAGCACATCAGAGGAAAGGGCAATTCCCACCGCCATATATGGCTCGATGCCAAGAAATGTAATCAGCATGGGACTGATGACGGCGGCCGCGCTCATTCCGGCAAAACCAGTTCCCAAGCCGGCGCCCATACCCGCAAAAAAAGTTACAATAGTTGTTATCAGTAACTCCACGTCAATCGCCTCCATCCAAAATTTTATCCAGATTTTTACCCATCAGATCCATTACCTCAAAAAAGCTCTTTTTTGCTTCTTCGTCCGTATTCTCAAACAGCAGCTCAAAAAAAGATTCCTGTACCATTCTCCCTTTATAGATAACCGACTGTGCCTTATCTGTGCATATCAAATGCGTTTTTCTTCTGTCACCTTTTACCGTTTCACGTTTCAGATATCCCTCCTGCACTAGTTTTTCAACATTCACAGAAACCAGGTTCGCCTTAATTTTTCTGACTTCAACGATATCACTTGCCGTTTTATATTCCGGATTATTCGCAAGAAACATCAAAATATCAAATGCCGTCTGAGGCAGACCAAGCTCCTGACATAATGGCTTACATTTCTTACTATAGGCCAGCGAAACTTTCAGAGCAAAATCTATGCTCGCATTCAACGCAAACACCTCCTTGATTATTCTATTTTTAAATAGTTCATTTTTGAAATAATCATACTAAACTTCTCTCTTCATGTCAAGGGAATATTATGCGTGTCTTTTATTCTGTGTTTTTACTTGAAACCAGGTAACAGAGATTTTATCAAAAGAAACAGCCTGGAATCATGCGGCTTTTATTTTACCACATAAATCCAGGCTGTTTATCCCGTAAAATCTTTATCGTTTTCAGATCCCTTCCCCATGCCAAAACTCGTTCGGCACACTCTGGAATACTTCATGCTTCGGTTTTTCCAAGACAAATGCTACGCCCAAACGGCCATTACCATTGTTCCTGATACCATTAGCAATAGACCAATGAATGCTTTTTTGCTGAGTTTTTCATGAAAGACTACATATGAAAAAGCTATCGAAACCAAAATACTCATCTTATCAATCGGAACAACAACGCTGACAATTCCGTTTTGAATAGCATAGTAATAGCACAGCCATGATGCTCCTGTTGCCAATCCCGATAAAGCTATAAATAAGAGTTCTTTTTTATCAACTGCTTTTAACTCACTTTGCTTACCTTTCGCAAATACAATTCCCCACGCCATAACCAAAACGATGCCTGTCCTGATAGCGGTTCCAAGGTTAGATTCAACGCCAGTAATTCCAACTTTTGCGAGGATCGAAGTCAATGCGGCAAACACAGCGGAGGCGACAGCATAAGGAAGCCAGGTTCGTCTGATTTCAGTATTTCCGGCAGACTTCTTCTCAATCATCAGGAATACCCCTGTCGCCAGCAGCACTGTACCGGTAAGCTTTGCAGGCAGATGGTTTGTTTCACCCAAAAGAACAATCGCCAGAAGAATACTCAATATAGTGCCTGATTTGTCGATAGGTACAATCTTATTTACATCCCCCATAGACAATGCTTTAAAGTAACATATCCATGATGCCGCCGTAGCCATACCGGACAGCACAAGAAAAATCAATGATTTCGTTTCTATCTGGGTAATCGAATTTGCAGATCCCACGATGAACACCATGATCCACGAAAATATCAAAACGACGATCGTTCGCAAAGCCGTGGCTACATCAGAGTCCGTTTTCTTGATTCCACACTTTGCCAGAATAGCCGTCAAACCTGCGAAAAGAGCAGATAAAACTGCCATTACAAGCCATAACATATTTCAGTTCACCTCATAAACTTTAGTTTATTTTAACTCGTATCGCCAGTATAGCATAGTGTAAAGACTTTTTCCAGCAGTTCTCTTTATTATAACAAGCCATTCTATCCCGAACTTTCTCAAGCAAAAATCCCCCATTCTCGCCCCAATGCACCCTATCGTTTTTTGAGCATGGGTAATCGTTAAAAATGCACCCTCAACGCCCAAAGGGTGCATTGTATCAATTTGTGGTACGCAAGCCAGTGAGACGATACGCCAATAATCATCAATACATAATAGGTTTATTTACTAAAAAAGCCTGGAACCATGCGGTTTCTATTTACCACATAGTTCCAAGCTTTTTGTCCTGTAAAATTTCTATTGTTTTCTGGTCCATTTCTCCCTGAAAGAATTTGTCCAGCACCTTCTGAAATACTTCACACTCCGGTTTTGCCAAGGCAAATAAAGTCATGGAGGATTTCAGTTTCAGATCATCTGGCCATCCCATCACAGCGGTTGCGTCATCGGAATCCACATCCAGTAATGCCTGCGAGATTTCAATGAGATTACTGCTAAGTGTGTAATCTTCCATATATGCTTTCGCTTCATCCATATCCTTGATTGCATAATACTGGGCAGTCTCACTGTAGCCAAGTCCCGCAATCTGTGGAAAGATAAACCACATCCAATGGCTCCTCTTCTGCCCGGACTTTATCTCCTGCAGAGCGGTCCGGTAATAAGTTTGCTGCGCAATCAGAAATCGTTCTAAATCGTTGTTCATTCTCTATTCCACCTCCCGGTCTGTTATCTAAAACTCCATTCAACTCTGTATTCAAAAAGAAGCTGTATCACTTAGCAAGTTCTGAAAGCGTGGCACCAGTAATACGGTACACGGTCCAATCAGACATTGGTTCTGCGCCAAGGGACAAATAAAAGTCAATACTCGGCTTATTCCAATCCAGGCACCACCATTCCAATCGTCCACAGCCACGCTCAACTGCAATTGCTGCCAGCTTCTTTAATATGGCTTTACCATATCCTTTTCCCCTATACTCTGGCCGTACAAATAAGTCTTCTAAATAGATCCCGGCTCTGCCAAGAAATGTGGAAAAGTTATGGAAGAAAAGAGCAAACCCGATTTCTTTGCCATCTGCAACCGCAAAAATAACCTCCGCTTTTTCTCTGTCAAAAATCCACTCTTCCAGTGTTTTCTCATCAGCAACAACCTCATCCAGCATTTTTTCATAGGCTGCCAGCTCTTTAATAAAACTTAGGATTAATGAAGTATCTTTTCTTTCTGCATATCTAAAGTTAAGTTTTTCACTCATTATTGAATCACCTCACACCGACCTTAAAATATTGCATTAGCTCAGGAAATCCTCTACAAGAGTATATGACAACAGCTTAAGCAAACGCTGCGGTACCGGATTTTTCCCGTATTCCCAATCTTCCAGTGTTCTCATTTTTATCTCATACTGCTCACAGAACTGCGGACGGAGCATTCCCAAATATTCCCGAATATCTCTAATGCCCATATGAGCAGCATCGTATATAAACCGCAGCAACAGCACAATGTTATCATCTGGTGTTTTCTTTAGTTCCATATCATCCTCACGGCGTTCTATGAATACATCCACGTTCTCACAACTTTTTGCCTCATCATACAATTCAGAAAACAGCCCAAATTTCATCATCTAACCTCCTTGCAAACTCTTCCGTTTACGCTTACAAAATACCACGTCCAATGTGGAATGTCAAGTCATTTCCCACGTCAAACGTGGTTTCTGAATTCTCCATTAGCAGTGATGATGTCAAATCAAAAACAGCCAGGGTAACAGACGCTCCTACTGATACCCTGACTGTACATTTTTTATCTGTATGCTTTAGCAAAACACTAAACCTTTTAGCGAAACTCAAACATTTTAGCGAAACCCATACAATTTAGCGAAACTCCATTTCAGCAAATTATCTTTGAACCCCACCCCAGAAAACAAGCCGTCTTACCAAACATATTTCACGAGAAATACAGCAACATTTTCTCTTTGAATCGGCTCAAACCTTTGATTTACTGGGCTTTTTTCGTCAGCAGAGCGACTGTCTCAACATGTGTCGTTACTACTATTGGAACACATTCCATCAACCTCGTTACTGTCATGTGAACACAATTCAGCAGTTCTATGTCGTCCTCTTGCATTTTTTCTTTGTGGTTTAAATTTAGCACCATCTACGCTGTTCTTCAAGCCTGTTTTATACACGAATGTCAACTGTGCAGGGTCTACATTTCCATTTTCATCAAGTCCACCTACAATTACTTTTTCAACAATGCTTTCAAACACATATCGGTCAAATTTATCAAGGACTTCATTCTGCTCCAAAGTTTTCTTAAACTCTTTCAGACGTTTTTTGATGTCCTTTTCATTATCAGAAGTTTCTTGTAATTTTTTTCTTTCTTCAATAAGCTGTTCTTGTTTGCTTACTAAATCAGCATATTTGTTTTCGTAGGTTTCCTTATCAATAATTTCTTCCAGACGCATATCCACAAGTTTACTCTTTTTCTTCTCTAATGCGTCTATCTCTTTTTCTGCTTTATCAAGTTGTTTTGACACCACACTACTACTAAGAGTATCTTCCATTCTCTGCAAAAATTCTTCCAGAACATCTTTATTATCACCACATAATAAGCGATAACTTTCTACAAATGCTTCTTCAATAGCTGTTTCTGGAATACCTTTGCTATGCTTACAGAATTTTTTCCCTTTCTTCGTAGCTGTTACACATTGCCATATAACCTTGCTGTATTGCGAACTGCTGTGCCAGTTACGTCTTGTTAAAGTACCGCCACAAAAACCACATTCTAGCAAGCAACTGAAAGCATATTTCCTACTATATTTCTCTCTTTTTGTATTACCCTCTCCAATCTTTCCTCTATTTACATTTCTTCTGGCAAGAATTTCTTGTGCTTTTTCAAAAACCTCTTCACTAATAATCGGTTCGTGATGATTGCGAATATAAAATTTATCTTCTTCTCCGAAGTTCTCTAATCTTCGCTTTGAAATCGGGTCAACAGTGAATGTTTTTCCTAGCAATAAATCGCCCTTATATTTCTCGTTCTTAATAATGCCAAGAACCGTTGACTGCACCCATGTAGAACTCCCATATTTTGTTTTATATCCTAAATTTTCAAGTTCATGTGCAATAACAGAACCGCCAGCACCCTCAATATATCGATTAAAAATATAACGAACTATTTCCGCTTCTTCTTCATTCACTGTAATTGTCTTTGTGTCTTTGTGATAATCATATCCTAGACAACCTTGAAAGCCAACCAACTCTCCCCGTTTCATTTTCATTTTCAAACCTTTTTTAACATTTGCAGAGATATTTTCAACTTCCTGCTGTGCTACAGAACTAAGTACAACTAAGAGCAACTCACCGTCCATAGTTAAAGTATTGATTTTTTCATCTTCAAAATAGACTGCTATATTACGCTCCTTTAACATACGAACATATTTTAAAGTGTCCAGTGTATTCCTTGCAAATCTTGAAATAGATTTTGTAATAACCATATCTATTCCTCCATTCATGCAATCATTTATCATACGCTGAAAATCTTCTCGTTTCGTTACCTGCGTACCTGTGATTGCTTCATCTGCATATATATCTGCAAGTACCCACTCTTTATTCTTTTTAATCAAATCTGTATAATAAGCCACTTGTGATTTATAGCTGTTAAGCTGGTCTGCACTATCTGTACTAACTCTGCAATATGCACCAACACGCATAAGTTCAATCGTTTTTCCTCTTGTACGAGTTTGCAAGTCGTTCCTTGCTTTGATTACTTCTACTTCTTTCACATAACCACTTCCTTTAATATTTGCATTTTGTGTTCCTATTGTATTATTATTATACAATTTTCAAATATACAATTCAAGCGGTTATGTCTGAAACAATTTTATAATCTCGCATAAGTTTTGATTTTACTAAAGCATATTCTTTCTCAGAAATCATTTTACGGGCAAGAAGTTGGTTCAACATGGCAATTTGCATACTATATCGAATTAGTCTTTTCTCCATATAAAAACCCCCTTGCTTGTAAATCCCAAGCAGACAGACGGCTTTGGAAAAGCTCCACTGGCATTTCAGCCATTCCCATTCTTGTGGGCAGAACCGCACCATGCGGGCGTATCATTATCCTGTGAATACAGGTCATGGCGGGACGACTTTTCCAAAGGTCGCTCTCGGATCACTGCATGGGTCGCTCGCTTTCTTTGGAAAAGGTCATGGCGTACAGTCCCCGTGGCTCGCTGTATCACAAACGTATCTGTCTGCTTTATTCAGTTGTCAAAGAACAGTGGCGAAAGCCTACACAGGCTCTCATGTGTAAAAGCAGAGGGCAGGACAGGAAAGGGAGAGTTTAACAAATCATGCCCTGCCTGTATCTGCTATTTGTTTGGTTCGTCTATCTCAAATTCACAAATCATCTTCAAGAGAGCTTCTCTGATACGTCCCTTGAGTTCCATATCCACAACAATGCAGACATTTCCATATTCGTCGTAGAATGGACGCAGACAGCATTTCGATATGTACGGTTCGTAAAACTCTAGTAGTTTTTCAATCGCACCTGCATTGCCGTCAACAGCATTTGAGATAAGATAAAATGACGGGTGTGCTTTATTCATTCTGCGTTTTCTCCTTTAACTTTTTTCTGATAGTATCAAGTGATTTTCTTCTGGAACGATACGATGAAGTACGGTCAATATTAAACTCTTTTCCGATTTCTGTATCGCTCATACCCAAGAAGAAATACATCAACACAATATCTCTTTCTCTTTCTGGCAGACCTTTGAGGGCTTGTGCAAGTTCATCATCAAGCACACGGATTTCGATACCGCATACATGAAAAGCGGTATAATCTCCCTCGTATTCATCCCAGACGGACAATTTTTCAATGACGATTTCGGGAAGTTCGCAAAATGAAATTTCTCTTTTTCTACGTCGTCCCAGCTCTTTGCGGTAGTTTCGGACTACTCCTCTGACCACTCGCTTGAGCTTGCAGTCAAACTGACACTGTATCGTCTTTTGGAAGTCTGACGGTTTCATCAATCACACCCCCTTTCCGTTATGACGTGAAAAGTGCTTATCCCCCTTTCCGCACCATATCTGTACGGTGAGGTGTGATTTGTTGCGTGGTTTGAAAAAATAGTAAAACTTTTTCTCTGGAACTAAAAAAGCCCGCACAAACAGATACTTTGTACGAGCTAAGTCAATGCCATATTCAATTGTTCGTGTGCTATTAAATAAGGCTTGAAGATAATATAGAATATTAAATCTGCCCCATTCGTCAAGTCCCTTTATAACACCATGACTTTGTTAAATCGTCTTTTTTGTAATCGTATAGATATATTCCTCTGGTGTAGGCGTTTTGTTTCCAAAGTATCGCTTGAAGTTCGCCTGCACTTCTGGGTCGGTACTATTCATAGCTTCATTAACCATCGCTTCAATATTTGCCCGAACATCAGCTACTGACATACCCCCAGCCTTTGCACCTGCTTTCAATGCTTTTTTTATATCTCGTTTTTTTAGTCCTATCATAATTATTCCTCATATCAAGTTACAATACGTTTTAAAATGTTCTTTCAAAATGTCTATATAGAATAATTCCTAAAAAAGTTTGCAGTAAGAATAAACCAAAAACAATTCCTATAACCCACGCTTCTACATGAAGTAACGCAAGTACAAAGGCAACAAACAAGTACACGAAAGTCATTAACTGATACACTAAAGAACCTGCTTTCATTCTTAAAAATATTTTTCTTTCATCAACACTATTGATATGATTTTCTCTATCTATACTCTCCAATTTTTCTTTATTATTTGGCATTTCATAATAACAAATTTTTAATAATTGAACACATGAAGCAGACGCTAAACCGACTCCTATTGCTAAAAAAAGTGTAGAGTAATAGTCAGTATCAATAATGAAATATCCAAAGCATATAAGAACTATACCTAGAATAATCTCAATGATAAACGGTAATTTTTTCTTCATTTAATTTATCCTCCTCTATATAACTAAATAACTAAAGTTTTATCTATTTACCCTCATTTCACATTTTTTTCTCAATCATATTGCTGACTATAATCAAAATAATCGGTTGCACTGCGATAATTACTCCAGTAATAATTGCTGGAATTAAATAATCTAAGCAAATAAATATAATGGTTGATAAACCTAATAATGTGGTATTAACCATATTTGTCACATTTCCTGCCTTTTCTTTAATTGAAATATTACGTTCATCCATAACATTTATTTTATAATCTGTATCTCTTTTCATCATTTTGTTATGGAAAAGCTGTGTATGGGAAATGGAAAATATCGCCGTAAAGAGTAACGCTAATCCAATGTCTACCATTTTAGGAAAATCAGTTAAGAAAATAATTAAGACCAAAATAATTGAAATTACATAACCCAAATACCAAATCATATTTTTTTCTTTCATTTTAACATCCTCCTCGTAAATACAAATATCTTGCAATTTTAAAAGCCAGTGAGACAGACTGATTATACTTGCTAGAAATTACATGGTCTTGTGTAAATGCCAAAGACGTATAATAAATACGATTTGTCCAATTGTAAATGCTCCAATAATAGTGAAACAAGGAACTACTGTCATATATCCGGTAAATATTAAAGCAAAAAGGGCTACAGAAATCGTGACATTCATTGCTTTGAACCCACTTGCCATAGTTGCATTACCAAGTGCGATATTTCTCTCATCATTTTCTTCAATTTGCATTTCTTTAGTTTTCTTGCCAAATAAATCGCAGGCACCAGATACAATCAATGAAATTCCAATGAGGGATGTACCTACTACGATTAAGTCAGGACGTGGAACAGGTATTATGTCATTTACTCCCAAACCGTATGTTAGTAATCCTCCCAGCCAAATAAACATTCCAGCAATTATCATTAAAATCAATGAACCTTTTTTCATAATCAATCCTCCTCATAAATAAATATTTCTTCTATGCTCATATCAAAATATCTTGCAATCTTAAAGGCTAATATAATGGAAGGATTGTAGCGACCATTTTCTAAAGAGCCTATTGTTTGACGAGATACTTCAAGAGCAGTAGCTAAATCTTCTTGTTTAATACCTCTTTGTTTTCGTAATTCTTCTAAACGATTTTTCACAACATACCTCTTTCTCAACTGTATGGAAAGTTTGCTTTCCTTTTTCTAATTCTATGATACTACCACAAACGGCAAATGTCAAGCAAACTTTCCATGCAAATATTTATCCTAAAATCTTCCAATTGCTATCCTTATGAAGTGTCAGCTCATACTGTGATATCTGCATTGCTTTTGTCTGATTATCAATGAATTTCACCGCAATGCTTACTTTCACATTATCGCCGTCAGCCATAAATACAGGATTGACAAGCTCGGAATAGAGGTAGTCCCCATTTATCGGTTCGAGGGCATTCCCCTCTACATAGTAGGCAAGCTCCTTATCCGTTGCGGTAGGGTACAGCTTGAAGAATGTTTCCAGAAACGCCGTAGCGTCATTCACAGTATCAGCATCCACGCTGTTGTCGGCTTCCTGTGCCTTTGGTTCGTAGCTAGATTTTTCCATAGCTGGGGCAAGGGTCGGGTTCTGGATAATCACCATATCCCCGTCAGAGTCCACATGGACTTTTACAGTATAGGTTTCTGATACGTCCCTTGTCTGGTCGCCCTCTTTTATCTGCTGATCTACTTCGTAGGCAACCGTAAAAGCGTTCTCCCCAGACTGTTCCACGTCCCAGATAAGTACGTCCGTGACCGTTGAGCTGGTCGGTATATCCGTCCTTACCGTATCAACATTCAATTCCTGCAATTCCTGTGTCAGATAGGCACTGATAGCCTGTGTCCTTGCTTCGATTGCTTCTTTATTGTTGCTCCATGTGTAATAGGACTTCGCAAAGTTCTTGACGAAATTTTCTATGCCGTTGGTGTCATTCAAGCGGAGCTGTATGGTTTCTGTCTCATGGGTGGTGTGCTGGTCGATAGCCGTGAAATCCTTATAGACACCAAAGCTCACGCTTGCGATAAGCACCACCCAGAGGGCAATGATGGACTTCTTATGTGTCCCCACTTTCATCGTGCGGATTTTCTTTTCCTTTATCGGTTTTTCTTTCTTCTTAAACATGATATTTCCATTCCTTTCTTTCTATTGCTTAATTCTGCCAGCCCCGATAAGGTGCTGTTGCCAGTAGCTGTTGTTCAAATCAGCGTAGCCTATCGGGTCGCCAGCGTGATACATCTGATTATTTCCTACATAGTAGAGTAGGAAAGCACCGCCTTTCCTTATTTCTAGGGTAGGTTTGTGCAGTCCTCTCCCCGAACCGTGCTT
>NZ_JANJZT010000035.1 GCF_024622975.1 Blautia caecimuris | reverse complement strand
GCTGAGCTTTGCTCAGTTTGAAGCGGAATGGCGCTCCGTTCCTCTGGAACGGATGCGCAGTTCTTGCGGAATATGCACATCATATCATATTTTATATCTTTATCAACTATATTTTAATGATAAGCATAAATTAAAATGCGTTTATCATTAAAATATGGCAAATCGTAAACAGAGGAAAATTTTTCTCTGGAATTTTTCTTATCTCTGAAATCTTAATTTTTTACTGGATTTTTTGAAATGTTCCTGTTAAACTTAAATTAAGTATGCCCGCTCACAGAAAGAAGGGCATGGACACCTTCTGTTTTTGCAGCAGATATATTTTATATAAGAAAGGAAATTCATATGCTAAAGATTAAAAGCTATGAAAGAGTAAACAGTATTGCAGAAGCTTACGAGCTGAATCAGAAAAAATCAGCCTGCGTGCTTGGCGGTATGGTATGGCTGAAAATGGGAAACCGAAATATTTCCACAGCAATTGATCTGTCTGGTCTGGGACTGGACACTGTTCAGGAGCTGGAAGATGAATTTGTGATCGGATGTATGACAACACTTCATGATCTGGAAACAAATGCAGCTCTGAATGAATTTACAGGAGGAGCAGTCAGGGAGAGTCTGCGTCACATTGTAGGAGTGCAGTTTCGGAACTGCGCTACAGTTGGAGGCAGTATTTTCGGAAGATATGGATTTTCTGATGTTTTGACCATGTTTCTTGCAATGGATACCTGGGTGGATATGTATCAGGCAGGAAGAATCCCGCTTACAGAATTTGTAACACAGAAAAAAGACAGGGATATTCTCCAGTCTGTGATCGTAAAAAAGACACCGCTTAAAGTCACATATTTAAGCCAGAGAAATTCTGAGACGGATTTTCCGGTTCTTACCTGTGCGGCTTCTCTGATTGGAGACATGCCGAGAACCGTGATCGGGGCGAGACCCGGACGGGCTATGATTGTTGAGGATTCGGAAGGGATTCTGAAAGGCTTTGGTGAAATGACTAAAAAACAGAAGCCGCAGGCAGCGCAGGATTTTGCCCGCTATGCCGCAGAACATGTGCCGGTGGGATCTAATATGAGGGCTTCTGAAGACTACAGAAAGCTTCTCACACAGGTACTCACAAGGCGAGCATGGGAAACAGTAGGAGGGATGAAAAAATGAAGCTGAGTTTTTGGCTGAATGGAGTTTACCGTCACGATGATGTTGAGCCGGATACATTGCTGCTGGATTTTCTGAGGGACAAAGGCTGCTACAGTGTAAAGAGGGGCTGCGAGACAGCGAACTGTGGATTATGCACTGTACTGATGGACGGAAAGCCTGTACTTTCCTGCAGCACGCTTGCGCTGAGAGCAGAAGGCAAAAAAATTGTGACCATGGAGGGAATGCAGAAAGAGGCAGAGGAGTTCGGTGCTTTCCTTGCAGATGAAGGCGCAGAACAGTGCGGCTTCTGCAATCCGGGATTTATCATGAATGTTTTTGCAATGGAAAAGGAACTTGAGAATCCTTCAGAAGAGGATGTGAAGGAGTATCTTGCCGGAAATCTCTGCAGATGTTCCGGGTTTGTGGGACAGACAAGAAGTATCCTGAAGTATCTTGAACATAAAAAATCACAGAAAAAGGAGGAGGCAGAAGAATGAGCTATGTCAGCAGGCCGGTAAGAAAAAAAGACGCCATGGCGCTTGTAACCGGAAAGCCGGTATATACAGATGATCTGGCGCCGAAAGATTGTCTGATTGTCAAAGTTTTGCGAAGCCCTCATGCCAATGCCTGGATCGAGGAGATTAAAACAGGAACTGCCCGTCAGGTAAACGGAATTGCCGCTGTTTATACATATAAAGATGTTCCCAAAAAGCGTTTTACTCTTGCAGGACAGACTTATCCGGAGCTGAGTCCGTACGATCATTATATTCTTGACCGCAGACTGAGATTTGTGGGCGATGCTGTGGCGATTGTGGCAGGCGAAACAGAGGAGGCAGTAGACAAGGCGCTGAAACGGATCAAGGTAAAATATCAGGTTGACCAGCCTGTTCTTGATATGCATAAAGCAAAAGATGCTGATATCCTGGTACATCCGGAGGAAGACTGGGAGGCAAAAATACCAGTAGGGGCAGATAATAAGAGAAATCTCTGTGCTTCAGGGCTGGAGGAATCCGGTGATGTGGATAAAATCCTTGGCGAATGTAAGTATACTGTGGACCGGACCTATCACACCAAAGCAAACCAGCAGGCAATGATGGAGACTTTCCGGACCTATTGTTATATGGATCATTTCGGACGTCTGAATGTGGTATCATCCACGCAGATTCCTTTCCATGTAAGAAGAATCCTGGGAAATGCTCTGGACATTCCCTCTTCGAAGGTTCGTGTGATCAAGCCAAGGATCGGAGGCGGATTTGGCGCAAAGCAGACTTCTGTCTGTGAGATTTATCCTGCATTTGTCACCTGGATGACAGGCCGTCCGTCAAAAATCATTTACTCCCGTTACGAATCCCAGATCTGCGCATCTCCCCGTCATGAGATGGAGATCCGTGTAAGAGCAGGCGCAGATGAAAACGGAATCGTTCGCGCCATTGATGTTTATACTCTTTCCAACGCAGGCGCGTACGGAGAACACAGTCCTACGACAGTTGGATTAAGCGGGCATAAATCCATTGCCCTTTATCGTCATACGGAAGCTTATCGTTTTGCCTATGATGTTGTTTATACCAATGTACAGGCAGCAGGAGCGTACCGTGGATACGGAGCAACACAGGGAATCTATGCAGTTGAATCAGCAGTGAACGAGCTGGCTGAGATCATGGGAATGGATCCGGTAAAGATCCGGGAGCTGAACATGCCTCTTCAGGGAGAGCCTCTTCCTGCATACGGAGATTGTGATACAGCAGAAAGCTGTACCATGGATCAGTGTATGGAACGGGCAAAGGAAATGATGAACTGGGATGAAAAATATCCCTGTAAGGATCTTGGAAATGGAAAAGTCCGCGGAGTAGGTGTTGCCATGGCCATGCAGGGTTCCTCGATTGCAGGAATTGACGTGGGCGGCGCAGATATGAAGCTGAATGAAGACGGTTCCTATACACTGGGACTTGGATGTGCGGATATGGGTACCGGCTGTGATACCATTCTTGCCCAGATGGCAGCTGACTGTATGGAAACTTCAATAGATAATATTGTTGTGTTTGGGGTAGATACAGATATTTCTCCATATGATTCCGGCTCTTATGCCTCAGCCACAACTTACACCACCGGAATGGCAGTAGTTCAGTCCTGTCAGGAGCTTCGCGGCAAAATCTGCGCTCTTGGTGCAAAAATTCTGCAGGCGGATCCGGAGGAAGTAAATTTTGACGGAGAATTTGTATTTACAGATGAAGAACATAAGGTTTCTCTGAAAGATATTGCCATTCAGGGAACCTGCGGAAATTCTCAGGAGCTTCAGGTTACAAGAACCTATTCTTCACCGGTATCTCCGCCGCCTTTTATGGTAGGAATGGCAGAAGTAGAAGTGGATAAAAAAACCGGAAGCACAAAGGTGATCGATTATGTGGCAGTGGTGGACTGCGGAACACCCATTAACCCGAATCTGGTACGGGTGCAGACAGAAGGAGGAATTGCACAGGGAATTGGAATGGCTCTCTATGAGGATATTCAGTATAATGAAAAAGGCGCTGTCCGCAACAATTCCTTTATGCAGTATAAGATTCCGTCCCGTCTTGATATCGGAGATATCCGGGTAGAAATCCGGGGAAGCTATGAGCCTACCGGTCCTTTTGGGGCAAAATCTGTAGGTGAGCTGGTAATTGACACTCCTTGTCCGGCAATTGCCGCAGCAGTATATAATGCCACAGGCGTCAGGGTTCGTGAACTTCCGATCACACCGGAAAAAATAGCAATGGGAATTCTTCAAAAAGAATCGGAGAAATAGTATGGGAATGGTGGTTAAACTGATTCTGGCAGGATTCTGGCTGGTTCTTGTACCGGCCGCTGCCGGAATCCCGTTTACAGGAAAAAAACAGACCGGTTTTTCAGAAACATTTCTGAACGGATATCTGGTGCTTTTTACTGTAATGGAAATCCTTACTTTGTCTATGACAGTTATGAAAATGCCTCTCCATGTGCTGACTGCTGCCTGGGGAGGCATTGGAATAGTACTGGCCGTTTTTGGACTTTTTGCGTTTGGAAAAAGGAAAGCTTCTTTTCTGTCTGCCTGGAAAGAAAAAAAACGTCCGTCCTTTTATTTCTGTATTGCCATATTACTTATTCTCCTTCAGATAGCAGTGTGTTCACTGATGGCTCATATGGATGCTGACGACTGTTTTTATGTGGCAACGGCTACAACAGACGTTTACACAGATACGATCTTTGAGGTGGATCCCTATACAGGAACTGCATACAGGGCGCTGCCCAGACGATATGTGCTTTCGCCGTTTCCGGTATTTCTGGCAGTGGTAAGTCAGCTGAGCGGAAGGCTCCATCCTGCAGTTATGGCACATATGGTATTTCCGGTAGTTTTTCTTTCAATGGCGTACATGGTGCAGGCTGTGCTGGCAAAAAAATGGTTTCCCGGAGAAAAAAAGGCCCAGGGGATCTATCTTCTTCTGGCAGCTTGTATCTGCAGTTTTTCCGGCTATTCTGTTTACAATGCGGGAAACTTTCAGATGGTTCGTATCTGGCAGGGAAAAGCTGTTTTGGCTTCCGTACTTTTGCCGTATCTGCTTTGTTTGTGTATATCGTTTTTCCTCGAAAAAAAGCAGGAGATATCTTGGGTTCCACTGGTGCTTGCCAATATAAGCTGCTGCCTTCTGTCCTCTATGGGAGTGATACTTGCACCTCTTTTGACAGGCTGCTTTTTTATCATTTCCCTGATTGTCAGGAGAGACTGGAAACGGGTATTGGTAGGATTTTTATGCTGCCTGCCTTCCATTGCCCTGGGGATCGTGTATATTTTAATGGGCTGACAGGAGGATGGAAATGAAAGAAGTATTAAAACAGTCAGTAAATTTCTGGCAGAGCTACTGGGGCGACAGCCTGATGCCGTGGCTGCTTCTGGCAGCTGTTTTCTTTCTTGTGATCTTCAGAAGAAAGAAAAAAAGCACAAAATATCTGTTGTTTTATCTTTTTCTGGTTCTGGCTCTGTTTTTCTGCCCGCCTGCAGCCAGGATCATACAGAAGTGTATAGGCTCCAGTGTATACTGGCGTGTTCTTTGGCTTCTTCCGGTGGTTCCTGTTATTGCTGTGGCTATGACAGAATTTCTGAAGGAGAGAAAAGGCATTTTGCAGTTTCTCCTGGTCATAGCGGCGGCAGGAGCGGTAGCTGTGTGCGGAAAGGGCATTTGTCAGGCAGGAAATTATAAGCTGGTTCATAATTACCAGCAGGTGCCGGATGAGGTGGCTGCCATCTGCGAGATGGTAAAGCAGGATGCCAAAGATTCAGAGTTCCTTCTGGCGGCAGATAATTATATCGGACCTTATGTCCGTGTGTATGATCCATCTATTTATATGCTGTTTAACAGAGAGGGACGGGGCGGCGCTGGCGAAGGAGTACGGCAGCTTTATCTGGAGATCAATGCGCCGGTGTTTAATTACAGCAACATTGCGTCTGCCGGAAAAAGACTTTTCTGCAATTATCTGGTTGTAAAAATCCCGGATAAGCAGCAGAAAAGTGAACTTGAACTATATGGATACCAGGAGGTGGGAACAGCCGGAAGCTATGCCCTGTACCGGCTGGGAGATTCAGCAGATGCTGTAAGAAATCCCATTCTTGACCGTTGGGACTGGAGATGAGAAAACGGATGAGACCGCTTCGGACTTTCATAATCCCTTGATTATTGAGGGAATTGTATCATTTTATACACCAGATGCAGACTAGCCGCGGCAGTCTGCATCTGGTGCTTTTTGCTTTTATATACTTTTAAAATCCGGCGTCCCCATAAGGTCGTAGGGGGTGCTTTGATACACGTAATAATTCAGCCAGTTTGTGTACAGGTTGTTTGCATGGGCGCGCCACATAAGGAGAGGTTTGTTGGCGGGATCGTTATCTTTGTAATAATTCCGGGGAAGTTCAATGGGAAGTCCCTTATCGGTATCCCGCTTATATTCTCCGTCCAGGGTAATGCGGTCGTATTCCGGATGACCCATAACAAAGATTCGGCGGCCACCCTCTGCCATTGCAAGAAACAGTCCGGCCTCCTCGGATTCAGCCAGAATTGTAATTTCTTTACATGCGCGGATATCCTCAATGGGAACTTCTGTATGCCTGGAATGTGGAGCCAGAAACATATCGTCAAAGCCCCTCACAAGAGGAATCTTGCGGTTCAGAACCCTGTGCCAGAAAAGGCCAAACATTTTCTGGTCAAGTTTTTTCTTCTGAAGACCGTAAAAATGATAAAGGCCTGCCTGAGCAGCCCAGCAGAGAAAAATGGTGGAAGTGACGTGGGTTTCTGTCCAGTCCATGATCTCTGTAAGCTCGTTCCAGTAATCCACTTCTTCAAAAGCCATCTGTTCCACGGGCGCGCCGGTGATGATCATACCGTCAAAGCGCAGGTCTTTCAGCTCGGAAAAGGTCTGATAGAACTTATTCAGATGACTGAGAGAGGTGTTTTTTGCCACATGGCTTTCCACAGCCATAAATGTGACGTCTACCTGAAGGGGAGTGTTGGAAAGAGAGCGGAGAAGCTGGAGCTCTGTTTCTTCTTTTAAGGGCATCAGATTCAGAATCAGAATCTGAATGGGACGGATATCCTGATGGACTGCCCGTGTTTCATCCATAACAAAAATATTTTCTTTTTCCAGAATTTCTTTTACGGGAAGTTCTCCCTGTATTTTAATCGGCATTTTATGATCCTCCTTGCCTTTTACTTATTCTGCCTGAAAATCTCCCTTTGTAAGACTCAGGAAATCCTCTTCGGACAGAATGGGGATTCCAAGCTCTTTTGCCTTTTTATTTTTTGATGAGCCGGATGTTTTGTCATTGTTGATCAGATAGTTTGTCTTTTTTGTAACAGAACCGGTTACTTTTCCTCCAAGAGATTCAATGAGAGCTTTTGCCTCGTTTCTGTTGGAAAAATGCTCCAGGCTGCCTGTGATCACGAAGGTCATTCCTTCAAAGGTCTGATCTTTGGGCGCCTCTTCTTTTTCAATAGTAAGGTGGCTGATCAGATGATCCAGTTTTTTGTTGTTCTCTTCAATCTGGAAATAGGAAACAAGATTTCCTGCAATCACAGGGCCGATGCCGTCAATGGCGCTGACTTCATCCGAATCTGCATGGCGGATGGCTTCCAGGTCATAATCAAAATGGCGGCAGATCACTTTTGCATTGGCAAGGCCGATATTGGCGATTCCAAGACTGTAAATGACTTTTGCCAGAGTGGTGGTTTTTGCTTTTTCCAGACTTTCTGTAAGATTGTTAAAGGACTTTTCTCCGAAACCATCCATGGCTACAATTTCATCTCTGTATTTTTCTATTTCAAAAATATCTCCGAAATCATGGATAAATCCTCTGGCAATAAACTTTTCCAGGGTCGCCTCGGAAAGACCGTCAATATTCATGGCGTCTCTGCTTACAAAAAGAGTAAATGCTTTGATCTTTTTTGCGGTACAGTCGGGATTCATACAGTACAGCGCCTCTACATCGTTTTCTTTCATGATCTGCGCTTTTTTGCCGCACACCGGACAGATGTCCGGAATTTCCAGATGGCTGCTTCTGGTAAGATTTTCTGCAATCTGAGGGATGATCATATTGGCCTTATATACCTGGATCGTATCTCCGATGCCAAGTTCCAGTTCCCGGAGAATACTTACGTTGTGCACACTGGCGCGGCTTACCGTAGTTCCTTCCAGTTCTACAGGGTCAAATACTGCAATAGGATTGATAAGACCGGTTCTGGAAGGACTCCATTCAATTTCCCTTAAGGTTGTTTCCCGGATCTCGTCTGCCCATTTAAAAGCAAAAGCGTTTCTCGGGAACTTTGACGTTGAACCCAGAGAATCTCCGTAGGAGATATTATCATAAAGCGCTACCAGACCGTCGGAAGGGAAATCGTTTTGTGCAACTGCGGATGAAAAATAATCCATTGCCTCATCCAGCGTTTCGCCTGTGACAACCCGATATTCTACGGTTTCAAAGCCCTGACTTTTCAGCCATTCCATCTGGTATTCTCTTGAATTGTGCATATCAACATCCTGAGCAGATACAAGTGAAAATGCATAAAAGCGTACGTTGCGCCGGGCAGTGATCTGATTATTCAGCTGCCGGACAGAACCGCTGCAGAGATTTCTGGGATTTTTATATTTTGCGTCAACATCTTCGATAGAGTCATTAATACGTTCAAAATCAGAGTAAGTGATAATTGCTTCTCCCCGAAGCACCATACGGCCCTGAAAGGCAATTTTCAGAGGAATGTTGCGGAATACTTTTGCATTGTTTGTAATGACCTCGCCAACTACTCCGTTTCCTCTGGTGACGGCTTTCTGAAGAGCACCGTTTTCATAGGTGAGCACAATAGTCAGTCCGTCCATTTTCCAGGACAGAAGGGTTTTATGGCTTCCGATAAATTCACGGAGCGCTTCTCTGTCTTTTGTTTTATCCAGAGAGAGCATGGGGGTTTCATGAGTTTCTTTTGGAAGAAAATCTACTGCTTCATACCCTACGTTTACGGTGGGGCTGTCGGCCAGAACAATTCCGGTTTCCTGCTCCATTTTTACCAGCTGGTCGTACAGAGCGTCGTACTCCCTGTTGTCCATGATCTCCCTGTCTTCCTGATAATAGGCTTTTGCCGCCTTGTTTAATTTTTTTACCAGCTCTTTCATCTGCTGCAGGGCTGTTTCCATAATGACCTCCTGTAATTGTTTCATTTGATGAATTTTTTAGCATTTGCGTCAGTTCCTGCCATTCTTCAGGCCGGATCTCTCTGAATTCGCCCGGTTTCAGTCCGTCCAGAGTAAGATTCATAATCCTTACCCGCTTCAGAGTCCGGACTTTATAGCCGAAATAAGAGCACATTCTCCGGATCTGCCTGTTAAGACCCTGGGTGAGAACAATGCGGAAACTGTATTTTCCTGTTTTTTCAACTACGCATTTCCGGGTAACGGTATCCAGGATGGGAACGCCCTCTGACATATGTCGGATAAACGGAGCAGTAACCTCCCGGTCTACAGTAACCAGATATTCTTTTTCGTGAAAATTTCCTGCCCGCATAATGCGGTTGACAAGATCGCCCTGATTGGTCAGGAGAAGAAGCCCCTGGGAATCTTTGTCCAGCCTGCCTACAGGGTAGATCCTTATGGGATACTGAAGATACTCAGTTACCGTTGTTTCCTGGCGCTGTTTTTTTGTGCTGCACACAATTCCCTCTGGTTTATAAAAAAGAAGAAGAACCTGTTTGTTTTCTGCTGAAACAGGTTTTCCGTCCAGACAGACCCGGGCATCGGCAGGAATTTTTTCTCCTGTAGCTATCACTTTTCCGTTGACCGTGATCCTTCCGGCATCTGTGTACTGGTCTGCTTCCCGTCTGGAGCAGATTCCTGCGCTGCTCAGGTATTTATTGATTCTGATGTTTTCTGTAATTGTTTTTTTATCCATTGTTTCATTATATTATTTTTCTGATTTATTGGCAACAATCAAATAGAGGCCAGGGTTGTATTTTTTTGTCGCATATTGTATGATAGGAACTGACAGCATAAAAAGAAGGAGGAAATCATATGCCGGATCGCAACAGGCGGACAAATCTTTTGCTGCTTCTGGTTATGGTTCTTATCTGTACAGGCTGCGCCCTTCTGTTTCGTCAGTCAACAGCGTACCCTTCGAAGGTAGAAGGAGGAACTGTTCGGCTGTTTGCTTCCGAAGATACCGAAAAGCCGGAAGCAGATAACGGCAGCAGTAAAACAGACGTTTCTGAATCTGAGGAAAAGGTTTCACCTGCAGCCACTCCAACAGCTACACCAGTGCCGTTTGAAGTTTCGCCGGAAGCAGAAAAAGGGGTGTGGACTTCCAGCGGAAGCAACTGGATGTTTATGGTAGACGGACAGGCGTATACAGGCTGGCTTACAGATACAGATGGAAAGCGTTATTTTTTTGACAGCAGTGGGATTATGAAAACCGGATGGGTGGATGACGGCGGTAAACGGTATTTTATGGATCTGGACGGTATTATGCAGACCGGATTTATTACCACAGAAGGAAAAAGCTATGAGCTTCTGTCTGACGGTTCCCTGAAGGGCTACAAAGCCGCTGAAAAGAAAGCAGATAATAAAAAAACGCCGGAGCAGACAAAAGCGCCGGAAAAAGAAGCCTCCCGCAAAGAGGCTTCTGATTCGCAGAAGAAGAAATCGCAAAAGAAAAAATATATAGCCCTGACCTTTGATGACGGGCCCAGTTCGTTTACTGACCGGCTTCTGGACTGTCTGGAGGCTAATAATGCCAAAGCCACTTTTTTTATGGTTGGGAAGGAAATTGAATATTTTTCCGACCAGGTAAAGAGGATGGAAACTCTGGGATGCGAACTGGGAAATCATACCTATTCTCATACAGATCTTGCCACACTGGCGCCGGAAGATATGTCGGCTGAGATCGCAGGAGTGGATGAGCTTTTGACAGAGCTTACCGGTCATGGGGCTACTGTGGTGCGCCCGCCCTATGGCTCTGTGAATTCATCTGTAAAAGAAACGGTGGGAACTCCTATGATCCTGTGGTCCATTGACACACTGGACTGGGAGAGCCAGGATCCTCAGAAGATTGTAGATACCACGCTTTCTCAGGTGGAGGACGGATCCATTATTCTTATGCATGATATTTTCAGCACCACTGTGGATGCGGCAGAGATCCTGATCCCCCAGTTAAAAAAGCAGGGATATGAAATGGTAACGGTTCATGAGCTGGCAAAAAGAAACGGGATCCAGCTGGGGACAGGGACTACATACAGTGATCTGAAAAAGCTGGATTCAAATCTGGTCTGACATTCAGAAATATTACAGGGATGAGTATAATTTATTCCTGAGCATGGAGAAATATCTGCAGAACCATCTGTGGTTCCTGCACAGTTCCAGAGGATCTGGCACGAATACCAAAGCCCAACAGTTTATGAGAAGCTATAAGAGAAAACAGGTGCAGGCCATAATGTTTAGGATTTTTGAAAGCATTGAATATTTCTGCCAATGCATGAGCAGATCTGTTTTGATGCGTCTGGAAAAAACGGCGAATATATTTGACAGAGTGTCCGGAATATTTTGATAAAGAAAACCGGAATACAAGGAGAATGATCTTATGAAAATACGTTTTATCCGACATGGAGATCCAGATTATGGAAATAATACACTGTCAGAAAAAGGAAGAAAAGAGGCATAGCTTCTGGCAAAAACAGCGCACAGCCCTGCGCTTGTTCCCACCTCAGCTACAAAGGTTGTTACTGAAGAAAGGGAACAGGGGATTGCATATTTTCGGGGGATTCGCCTGGGAGACAGTTCTTATCTGTATGCGGGAAACCAGGAGCCATCCTTTGCATGCAGATTTGCGAGCTGTTTGGAAATAAAGAACAGAGACATTAATGAAAAAACTTCATAATAAAATAACATAGAACCCTGTGAGGATTTTGAGATTACACAAAATTTTCACAGGTTTTTTTAAGTTTAATTAAGGTAAGTCCCCTATACTTGGAAATTGTTACAGGAAACAGAGATGATTTTCGGTGAGAAGAATCTCTAAAATGAAGGGAGTTTTATTATGAAAAACAGACAGGCAGCAATATTGACAGGAATGTTTTTGTGTATGGCAGCAGTTACCGGCTGCGGAAGTAATACAGAGACGCAGGCGGCAAAACAGCAGGGAAGCGGAATCGAAGACACAGCAGCAGAAAATACAGCAGCAGAAGGCGATGATGAGAAAACGGACGGGAAAACAGGAAAAACGGAAGAACAAAATAAAGAAAATCAGATTTTCGGTAAGATTGTTTCGGTATCTGAGGACTTCATTACAATTTCTGTAGAATCTGCTCCGGTAAATGGAACAGAAGATGGAAAAGAAAATTCCGGCACAGAAGAGACAGGAGAAGAACAGACTATTGCTCTTACAGAAAATACGGTGATCCGAAAACAGACTATGGGACAGCCTGGCGGAGAAGCGTCGGAGATGCCTGAAGGGGAAGCACCGGAAAATGGCGGGGCTTCGGAACAGCCGGAAGAAGTATCGGAAAACGGTGGAACATCGGAACAGCCGGAAGAAGTATCGGAAAACGGTGGAACATCGGAACAGCCGGAAAAACCGGAGGGAGAAGCTCCGGCTCAGGAAGCAGGAGAAGAAATCGTCTGGTCAGATCTAAAAGAAGGCGACATGGCAGTTATTATTTTGGATGAGGATGGAAATGCAGAATCAGTCAGCATCATGGAAGGAGATATGGGGCAGCCGGGAGATGACCAGTCACAGCGGTCGGAAGAATATCAGGCAGAGACCGCATATACTGATGGCACTGAGACAGCCGACACTGAAACAGCCGATACTGAGACGGACAACGCTGAAACAGATGACAATGAGGCGGACGATGCTGAGACAGAAGGCGAAGTCTAGATCTCTGAAAGGATAATCACAGGTGAAGAAGGCAAAGCAGTGATCATTCAGAGAACAGATGGAGCTGTTTATGCAGAGGACGACAGTGACCATGTAGTGACTACAGTGGTTTATGAAGATAGTGCAGACTGTTCCGGAGCATCCTCCACAGTGGAATGGAGAGCCTGTGAAACAAAAAATCCGGAAAAACTGTAAAAGTAAAAAAATCAGCAGGAGGACAATGATGAAACTCAGAAAGGAAAGAAGTGAAAACGGAAGCTTTTTCAGAAAAAGAAAGGTTTCCGGAAAAAAGAAGATTGTCATAGGCACAGCAGTTGTCCTTACTGTATCTGTGGCAGCCGGCGGGGTATACTGGAGATATCAGTCCGGAAAGAGACCGTCTGCACCTGAAAAAACAGTACAGGCAACAAAGGCGACGGCAGAAATCAGCTCCATATCAAATACAATCGTGGGAACGGGAAATCTGGAAGCAGACACTCCGGTTTCCCTGAAGATTCCCTCAGGAATCACTATTTCAGAGGTAAAGGTAGAAAGCGGCGATCACGTTTCCAGCGGGGATGTGCTGGCAGAAGTAGATTCTTCTTCTGTTTATGAGGCAATGGAAGAGGTACAGGAAAAAATCGAAGCGCTGGACGAACAGATTGCAGACTTACAGGAGGATACAGATGAGGAGACCATTTCTGCTTCTATAGACGGTCGTATGAAAAAAATATATATAGGCCAGGGAGAAGATATAACCTCCTGTATGCTGGAGCATGGAGCACTTCTTGTTCTTTCTGCAGACGGAAAAATGGCTGTGGATCTGGCAGATCCTGCTACCGTTCCATCAGAAGAAGATACGGTGACTGTAACTCTGTCTTCCGGAACGCAGATAGAAGGAACAGTAGAAAAGGTATCTGATGATGGATGTACCATTACTATGACGGACAGCGGAGTGGGCCTTGGAGATACTGCCACAGTAACAGATGAGAAAGGAAACAGTATTGGCACAGGAACCATCTATATCCACCAGCCGCTGCAGGTAACAGGAACTGCAGGAAGTATTTCTGAGGTCAATTTCCATTTGAGAACACGGGCAGATACGCCCCTTTTACGAACTGAATACCAAACTTGCAACAAGCACTTGTTACTGACCGAGAAAAGCGGTTAAGCGGCAGGTGCTTTTGCTTTTTCAAAAAATCAGAATACCATGTCTAAAAACATATCCCCCTATGGGCTGTTGGGTGAGAGGTCAAAACCTCCCGCCCTTTTTGATTGCCGCAAAACGATAGCGATAGATTTGCTCCTTGAAAATTCCATAGCAGCCGCCAGAGGGATACCTGCCGCAACGGACAGCAGAGCCACGATATGAGCCTGCCCGTTGCTCAATCCGTGCATAGCACTGACAGAGAAAACGCCGCTTTGAAAAAGCGTGGAACTGTATGGACTGGCTGTGTTACATACCCTTGCTTCATTGCAGGGGTAAATCTATTCAAGGAGGTCATGCCTATGTGCAGTAAAACCAAACGAAAATGCCGAAAGGAGGAAGCCTATGCAGAAGCTGAATCTGGTGGAAGCGGAAACGCTCCTTTATGAGCCGCTTGAAAAGCCGTCCTTTGTGGTGGACGGTCTTATCCCCACGGGCTTGTCGCTGTTCTGCGGCTCACAGAAAATCGGTAAGAGCTGGCTCATGCTCAAGCTCTGCCTTTGCGTGTCGCAGGGGCTTCCCCTGTGGGACATGCCGACAAAGGAGGGCGATGTGCTGTACCTCTGTCTGGAGGATACCTTTTTCCGCATACAGGACAGATTATTCCGTCTGACCGATGAAGCAAACAGGAAGCTCCATTTCGCCGTGGCGAGCTGCAAGCTCTCGGACGGTCTGATGGTACAGCTTGAGGACTATCTGAAAGTATATCCCGACAGCAGGCTCATTGTCATTGATACGCTGCAAAAGATACGCACCGCTTCCAAAGACAACGCCTACGCCAACGATTACGGCGATATATCGCTGATAAAGGACTTTGCCGACAGGCATTCCCTTTCGGTGGTGGTCGTCCACCATATCCGCAAGCAGAACGACAGCGATGTGTTCAACAAGGTGTCTGGCACGACAGGTCTGACGGGGAGTGCGGACGCTACCTTTGTTCTGGAAAAGGAGAGCCGTGCGTCCGATACCGCAAAGCTGTTTGTGACGGGCAGGGATATCGAATATCAAGAGCTGACGCTCCGCTTCCGTGATTGCAGTTGGGAGCTTGTGGAGCGCAGGGAGCAGGCGGAGCTTGCGAGGGAAGCCGTGCCGCCCGTCCTTTTTCGGCTGGTGGAGTTTATGCGGGACAAAGCGGAGTGGTCGGGGACGGCAACGGAGCTTCTGTCTGCTATGGGGGAAAGCGGGGATTTATCCACGGTCATCACGAAATGGCTCAACGAGTACCGCACAACCTTTCTGAGCGAGAACGGCATTTGCTATGGATACCGCCGAAAGCGGTACGGCAGGCAGATTGTGCTTACGATGGGCGGTGACAGCCGTGACAGGTGTGACAGCGATATTGGGATGCCCTCCCATGCTGTCACGGCTGACGGTGATACCGCCGTTCTTTTATCCGAAGCGCAGAGCGGAGGATAAAGCAGGGCGCAGCCCTGCCAGAAGGGAGTCCAGAGGGAACGGCTGGCACACGACTTTGCGGAGCAAAGTGTAGTGTGTTACACCCTGTAAACGCAGTCGGAAAAATCGGAGGATTTTTCTGACCGCAGGGGTGGATTTACGAGCCGAAGGAGGGCGAGGAAATCCCACGCCTGCACCTTGCGTTTACGGGGTGTTCTCCCGCAGGGTGACAGCGGCAGGGGTATCCCAAAATACCCGTCACACCTGTCACGGCTGTCACCCTGCGGGCAGGGCTTACGCTCTGCACAGACAAAAATGAAAGGAAGGAATGAGAGAAATGCCCTATGCAATCCTGCGCTTTCAGAAGCGCAAGGCGGGCGGCGTGGCGGCTTGTGAACGCCACAATGAACGCAGAAAAGAAGCCTACAAGAGCAATCCAGATATTGATATGGGACGCTCTAAAGAGAATTATCACCTTGTACCGCCGCCCCGCTACACCTACAAGAAAGAGATTAACCGCATGATAGCGGAGGCAGGCTGCAAGGTGCGGCGTGACAGCGTGATGATGGTGGAAACCCTTATCACCGCTTCGCCCGAATTTATGAACAGCTTACCGCCCGAAGAACAAAAACTGTATTTCCAGACAGCTCTTGACTTTGTTTCGGAGCGTGTCGGCAGGCAGAATATCCTCTCCGCTGTGGTGCATATGGACGAGAAAACGCCCCATATGCACCTTTCCTTTTGCCCGATTACGCCCGATGGGAAGCTGTCGGCAAAAGTCCTTTTAGGCAACCAGAAATCCTTGTCCGAGTGGCAGACCGCCTACCATGAGCGGATGTCCGCACGGTGGAGCGGGCTTGAACGGGGGCAGTCCTCGATGGAGACAAAGCGGAAGCATATCCCCACATGGCTCTTTAAACTGGGCGGCAGGCTGGATAAGCAGTACGGGGAAATCGTCAACGCCCTGTCGGATATCAACGCCTTTAACGCAGGGAAAAAGCGGGACAAGGCTCTGGAGCTTCTAGCGGCGTGGCTTCCCGATGTGGAGAAATTCTCAAAGGAAATCGGGAAACAGCAGGCGTATATTGACAGCTTGAAAGCGAAAATCGGGCAGGAAGCCGATTACGCCGAGCGTATGCGGGATGGGAAGTATGCGGAGGAATTAAAGGTACAGCAGGCAAACCGAAAGATATTTGAGCTTCAGCGCACAAACGCCCAGATGGAACGCCTGCTCTCCAAAATCCCGCCCGAAGTGTTGGCGGAGATACAGAAACCGAACAGGAATAAATCAAAGGAAAGGTAGGAAACAGATTGAAAAAACAGGATTTTACCGTATTGAAGATAGTGGATTTGCACCCGTTCCCCGACAATCCGTTCCGTGTTGTGGAGGATGAAATGTTGATGGAGCTTGCGGAGAGCATTAAGGAGTTCGGCATGGTAACGCCTATCATCACCCGCCCGATGGAGGACGGGAACGGCTATGAGGTGATTGCGGGGCAGCGGCGTGTCCGTGCCTGTGAGCTTGCAGGGATAGATACCGTCCCTGCTTTTGTTTTGCCCTTAGACCGTGACAGGGCGATTATCACCCTTGTGGACAGCAATATCCAGAGGGAAAATATCCTCCCATCGGAGCGTGCGTTTGCCTATAAGATGAAACTGGAAGCGATGAAACGGCAGGGCTTCCGCACGGATTTAACTTCTCCCCAACTTGGGCAGAAGTTGACTTCGGTGGAGCAGCTTGCCCAGAAATCCCCCAACAGCCGCACCCAGATACAAAGGTTTATCCGTCTTACGGAGCTGATACCGCCGATTTTACAGATGGTGGACGATGGAAAAATCGCCCTCACGCCTGCGGCGGAGCTGTCCTTTCTGAAAAAAGATGAGCAGGAAAACCTGCTTGTCACGATGGAGAGCGAGGAAGCAACGCCCTCACTCTCACAGGCACAGCGGATGAAACAGTTAAGCCAAAGCGGGCGGCTCGATATGGATACCATCTTTGCGATTATGACCGAGGAAAAGGGAAACCAGAAAGAAACGGTGAAAATCGGCATGGAGAAGCTGAGAAAATACTTCCCCAAAGGCACAACGCCGAAGCAGATGGAGGACATCATCATCAAGCTTTTGGAGAGTGAATTGCAGAGAAAACGGAACAGGGACAGCCGATAATCTTCTCTTTTCGGGTGGTAAATGCAGAGTATTCAAGCAGAGAAAAAACAGAACGGAGGCAGAAAATGAAAGATATTCAGTATGAAATCGTAAAGGAAATCGCCGTGCTGTCTACGGGCGAAAGCGGCTATACAAAAGAAATCAACCTTATCTCTTGGAACGGGAAAGAGCCGAAGTATGATATACGTAGCTTCTCCCCCAACCGTGAGAAATGCGGCAAGGGCGTTACGCTGACCGAAGCGGAAGCGGAAAAGCTCCTTGCGGCATTGGAAAAAGTGCTGTCGGAGTGATTCTTTTATCTGGATGGGGAGCGTTTTCGGACGCTCCTTTTCCTTTTTGGAGGGAGGATATATGCCTATGGCAAAAGCGGTACAACGCCCGAAGATAACGGTGCAGGCAGTCTATTCGGGCGGCGGGAATATGCGGGAGATATTCATTTCCCTGCTTGTGGACGAGGTGCGGCGGGGGAAATGCCCTGTCCGCACCTTTGAAATTGTGAAAGAACCAGAATACAATTTAAGCACAACAACAGAAAAGGAGGCGGGCTGAATGGGTATTTTAAGGACAGCCCTCTACTGCCGCCTGTCGAAAGACGATATGGCGCAGGGGGACAGCGAGAGCATTAAAACGCAGAAAGCAATGCTCACGCAGTATGCAAAGGAACACGGCTTTATGGTGGTGGAGGTCTATGTGGACGACGGATTCAGCGGTTTGAATTTCGAGCGTCCAGACTTCAACCGTATGCTTGATGACATTGAAGCGGGGAAGATTGATGTGGTAATCACAAAGGATTTATCCCGTCTGGGGCGTGACCATCTAAAGGTCGGGCATTTCACGGAGATTTATTTCCCGATGAAGAATGTGCGGTATATCGCCGTCAACGACTGCGTGGATACCGCCAGCAAGAACAACGATATTGCTGCCCTGAAGAATGTCATAAACGAATTTTACAGCAGGGACAATTCAAGGAAAATCCGTTCTTCCATACGGGCGAGGGCAAAGGCGGGGCTTTACCGCACTGCCTTTAACCCTATCGGCTACCGCAAAGCCCCCGACAACCATAACAGGCTGATTGTGGATACGGAAACGGCATGGATTGTTAAGCGTATCTTTGAGCTTGCTAATGCAGGCATGGGGGCGCACAAAATCGCTAAGACTTTCCGAGAGGAACAAGTCCCCTCCCCCTCTTGGTGGCTGTACTCTCGTGGGGAAAAGGACTATTCCGAACGGTTTGAAAATCCCGCCAACAAATACGAATGGTCGCACACGGTCATACAGAATATTATTAAAAATCCGTTGTATCTTGGACACACGATTATGTGCAAGAAAGAGATTGTATTTAAGGTGGGGGTTTATAAAAATGTTCCCGAAGCAGACCAGATACGGGTGGAAAACACCCATGAGCCGCTTGTGTCGCAGGAGGTTTTTGACGGGGCGAACGCAAAGGTTTTGAGCCGCAGGCGGGATACCACGGATAATTTCGTATCCCCTTTTTCGGGGCTTGTGAAGTGCGGCTCCTGCGGCAAGGCATTGGGCTTGCGGTATTGGGGCAAGGACAGGCACCGTATTTATATCTGCACCACCTACGCCCATAATTCAAAAGCCTGCTCAGACCACCGTATTTTCTACGAGGATTTATACAATGCCGTCCTTGCCGATATCCAGTACCATGCCCGCCTTGCCTATGAGGACAGGGACAGAGCGGTGGCTCTGGCGGTAAAGATGAACACAAAGGCGGACGGGAGCAGGGGGAAATCCAACGAAAGCAGGCTGAAGCAGGCGAAGAAACGCTATGACGAAGTGACGAGGTTATTCGACAGGCTTTATGAGGATTCCCTTTCGGGGCGTATCTCTAATGACAACTTTGCCCGTCTGATTGACAAGTACCAGACGGAGCAGGAACAGCTTTTAGGGCAGATACAGAGCCTTGAAAACGCCTTGCAGGAGGTCAAGGACAGCCAGACTAATGCGGTGCAGTGGGCGGCTCTGATGGCGGAATATGTGGGGATACAGGAACTGACCGCCGAAAACCTCAATCTCTTGGTGGAGCGCATTGAGGTGTTTGACCGCACACAAACCGAAGCAGGAACAGAGCAGGCAATTAAAATCTGTTACCGCTTCGGCGGTTACATAGGGGAACGCCGCTTCAAGGCAAAGGTTTTAAGGAATACGGGCGGCTGGGAGATGCGCCGCAGAAAAGAGGGGAAAGACGATGGAAAAGTATCATTTGTATCTTGATGAAACGGAGCGGCGGGTGATAATCCTCTGCCTAAACGATTTCCGAAACAAGCTGATTGCAGAGGGCAGGTATACGGACTGTGTTGACGAATTGATTATCAAGTTCGCCCATGCAAAGACGGTCAAATTAAAAATACGGAGGTAGAAAGACGATGGAAAAGACAATTTTTGAGGAACTGGGCGGCAGATACGAGCGGCAGGGGGATTACCTTATCCCCTGCATTGCCTTACCTGCCGAAAAGGAACAGCCGATTGGCTTATTCGGGCGGCGGCACTTGGACTATCTGAAACAGCACCGCAGGGTTACATACACAAATCTTCTCACAAGCGGCAGGCTCAATTCCTACCTTGCCGACATTGACAGGCAGGCGCAGGAACGCCTTGAACGGCTCATAGAGGGCATGAAGCAGGCGCAGGGTATCACGGAACAGCTAAAGGCTGAAAACGCCTTAGAATGGGTCGGGAGGATGAATAACATACGGGCTTGTGCGATGGAGATTGTGAATACTGAAATCATTTACGCATAGGCGGCATAGCGGCAGAGGGTTAAAGCTCTGTTGCTATTTTTTTAATTTTAACAATAGTCTTCTCAAAAACGGTCAACGGATATATAATATACTTGCATTAACCGTTGCGGTCAATAAGGAGAATGTATATGAATGACAAGTTTTTCAAACTTCCATTAGAAAAACAGCGGCGTATTATAAACGCTGCTTACAAAGTGTTTTCAGAAAACAGCTATAAAAAAGCCCCAATGTCGGAAATTGCAGACGAGAGCGGTATTTCAAAAGCATTGCTTTTTCACTATTTTACTAACAAAAAGGAATTATATATGTACTTGTGGATGAACGCTATTGAGATGACAAGGAAAGCGGTTACAGAATACAAAACTTTGGAAACAGATGACTTTTTTGAAATGCTGAAAAGAAGCCTATTATCAAAGTGTTCGCTTATGCGTGATTATCCGCATTTATATGCTTTTTCGCTAAGAGCATATTATGAAACGGCTCCAGAAATACACAAGTCCATTCAAGAAAACTTTAATGATGTTAGCAAGGCAAGTGAAATGATAGTGTTTGAGAAAATAGATATATCAAAATTTCGGAAAGATATTGATATAAAAACAATGTATGCTGAAATCTTTTATGCTGTCGATGGATATATGCTGAAAAAATATCGTTTAAATTGTATTATACCAGATGAAATTGAGAAAGAAATTATTATTTTAATTGATTTTTGGAAAAAGGTTTATACGCAGGAGGTGTGAACAAAATGCAGCATAAAACAATTTTGTCACAAGGCGGAACTGTACATTATTGGATTGCCAGAAATGACAATGTATCAGACTGTATTGTTTTTACGCATGGAGTAACCGCAGACCATACTATGTTTGAAAAGCAGATACCCTACTTTTCAGATAATTACACAATCATCTTATGGGATGTTCCTATGCATGGATTGTCGAAACCATATCAGAAATTCACTTATCAAGATACAGCAGAAATATTACATAGCATATTGCAGAAAGAGAACATTCAAAAAACATTTTTAGTGGGTATGTCTATGGGCGGCTATCCAAGTCAACATTTTGCTGCTTTGTATCCTGATATGGTAAAAGGATTTGTGGCGTTAGATACAACGCCATTGGGACTTAAATATTACTCAAAATCAGACTTGTGGTGGCTGAAGCAGGTTGTTCCTATGGCAAAATGCTTTACAACAAATCTTTTACGAAAGAGCATGGCATTGTCAGTATCAGAGAGCCGCTATTCCTATCAAAAAATGTTGTCTATGTTAAAGCCGCTGTCTAAAGCAGAAATTATCCAGCAAATGCGGATTGCATATGAATATTTTATTGTAGAAAATAAAGATGTTAATTTTTCGTTCCCCATATTGATATTGGTGGGTGAGAAAGACAGCACAGGCAAGGTTAAGGCATATTGCAAAGAATGGGCAAAGCAAACAGGTTATCCTTTGCATTTTATAAAACAGGCAAAGCATTTTGCCAATGGAGATAATCCAGAGCAAGTAAACAAGGAAATAGAAAAATTTATTATTGAAACTGTTCACAAAGAAAGGAAAAATTATGCTGTATTATGATGAATATGGAAGCAAGGAAAATCCGACTATCATGCTTCTGCATGGGGCGGGTGCGCTTGATACATTTTGTAGGCAGTATTGCTTTTCTGATAAATACCATCTTATTGTACCTCACTTAGCAGGTGCAGGAAAGGCGGCTACTGAGATTTATGAGCCAGAAAAGACCGTAGAGGAACTCTTTGCGCTCATTAAAACCCTACATAAAAAACGGATCGGCGTAATCGGTCATTCGCTTGGAGGTCAGATTGCAATAATGCTTGTCAGCAAGCAGCCCGAATTATTTGACTTTGCCGTATTTTTAAGCGCATGGGTAAATCCCAAGCCGAATACAATTCGGATGTACTGTTCTCTTGCAGGTTTATCCGCAAAAATGCTACATTGGAGATGGTTAGTGCAATTTCAAGGGAAATATTGGAATTACACAAAAAAACAAGCCGATAATATGGCAGAATATTCAAAACAGATTACTCCGCAGGTGTATGACTCATTCTTTTCCAATACATTAGATTTATCAAAGTTACCTGAATATCAAGCAGTAACGATACCTATGTTGGCGATTTGTGGGAGTAAGGAAGTCAGAGATATGAAAACTTCTCTTACATTACTTGCTCAAAATCCAAACTGTCAAACAATGATATTACAAGGAGCAAACCACGACTTTCCAATGCGTAATGCCAAGCAACTTAATCCAATGCTTGAAAAATTTATATCGGAGTGCTTATGAAACAACAAACAGAATGGATACGCTGTCCTATCTGTGGCAGCAAAACCCGTGACAAAATTAGAGAAGATACCATTCTGAAAAACTTTCCTCTCTACTGTCCGAAGTGCAAACGGGAAACTCTGATTGAAGTAAAGGATTTACAAGTAACCGTCATCAAAGAGCCAGACGCTTTAGACGCAGAGCCGATGAATGAGTGAGCAATCACCGTTTGTCGGCTCTTTCCTTTTTACACAGGCAGGACAAGTCCACCTAATAAAAAAACGATGTGCGGGTGGGCTGATTTGTTATGCTTGAATTACCCTCCGACTTCGCTTTTGAAGTTTGGAGGGATTTCTTTTGCCTGCAAGCGGCTTTCATCTGTATTTACATATACCCTACCGAGGATGGACGGATAACCTGTTAAAAAAATCCTTGTCGCCACATGGGGGCTTCCTGCCCTACAAGTAGAAGTAAAATCTCTACATAATAGAAATAAATTCTCCTTAAACCGTAAAGGTGTGACAGCCTTTGCTGTCGCCAGATAAGGATGTTTTTATGTAGGATACAGTGTAACTCTATAAAAGGGATTACACCGTATCCGTTTGTTACGCCACAAATTTGAAGTCCTGCGGGTTGTTCCGTATTTCTTCCATCGTGGCAAGGATTTCTTTCTCCGTGGGAATATCTATCATACCCACCGCCGTAAAATAAATGTCTACCTTCACATGGCTGTGACCGCTGGATTTGTCGCTGTTGTGGACTTCGATACGCTCAATCAGCGAATTGACAAGCGTAGGGGTAAGCTCCTTAATGTCGGTCATTTCCCGCAAAGTGCGTAAGACAAGCCTTAAATCCATTACCCGCTGTTCGGCGTTCTGCAAGGTCTGGCGGTTTTCTTCCACTTCCTGCGTTAATGCTTTCTGTTCCTTTTCGTAGTTCTGAAGCATTTTCGCAAACCGTTCGTCGGAGAGGATGCCGCCTGCGTTCTGTTCAAATACCTTTTCAATCAGCCTGTCGATTTCCGCTATCCGCTTTGTGCCGTTCTCAACAGCCTGCTGAAGTTTTTGGTATTTCTTCTGCCGCATGGCGTTGTTTTTCTTTGCCAGCAGATACAGGAATACCGGCTCATAACAGCGTACAAAATCGGATAAGTCGCTGACAGCTTCCAGCACAAGCTGTTCAAGGACAATGTCACGGATATAGTGCATGGCGCAATTCCCTCTGCCGGATTTATATTGGGAACAGCGGAAATGCTCCTGTTTTCGTTTCATGCTCTTGGCGGCTACAAAGTGCATTTTCGATTTGCAGTCATAGCAGTAGAGCAGCCCCGAAAAAAGGCTCGTCCTGCCGGTTTTCGTCGGTCTGCGCTTGTGTTTACGAAGTTCCTGCACCCTCAGCCATTGTTCCTCGGAGATGATGGCTTCCTGCATGTCGGGTATGATTTGGTAATCTTCCTCGCTGTGCTGGATTCTCTTATGGACTTTGTAACTGACGGTAGTGCTTTTGAAATTGACGGCGCAGCCGGTGTACTGCCTGTTTTCAAGGATATAGCCAACGGTCGCCTGTTCCCACCCGCAAGGGTTTTTGGGGACTTTCTGCGCATGTTTCCTGCTGATGGATTCAAAATAGGCGGCAGGGGAGAGTATCTTTTCCTCCTCAAGCTGTCTTGCAATCTGCATCGGGCCTTTCCCCGCAAGGCACAGGGCAAAAATCTTCCTTACGGTTTGCGCCGCCGGTTCGTCGATTACCCATTGTTTCGGGTTATCTTCCGATTTTTTGTACCCATAGGGTACGATAGAAGCGATACGCTCGCCGTGTTCCGCTTTGGACTGCCACACCGCACGGATTTTCTTAGAGGTCTGCGCCGCATACCATTCGTTGAAAATATTGTGGAAGGGCATCATCTCCACGCCGTCGCCGGTCAAAGTGTCCACACGCTCCTGTATGGCGATAAAACGGATACCCAGCGATGGGTACACCACCTGTGTAAGCCTGCCCATTTCCACCTGCTCACGCCCGAAACGGGAAAGGTCTTTGACGATAATCGTGCCGATTTCACCGTTTTCCGCCATACGCTCCATACGCATAAAATTCGGTCTTTGGAAGGTCGTGCCGCTGATTCCATCATCCACAAAAAACATAGTATTTGCATAACCGTTCTTCTTTGCATAATCAGAAAGTATCTGCTTTTGATTGGTGATACTGTTGGATTCCTCGTCTTTATTATCATCGTCAACCGACAGCCTGCAATACAAAGCTGTGATTTTTTCTTCAGTCTGCCCGTTTATTTTCGTTGCTGTTGTCATGATTTTTTGCTCCTTTCCGACAACTGGGCATAGCAAAGGCAAGATTATCTTACCATACCCAGTTATCTTTTTCCAATGTGCAATATTAAACCAGCTTTTCGGACAATATCAGTTCTTTAAACTGCTCCAATACGCTTTGTTTTCCTTTTTTGCTGAAATGGGTATTGACCTCGTAGGTCGTGCCGCCAATTTTAAGGGAAAACTCGTTTTCACCGCTGAAACGCACTAGTTTTCTGCTTTCAATGCGGATATCGGGACTATGGGGCAGTATTTCCTGCGATAAATTGATTTTCTCATTTTCATCTATCGGCTCAGGCGGTAGCATATAGACTGCATTTGGGTTGACTGTAAAGGTTTCTAATTTTTTCATAATGCTACCTTACCTTTCCTCACGGCTTCTGCGGCTTCGTTCCAGTTTTCTGTTGTACTCATAAAGGAGCTTCAGAATCGTGTCCGTCATCTGCTTCTGCGTAAAGTTTTTCGGGAAAAATCCCTTTAAATCCTGTACTTTAAAGCTGATACGTTCGGTCTGGTTGGCTTTTTCCTCTGACATGATTTCATAAATACTATCCGAGGAAAGAGTATTCTGCTGAGCCTGTTTCTTCATGCGGATACTCTGTGCGTGTGAGGGTGTGCAGTCGTTCAGGCTCATTGCGTCAAGCAGTATTTTCTGCTGTTCTTTGGAGAGGTAGGACAACTCCACAGCGGGGCTGAGTGCGATAATGCCCTCGTCAACCTTGTTAAGCAGTTTGGGGATAAGATAAGTCAGACGGATATAGCGGAACACTTGGTCACGGCTCTCATTCTGCGATTTTCCGATTTCGGCGGCGGTATCCGACTTTGTCGCAAGTTGCGACAAAGTTAAATCCGTTCTCCTGCCCTGTGCTTTCATTGCATCCATTTTCATTTTGTAGGCAAAGGCTTTTTCACTTGGGAGCAGCCTTTCACGGTGCAGGTTGCTGTCTACAACCGCAATCATCGCTTCGTTTCGGTCAAGGGGATAAATTAAAGCAGGCACTTCGGAAAGCCCTGCTTTTATGGCGGCGTGTAAACGCCTGTGTCCGCTTATCACTTCATATTCATCTGTGCTTTCAATCGTCCTGACAATCAGCGGTGAGATAATCCCCTGTGCATTTATACTCTCGGCGAGCTTATCCATATCTTCATCATCCAGTACTTTAAAAGGATGTCCCTCAAAAGTACGGAGTTTATCTACTTGGATATTCGCCGCCTTTTTCTTCGGCGGGTTCTTGGTTTTAATTTCTGTATTTGTCATCGTGTATACCTTCTTTCCTTATTTTTGGATATAACGGCGGTTTCCGCCTGCCGTTCGGCTTCAATTACTTCTTTCAGCTTCGGTATTTTTTCAAGGACAGCCTTTGCAAGGGACAATTCCGCCCGCAGAGGTTTTATCTTGGCGGAGATTTCCCTTGCCTGCGCATTCAATTCCCCGCTTTTCTTATGGCGGTTGCGGTTGTAAACTGACTGCCTTTCTTTTTCCAATGCGCCGATTTGCTTCCGCTTTTCTTCGATAAAAGAAACAAGCTCCTGCGGGGAATCAATGTTGTTCTTACATAAGAACTTGTATTCTTTTAGCGTTTTATCTAATTTTACAATTTCCTGCCGCATGGCGGGGGAGAGCGGACGGGGAGTTTCGGGGGCAATATTGTTTCCCGTAACCAGCCTGCAAAGTTCAGTCACAAGGGCGAAAAGTATCTGTATGCCGTCCATGCGCTGTATTTTACGGTACTCGATTTCAAGCGTAAGGAGCGGCGTATATTTTGGCTTGTGGAATGGGACATAGCCGATATGCCGCTGGTTGTCAAGCAGCCTTACCCTGATTGCTTCGGGCGTGTATTCTTTTCCAAGCCGGTCTAAGCGGACTGCCCTCTGCCAGCCTGTCCCTTTTACAGAATAATGGGCGAAGTTTTCATCACGGCAGATTTCATAGCCCATATCCTTTAAACGGATTTCAAAGGCTTTGAAATTGGCGGACTGGGCAAGGGCGGCGTCAATATCTGCTTTCAAAATCTCCCGATGCGACAGCCCGCCGTTTTGTTTCCGCCAGTATTCTTTTTTGCTTTTGCCATAAAACTCTGCGTCTTTGAGAATGCCCTTTCCATGTTCCAGACATACGGCGTCGGAGATTTCCCGCAGGCGGTAGTGGTCGGAGATATGGTTTTCAAATTTCCTGCTCGTCTTAAAGGAGACGGAATTTACAACAAAATGATTATGGACATTATCTGTGTTAAGGTGTGTGGTAACAACAACTTCATACTCGTTTCCCCACATCCGCCTTGCGGTTTCCAGCCCGATTTTGTGCGCTTCTTCGGGCGTGGCTTCGCCGGTCTGGAAGCTCTGGTAGCCGTGGTACGCTACATTTCCGCCCATTTTCCCGAAGCGTTTTTTTGTTGCCGTCATACGCTCATATGCCCGCTTTGCGTTGCAGTTGATGCCGCTGACATACATACGCTCATCGGTCTTTTTGTCATTGGAAACATACCGCAGAGCGGCATATAAATCGCTGTCCATATACTTTTTATCAATGGTTTTGTCGGGATTCTCCGCATAGTCAATCACTTCCTTCAGCCTGTCTTTGACAGGCCAGAAGCCGGTAGTTGCCATTTATACCACCGCCTTTTCTTTTTGAGGGAGGATTAACTCGGCTGTGATTCCATCAATCAAGGCAATTATTTTTTCTTCCGTGTCCGCTGTAATTTTGCCTTCGACAGCGACGCAGAGTTCATCTAGCTTATCGTTAAAAGAGGAAAATGCTTCGGGCAGGACGGCTCTCGGCATATACCCCAAAGCACGCTGGCGGAGATACTCTGACACGGAAAGCCCGCACTTTTTGGCATTGCGCTCAATGATAGTTTTCTCTTTTTCGCTCACTCGGATAAACAGATTTTTATTCTTGGCTTCGTTCATAACATCAGTCCTTTCTTTGATTTTGTAAATGGGTTTTAGGGTGTCCCTAAAGAACAATCGGCTCTTAAAGCCGGTTGGAGTGGAAACTGTCAATACAGTTTCCCTGCTTGCTACGGTATGCGACACTCTTTCTGCCGCATACGGTCTCTTGTTTTCCGCCGGTCTGTCTGAATGTCGTTTTTCTGTCCCTGCCCCATCTTAGGTGGCGTTGTTTCGCTTACTCTCCGAAAAAAGAGGTTATCGCAAAATCATATCCCATCCAGCCGGTCATTCAGTTGTAACCGGCATTTGGGCAGCAAAAAAGCCGGCACATCAATGTGTACCGACCAATACAAAAGGATAGACTTATCCCTTGCGGTTTTGGTTTCACAATGATGTAACCGGCTTTGAGATTCAAAGTCGAAACTGTCTGTTACGCTTATCTGTTGCCGACAGTTCAAAGCAGTTTCAGAAGCGGCGGCATTTACTTTTCGCATACCGCAGGCGTGTACGGCGTAAAGCCGTCCTATTAAATTCTGTGAAGATATGTAATTGGTTGTGATTCTCCTAAAAGAGTATTTTATTATACTGAATGAAATAAGTGTTTGTTGCAAATTCCGGCTCATCTGACCACGCATTCCGCTAAGAACTGATCAGTCTTTCCGGATGTAACTGAACGCGTTTC
>NZ_JANJZT010000034.1 GCF_024622975.1 Blautia caecimuris | reverse complement strand
TAAACGAAGGGGCAGTTCACTGGAATGCCAAAACTGCTTTTTCGTTTACCCCATCATCGATTCTAACCTAAAGAATTAATCGATTTCTTTATTATCTAATCTGTTAGTAATCTATCCAACAGCATCTGCCTATTATTTATAAACATTTCTGTTACCTGGTAACTCTCTGTATCCTCATATTCGCACAGATGTATGCGTCCATTATCAAAACAATAGATATCTGCATCTGGTATTCCTAACAAAATTGGCGAATGCGTAACTATAATAAACTGTGCTCCCTCTTTTGCACATCTGTATATTTGCATCAACAATGTAAGCTGTCTCTGCGGCGATAATGCAGCTTCCGGCTCGTCAAAAAGATACAAGCCATTTGGATTCATATTATTCTGTGCTAATGCGAGAAAACTCTCTCCATGTGATTTTTCATGATATTTAGCGGAAGGATGTGTAATATCTGCATATTCTTCTTCCTGCGTTGCAACATTATAAAAGCTTTCTGCCCTAAGAAAATATCCCCACTTTTCCTTCCGATAGCCTTTGGCAATTCTTATCGCATCACACAACTCTGAATGTGTATCATGCGTAGAAAAAACATAATTCTTCGTTCCACCCTCAGGATTAAAACCATGTGCTACGGCAAGTGCTTCCAATAAAGTTGATTTACCGCTGCCATTTTCCCCTACAAAAAAAGTAATTGGTTTGTTAAAATCAAGTTTTTCAACTTCCTTAAAAGCCCTGATTCCCTTCAGATAACTATCCTTATCAATTTTATCCCAATCAAATATTACTCCTTGTATGAATTGATCATTCACCTAATCACCTCCTTGTAAAAAACACTTTCTAATCCCCATCTTCTTGCCCTTTAGACAAGAAGCATTCTTCACCTTCAGTTCGGTCAATCCCGATTTGTTACTCACATGATATCATATTTTTTCTTCAATTACATCCACCTAATTTTAATACACTGCCTGTCGACTTGCTTCTGTAACCAGCATCCGGTTAATCTTCTCCTGCATTGTTTCCTTTGCATTTTCATTGAAATGATAACGGACAACATAGACTGTCTGCCCGATTTTCTTTGTAAATGTGTTACCCTCTGTTTTTGTATTCATCATTTTTTCCATAATCATTTTTCCTTTCTTTTGGAGCCCCAGCAGAGAGTCATTCCATTGGTCTCTGTCAGAACATTATTCTTTCAATCAGGCCCAAAATGGGCACTTCCAGTTTCGTAGGCTACCTATATATAGCCTTTTCATTTTTGCTTGCAAAAAGCCTTGTGATCACAGCACTTTTTTATCGTAAAAAGCGTTTTAATATGATGCAGCCAACAACAAGAAGCATACCTAACAAATATCATTGTCTATCACTTCTGTTTTCTCTGCCGATATCTCTGATTAATGCCTAATATTCTTCCCTGCCAGACAAGACGATAAGTACAACGTATGCTTCTATCGTGTTGTTATACTGAGAAGCCCGACAAGGAGTAGGCGCTTAAAGGTTATTTTCAGGCACTTTATAGGCATTAAATAGGCACTTAGAAATACCTGTTTTCCCAGTGTTTATCATGCTTTAGGCACTTAGGCACTTTATTTTTAAATTAATAAGAAAAAAACATATACTTATAAAGCCCATATATTTAAGCAGGATATATTTCAGGCTTTTCTAGTGCCTAATGTCTTTTCCAGCCGGATCAATAATTGACGTCTTTCGTCCTCACCTTGACATGGACACCACGAAATCCCCGGCAAAAACGACCGTTTCCTACTGAGATATTCTTATCATAAGTCATTCCATAATCAGCTGACCTCTCCTTGAATCTCCTTGCAAAGGATCTTTCGCTTACAGGTACATCCAAGTTATCATTGCACCATCTGCAATAAGCAACATATAAATCTTTTGACGTGGCATGAGTGCCTTTTTCCAGTCCGATATATCCAGTTGATTCCAGAAACGATAGGATATTGTCATCATCCTCCCGCATTTCATCCATCAATAACTGGGATTTATTACTGATCGTAAACTGATAATCGTTACGGATCAGTCTCTCCAAGCCCTCAATGCACCATAGAACTATGCCTTCCACTTCTTCCATCATCTTGTCTGCCAAATAGGGATCATTGATTCTATCCGGCGGTACATCTTTTGTTTCCAGGATAATCTGACGTCTGTAAAAACCTTGACTCCTGTCAAAAAGCGACTTTAATGTGCCGTTTCCAAATGCCAGTATTCTGCAAACAAGAAGTCCCTGATAGCTTTGTTTGTTTTTTTTCTCTAAATCCATTTCGTCCTCAGCTGTGACAATTGCTTTAATCACATTAGTCGATGGTAATGCTTCTGTTTTCATATCATCATCCAGATACAACAGCTTGCCTTCCTGATCGGCTCTGGCAAATTTATCGGTTTCCAGTTTCTGAAGGCTTCCCGAATTCATGTTATGACCAAATATTCTTTTTAAGATTCTGCCAATACGGCTTTTTCCTTCACCGCCTTTTCCGATAATCAGCAACATCTTCTGACCTCTATTGCTGGGAATGAGACAATATCCCATAAACTCCTGCAGGCAGACAATATCATCCGCTTCGAGCAGTCCGTCAAGGAATGTCAGCCATTTTTCAGGTTTAGGTGTATCCTTGTTATAATTGACCGTCAATCGGTTTTGCGTCCATTCTTTCTGATTAATAAACTTCTGATTTACAAAATAGGTTCCGTTCTTAAAATGAACCCTATCCTCTTTTATGGGAAGCGGATCTGAACGGGTATACATCTTAAATCCACTTAAAATAGCCATTACTTTGGCTGAAATTCCGCTGGTCCAATAGTGTTCTATAATATCCAGAATCTCTTTCTCCATTTCATCGTTTGGGATTGAACGGTCTATATCATACAATATTCCATTGATACACTTGATTTCATGTTGCTGCAGAATTGTCTGATACAGAAGGATTTCATTGATCTGTTTGCCATCGAACCAGATTGGCAGTTCCATTCTGGGCAAATTCTTTTCCACCTGTGTCTCTTCGGTTACTTCTTCAACTTTTTGTAATGCTTCCAGACGTGCAACCACATCGTCCGGCAGATTCTTCCTTAATTCGTTGCTCAATGTTCTTTACCTCCTCCTGACAATCCAAAATCAATCTTGCACGATCTTCTAGCGAACCACTGAGTAGCACATCCATCTTATATTCAATAAGCGTATATTTTTCCATCGCTTCAACAAATAACGGATGCCAATCATCATCTTCGATTCTGGGAGCATAATCAACTTTCCATTTCTTTAAAAGATGGAAGTAGTCACTGTATACTCGAAAAAAACGAATCTGTTGCTCGTGAAAGAATTGATCCAGTGTCTGTTTCTTTTGTTTTGGTTTTTGATAATCTTTCGTCTTGTTATAACTCTGGTATTTTTCATAAGGTACAGAAAAATCCTCTGCCAGTTTTTCAGCTGACTCTTTCACAGAAAGATTGAAATATTTAGCGACAAAATCAATCACATCTCCATCTGCCTGACAGGCAAAACAATGATATCTTTTATCAAGCTTCATGCTTGGATTCTTGTCCGGATGGAACGGGCAGACAGCCATTCCGTTTCGTCCAACTTTGATTCCATAATATTCTGCAGCATTTCTTGCAGTAACAGCTTCCTTTACAGCTTCAAATAATTTCATACCTGCTCCTTTCCGAGAAAACAAAAAGCACTCGCATTGATTCAATAACGAATACAACGGAATGCCCTTTATCTGTCATCTCTGTTCCATGATTTTTTCAAATCATTCTTTTTATTTGCTTCTCTTTCTGCCAGCTCTTTTTTCTTTTCTGCCAGACGGTTCATGATCGACGGTCTGGCTTTTTCTTTAATTTCATTTACAACCTTAACTTTTGTTTTTGGCTGCAGTAACGAATCTTTTACTGTTTGAACTGCCGTCATAGCTTTCATGATTTTTTTTATTACGCCATCCAAACGATTTTTTGCATAATTCTTTTCTTTCTCCGAAGCTTTTCGTTGTGGCTGGTCGATCCAGTTCTTTGTGCCTTCAATAAGTTGAATGTCATCTTGCCGGGTTTTAATCATTACTTCATTTGTGACTTCTTCCACAGCTTTCTCATAAGCAACATCTGAAACATCCTGCAGTAAAGATTCAATATCATCAATCTCAAGAGTAAGCTTCTCTAACTGGTTTTTCTGTTCTTCTATTAGATCCCCCTGTTTGAAAATACGATTCGAATTATCAGCAAACTCTTTGTCCTGTTGGGCAATCTTCTCTTCCTGTTTCTGAATCGTTTTGTCATTTTTCTGAACCGTCCTTGTCTGCTGAACTATTTGCAGGATATTTTCATTTACTCGTTTTCTCTGCTCTTCAATCATATTGTCTTGATGGGCAATCTCTTCTTTCTGTTTCATTCGAATAAAATCCTGTTTCTCCAAATATGCTCGTCCACCATAAGCTGGCTCCTCATCCAGTTCTAAACCATGACGCTTACAGATATCTAAAAACATTGTCCGACAGGCAGAATCAAAAACAACCTTGCGGTTATTTGTCTTTGATCTCTTCTTTTCCGGATCTGGAAGTTCAAATCCAAGTTCTTCCAATGCTGTTTCCTGTTTCGGCTCAATTTCTCCATATCGGTTTGTAGCATCAAAAACATGGCGCTCATGAATATGAGGTGTTGCTTCGTCCATGTGCAGCGACCAATCAATAATATGCACGTTAGAGCCAAACCGCTCATCGAATTCTTTCTTAAATTCATCAAATACTAAAATCAGGGTTTCCACGGAAGCGTGTTCATCTATTGTTCCAAGTTGATAGATACTTTCTTCCGGACAGGTCTTTTTGTTTTTCCAAACATCTTCCACTTCTTTGCATCTGTCTGGGTGTCTGGCTTTCACATGTCTCTCATTTTGCTTCATAACATAATTTCCATAATGCTCTTCATAGAATGCCAGCTCAATTTGTTCAAAAGAAGAATTATTCTCTTTTCCCTGATCTTCCATTGTGGTATATCCCTGATAGCAGTCCCAGTAAATATTTTGCCGGACTCTTTCATTGTCGATATGCTCACTGTGTTCCGTATTAAATCTGCGATCATTATGAAGCGGATTGTAAACTCCATTTTTTCCAGATCTGCCGTTATGCCTTGTTCCTTTCATTTCACTTTTCTCCTTTCTCTCAAGTTGTTTCCCCGAAGAGATTGCAGCGAAGCTGCTTAAAGGCTCTGTCGCCGTTACAGATAGTACCCAGTACCATATGGCGAAACGCCATATCACTGGGCAATGGCTGCCGCCCTTAACCTGCTAAGGGCTTCGCCCCTTAACCCCAGCAAGGTGCTGCCTCCCTTTGCAATCCAGGCACAAAGGACTTCCAGTCCTCTGTACTCCCGGCAGACAAAACGAAACTTCTGCCGCTGTCCCTTCGGCATGTTTTACGTTCTGCCTGTTTTTCAAAAATCCTCTATTTCGGATTTTGTGAAAATAAAAAAGCCGACGCAATTTCAACTTTTACAAAAGTCCAAATACATCGGCTCAATCTTTTGACCTAATCGGTCATTATTCATTTTTTCCGACTGGCTCATACAGTCCATTTTTAATAATGAGCAAAACAAAAGGCACTAACTTTTTACGGTTAATGCCCTTTTGCGTTAATACTATTAAATTATTCGTCCAACATCAACTTGCCTTTCTTAGCCTTATTTTTTAATCTCTGCATCTGTTCTTTTTCTATCTGCTGGATGCTTTTTTCCGGTGTTGGCAAATCTTCCGGCATAGTTCCTCCAATCTTTTCAATCGCAGTTCTTACCTCTTTTCCAACATTATAATGCACTGATGTTGCGGTTTCCGCACCGACAATTTTATCTTTTCTTAATTTTTCTTCTGTCTGTGATATTCGGAACAGATTAGCAATCAATTCTGTACTTCCCATGTAATCAAGAATTTTCTGTCCTACTTCTAATTGTTTTTTCGTATGAATGTCATCAACATCTAATCCACCGTATAGTCCCATATATCCGGCATTTTGAAAAATTGCAAATTCCTCATTCGTAATAACTCCTGCATTATGTGCTGTCTCTGCCAACATTTGATTCCACTGTTTGATATCTCCCCTAACAACAAGTCTTCTGTTATCTTCGTCCAGTTCATTAAAATGGTCAGCAACTTCCTGCCTGTATGTCTGGATTGCAAAATATGTTTGTCCTAATGCAATGACCTCTTTTCTCGGATCTCCATTCTGAACGATCAGATAACATGCATATCTTGACAGTTCATAATCTTTTTTTGGTTTCGTGGTGACTCCAGCTTCAACGATTTTCCTGACCTCAGGAAAATCGTCTGGAATACTGTGCCCGCTGTTTTCACATGCGATCATTGCTCTTTTAATTACTTTTGCAAAATTCTCCCATTTTGCATAATCAAGTGCCGGTCCCAATTCTCTCGCACTCCAATACTCGCTTCCATCTTCCCGGATATGCTTGATATCTTCAAATCGTTTATACTCTATTCCTTTTAAATCACTCATTCTCTTGCTCCTTATCAAACTTTCGGCTGTATATGAAAAATGTAATCTCCACGCACAACCGGAACCATCTAACACTATGCTTTCTATTCACAGATTTGTTCTTAAAGTATATCACAGGATAATCTCGTAATCTATATTTTTACCTGCTAACTTCTTAACTATTTTTCCAGATACTTGCGGTAGTTATCCATGACAGAATCCGTAACACCATTTTTATATACTTTACGGATATCAACAATTTTTTCATCTTTTAATGCTTTCAGCCAATCCAACAAATCTTTTCTGCTGTTTGCAAAATTACAGCATCTTCCATCTGCATATTCAATCCGATATCTCATAAGCCCCTCCTACACATACACCAGTTCATTTAAAATAATTTCATCTATCCGGCTTCTTACATTGTTTGCCCGGCGAACCCATTCCATCTGGTCTCTACTTTTCAATTCTTCTGTAATGCCTTCCTGTTCCATCATTTGATCCATGAGAAGATCCCTGCGTTCCATACACCGCTCATTCAGATCTGCAAGGTAAGTCCAGAGTTTTCCGCTCAATGTCAGATAGGAATACAATCCGCTCTTATAGTCTTTCAGATAATTTCTGTGGAGACTTCCATAAAAACCGATCTCTCTTCTTTCTTCCGGCACTGCGATCAATGGCAGGTAGATTTCCCCGACAAGGATATAATCCAGACCATTACTGTCATCGTGAATGATTCTTTCTAATTTGCTCATGCTGATGCAACTCCTTTCTTCGGTTCTGCAGGTGGAAGCAGTGATACTGGAATGAACACACCTTTTGCAATATCTTCCTGCCGGATTTCTTCTTTTTTAGCATCCATCTCCGCTTTCTTTTTTGCCTTTGTCCGTTCATAATATTCCTGCTGTTTTCCATTTGCTTTTCTTTTCAGATAATTCTGGTGAAGCCTGTCTTTTCTGGCTTCCCGTTTCTTCATTTCTTCAATTTCCTCCGGTGTCATTTCTACCTCACCAAAATGTGGCGGTAAATATCTGCCAATGAAGTTAAAATAGATTTCCACTTCCTGTGTTGTCTCAACGCTTCCTTTCCGGTCACGCTCATGCACCACAATCTTTTCAACAAATTCATTCAGCATATAGGTGGTCAGTTCATCGAAATTCTGGTATTTATCAACCAGTGAAATAAACTTCTCCGCTGACCTGCGACCTTCCTCATAACTGGATAACTCTGCTTCCATATCTGCGATCTCTGCGGATAACTCTTTCTGTTCTTTGGAATACTGCCCATCCAGAATCGCATAGCGTTCATCTGGCAGCTTGCCAAGAATGTTATCCTCATAAATCCGGCAAATCAGTTTTTCCAGTTCCTGCACACGCTTTTTTGCTTCCGATAGTCTGCTTTTTAATCGTGTAATTTCACTGGACTGCTGTGAAGTCTGTGCCTTTTTTACCGTTTCTATGAACTCTTCCCTGTTAAGCTGAGAATATTCCGCAACAGCCTTTAAAAGTTCCCTAATCAGTTCCATGACCACATCAGCATTGATTCTGTGCTGTGTCTGGCAGAGCGTTCCAACCGGAACTTTAGAATATGCCGAACAGGTATATTGTGGCACTCGCTTGCCATTATTCACCCGATGGACATACATTTTGGAACCGCAGTCTGCACAATACATCAGACCTGTCAGTGGGTGGGCTTCTCCCCATCCATCTGGATATCTTCTCACATTGCTTCGGATTCTCTGCACATTGTCAAAAGTTTCCTGATCTATGATTGCTTCCTGCGTGTTCTCAAACACTGTCCAGTTATCCTCAGATACATAATGGCTTTTCTTATCCTTGAAATGCTTTCTGGTCTTGAAGTTCACTGTATGACCAAGATACTCTCTTTTCTTTAGAATACCTGCAACAGTAGAAGAGCCCCAGCCATAAGGATCTTTGATTTCTTCTACTCTGCCTTTCCATAATCCGGCATCTTTCTTTGCCATATGAACCGCTGGTATCTCGACCTTATCCTCTTTCAGTGCCCTAGCAATCTGATATGGTCCGTATCCATCCATTGTCATGTGAAAGATTCTCCGTACAACTACAGCTGCTTCTTCATCAACGATCCATACATTCGGATCATCCTTGTCTTTCAGATACCCATACGGTGTTGTACTTGCCACATGCTTACCGGATTTCCCTTTCGCCTTGAAAGTGGATTTTATCTTTTTACTGGTATCCCTTGCATACCATTCATTCATGATATTTCGGAATGGAGTAAAATCATCGTCCTCCCGGAAGCTGTCTACATTTTCGTTGACTGCAATCAGACGGACATTCTTCTGTCGCAGCAATTCCATATATTGTCCGACTTTCAGATAATCTCTTCCCATTCGGCTCATATCTTTAATCAGGATCGTTCCGACTTTCCCTGACTCTACTTCTTTCATCATTGCAAGAAAGCCTGGACGATCAAATCTTGTGCCGGAGATACCGTCATCAGTAAAATGAACAAGATTGGTAAATCCATGTTCTTTTGCATATTGTTCCAGCAGTTTCTTCTGATTCGAAATACTGTTGGATTCTCCGTTTAATTCATCATCACGACTAAGACGTTCATACAACGCTGTCATGAATCCCTGTTTCTCTGTCATAGTCAGATGTCCTCCTTCCTTCGTTTATTAAATTCCTGTTCTCATCCCATATCCGTTCCTGTACCGGGTGCTGATGTTTCCGGGACGTATTAACCAGAAAAGACACGCTGAATGCCTATTCAGTTCTGGTATCACTACGGGCAGGCTGTTTCGTTTTCAAAGTTCGTGTAAGAAGTAAAAAAGTTCTTTACACTAAACGAAATGCTCAGAGGTCTTTTTACAGCCCTCTTACTGCATTTTTTTGATTTCGTGTCATCTTTTTAAAGTTCCTTACACAATCTCTGTACTGACGAAACAAAATACGGACATGTTTTAAAATTGTTTTTTACAAAATACAATTTTGTTCTTTAAGGTAAAAAAATAAGCCTCAAGAGACTTTTTAATCACGTTGGAGCTCCAATTCTTTAAAAAATAGTGATTAAGAAGTCTCTTCAAGCTTATAACACCGGCGGCCATTTTGTATTTTTTATACTGTCTGACCGCAAAGTGCTGCGGATCTCTTTCTTCCAGTTCCTGGAACATCATATCCACTGGATTCTGGTAAGTTTCATCCTCTTCACGGGTTTCGCTTTCATTCAAAAGATCCAGAAGAGTATTCAGATTCTTTTCCTCTTCATCACCTTCATACCAGATAAAAGCAATCAGTGCTGTATACAGCAATTTCTCTGCTTTCACCCAAAAATCTTCGGAAGCTTTTTCCCCTTCGCCTTTGGTATTTACAATGATTGTTGTCACTAGCTTCAGGATATCTTTTTCAGACCGTATATAAGCAAATGGATTGTAATGAAGGGATTTAGAAAAGTTGATCGTATTCAAAACCTTAATCACATAAGGCTCATATACCACTTTCCCGGATTTATCTTTGATGACATTTCCATCTTTACCCCTCTTCGGCGGTCCCTTTGCTAACATCTTCCCGCACTCTTCGATCAGAGTGCCTTTGGGATCTGTAATGACCATGGAACAGTTCATCTGCATGACCGATGGTTTTACGAAAAAACGTGTCTTACCGGAACCACTGCCGCCGATAACTACAATATTTTTATTTCTTGCATATTTCGGTTGTTTTGGTCGGCTTTCCATTGTCAACGCTTCTGTTGCTGTCAATGGAATGTTCATCCATGGATCTTTCGACATATAAGGTTTGATATCCTCAGCGTTTCCCCATCTGGCTGAACCATACTCGATTCCTTTCCGGAGTTTCTTTGCATCTGACTGTTTCTGCCAAACCAATAGTTTCAAAATAACTGCGACAGTAACTCCAACCAATAGGTCTCTCAGGTCAAAACTTAGCAGAATCCCTGTAAAGATCCGATCTGCATGTTCCATCGCATATAACAGTTTGTTCCCTATATCTTCTCCGGGACTGCTCCTGTATAAGCAGGATGCCCGGTCCGCATAAAAAGCGGTCAGAACATAGGGAAGATTTGTAAGAACCAGTTTCTTTTTATCCAGGGCGGACAGCCTGACCCCAGCCTTATTCTTCCACTTCTGCATCAGCTTATTGCTGTGTTGTTTCTTCATCGGCTCTGCTCCTGATGCCGGTTCTTTACTTTGTCCTTCGTCTTCTTTGGCATCATTGCCCGGTAAGCTGCAAGACGCTTATGAATGGAAGGTTTATTCGCTTTTTGAATCTGTTTCTGGGAAAACTCACGGAAAGCAGCATTGAGGGCGTCCTGATCACGTCCCTTGAAAAATACCAGATAAACCGGAGGCTCTTTGCTCTTGTCTTTTTTCAGAGCATAATTGATCCCGTATTTTCTGGCATAGCGTTCAAAGGACTTGATATTCTTATTTGTGATCTCGATATTGACCATCCCGGCATTCTGTTTTGCCAGCTCTTTTACCGTGACCTTTCCCTGTTTCGGCTGATTCTTCTTCGCTTTCTTCTCTACCGATTTCTGCTTCTGATGACGCAGATAAGCAGCAAGAACCTTTTTCAATAGATCTGCTGTTACTTTGGTAGTCCGAATGCAGAACGTGACCGTTTTCTGAGTTACCTCTTCCTGCATGACTTTTCCCTCCTTTCAGTGATTCAACTGCTGTCCAGATCTGTAATCATGGCAATCACCCCCTTTAATGAAAAAAGACAGATTAACCGGTAATCAGGTTCTGCACCTGTACGAGTTTTTCTGTCCCTTCTTCTTTTCTCTTATCTTCTCCACCACAATAGATGGGAACACACATTTCAAGTATTCTGCTATAAATACGCTGATGGGCAGTATCTAAATCTGTGGATTTCATTTCATTCAGTCCCAGATTCGTTGTTACGATCAGCGGAAGCATTTTACAATAGCGGCTGTCTATCACATTATAGACCTGCTCCAAAGCAAACTCGGAATTTCGTTCTATTCCCAAGTCATCAATAATCAGCAGCGGATAATCCACAAGATTTTGTATAATCAGGTTCTTATCTGCCTGATAGCTAGTCATTTCATTTAGGATCCTGGAAAAATTTGTCATCATGACACGTTCTCCCTGTTCCAAAAGTGCATTTGCAATACAGCCTGCAAAGAAACTTTTCCCGGTTCCAACAGGTCCCATCAAAAGCAATCCTACATTTTTTCTCTTCATATCTGTCCAGTTTTCTACATACTGCCTGGCAATTAGTATCTTCTGGTTGCTTCCGTTGTCATTTTCAAATTTCCATTCCCAGAATCTTCTTTCCCGAAGTCCGACGGATTTTCTCTGATAAAGCTGCCGCTGTGCTTCTTCCCACTGCATCTTCTCATCTAGTTCCTGCCTGGCTTTTGCCTCGCATTCGCACAAACAGGACACTACATGCTCAAATCCCATCAGACTGACTTTCATCTGTTTTCTTTTTCCACAGATGCCACAATGGAGACATCCCTCTTCGTCCAGATAATCTGCTGCTACTTTGTTTTCCATCACAGGCTTTCTCCTTCCTGAAATTCATATTTATCCATTCCTATCCTGGTTCCATCCCTTTCTGCCCAAAGACAGATTGTTGCAAAATGGTTCTGATATTCTTTTCCACTGGATTTCATATAAACAGAAAGATGATCAATCCGTTTCTGGTAATCCCATGGAAATAGCGTCATCAGCTCCTGCAGTTCAGCTTCCGACATAACAACATTTTTAAATCTACCATACTGACTGAATTTTTCTTCCAAAGCGGGAGTATTGCCCTTACTCTTATCAGTATGATTCTTTTCAGTCTTATTTATCTTAGTATTACTTCCATCCAGATTCTTGCAGTCCGGACTTCTATTTTTTTGCGTTCCGGACTTCCAGTTTCTTGCAATCCGGATTTCCAATTCCTTGCAGTCTGGATTTCCAGTTTCTGGCGTTCCAGAAGCAAAGTATCTTACGGGCTTTCCTCTGATCCGTTTCACAAAATTTTTCACGTATATGACAGAAGGACGATTATTTCCCTGCCGGTATCGTTCAATCAATCCAATCCCATGCACACTGTCAAGCTCATAAAGAAGCTTTGTCACTGTCGTATGTGACATTCGCAACAGCTCCTGTAATTCTGCGATCGTATAAATGATATAGACATAACCATCACTGTCGATCCAGCCATTTTTCTTGGATAGGCTGATTCGATCAAGCAGAATTCCGTAAAGGAGCTTTGCGTCTGTGGACAGGCTTGCAAATTCTTTTTCTGTGAACAGAGCTTTGGGTATCCGAAAAAAAGAAAACTGGTCAGATTCTTCTGCTCTGAAGTATTCAAAATCTGCCATAATTTATTTCCTATTCTTCCTCATTATTAAAATCACACCCTGCTGCACTGCCTGTTCCATGACACATCTCATTAAACACAAAGTTGAAGCACATCATTAACTCACTCAGATAATAATTCCTTGCTTCTTTGTTGCAGGCATACATATCCTCAATATAAACCTCCTCGTTTCCATTCATTCGTGCGATCGTTTCCAGAACTTTCATAAACTTCTTATTAGAGCAGCACTCATACTGTTCATTTACATATTTCTGAATTTCCAGCACACGTTCAGGCTTTCCTTCACAAACAGATAACACGCCAAATGCCAGATCCATCCCAAACTCATAGCCATTGGCTTCTACGGCATCAATATCAAGATTACCTTCTTCATCGTAATAGCCACGCTCTTCCATAGGAGTCAATGGTGTCTCATATCCATCCAGATATCCCATATCAGCAATTGTTCCCAAAATATCTCTGGATGCTGCCACCATCTTGTCCATGATAATTTCTCTTTCTTCCATCGGCATATTTGCCATAATTCTGTCTAATGTCATCATTGATTCTTCCTCCATCTCATTTTCATAAATATCATTGATATAAAAATGGTTCACCTTTCCATTGTTTTGAACAATACGCACCAGCTTTCCAATCTTAACAAGTTCCTGTACTGCCTGATCTACGCCATATCGAGTCGTATTCAGGTCTTTCTTCATTTCGCTTTTTGGATAGATAACAAACAGATCTCCGTTATGATCTACCCAGCCATTCTGCACCGCAAATTTCAAACGATCCAGAAATAAGCTGTATAAAATTTTTGCTGTATTTGACAGATTTTTGAATTCTTCCACCTGGAACAGCATCTTTGGCACCTGCAAACAATCTACCGGCATATACTCCATCTTACTCATTGATTATTTCCTCCTTCTGTTTGTACAGCACTTCGGCTGAATTAATATTGATTTCCAGCATCCCTACAAATACCTGATAGTACAGCAGGCATATCTGTTCATCCTCTCTTGCCAGATACAATCCTTCCAGTTCATCGGACGGATGTTTCATTCCATATACCGCCTGACAGATATCATGGATTTTCTCACATTCCACACTTCTAAGATGCATCTCCAAGGTGTGGTTAAATCTCTGCCAGTCCTCCAGTTTCTGATTTACTGACATCATGCACTGGAACAGTTCCGCTGCTTCACATGCTGCTGACAGCACTACATTTTTGTTATTGATACTTCCATCGGCATTTTTCATATGCCCTACCATATACGCCTGATCTACTGAAACCATCTTTTATCCTCCTCTATCTAAACGGCATTTCCTCTTCCATGCCCTCTGGGATCTCTAAGAACCCTTCCGCATCTTCTGGAAACGGTGGTCTGTCAACCATTTTTGCACCTGCAAATTCAATCCGGTTTGCATACACTTCAGTGGTATAGATCTTTTTCCCGGTATCCTTATCTTCATAATTACCTGTGACAATCTCGCCTTCCACCATGACCTTTGTTCCCTGCATCAGATAATCTCTGGCAAATTCTGCTTTCTTTGCAAAAGCCTTTACCGGAATAAAACTGACTTCATCGGAATAATTTCTTCTGACTGCCAGAACAAACTTGGCAATCTTATGAAGTCCTTTTTCATTCTCCACTTCGTTGTATCCAGGATTTCTTACCAATCGCCCGGAAATAACTGTTGTATTCATTGGCTTAACCCTCCTATTCTTTCATTGATTTGTAACAGATACCGATACATGGTCCACATTTTCCATAGGCACATCCGTAACATTCATCTTTTTCCAACTCTTCCTGCTTCATTTCATCGGCAAACATTCCTAACAGCGTTGTGTAAATCTTTTTCATTGCCTGGAACTTCTCTTCTGCTTTTTTCATCTTCTCTTTGTAAAATGGAATCAGTCCACGAAGAACTGGATGGAAACGTTCATTTTCATCATCCCAGGCACAGGTTTTCATCATACAGCGTGGCTGTTTCTCATAATTGCCCAGATAATACGGGCAGAACGTACAACCTCTTTCTTTAACAATTTCCACCGGAATCACTGGCATCTGACTTTTGATTTCCTTTGTTACATGCTTACTTTCAATTCGCTCTCTCATCTTAAAAATCCTCCAAGTATATATATTTGCAAAAGGGATTTCCCCTGAATTGCCTGATTTTGGGTACAAAAAAAGAGGCAAGCTTACGATTTTATTTTCGCAAGCCTGCCTCTTATCAAATATTCAATTATTTTCCGATGATATATCGTAAGAAAACGTATACCGCACGGATTACATACACTGGAATCATGATACTTCCGATCAAAGCTCCAATGATGACACTTAATGCAGCCATCCCAAGTGTTGCTGTTATATCCATTCCTTTTGGAATCAGGATCAGCCGCATTTTATGTATTCCAAATGGAAGTCCGGAAAGAAATATCCACCAGAATAAGTCTGTCTGTCCACTGATTTTCATGATGGTGGATACCATCCAGAACCAGAATAGCATAAATGCCAGTGGCAATATTGATTTTTTAATTACATCTTCTATCATCATCTTTTCATTCCTTCTGTCCAACTTCGCATATCATATTATTGTTTTTCTGCCCATGATGCCAGGAGCATAAATATCACTTCTTCCATCTGAGCTTTAGAATATGACTCAGGAAAATACTGTTTCAGCTTTTTCGCCGGAATCTGTACCTGTACTTTCTCAGTACTTTCATTCATACAGATCTGGTCAATCTCTGAATATGTCAACATCTGCTCTTTTGAAATCTGCTTCAATTCCTTTGCCTGCTTCATAGACGGTACCATATTGTGATTACTCATATACTGAAGCAATATCTGTTGTTCTTCACTTCTCAAATATGAAACTTCAACAGCTGTATTAAAGGGAAGCTTCTTCTCGTCTGCCAGTTCTAAAAGTTCTGCGATTAACTCTGTCAGATGAATATATCGAAGAATCTGTCTGGAACTATCTCCTGTATTCTGACTGACTTCTTCTGCCGCCAACTTCTTGCCAACTTGGCAAGAAGTTAAATCAGACCGTTTTCCCTGACGCTTTAACGCCTCATATTTCATTTTATAAGCGAATGCCTTTTCACTGATCAACAGCTCTTCTCGTTGAATGTTGGAATCTACCATGATCACCGTCGCTTCATCATCTGTAAGATCTTTGATGATAACAGGCATTTTCTCTAATCCCGCAAGTTCACATGCTCGTTTTCGCCTATGACCAGCTACCAGCTCATAACCACCGGACTCTCTCAATCGCACAATACCAGGAACCAACACGCCATATTGTGTAATGCTTTCTGATAATTCTTCCATTTTCTTATCATCTTTTACTTGAAACGGGTGATTTGGAAATGGATGAAGGCTTCCTATTTCTATCTCACAAATTCCATTGTTTGTTTCTTCGTTTGTTCCAAATAACGCATCAAGTGGCTGTAAGGAAATGGGAGTTGCTCTTTTTTTAGATGGCATCTTTCAACACCTCCTCCGTCACTCTCCGATAAGCTTCTGTAGCTTTGCCTTTCGGATCATAAGAGAAAATACTCTGTCCTTCTCTGACTGCTTCCTTCATTCTTACAGAAAATGGAATATAATTATCAAAGATATGAATTTGACTTCCATATACATTTCTGAGAAGTTCCATGTTATTTCTGGCATCATTCGTATGAGCATCGACCATCGTAAACAAAATACCTCCGACTTGCAGCTTCGGATTGATCTGCTTACGGACCTTACCGATTGTTTTTAACAACTGCTGCAATCCTTTGATTGGCAGGTAGGATGCTTCAACTGGAATGAGGACTTCATCTGATGCAGCCAGCGCATTAATCGTAATCATTCCCAATGATGGCATACAATCAATGATAACTACATCATATTGATCTTTGATACCATATAATATCTGTTTCAATACATATTCCCTGCTCATTGCATTTACCAACTGTACTTCCGTACCTGCCAGTCCAATGTTAGAACAGATAATGTCTATTCCCTCTGCCTGATGTCTGATATAACAGTCTGAAGGAATATCTTCATCTTTCATTACTGCATCCATAAGAGCTGTAAGTGTTTCATTACTATCATCACAATCACGATATCCAAATCCTGCGGATACATCAGACTGTGGATCGGCATCTACAATCAACACTTTCATATTCTTTTGTGCTAATCCTACTGCTAAATTAGCTGTACATGCGGATTTTCCCGTTCCCCCTTTTTGGTTTACAATAGAAATAATTCTAGCCATTTTTCATCACCTTTCATCGTCGTCAATCAAAAAGAGGACTGAATTAGACATCCGGAATCTATATTCCGTGCGAGCTAATTCAGTCCTATAATTACAATAATTCTGTTGTTTTTACTCTTGTCTTACACAAATCCATTTCCAGTCTGGATCTGTAATAATTCATAATCTGGAATGACAGCGCTGTTTTATTTTTCCCTTTTCAGGGAGTTAAAAATAAGGACTAAATTAGTGCAACCCCTTGTATTTACTGGAGTTTTCTAACTTGTCCTTATTATAACTCGACCATGCGATGAAATAGGAGGCATCAGCTCCGGCTCTCGCTTCTCTTCTTCTGCCAGTTTGCTTTCTTTCTTATTATAGGCATTGACAATATTTTTCAGAAAGCTGTTCACTCCCGCCGGCATGATCGGACGTCCATGCTTTGTATTGAAGATGAATCCACTGCGTCCACCAATATCTACATTACTCTGTAAACCAAGCATCAGGTTCAGTTCTCTCTGTTTACGGAACGCATCATATACCATCTGTGTCATAGGAATATCTCTGATTCCTGCATCCGTTTTAGTTACTGAATCATGGAAACAATATCCTTCATCACCTTCATAATACACAAGCTGTCCACCTACATGAATCTCCCGGTTCTTCATATCCACATCTGACCAGGTTAAGCCGATAGTCTCACTCATTCTCAGGCAAGCCCCAAACATAACCTGCATCATTGGAAGATGAGGCTTATACACATTACTCTGTTCAACAAACTTCAGAAGTTTTTCCTGTTGTTCCAGTGTCAGTGCTTCTTTCTCCTTTGCCGGAGCCCCATAATCTCCAAGTGTTCCAGTTACCGGATTCTTACGGATAATCCCGTCTTCCACTGCCAGTTCAAAACTGGGATTCAATAAGCCATAAAGACCTTTGATCGTACTGTGTGCCAGTCCTTCATCTGATAATGCGGAAAAGAACGTTCTTACGTGAGATGTCTTAAAATCCACAACACGAATGTTTCCCAAAGTATTTCGTATCCGGTAGTCCCACATACGGATATAATTCTTTTTCGTTCTTTCCTTGATATTCTTTGTTGCCATGTATCGCTCAAACAACGTATTTACGGTCAGCTTCTTGACTGAGGCGTCTGTAATAAGCAGATCATCCATATCCTTATTGATCTTCTTTTCCATTTCTCGCAGACTCGCCAGATCAGCTGCATAAATCGAATTACGCTTTCCGGTAATTTCATCCTTGTAGCGATACTCATAACGTCCATCCGGGCGCTGATATTCACCTGTTTTTAAATTTCTGCCTTTATTATCTTTTCTTGCCATATCAATCATTCCTTTCACTTCATTTTTCGTTATTCGGAATGATTTTTGTCCTGTCGGTACCAGTCATTTACTGTCTGATATCTGCTCACAGATTAACATAATATTTTATGATTTCCAAGGGTAAATTCCTGCAAAATGCTAATTTTTATTTGCCTTTTTTACAGGAATATTTTTCCCTTTTCACTTTTCATTCCGAAGGAAAGTTGTTGTATTTTATCCTCTCATCTTTCATTACACTGCCATTGCATCAAGATATTTTTTTATCTTATCCACGTTATAAAGAACACGTCTTCCAACAATCACTCTTGCTTCTGCATAGTCTGCAATTTTCTTTGCAGTTACTTCTCCGCAGGATAACATTGCCATTAATCCTTCAATATCTACCGTCAGACGATTCTCAGCCTTATACTCTGTTGTTTTTCTCATGATGCACATACCTCCTTTCCTCCGTATTCTTCTGCATCACCTCCCAGACAGCGGTTATGCCCGTTGTCAGTACATCTACTTTTTGTTTGGACTTCTTACGATGATTTTCCATTCTGTTCGGCGTGTTGGCTTCCATTTGTATATGGCGGTGTCAACGTTACAATTGACCTCTATCAGAAATCTTTCTGAATACTGGCAGCTTCTTCTCAAGCATACCAGCCGTTGCCGGAGTATCTTCGGTTTCCACATACTACTCTCTGATACAGCGGTGGAATCCTGTGTTACCTTTAAGCCCGAAAGGCACCCATACAGCTCATTCAATTTTCAAGGTTCAATAATCAAAAGTTTTGTAGGTATACATTTTTGTACCTATTTGATTTAATGCCATTATATCCCCCGTTACTGCTAATGTCAATAGCACTTCATGCGTTTTAGGTTCTTTTTTGTACTCTTTTTTATTGATTTTCTGCTAGTTTGTGTTATAATATGGACAAATAGTTATTCATTTTTTGATTTTACTATCTTCAATGGATGTTTATCAGGACTAATGCAGAGGTGACTTTATGAATTTTAATCTGAAACTAAAAAAAATCCGGACATTCCGGAAAATGACACAAAAAGAACTGTCAGAGAAGATCGGACTGACCGATCAACATAGAATTGTACAATACGAAAAAGGCGTTCGTGTTCCCAAAAAAGATCTGGTCGATAAAATGGCTACGGCTCTTGATGTTAATCCTTATACCCTCTATGATACCGCTGGACGTGACGCTTCCGAAATGATGGAACTGCTTTTCTGGCTGGATGAATTTAATCCATCTGCCCTGCACCTGTTTCTTCCTCGGAAATTTCCTGGTGAAAAATGTAATGAAGTAGCAGACACTTCCGTTTACTACCATGATAACGATAGCTGGCCTGCCCATGCTCCTGTCTGTATGTGGTTTGATTATGGGGTTCTGAATGATTTTCTGAAAGAATGGGTAGTTCGAATGGATGAACTGAAATCCGGTGTGATTACCAGAGACGAGTATTTTGAATGGAAAATCAATTGGCCGTATACCTGTGATGATTGTGGAAAGTTTGAACCTAAGAAACAATGGCGCTCTGCAAAATCAGAACTCAGTGAAACTTAGCAAAACTTAAATTCACTGCTTTTTTCTCTTTAGCAAAAGAAAAAGCACTGTAAAAACCAATAATCCAACGGTTTTCAGTGCTTTTTTCATGTTTTTCCTATTAAATTTTCCTCAGACACCTATATAAGTGAAACTTAGCGAAACTTAAATTATGTCCAATATGGAATATACATATTTGTTTGTTCTTGATTTTTTAATCTGATCATCTATGCAATCTATTTCCATGATGTATAAATTAATTGCCTTTTATCAAATGCTTCCTCTCCGCCTTCCATAATATCTACAATTTGCTTATGTGTAGATTTCAGGTCAATATTCCCTTGCGATATATCAATCGTTGTATCTTGATACTCAACCACAAAAATTCTTTCAGCATCACCCAGAACTGGAATGTTAGCATTGTGTGTAGCAAAAATAAATTGTATATCTTGTTTCTTTTTCGCAATTGCTGTAATTACTTCATCGTAAATAATTTTATTATCCAAATCATCTTCTGGCTGATCTATAAGAATAATATCATTATCAGACTGCATGAGTATAAACAATATAAGAGCTGACGCACGCTGCCCTATTGAATGGTGTCGTAATAATTTGTCATGATAATATATTTCAACATTATTGGAAACCTGATTCTTCAGAAGATCCGCATACTGATCTTGCAATTTTTTATCAAGCTTTGTATATTCTGAGGATGAAATAATTTCCTTGATTTTCATACCATCACATAATATCCAGTCTTCTATAAGCTCCACATAATCTCTAAACGTGTCACATAAGTATTGATATTTTATTTCAGAAATACCTGACCCCCTAAAATCAGTCTTCATCTGTGATTTAAAATTATCTCTGTCACCTTTAAAATCAATAGTGATTTTTAATTCATTTTGTGATTCATTAATTTTCTGAATTTCAAGTTTATATGCATTGAATTGTTCTAATAATATATCATTTCTTTCACGCATTGCTTTCTTGAATGCACTTTCTATTTGTTTTTTGGATTTAGCTCGTTCATCTAGTTGCTTTAAATTCTCTTTATATTTTTCCAGCTCTTCTGTCATTTTGACAAATCCATCAATATCTAACGTATCATCTTTGATTTCTCTTTTTATTTCAGCAAATTCATCAGATAATCCATCTATTTTTTTCGATAACATTTCCACTACATCTGCAAATTCTAACGAATTACTTTCTATCTGCGTGACGGCCTCTCCAATTTTTAAAATTTCATTTCCAATTGCACTTAAAATATCACTTGCCTTCTTTATAATATCAGAATTATAAACACTTTCCACGCCCTGCAAGCCTAAAGTCACATCTTTATTATTATCATAACACTTTTTTAATTCTCGTACTGCTGAATCAATTCGTCCTTTTACAGAATCCAACTTTGCTTTATCTGTTGTGTATCCAGTTTGTTTTTTTAATTTTTCTGCAACGCCTTTTTCCTTGTAAATAGACATTTTATGCTCAACTTCAGATTTTTTAATTTTGTATTCCTCAATCTGCTCTGGAATTTTATTCGCATCTAATAATTGAGAAACCGATGTTGTCAACTCCTTCACACAAGATGTTATTTCTGCACTTTTCCCTATTTTTCCACCAACCAATATCTCAAGAAGACCATTTTCATGATCAGCACTATTTGATAGATCTTTTTGCCCAAAATATTGAATTCCATCAAACAAGCTTGACGGTTGTATATTTAAGTCAAGTCCATTTTCATCTATAACATTACTCTGTTCTCCGTATATACGACTAACAATATAATGTTTGCCATGTTTATCAACAACAGATAATGTTGCTTTTCCTCCTGAGCCAAAAATATTTTTTATCAGTGATTCTTTATATTCTTTATCTGTTTGCAACGGTAAATCAAATATATAACGAATTGCTTCAAGCACAGACGACTTTCCACTTCCGCGAATTCCAATTAACGAATTAAGCTCTGATGAAAATCTAATAGTCTGACCATCAAATTTTCCGCCTTGAAAACTTATAGATTCAATATACCCATGTCTTCTTTCCGGTAATGATTCAGCAACTCTACTTTTATAGTCCTGTAATGCAAATTTAATCGCCGCATATGAATATTCTCCGATTTTTAAATATGTTTGTTTATCGCCTTTTCCAATATCTTTCAATGATTTAGGATCCGATCCTTCTATAAGAGCTGGAATATATCCAAAACAACGATTAAATTTATTTATATTATCCCTTGTCCTCGATTTTTGTATTCCTAAAACTCGTTTTCTAAACGGAGCAAGCCCTGAGAGCGATTCTAAAAGACCGCCTCCACATTCGTTAAACAAACCACTGCCTTGATCAACATGGGCAAATATTACAAAATAATCTTTTCCATACTCCTCCAGTTTTTCCAATGTGCTTTTTAAATCATAACAACATTTTGTATTTCTATTTTCAGGATTAGATATTGTTGCAAATGCGGCTGTTAAAAATGTTTGAATGTGATTATTGCCATTTTCTAACCATTCATCAGGATTAAAAACTATAAGAGTATGTATACCATTAGCTCCCTCTTTAACAGGCAATTCTACACCAGGTAATATAAATATTTTTTCTTTGCTTGCTACCCTTTTTAAGGCTTTATATTCATCTTTGTCAAATTTATTATGATTGGTAATAACTCCAACAGAAATATTAGCTTGTTTCAATGCCGAAATATATGATTTCACAAAATCATTTGGTTCACCACTATATGAAAATTCTTTATCTTTTTGTGTATGCAGATGAAAATCTGCCCTTAAAAATTCAAGCCCTGATTCAAACATTTTATCCCTCCTTATATTACTCTACCCCCAACGCCTTAAACACCGCATCTTCCGCACTCTGATACGGAATCAGCTGAAATGCACTCATCAGATCAGCCGGAACGCTTGCAAAATCAACAAATGAGGTACTTGGTATCAGCACCTTCTTTGCACCGCTATCCAAGCACACTTGAAGCGTGTTTGCAAGTTCATCCACCTTTATCATTGTGCCACTAATTGTTATATCTCCCAACACTGCCAAGTTGCTGACAACAGGCTTTCCAAGGGCAATCGAACAAAGTGCAATCAATGTTGGAAGTGCCAATTTGTCTGTCATACCGATACCCTGCAAATCCTGATAATTGATGATGTAATCCTTGGTCGAGGTGCTGATAGAGCCACTGATCCGATTGCCGTTGGCTTTCAGATAATTAAATGCCGTGTTCACCGCTTCCTTGCATTTAGAATCACTGCCTAAGCCAGTCCGTTCAATTTTGCCATTGCCTGGAAGCATCTGACTTTCCAAACGGAATACACCAATCATGCCACTTTTTCCTCTGGATACGGTATAAACCTGTCCCGGATTACACATTCCATCCGGTATCAGCTTACCGCCACCTTGCTCCGGTATAGAAACATAATGTTCTGACATATCCTCCAGGTCGATATAGGAGAAATTCACATCATAAAACTCCATACCGCCCAGCTTTTTCAATTGCTCCTTGACACGGCGACGCATTTCCAATGCAATCTGAATAACTTCTTCCAATTCCTCTTTGGTAAATTCACCATTCGGGTACATCAGCTTCAGATAACCGTCTACCAAGCGGCGGACTGCAATGGTATCACGCTGATTCAGGTTTCTTCCCAGACGAAAATAGTGGTCAAATGCGTCACCATATTGTTCCTTACGAAGTTCTCGGATAAATTCAGCCAGATAATCACTGATAAAACCGTAATCATCAGTAAAATGCTCCGGTCTGAACTTCGGTATCTCCCAGCCTGGAAGATAACAGTGCATACGATCAAGAAATGCTGTATCTGTTCCCATTTCCTGCGGGAAAGGTGCAAACAGACTGGACGTTTTCAACAGCACGTCCACACTCTGATTGATATTTCCCACAAATACCATGGACGCAGTAGCAGCTTTTTCTTCTTTGCCACGGGCAAAAGAGCCGGATGCCATGTAATCCTTCATAATCTGAATGCCATCTTTATCCTTGAACTTGATACCTGCCACTTCATCAAAAGCAACGCAGTCCCACAATCCGACCAAGCCGACTGTTTTGCGTCCCATATTGTAAAAGAGGTTTGCAACGGTCGTCTGTCCACCGGAAATCAAAATACTGTTGGGAGAAATCTCTTTGTAGAGATGGGACTTACCAGTGCTTCTCGGTCCCAACTCACAAAGGTTAAAATTGTTCTCAACCAATGGAATCATACGGGTCAGGAGCAGCCATTTCTCACGGTATGTAAATTCATCCGGCTCCATGCCGATAGAACGGAGAAGAATATCCAGCCACTCATCTTTGGTAAAGGCTTTTCGTCCCTGCTTCAACTCGTCAATATCAATGTGCGGCATCTGGATTGGTGTCAGCTTACGGATACTGATCGGAGAAATATCTTTTTGCTTTTTCTGTTTGGAACGAAGCGGATTCCCATCAATATCCTCAATGCCAAAGTTATTGTCACCTTCAACCTCATAATCCAGCTGAACAATACACCAGATACCGCCACAGAGCAGGCGATCAAATTTTTCTGGATATTCATCGGCAATCGGTACATTACCAATGCCCAAATTAGAAAACTCTGCAAAAAAGCAATCCTTTTTCATATCCAGTCGAACAGTCACCATATCAATGATCGTGTGACTACCTTTTTTTCGCAACTGAGACAGAATCTTCTGTGATTCATCCGGACGTACAAAGTTGTCAGCAAGAATACGCTTCACATTCTGTACACCTTTCTCTATAACAGTCTCATCATCTGAACTGCAATACTGTCCCAACAAGAACTCAAGAACATACACTGGGACATTCGCCCCTTCTTTGATTTTCTTTGTCAGGTCTTTCCGAACAATCTTACCGTCAAAGTTCTGACGGAGCTTGTTCTTTATTTCTTCACGGGTACTTTCACCCTCTGTAAATTGCTCCATCTTTCTCTCCTCCTGCGGCATTAACTAAAAAAATCAAACTCGTCCACCGCAAAAGCGATGTCAATCTGGAATGGCTCCCGCTGTGGCATCTGTAATCCCTGTTCATCTGCAATTACCAGATAATAAGTAGCTGTATTGCTGTATTTCAGAGATTTCAAATTAAACTGACAACGGAAAGTTCTTTCTGCACCGTTATCGCTGGTCTTATCTGCAATAATCTTCTGAACATCGCTAATCTGCTTGCCATCCTCATCTGTAAAGTAAACCTGATAGATTGCTGCTTCACGGTTTGTACTGACTGCATCTTTTTGATAGAAGTTCAATGAAAAAATCATATTGCTGATTTTACGGTTTGCGGACAGTAACTTGACCGTTACCGGCTTGGTATCATATTTCTGCTTATTTCGCTTATATTCCATAGAATCGTTGCGGAGATAATGATACTCAATCACCGGAACAACCATTTCCTGCAAACTGATACCACCATGCACAAAATTCATTCCGCCACCATTCATTTTGATACGAATACTTTCTCTCGGTGCAAATCCATCAAATTCTGTATTTCCTCCCAGGAATTTTACAGGCATCAAGTAATCTGGTTGCACACCTTTCTGCATAATTGCATATCTTCTGCCATATTCTACACACCGCTTGATGCTTTCTTTTTTTGTAATGTCAGAGTTTGTTACATCCACATCAAAAAAACCTCTTTTATCTACTTTGTCCTCTTCCTTCAAAGGACTGTATGTATAAAGAAATCCATGATCTGCCGTAATTAGAATATTCGTTCCACCAAATTCATTTACAATGATACGCACAAGATTCTTCAATTCTGAAATCGCCTTGTCACACGCAGCAAAAACAGCAGTATCCGAAGTGTGGCTGGCTTCATCAATGGTATCGTGGTAAATATAGACCACATCCATACCTTTTACCAAAGCACTTCTTTCCGCTCGTTTCATAGCAATGATGTCATTATACTTTAAGGCCACGCTTGCCGAATCTTCTGTTTTCAGAACCTTGTCCCTATAAGTACTTGCCGTAGACTGTCCATCTGCCAAAACCGTCAAAATATCGTTCCGAACCTCTACTGTCAATTCTTTGTGCGGCAACAAAGCTGCCATACCAAACTTTGTAGTAGAAGGGAAAATGCTCTGCATACTGCTGATAGAAACCTTACTTTGCGTTTCTCGCTGAAGCTGATCTGCCATCGTAGCCGCCACTTCATAACGCATGGCATCTGAGATAATTACAAATACTTTCGTATCCGAGGTTTGGATACGTGAACGGTAAAAATCCTCCTGTTGCGGTACTTCCAGAACTTTACCGTAAATTTCCAGTTCATCCGCACATACATCCGACCAGTTGTTGCCCAACTCACCTAAGAACCAATGATTATAGAGTCCTTCCACTTTATCGACAACGTGCTTGAATAGATCATCTAGCAGAATATTGGAAGTCTCCAAACTCTTTTGAAAACTAAGATGGAACAAACGGTAATAAGTGTCCATCTGATAGTAACTCTCTGTATATTCTTTCCAGATACTTTTCGCTTCTGCGGTATGGAATCCGGCAGAATGTTCCTTAAAGAAACTTTGCATATTCGCCACTTGTAAGATACCGTCATAAAAATTCTCAAATGGCTCATACCATACACAAGTTCTCCGTTTTTCAACGGTATTCGTAATGGTATCCACATCAATGATATGGTCACTGATCTCTGTCATTATCTTTGTCAGAATCACTTCGTTAATACACGGAAAGCACTCTGTTCCTACCAAATCCTCTACCGTCAGCTTTTCAAAGCGCTGATGAAGACGAGCTTCATCCTCAACATAACGTGCCACATCATATAATTGCGGAATGTTATCACTATGAAGCCATTCAGAAATAAAATCATAGCAATATGCCTGATGTGGCATAGAAATAAAGCCGTCCAGTCCGGCAAGATATTCCTGCCGCATGGTACGGGTCGCTGCAGTTAAAAGCAGATGAATTGCCAACTGCCCAAGGTCTGGTTCTTCCTCCACAAATCCACATCCCTGACGAACCATCGCCCAAAAAGCTGCGTCTGCATGATATTTTACAAAATCCTGATAAACCGTATTATTATTCAAATCCAGTCCCGCCTGGAACACACTACGGAGAATCATATTGGGCTGTGCATCTTTCAATCCACAGATTGCCGCCATGACAGCCATGTGTAACTGTGCCGGTGTTTCCGGAACTTTATTCTGTGTACTAACTTTCAAACGACGGTCTTTCGCATTGAAGTAAGCACGATAATTTTTAACCTGTTTCCTCATTGCCGGATTTGATATAAGCCCCATCTCATCCATCCAAATAGAAATCAGATCCGCCCGAAACTCTTCGCTGTAAAGCTCCACGTCCAGAAGCCAGTTATCATCTGGGCGGTTATAGACACACGGACTGTAAACCAGATAATTTGTGGTCAAATCATCTATTGAAAGTAATTTTTTTACAGAAAACGCATTATTTCCAGTCAGTGCAATCACCTTTGCATTTTCCAAAACCACTTCATCCAGTTTATCCTCAAATTCCTTATCTTCATCGTACCAGAAGATAATACGACGCTGGTAAAATTCTGGCAGAGGAGCCGCGAACCTGCGATTTAAATCCTGTATTACTTTGTCTGTATCCATGCTTGCTCCTCCTACCTTATAATTATCCAATTTGCTTTTCGCTTAGTTCCGTTCTGTACTAATCTACCTTTTTCCTGTAAAGAAGCGAACATTCGAGAAACCGTTCTTTTTGACACGCCTATCTCCTCTGCGTAATATGACTGTGTTGCAGACGGATTTTTCTCTATAAGCTGCAACAATTTTTCTATCTGCGTCTGTTCCTTATTAAGCGGCACTTCAATACTATTAGTGCCATTTTCGGTATCATTAACGCCATTAATGCCATTTCCAGTGCCATTGGCATTAATCATGGCGTTATTTGTATCAACCTGACCTCTATAAATATTGATACGCAAATCTACTTCGCCACCAATAAACTCCGGCTCCCGCAATCCGGCAGCTTTTACTTTATCAATAATTCTCGGAATGCCGCTCCCCCAATGCTCAATCAGGTTCATATAGGCAAACGCATGGGCAAGGGCTTCATTTCTGATTTTAGAATAGCCTTCTTTCATACGCTCCATCGTTTGTCCCATTGGCAGCTTTCCCGGAGAAGTGATTTCCAATCGGTTGTCATATACCGCAACCTGTATCGTACCATGATCCAGATAACTACGATGTACCATAGCATTGATAATCAACTCACGAATGGCATCTGGTGGAATCTCATAAACATCCTGGCGATAAATTCCCACAATTGTAGCACCCAGATGAATATTTCTCAAAACAAACTGAAATGCTTCGTCTATCTGTTCCCAAAGCGGACCGGTATATTCTCTACGGTCAACAAATACTGCTTTCGTTGTCCCTTTGAACACACCACATTGGGTTGCAACATGAAGTCCTACGTTACCAGTCAAAATAGCAAAAGCATTAGACGGATAATCTTTTCCCTCACGCTCAATCAAAATGCCCCAGGAGCGCAACTGCTGTCTGCCTACATCTTTAATCACTGCTTTCTGTTCCTCTGTACGGGCATTTCTGACAGCCTGCTCTTTCATAGCTTTGCAAAGGGCATCTATATCTTCCTCTGTAACATTTAACCCAGTACATAAAGCCTGATCATAGTAGCGGTTACTGCCCTCAAACAACAACTCCTTTACCATATACTCATCGGCAAGGCGGGTAGTTCCGGCAACACGGACATACACACCACCATCTCTACCAAGAGCTTTGATATAATATGGACGTTGTCTGCCCTCAGAAACCTCTACCACGATGACAGTCTTACCATCAACCGTCTGTAAAGTAATATCCGGGATGATTGCCGGTTCACAGCTGTCTGATACGGCATTGGCAATGGCATCCATTTTCTTGAACACCTCTTCCTTGTCAAAGCCAACAACCTCTCTGGTTTTATCGGCAATTCCGAAGATGATTTTTCCTCCGGTTCCATTTGCAAAAGCAACCACAGACTTCATATATTTGATACTTTTCTCCGGCAGGTTCTCTTTAAACTCCACATTCTTCGATTCCCCTGCAAGAATTTCTTCTATGGTCATAGTAACACCTCCCTCTCAATTTGCTACGCAGTGCATAGCCTTTTTATTATTTCATCTGATATTCCAGTCTTAATTCCTCTGCAAGATACAAATCACTCATGCAGTGCATATCAGAAACACCGTCACGCATTAACTGATAGACTTCAGAATGATAAAATAATCCCAATGCCGTATCCAGTGAAAATCCCTGCTGTTTAGCAAAACATTCAATAACACAAGCATATTTTTTCTGAAGCAAAATCGGGTTTGCTGTCATAGTCGGATTTTTGATTTTTTCTTCAGCCATCATATGCAAGCTTTTCCTTTCTTTTACCAGAACCAGAACTCTTTTTCCTTTTTCTTGAGTTTCCGCAAAATGTAATTTCAAAATGAATAGAATCTCCTAAAGTGTCAATCTGCCGATTTTTGAAA